>JBJKQL010000140.1:0-64776 GCA_046705265.1 Ferrovibrionaceae bacterium
CGGTTCATCGACCAGGACGCGCCGGCCAAGATGTACGACGCCGCCGGCCTCAACGCCGCCCATATCGTCAATACCGCCCTCAACGCCCTCGGCCGCCCCGCATTCTTCGCTTCCGCTTGAACAGGCGCTGAGCAAGGGGTCGACAGCCCGGCTCTGGCTGCGAGGGCTTGGAACCGCGAGTGGGACCGTGATTGGAATATGATCGCGTCTTTTGCCAGGATCGTCGCCGATTTCTTTTCACTTGCCGGCCTGGCCGGTGCCCTCTGTCAGTTGATCGGCGGCGTCGCGCTCGTGCGCTTTCGCGCCGCCGGCAAGACTAAAGCCGCCGCGACAAGCTGGGCCCTGCCGCCGGTGACCATTTTGAAGCCGCTCTGTGGCGCGGAGCCCGATCTCGCGGCCAATCTTCGATCCTTCGTGGATCAGGTTTATCCGGCACAACAGGTCATTTTCGGCGTGCAAGATCAGGATGATCCTGCCATCCCGATCGTGCGTCAGCTGATCCAGGAACGGCCCGCAGCCGACCTTAAGCTCGTCGTCGATCCCCGGCCGCATGGCACGAACCGCAAAGTGGGGAACCTGATCAATATGATGGCCGCAGCACGGCACGATATCCTTGTCATCGCCGACAGCGACATCCGGGTCGGACCGGACTATATCCACGCCATCACCGGCTCCCTGGTTCGGGACGGACAGGTCGGGCTCGTCACCTGCCTCTATTCCGCGCGGGCCGGTGACGGGCTTGCCTCGCGGCTTGGCGCCGCTGGTATCAACTACGGCTTCCTGCCGCTGGCGCTGACCGGCTGGCTTTTTGGCTTCGACAAGGGAAGCTTCGGCGCCACCATGGCGTTTAGGCGCGGTGATCTCGAAGTACTCGGCGGCTTCAACCGCTTGGCCGACGTGCTCGCTGATGATTATGAACTTGGCGTCGCGGTACGTGAGCATGGGCAGATCATCGCGCTTTCGCCTTATCTGATCGAGATGTCGGTCCATGAACCCGACCTTAAGGCTCTTTGGCGGCATGAACTTCGCTGGGCACGCACGTTGCGCCAAGTCGCGCCACTCGGCTATGCCGCAAGCCAAATCGCGCAAGCCACCGTGCTGGCCCTAATCGGGATGCTGGTCGCGCTCCTGCTAAGGCCCGAGAGCTGGTTTGGTGTGGCGGTTTTCGGGTTCGCCATTCTCGCCCGGCTGATTCTAGTCCGAAGCGCAGACCGGATTTTGGCACAACGACCACTGTCAGTTTGGTTATTGCCAATTCGCGAGATATTATCGGCGGCGATCTCGGTCGCGGCATTTTGTGGCAACCGGATTGCCTGGCGTGGCAAAAGCTTCCATATCGATCGCCATGGCCGGCTTATTCCCGACAAAGAGGCTTCCAGCTGATGGCCAAGAAAACCTTGTTCCTGCACCCCCCGTCATTCGAGGGCTTCGACGGCGGCGCCGGTTCCCGTTATCAAGCGAAGCGGGAAATCCGTTCGTTCTGGTATCCCACCTGGCTTGCGCAGCCGGCGGCGCTGGTGCCCGGAAGCCGTCTGATCGACGCACCGCCACGTAAGCTTGGCCTCGGCGACGTCCTGCCGCTCGCCAAGGATTACGAATTGCTCGTAATTCACACATCGAGCCCGTCCTTTTCCTCCGACGTCAAGGTGGCGGAAGCGATGAAGGACATGAACCCGCGCCTTCAAGTGGCGTTCATCGGCGCGAAGGTCGCGGTCGAGCCGGAAAGCAGCCTTGCTGCCTCAAAGGCGGTCGATCTGGTTGCCCGCAATGAATTCGATTTCACCATCAAGGAAGTCGCTGACGGACGGCCGCTCGCCGAGATCGACGGCATAACCTACCGCAATCCGGCCGGCAATATCGTCAGCAACCGGGATCGCGCGGTGCTTGAGGACATGGACCAACTGCCCTTCGTGACCGAGGTCTACAAGCGCGATCTGGTGATCAACGATTATTTCATCGGCTACCTTAAACACCCCTACGTCTCGTTCTATACCGGCCGAGGCTGTAAGTCGCGCTGCACCTTCTGCCTTTGGCCGCAGACCGTCGGTGGTCACCGCTATCGCGTGCGCAGCCCCGCGCATGTCATCGAAGAAATCCGCCTTGCCAAGCACTATTGGCCCGAGGTCAAGGAATTTTTCTTCGACGACGATACCTTCACCGACAACCTGCCGCGCGCAGAAGCGATCGCACGCGAACTTGGCAAGCTTGGCGTCACCTGGTCCTGCAACGCCAAGGCCAATGTGCCGCGCGAGACCTTGAAGGTCATGCGCGACAACGGCTTGCGCCTTCTGCTCGTCGGTTATGAGTCCGGCAACCAGAAGATTCTCAATAACATCAAAAAGGGCCTTCGCGTCGACGTGGCACGCCGCTTCACCCGTGATTGTCACGATCTCGGCGTCACCATCCACGGCACGTTCATTCTCGGCCTTCCCGGCGAAACCCAGGAGACCATCCGCGAAACGGTGAAGTTCGCGACGGAGATCAATCCTCATACCATCCAGGTTTCACTCGCGGCGCCCTATCCCGGCACTTTTCTCTATCGGCAAGCGGTGGAGCACCAGTGGCTTGACCAGGCCCATGCGGAACTCGTGGACGATGACGGCGTGCAACTCGCGCCGCTCTCCTACCCTCATCTGCCGCATACGGTGATCTACAAATCGGTCGAAACGTTTTACAAGCGGTTCTACTTCCGTGCCGGCAAGATCGCCGAATTGGTTGGGGAAATGATTCGCCAGCCGGATATGATGGCCCGTCGGCTTCGCGAAGGCGTTGAGTTCTATCACTTCTTGCGTGCGAGGACGCACTGAAGCGATTGATCGTCACCGCCGATGATTTCGGTGCTTCCCGTGAGGTGAACGAGGCGGTCGAAGCGGCCAATCGCGAGGGCATTCTCACCACCGCGAGCTTGATGGTGGCGGCGCCGGCGGCGGCGGATGCCGTGATCCGTGCCCGTCGTTTGCGCGGCCTTCGGGTTGGGCTTCATCTTGTGCTGGTGGAAGGCAAGGCGGTGCTGCCACCGGCCAACATTCCGCACCTTGTTGATCCCGCGGGAACATTTCCAAATCGCCAAGTGAGGGCCGGATTCCACTTTTTCTTCTCGCCTGCGGCGCGCCGCGAGGTCGCGCGCGAGATCGAGGCTCAGTTCGAGGCTTTCCAAGCGACCGGGCTCCCGCTCGACCACGTCAATGCCCATAAGCACATGCACCTGCATCCGACGGTCGCGCAGCTGATCATCGAGATCGGCAGAAAATTCGGCCTGAGGGCTGTGCGGCTTCCTTACGAACCTCAGGCCATCATCGCGGCGGCGGAAATAAAGCCAGCCATCGGGCTTGGTGCCAAAACGCTGGCGCTCTGGAGCAGGCGGTTGTACCGCCAGTTACTGCAGGCCGAGCTTCGGATGAACGATCGGCTCTTTGGCCTTGCCTGGACCGGCGCCGTTACCGAGGAACGCCTCCTTCGCCTGTTGCCGCTTCTGCCGGATGGCGTGAACGAGATTTACGTCCATCCCGCGATCGAGACGCCAGCAAGTCTCAGCCGCATTCCGGGGTATCAGCCTGGTGCCGAGTTCGCGATGCTTCTAAGCCCGAAGGTACGCGCCAGGCTCGGCGACCTCGGCATCGCGCTAACGAATTTCAGCGCTCTCGATTGAAGCCGCGACTGACACCTTGCCGCGCTCGCCCACATCGAGCACCGCCTTCGCCGCCTCGTCTACGTCATCGACAAAAACGAAACGCGCCCGCTTCTTGGCGTCTTCCGGAACCTCTTCCAAATCCTTCCGGTTCCTCGCCGGCAGCACGACGGTTTTGATTCCGGCGCGTACCGCGGCCACCACCTTCTCCTTGATGCCGCCGACAGGCAGCACCAGCCCGCGCAGGCTGATCTCGCCGGTCATGGCCGTGTCGCTCCGCACCGTGCGCTCGGTCAGAAGCGAGAGTAGAGCCGAATAGATGGCGACACCGGCCGAGGGCCCATCCTTCGGAATGGCGCCGGCGGGAACGTGAATATGGATGTCGCTTTTCGCAAAGATATCCTCGGCAAGGCCGAGACTCGCTGCCTTGGTCTTCACCAAACTCAAGGCCGCTTGCGCGCTTTCCTTCATCACTTCCCCCAGATGGCCGGTCAGGATGAGGTGACCCGAGCCCGGCATGCGCGTCGCCTCGACGAATAGAATGTCGCCGCCGACGGGCGTCCAGGCAAGACCGGTGGCGACGCCTGGCACGCTGGTGCGCATCGCGATCTCGCTCTCGAACTTGCGCGGCCCGAGGATTTCAGGCAGCAGCGCGGCGGTGATATAGGCCGAACTCACCTCCCCTTCCGCCACCTGCATGGCGACATGGCGGAACACGGCGCCGATTTCGCGTTCGAGACTCCGGCACCCTGATTCCCGCGTATAATCGCGGATGATCGCCTGCAACGCATCGTCAGCGATTTCGCATTGCTCGGCCGTGAGGCCATTCTCGGCAAGTTGCCGGCGAACCAAATAACGCCGCGCGATCTGGAGCTTTTCGCTTTCCGTATAACCCGGAATCTCGATGACTTCCATGCGATCGCGCAGCGGACCGGGAATCGTGTCGAGCATGTTCGCCGTAGTGATGAACATCACACGGCTGAGATCGAAGGGCACCGCGAGGTAATTGTCGCGGAAAGTTGCGTTCTGCTCGGGATCAAGAACCTCGAGTAGCGCCGCCGAGGGGTCGCCGTGAAACCCCGCGCCGAGTTTGTCGATCTCATCCAGCATGAGAACGCAGTCACGAGCACCCGCCTTGCGAATCGCCTGGACGACATTGCCCGGTAGCGCGCCGATATATGTGCGCCGATGGCCGCGGATTTCGGCCTCATCGTGAACACCGCCGAGGCTGACGCGGACGAACTTCCGGCCGGTGGCACGGGCGATGCTTTGACCGAGCGACGTCTTGCCGACGCCGGGCGGTCCAACAAAGCAGAGAATCGTGCCCTTGCCGTGCGGATTGAGTTTGCGCACGGCAAGATATTCGAGGATGCGACGCTTGACCTTTTCCAGACCGTAATGGTCCTCGTCCAGAGTACGCCGAGCCTCCTTGATGTCGATCGGGGTCGCACTTTCGTTTGCCCACGGCAGCTCGACCAGCCAATCAAGATAGGTCCGCACCATGGCGTATTCCCCCGCAGCCTCGGGAATTCGCTCAAGACGCTTCAATTCCTTACGCGCGTGGGCCTCGACCTCCTCCGGCATACCGGCCTTCGTAATCGCCTTATCGATCTCGGCGATCTCGGCATTGCCCTCCTCCCCTTCGCCAAGCTCCTTCTGGATGGTGCGAAGATGTTCGCGTAAAACGTGCTCGCGTTGGCGGGATTCCATGCTTTCTTTCGCCTGCTGGCCGATGTCGCGCGAGATACGCAACACCTCGATACGATAGGCGAGATACCAGAGAATCTTTTCCAACCGGTCGCGAAGACGCAAAGCATAAAGGATTTCCTGCTTTTCGTTCGGCTTGATGTCGATGAACCCGGCCACCATGTCGGCGAGCGTGCCGGGATTCGTCACCGCCTGGACCGCGTTCGCAAGCTCGGTTGGCGCGTTGGGTAGAAGCTGCAGGACTTCGAGCGCTTGAGTCCGCAGCTGAATAAACCGCGCCTCGATCTCGGCGCCGGTCTCCTCGTCCTTTTCCTCGAGCCGTTCGACCCGCGCCGCGAGGAAGGGGTAGCCGGAAAGGAATTCGACCACGCGAAAACGTTGCTCGCCCTGGCAAACCACGTGATGCGTGCCATCCGGCGCCTCGACATAACGGAGGATGCTCGCCACCGTGCCGACGGTATGCAGATCGTCACCCGCGGGTTCGGCCATGTCAGGCTGGCGCTGCAACAGTACGCCGACCGGCCGGTCGCTCTCACTCGCCGCCTTCGCCGCCGCGATCGACACCGGGCGGCCAACCACGAGCGGCAGTACGATGCCGGGAAACAGCACCACATTGCGAACCGGAATGATGATCAGGGCATCGTCGGGAAGCGGCGGATAACCACCCGCCTTTACGTCGCCCGTCGGCTCGCCTGCGGCTGGCGGAAGCCATGGCTGAGGCGTCGCGTGATTCCTGGTCTGCTGATTCGCGTGTCGTTCCTTCATCGCGTTGCTCCTCACTGCCGACGATGAAGGTCTGCCCTTCGCAGTTGCAATCCACAAAAAAAGCTGCGTCGGTCTGGCCTTATCACCGCTCCTCCGGAAAGATTGGATCGCGGACGACCGGCTTCAAGACCGGCACAAAGGAATGACCGCCAACGGCGAGAGCGGATCCACCTTCCGGCCAGAAGATAGGGGCCAAACCAGCAGCGGAAGCCGCCTACGCCGCAGCTTCCGAGTGTCCTTGCGGCCGAAAACGCAGAACGGGCTTGCGTGCGGCGCGGGTCTCATCGAGCCGTCGACGCGGCGTCAGGCACGGCGCTTCGAGGAAACGCTCGACCTCACCCGCCTTGGCCCTTTCCGCCAGGAACCGCAGGGTCGCCGCGAAGCGGTCAAGCGAGTCCTTCGACTCGCTCTCGGTCGGCTCGATCAGAAGAGCCCCGTGGACGATCAGGGGAAAGTACATGGTCATTGGGTGATAGCCTTCGTCGAGCAAGGCTTTGGCGAAATCGAGCGTGGTCACGCCGGTATCCTTCAGAAAGCCGTCGTCGAACAGCGCCTCGTGCATGCAGAGACCGGGGAAAGCCGGAGGCATGATATCGGCAACCGAGGCGAGAATGTAATTCGCCGAGAGCACCGCATCTTCCGCCACCTGACGGAGCCCCTCGGCGCCATGGCTTCGCATATAGGCGAGAGCGCGGACGAACATGCCCATCTGACCGTGGAAGGCCTTGAGCCGGCCGGCCGGCCGGCCGGCGGCGGCCTCGGTGTCCTCCACCAGGCGAAAGCCTTCCGCGTCCCGCACCACATAGGGCACCGGCGCGAAAGGGGCGAGGGCCGCCGATAGAACCACCGGACCGGCGCCCGGTCCGCCGCCGCCGTGCGGCGTCGAGAAGGTCTTGTGCAGGTTGATGTGCATGGCGTCAATGCCGAGGTCGCCGGGGCGGACGCGGCCGAGCAGGGCGTTGAAATTGGCGCCGTCGCAGTAGAACAACGCGCCAGCCGCATGCACCGCTTCCGCGGCCGCGATAATGTCACGCTCAAAAAGGCCGCAGGTGTTCGGGTTGGTCAGCATCAGCGCCGCGACATCAGGCCCAAGCTTCTTCTTCAACGCCTGAATATCGATGCGGCCGGAGGCGTCAGCCGGGACGTGATCGACGGCATAGCCGCAAAGCGCCGCCGTCGCCGGGTTGGTGCCATGCGCCGATTCCGGCACCAGGACGCGCTTTCTAGCATCGCCGCGAGCGACCAGAGCGGTACGGATGCAGATCAGCCCGCAAAGCTCTCCATGGGCGCCGGCGGCAGGCGAGAGCGCCACAGCCGGCATGTTGGTGAGCGTCATCAGCCACCGGCCGAGCTCGGCCATCAGCGCGAGCGCGCCCTGGACGGTGGATATCGGCTGCAGGGGATGCAGATCGGCAATGCCCGGAAGCCGTGCCAGCTTCTCGTTGAGGCGCGGATTATGCTTCATGGTGCACGAACCAAGCGGATAAGGACCGAGGTCGATGGCATAGTTGCGCCGGCCGATGCGAACGAAATGGCGGATGACCTCGGGCTCGCTGAGCCCAGGAAGGCCGATCGGGCCGCGTCTGGCCAACCCGCCGAGCCGATGCGCGACCTCCGGCGGATCCTCAAGATCGACACCGGAAACGCCGTTCCGGCCCTGTTCGAAGGACAGAGGTTCCTCAATGTCGAGGCCCCGGTTGCCGGTATACGTGGGCGGCACGCCGGCGCCCGAAGCGGCAAAGGGCGACGCCGGCGCCTTCGGATCGGCAGCTGTCGGGCGGGCTTCACGGTTCATCATCGTCGCTCACGCCTTCCCTGAACAGACACGATTAAGGGCGGCGGCAAGCGCCGCGACCTCGTCCTCGGTCGTTAGCTCGGTCACGGCGACGAGGAGGAGCGAGACGAGGTTTGCGTCGTTCGGCTCGAGCCGCGACAGAGGCACGCCCGCGAGAATCCCCTCGCCCGCCAACCGCTCAACCACGGCTGCCGCCGGTACGGGAAGTTCGAGCGTGAATTCGTTAAAGAAACTGCGGTTCAACAGCCTGATGCCGGGAAGCGCCTCGAGTTTTTGTGCCACCTGCACCGCCTTGGCGTGATTGAGGCGCGCGAGTCTGGTGAAGCCATCCTCGCCGAGAAGCGTCAGATGGATGCAGAAAGCGAGGGCGCAAAGACCTGAATTGGTGCAGATATTGGAGGTCGCCTTTTCCCGCCGGATATGTTGCTCGCGCGCGGAAAGCGTGAGCACAAAGCCACGTCGGCCGTCCCTGTCGAGCGTTTCACCGCAGAGCCGTCCCGGCATCTGACGTACGAATTTTTCCCGCGTCGCAAGCAGGCCGAGGTAAGGCCCACCGAAAGATAGCGGCACGCCAACCGATTGGCCTTCGGCGGCAACGATATCAGCGCCCATGGCTCCGGGCGGCATGACGGCGCCGAGCGAAACCACCTCGGTCACGACTGCAACGAGAAGCGTGCCCTTTTCATGGCACGCTGTCGCGAGCGGCTTGAGATCGCGGAGCTGACCGAAAAGATCCGGCGTCTGCACCACAACTGCCGCAGTGCCGCCATCGACCAAGGCAATCAGATCTTCATCACCGGCTGGCTTGGCGGCACCCAGGATCAACGTGGCGCCTGCAAGTTCCGCCATCGTGCGGGTGACGGCGCGATAATGGGGGTGCAACGCGCCGGAAAGAACGACGCGGTGACGGTGCGTGAGGCGCATTGCCATCAGCACCGCCTCGGCGGTTGCGGTGGCACCGTCATAAAGTGAAGCGTTGGCGACATCCATACCGGTGATGAGCGCAACCTGAGTCTGGAACTCGAACAGCGCCTGCAGCGTGCCTTGCGAAATTTCCGGCTGATAGGGCGTGTAAGAAGTGAGGAACTCCGAACGTTGGATCAGGTGATCAACCGCGGCCGGAACATGATGCCGATAGGCGCCGGCACCGAGAAAGCTTGGCACGCGGCTGGTGCCGAGGTTTCTCGCCGCGAGCTGCGCGATCTCGCGCTCGACTTCGATCTCTCCAGCGGGCGGCGGCAGATCGAGCCGGGCCCCGAGCCGGGCCACTTCGGGTACATCGCCAAAGAGATCGTCGATTCCGGCAACGCCGATCTTCGCCAGCATGGCGCGGCGATCGGCGGCGTTCAGCGGTAGATAGCGCATCATTCAAGCCCTTCGACATAGCTGCGGTAGGCCGCCTCGTCCATGAGTTCGCCGAGCTCGGCCGGATCATTCAGGCGAATTTTGCAGAACCAGCCGTTGCCCATGGCATCGGCATTGACCTCGGCAGGGTTGTCGCCAAGCGTGTCGTTGATCGCGATTACCTCGCCGGAGACAGGCGCATAGACCTCGGACGCGGCCTTCACGGATTCGACTACCGCGACCTCGGCACCCTTGGCGATTTTCTTGCCGATCTCGGGCAGGTCGACATAGACGATGTCACCGAGCTTCTCCTGCGCATAATCGCTGATCCCGATAACGCCGACGTCACCCTCGACGCGGAGCCATTCGTGGTCTTTAGTGAAGCGAAGATCACTCATGCGGCACTCCTTGCGATTGGTCTTCAGGCCTTGGCGTAGCGATGCGGCACGAAAGGAAGCGCGGCCACCCGCCCGGGCAGGTGTTTTTCGCGCACCAGAAATTGCACGGGCGTTCCCGCCGCGGCTTGCGTCGCGCCGACATAGCCCATCGCGATCGGCCGGCCCAGGGTTGGGCTGAAGCCGCCGCTTGTCACCCGGCCGAGGGCGCCGCCCGCCTGATCCTCGATCGCGCTTCCGTCTCGCACCGGCGCGCGCCCATCCGGCAAAAGACCGACGCGGCAGCGGCCCGGCCCTTCGGCAAGCTGACGGCGTATCGCGTTGGCACCGGGAAATCCGCCTTCGGCGAGCCGCCGCTTGCCCAATACCCACGCGAGACCCGCCTCCACCGGGGTGGTCTCGGGATCGAGATCGCGACCGTAGAGGCAAAGCCCGGCCTCAAGGCGGAGGGAATCGCGGGCGCCAAGACCCGCCAGTTCCACCTCCGGCTCGTTAAGAAGAGCCCTGGCCAGCTCCTCGGCCCTATCGGCCGCGAGCGAGATCTCGAAGCCGTCTTCGCCGGTATAGCCGGAGCGGGTAATCAGCATGTCGATGCCGGCTATCGTCGTCGCGGTGCCGCTGAGAAAACGGAGGGCCTCGACGCCCGCGGCATGACGCGCCAGCACCCTTGCCGCGGCGGGTCCCTGCAAGGCGAGCAACGCGCAATCGCCGAGGAATTCGGCGGTCACGCCACTACCGAGATGGCGTCGCAGATGGGCAAAATCCTGCTCCTTGCAGGCGGCATTGACGATAAGGAAGAGATCGTCAGCGCGGCGCAGCACCATGAGATCGTCGAGCACGCCGCCCGATTCGTTGGTAAAGAGGGTGTAGCGCATGCGACCCGGCTTCAGCGCCCGGATTTCCCCCGGCACGAGGCGCTCAAGCGCGGTATCGGCGCCCGGGCCGAAAAGCCGGATCTGGCCCATGTGGGAAACATCGAACAGGCTCGCCTGCGATCGGGTATGGCGATGTTCGGCGAGAATGCCGGCATTGTAACATACGGGCATTTCATAGCCCGCAAAGGGCACGAGCTTGCCGCCAAGCGCCTTATGAAGCGCATGAAGCGGCGTTCGGTGCAATTCTGTCGAATCGGGCTTGCCCACCGGGTCCTCCAGAGCAAGGACGTCGCGCGGCCCAAAAAACGAACCGTCGGCGCCCCCTCTGTCGGTAAACCTGAGAGATTTCGTCACCCGCCGCGAACGCCGCCGCGCCGACTTACCCCTTCGGTGAAGCGACCTTGTGGCCGCCTGCCTTCCAGAGCTCCATCCTCCTGCGGTCCTGGGGCCTGAGAGTTTCCGGGGCGGTTGCTCCTTCGGCGCCGACGGTCTCTTCCCGCCAGTCTCTCCCGCAGGGATCATCTGGGTCGGCCTTATCCGTACCGGCCAAGGGTTGATGATAGCTAGGCTGGGTGACCTGTCAATCAGGGCTCAGCGGCGGTGCGACATGCCCCGAGATGCGTTTCACATGAAAAGGCCGCACGGATCCCGGGAAGGGAGCGTTTATTGCGTCAGTGGATGGCGTTGATTGTATTTGAGCTCGGCTGGGGTCAACTGAAACCCAACCACGACCTCGTAGTCCGCCCACGTTGTGCCCGGGGCGAGCGAGACTTCCGTTGCCATGTTTTCGGTCGTGCTGACAAGCGGTTGTGCGGCAAAGGTCAAGCGGCTCTGAAACACCCGCTTCGCGAGAATGATCTCGCCACGCCTAACCACTGCGACGAAGAAAGGAAGCGTGACGCTACCGCCTGCAAAGGCCGGCCCTTCACGTCCGGTGATCCGGATCGTCACCGCCATCCGCATCCGCCGCTGCGCCGAATCGAAACGGCAGGTGCTCTTGACGCCGCTAACCATGCCCTCGACTTCAAGGTCGCGGATGCTATCGCCGCCAGGCACGAACCGTGAGATTCGCGCTGTATCGCCGAGGAGACCGACGCTCGGACAGGCGACCGGTGACGTCGGGGACGAGCTGCACCCCGCGAGAGCAAGAAGCGCGAGGACGCCGCCCGCGCAGCGGCTAAAGCACCGAAGCATGTCGAGGTTCAAAGGCGCGCGTGCGTGCCGTCGCAAAACGGCTTTGAAGCCGAAGACTTACAGCCGCACAAATAGACCTTCTTGGTCGCGTCGGCCTGAAATTTGACGGGCGCCATGCCGACAGCAGTATGGGAACCGTCGCAGAACGGCTGCTTCCGGCTACGCCCGCAGGCACACCAAAAATAGGTCTTGCCGCTCTCGACTTCGACGGCATAAGGCGCCTTTTGGGCGGCCACCGGTTCGGCCATCACTCGCTCCTCCTCGCCCCGTGCAACACCTGTACAACCGGCCTCGGGTTGTACTAGTTTGGGACGGCCAACTTGATACGGACGACCTCACCGAGCGCTGTGGAGAGGGCGCCTTTTGATTTCGGTTCGGCATCGAACCTGGGCCGCGATATTACGGAAGCGATGGCGAAATCACAAGCTCGGCACCGGTCGCGTTCTCGCACGGAAAAAGAGTACGCGAGGCGCCCATGACCATATCAACGACCAAGCCGGGGCTCACTCTGCTCCTGACCTTTCCACGCGGTTTCTGCGCTGGCGTGGTGCGCGCGATCGAGATCGTGGAAACCGCGCTCGAAAAATTCGGTCCGCCAATCTATGTTCGCCACGAGATCGTGCACAATTCCTTCGTCGTCGGCTCGCTGGCCGAAAAGGGCGCGATCTTCGTCGATAAACTCGACGAGGTGCCTGCCGGTGCGCGCGTCGTGTTCTCGGCGCACGGAGTGCCGAAATCGGTCCCGATCGAAGCCGCGCGTCGTCATCTCGTCGCCCTCGATGCCACTTGCCCTTTGGTCTCGAAAGTGCATCACGAGGTGGCTCAGAACCACCAGCACGGATTCCAGGTCGTGCTTATCGGCCATGCCGGCCATCCTGAAGTGGCAGGCACCATGGGGCAGCTGCCGGACGGCGCCGTGCTTCTCGTGCAAAATGTCGAGGATGTAGCAGCACTCGTCGTCCGGGACGCCGGCAAGCTTGCCTACGTCACGCAGACGACGCTTGCCGGCGACGACACCGCCGAAATCGTCACCGCACTGAAGGCGCGATTTCCAAAAATTCGCGGCCCGCAGAAGAACGATATCTGCTACGCCACCACCAACCGGCAGGATGCGGTCAAGGCGATCGCCAGCCGGTCCGACGTGGTCATGGTTGTCGGCTCGCCCAATTCGTCGAATTCCTGCCGGCTGGTCGAAGTGGCGAAAAAAGCGGGCTGTTCACGGGCTTTCCTGGTGCCGAGCGCGATGGAAATCAACTGGCGCTGGCTTGATGGCGCCACGGTGGTCGGTATCACCGCCGGCGCCTCGGCACCTGAGATTCTTGTCCAGGAGATCATCGCCGCCTTCCGCGCCCGTTTCCGCCTCGCCATCGAAGATGTCGTGTCGACGATCGAGGACGTCCGTTTCAACCTGCCGCAAATCCTCCGCACCTGATCGCATTATCCCGCAGGAGAAGCCATGGCCGTCTATACTGAGATCGGCGACGACGAACTCGCCGCATTCGTCGCTCAGTACGACATCGGTCGCGTGCTTTCCTGCAAAGGCATCGCCGAGGGCGTGGAGAATTCCAACTATCTTCTCCAGACCGAGCGTGGCAGCTTCATCTTGACGCTTTATGAAAAGCGCGTGCGCGAGGCTGACTTGCCGTTTTTCCTCGGTCTCATGGACCACCTCGCTTCGCGTCACATCCCCTGCCCGACGCCGGTGCATGGCCTGGACGGGCGCGCCTTGCGTCGGCTAGCGGGGCGACCGGCCGCGATCGTCTGTTTTCTGAATGGCGTCTGGATCCGCCGGCCACAGGCTGAACATTGCGCCCAGGTCGGTCGTGCCTTGGCCGAGATGCACCTCGCCGGTGCCGATTTCGCTATGACCCGCGCCAACGACCTTGCGCTTGGCGGCTGGGAGCGCCTGCTCAATGCCTGCCTCGCCAAGGCGCATACGGTGAAGCCTGATCTCGGTCCGGACCTCGCGGCCGAGCTTGCGGCCTTGAAGCAAGCTTGGCCCAGCAATCTCGCGAGCGGCATCATCCATGCCGATCTTTTCCCCGACAACGTCTTCTTCGTCGGCAACAACTTCAGCGGTCTGATCGACTTCTATTTCGCCTGCGACGACTTCCTCGCCTACGACGTGGCGATCTGCCTCAATGCGTGGTGCTTTGAGAACGATGGCGCCTTCAACGTCACCAAGGCGCGGGCATTGCTGCAAAGCTATGGTAAAGTGCGTCCCTTGAGCGCCGAGGAGGTGCGGTTTCTACCCGTTCTCGCCCGCGGCGCAGCGTTGCGCTTTCTCCTCACGAGGCTTTACGACTGGCTGAACCAGGTCCCGGGCGCTCTGGTCAAACCGAAGGACCCGCTCGAATATCTCCGCAAATTGAACTTCCATCGCGCAGCGGTGCCGGGCGCGTATGGACTGGATTGACAACGAAGGTCGTGGGTCCGGAACGGGAATGACTGACGACAGAGCCGTGGAAATCTACACCGATGGCGCTTGCGCCGGCAATCCGGGGCCAGGTGGCTGGGGTGCGCTGGTGCGCTGGGGCGGCCACGAGAAGGAGCTTTCGGGCGGCGAACCCGAGACCACGAACAACCGCATGGAACTCACGGCGGCGATCGAGGCGCTCAAGGTCCTGAAGCGGCCCTGCCGTGTCCGCCTCTATACGGACAGCCAGTACCTGAAGCACGGCATCACGCAATGGATCCACGATTGGAAGAAGCGCGGCTGGAAGACCGCTGACCGAAAACCGGTAAAGAACATCGATCTCTGGCAGGGGCTGGACGGGGCGCTCGCCCGCCACGACGTGGAATTCTTCTGGGTGCGGGGCCATGCCGGTCACCCCGAGAACGAGCGTGCTGATGCCCTTGCCCGTGCCGGACTCGAAGCGGCACGGCGGTAAGCCCCGCCCGATCAGACGGCATCGCCTGATCGGGCCAATCTGTCCGTTCTCGTAGCCCTAAAGCTGACGCAGCAGCGCCTCGGCGCTTGAGACCTCGAAGGCGCCGGGTTTTTCCACGTTCAGCACCTTGACCACGCCGTCTTCGACCAGCATCGAATAGCGCTGCGAGCGCTCGCCCATACCGAACTTCGAGGCGTCCATGGTGAGACCAAGCAGGCGCGTATAGGCGGCCGAGCCATCCGCCAGCATATCGACCTTGCCGTCAACCTGCTGCGCCTGGCCCCAGGCGCCCATGACGAAGGCATCGTTGACCGAGAGACAGGCGATCTTGTCGACGCCTTTCTTTTGCAGTTCTTCCGCGTGCTGCACGAATCCCGGCAGATGCTTGGCCGAGCAGGTCGGAGTGAAGGCCCCGGGAAGGGCGAAAAGTGCCACCTTCTTGCCTTTGAAATAATCCGCCGCCGCAATCTTCTGCGGGCCGCTCTCGGTCATGGTCATCAGTGTGCCTTCGGGCATCTTGTCGCCTACTTTGATCGTCATGGCTCCTCCTTAAGGCTCGGTCGCGACGCGAAAAAGGAAAAATGGTCCGCGTCGCCGGGTGATATAGGGCGTGGGATGGCGAAGCTACCACCGCGCCGGCCGCGATACCAGATGTTTAGATTGGTTCCAGAGCCTTGCCACAGCGCGTGCCCTGCACCTGCCGCATGGCCGCTTGAGGAAAGCCTCTCTTTTCGCCCCATCATTTTCGGTATAAGAGCGTGCTTGAACGTGCATCAAGGCATCGACGGAACCAGCCATGGCCGTACGGAACAAGATCAAAGTGGCGATTCTGGGCGCGAGCGGCTACACCGGCGCCGAGCTTCTCCGTCTGCTCGTGCGTCATCCGGAGACCGAGATCTCGGCCTTGAGCGCCGATCGTCGCGCCGGCCAGCCGATCGAGGCTGTATTCCCGCATCTTGGCGGGCTTGGCCTGCCGGCACTGAAGGCGATCGAGGACATTGTCTGGCCCGGCATCGACGTCGCCTTTTGCGCGCTGCCTCACGGCACCACGCAGACTATCGTCGCCAGCCTGCCGAAGCACCTCAAGGTGATCGATCTCTCGGCCGATTTTCGTCTCGCGGATACGGCAACCTATGCCGAATGGTATGGCCATGCCCATCAAGCACCCGAGATTCAGAAGGACGCGGTTTATGGCCTGACTGAAATCGCCCGTGAGGCAATCCGGCCGGCACGCCTCATCGCCAACCCGGGCTGTTATCCGACCGCTGCCTTGTTGCCGCTTGTACCGCTTATTGCCGCTGAACAAATCGAAGCCGATGACGTCATCATCGACGCCAAGTCGGGGGTAAGCGGCGCCGGGCGCGGATTAAAGGAAACCAGCCTATTTTGCGAAGTCGCGGAAGGCTTCGAGGCCTATGCCATCGCGCGTCACCGACACGGACCGGAAATCGAGCAGATGCTCTGCCGCACTGCGGGGCGCGCGATCAGGGTCAATTTCACGCCTCATCTCGCGCCCATGAACCGCGGCATCCTGGCCAGCATCTACGTGCGCCTGAAGGGCGACGCAAAACCGCATGATCTTCGGGCCACGCTCAGCCGGCACTATGCCGACGAGCCCTTCGTCCGCGTGCTGCCGGAAGGCGTGGCGCCGGCGACGCGGCACGTGCGAGGCTCGAATTATTGTCTGATCGGGGTCTTTGCCGACCGCATCAAGGGCCGAGCGATCGTCATCTCGGCGATCGACAACATGGTGAAGGGCGCATCGGGCCAGGCGGTGCAGAACATGAATCTGGTCCTGGGCCTGCCCGAAACCATAGCGCTCGAGCAGGCGCCTCTGTTCCCTTAAAAGCGGCGCGGCTCAAGCCGCGGCGTCTTCGCCCCCATGCGAGGAGCGGATATCATGAGCCCCTTCCAAGGCCGCATATTGCCTTTTCGTAACATCCTGCCGACGATCGCGCCGGGAGTATTCATTGCCGCGACCGCGGTGGTCATCGGCGACGTCCATATGGGACCGGAAGCCAACCTCTGGTTTCATTGCGTGGTGCGGGGCGACGTGAATTACATCCGGATCGGCGCCCGCACCAACATTCAGGACGGCACCGTGATCCACGTCAGCACCGGTACGCATCCGACTCATATAGGTGCCGGCGTCACCATCGGACATATGGCGCTGATCCACGGCTGCACCCTGGAGGACAGCGCCTTCGTCGGCATGGGTGCGGTGGTAATGGATGGCGCCGTCATCGAAACCGATGGCATGTTGGCGGGGGGATCGCTTTTGGCGCCCGGAAAGCGCGTGCCCTCTGGCGAGCTTTGGGCTGGCCGGCCGGCTCGCTTCGTGCGCAAGCTGTCGCCGGAGGACATCGCGCAGATGCACTATATCGCCGATCACTATGTCGAACTCGCGGCAGAATATCGCAACAGCAGCGCGACGTGAACCTGCGGCTTCGCGTGGAATTCAGGCCACCCGGACCTTGACGTAGCTGCCGGGCGCGGGCTCGATCGCGGGCAGAGCGCCGGCGCCAGGTTTCCGCGCCGCCACCATGGGCCCGGCGCGGCGCGCCAACCAGCGTTCCCAATCCGGCCACCAGGAACCCGGCACTTCTTTCGCGGCGTCGAGCCATTCATCGACAGTGGGCGGAAACGCGCCGGCCGCGCTCACCCAATGCTGATACTTCTTTTGCGCCGGCGGATTGATCGCGCCGGCTACATGACCCGAACCCGCGAGCACGAAACGAACTGGTCCGTCAAGCAGGTGGACGAATTTGTAAACCGAGCGCGCCGGTGCGATATGGTCCTCTTTCGCCGCCTGGATGTAGCACGGCACGGCGGTACGGCGAAGATCGATCGGCACGTTCGACAACGTGATGCCGCCCGGCTCGACGAGACGATTCTGCTTATACATGGCGCGCAGATAAAACCGGTGCATTTCGGCCGGCATGCGCGTCGCGTCCGAGTTCCAATAGAGCAGGTCGAAGGGTGGCGGTTCCTTGCCGAGAAGGTAGTTGTTGACGACAAACGACCAGATCAGATCGTTGGCGCGCAGCATGTTGAAGGTAGCGGCCATCTGAGTTCCGTCGAGATAGCCCTTCTTGCTCATCAAGTCCTCGATGTAATCAAGCGAGGCATCGTCGATCATGATCTGAAGCTCGCCCGCATCGCTGAAATCGACCTGGGAGGCGAGAAACGTCGCAGCTTTGATGCGTTGATCATCGACAGCCGCCATATAGGCCAGCGTCGTCGCGAGCAGGGTGCCGCCGATGCAATAGCCGAGAGCCATCACCTCCTTCTCGCCGACCGCCTGCTCGACGGCATCGAGCGCGGCGAGGATGCCCTCGTGCATGTAATCGCCGAAGGTGGTTTCGGCGTGGCTCTCGTCGGGATTCACCCAGGAGATGACGAAGACCGTGTAGCCTTGCCCCACCGCCCAGCGGATCAGCGAGTTCTCGGGCTTGAGGTCGAGGATGTAATATTTGTTGATCCAGGGCGGCACGATGACGAGCGGCCGCTTGTGCACTTCATCCGTGGTCGGCTCATATTGAATGAGCTGCATGAGCCGGTTCTGGAACACCACGGCGCCCGGCGTGGTGGCAAGGTTGTCCCCGACCCGGAAGGCGTTATCGTCGGTCATCCGTATCTTGAGTTCGCCGCCGCCCTGTTCGAGATCTTGGATGATATGACGAAGACCTTGCAGAAGATTCCGGCCACCGCTTTCCATCGTGGCACGCAGCGCCTCGGGATTGGTGAGGAGAAAATTGGCCGGCGACACAGCATCGACGAACTGACGGGTGTAGAAGTCGACCTTTTTCGCCGTCTGATCATCGAGGCCGTCGGTCTCGCGCACCACATCCATCAGCCATTTCGCGGCCAGGAGATACGACTGTTTGATGAAATCGAAGGCAACCAGCTCTTGCCAGGCTGGATCGCGAAAGCGCCGGTCGCCGGAGGCTGGGGCAGCCACGGGCGGTGCGGTCTTGCCGGTGAAGCGCTCGAAGGCATAGCGCCAGAGCGCAATCTGTTGATCGAAGAGTGCGAACTCAGCCGCGACGAACCGCTCAGGCTCACTCATCACGCGCGCGGCGAACTTGCTGAAGGCTCCGGTGAGGTCAAGCGGGTCGACGCCTTCGGCCGCCACGCGCTCGGCATGGCGTGCAAAAAACTCCGCCATCATGCGCTGACCTTGCACGCCGACTTCGACCATCGCCTCGGCAAAACGGGAAAGTTCTTCCGCACTGTTTTCCTTATCCGCCATGTAGAACGCTCCGACACCGGCATCCCGAGTATAAAATGGGCAAAATATAATTTGTAGCCTGTTGGACCTTGCGCTATTGAGGACGGCAACAGGGGGCAAGACAAGGGCAAATTGTCTTTTGAACCGGCTGGTAAACGGGCGACGTGGTGAGAACTGAACGCGGTGCGGGCCAAGGGCGACGGCGGCTTCTCGCAGTGAGTTTCGCGGTCGGCGCGGCGCTCGTGCTCAGTGGCTGCTCTTCGGTACCGGATTGGGCCAATCCCGGCGCTTGGTATCGCGACGCCATGGGCGAGAACGCGAAGCCGCCGACCGCGACAGTGGTGCCGCCGGCCAGCGAAGCCGGTGGCAAGCCGAGCTATCCGAATATCGGTCCCGTGCCGCCGCGGCCCACGGCGCCATCAGCCGCCGCGCAAGCAAAAATGGAGCAGGGGCTTGCCGCGGATCGTGCCCAAGCGCAATACACGGCCGAGACCTTGACCGGCACGCCGCCCAATCCGCCCTCCGGCGCTCCCGCGAGCCCGATCCCGCCCGAGCCGGTGCCGCCCGGCAGTATCGTGACAACGCCGCCGAAGACGACGGCCGCGCCACCCGAAACGATGGCAGAGGCCACCCCGGCAGCGCCGCCACAAGGGGGGCAGCAGAACCAGGCGGCGCCGCAACCGCCGCCGCAAACAAATGTCCCCCCCTCATCGGCGGTTGCCCGGCAACAAAGTCCGCCTGCTCAAGCCATGGCGCAACCCGCGGCGCAGGCTGCGGCACCTGCCTTGCCGACGCCACCGCAGCCGCCCGCCACCTCTCAAGCTGCGCCTCCTACCGGCCAGTCTGGAACCAGCCCGCCGGCGGCCTCGCCGAACATTATCGATACGTACATGGCTGCGCTGCAAGCCTCGGGCGCGAACCGCGTTCCTGCCCCGGCGTCGAAGACCGCCGCGCACGCGGCACAGCCAACAGGCGCGCCGTCCTTCGCTGAAGCCGGCATCCACCATGTCGCGACGCTCATTTTTGCCAACGGCTCGGCCGAGATCGCCGCCAAGGACCGCGCCACGCTTCGCCAGATTGCCGCGGCGAGCCGCTCCGCAGGCGCGGTCATCCGGGTGGTCGGCTATGCCTCGCCCGCGGCCGGAAATTTGTCGCCGGCTGAACGGAAGCTTGCCAATTTCAACATCTCCTTCCGCCGCGCCGAAGCCGTTCGCGAGGCCCTGATCCGGGCCGGGGCGGCGCCAGGAAACATCAAGATCGTCGCTGCAAGTGACAATTCCGAGAGATTCGGCGTGCCCTCGACCAACACCGATACGCGGCCCCGCGTCGAAATCTTTCTCGAAAATTAGCGCCATTTCGGCTACACAGCAGGAACGTGGCGTTCAGCGAGCCGGGCGCCATGCACCGTGTCACGTGAACCATTTGGGGCCGATCCCGATGGACCAGGAATTCCACCGCATCAAGCGGCTGCCGCCATACGTCTTCGAAGAAGTCAACCGCATGAAGGCGCGCGCCCGCGCCGCCGGCGAGGACATTATCGATTTCGGTATGGGCAATCCCGACATGGCGACGCCGCACCACATCGTGGACAAGCTGGTCGAGGCGGCGCAGAACCCGCGCGCGCATCGTTATTCCACGTCGCGCGGCATACCCGGGCTGAGGCGGGCGCTGGCCCGCTACTACGGTCGCCGCTTCGGCGTCGACCTCGACCCCGAGACCGAAGTGATCGCGACACTCGGATCGAAAGAAGGCCTCGCCAATCTCGCCATGGCGATTACGACGCCGGGCGATACCATCGTGGTGCCAAATCCGAGTTACCCCATCCATCCTTACGGATTCATCATCGCGGGGGCGACGGTGCGCGACGTGCAGATCGGCCCCGGTATCGATTTCATGGCCGGCCTCGAGCGCGCGGTGAGCCATCTCGCGCCGCCGCCGGTTGCGATCGTGGTGAACTTTCCCGCCAATCCGACGGCGATGACGGTCGATCTCGACTTCTACGGCAGACTGGTGGAATTCGCGCGCGCCCGCGGGCTCTACGTCCTGTCCGATATTGCCTATGCGGAGATCTATTTCGACGACAAGCCACCGCCCTCGATCCTCCAGATTCCTGGCGCCAAGGACGTCGCGGTGGAATTTTCCAGCATGAGCAAGACCTACGCCATGCCAGGTTGGCGCATCGGCTTCGCGGCCGGCAACCGCCGCCTGATCCATGCCCTGACGCGGATCAAATCCTATCTTGATTACGGCGCCTTCACGCCGATCCAGGTCGCCGCCTCCGCGGCCTTGAACGGGCCGCAAGATTGCGTCGAGGAAATGCGGCGCACCTATCGCTCTCGCCGCGACGTGTTGATTCGCGGCCTGAACCACGCCGGTTGGGACGTGCCGAGCCCGACCGCCTCGATGTTCGCCTGGGCGCCGATCCCAAAGCCGTTTCAGCATCTCGGCTCGCTCGAATTCGCGAAGCTCCTCCTCACCGAGGCCAAGGTCGCCGTATCGCCAGGCATGGGTTTCGGCCAATACGGCGACGGCCACGTTCGTATCGCGCTCGTGGAAAACGAACAGCGCATCCGCCAGGCTTGCAAGAACATCAAGCGCATGTTGAGCATGCCGGACGAGGTTCTGGCGCTCGCGGAGAAGCGGGCGCTCGCGTCTTGACGCAGCCACTCACTCTCGGCATCGCCGGCCTCGGCACCGTCGGTATCGGTTTTTTGCAGCTTCTCAGCGAGCAGGGGGAGGTTCTGGCGCGCCGCGCCGGACGGCCGATCGAGGTGGTCGCCGTCTCGGCACGCGACAAGTCACGGAAGCGCGACATCGATATTTCCGCCTTTCGCTGGCACGACGAACCAACAGCGCTGGCAAGCGACCCGGCCGTCCAGGTCGTGGTCGAACTTATCGGCGGCGCGGACGGGGCCGCCAAGGCGATCTGCGAAGGCGCGATCGCGAACGGTAAGCCAGTGGTAACGGCGAACAAAGCGTTGCTCGCAATCCACGGCACCGAGATCGCGAGGCGCGCCGAGGCGGCGAACGTCCCGCTCTGCTTCGAGGCCGCCGTCGCGGGCGGCGTGCCGATCGTCAAGGCGTTGCGCGAAGGCCTTGCCGGCAACAGCTTCCGCCGCGTTTTCGGCATCCTGAATGGGACCTCGAATTATATTTTGACCCAAATGCAGGAAAGCGGCCGCGACTTCCAGAGCGTGCTTGAGGAGGCGCAAGGCTTGGGCTATGCCGAGGCCGATCCTTCCTTCGACATCGACGGTGTCGACGCCGCGCACAAGCTTGCCATCCTGACCAGCCTCGCTTTCAACTGCCCGGTCGATTTTTCCGCCGTACACGTCGAGGGTATACGCCATGTCACGGCGCTCGACATCGCCTTCGCGCGCGAGCTTGGCTACCGGATCAAGCTTCTCGCCATCACCCAGTCGGCCACGCATGGCATCGCGCAGCGCGTGCACCCCTGCATGATCGATGCCGAAAGCCCGATCGCCCATGTCGACGGCGTGTTCAATGCCGTCGTCGCCGAAGGCAACTTCGTCGACCGCACGATGTTCGTCGGCCGTGGTGCCGGCGCCGGGCCGACCGCCTCCGCCGTCGCCGCCGATATCGTCGATCTTGCCGCCGGTCGCCACGCGCCGCCGTTCGGCGTTCCGGCGTCGAAATTCGGCCGCTTCAACGCTGCCCCCATGAACCGCCACCGCGGTCCCTATTACGTCCGCCTGATGGTCTATGATCGTCCCGGCGTGATCGCTGACATCGCCGCCGTGCTTCGCGACGAGCAAATCTCGATCGAATCGCTCCTCCAGCGCGGCCGAGCGGCGCCGGGCCAAGCCGTGCCGGTGGTGATGATCACCCACGAAACCGAGGAGGCGGCGATGGTGACGGCGCTCGATAAAATCGGTCACCTGGAGAGCGTATGCGAACCGCCGCGGATGATCCGCATCGAGGAACTTTAGCAATCGCGACCACAGAAAACAAAAGGCTGGTGATGGCGAGAAAATCGACACTGGAGCGACCGCTGACGTTGGAGGTGGTGCGCGTCACCGAGGCTGCGGCCTTGGCCTCCGCCCGATTCATGGGGCTTGGCGACGAAAAGGCCGCGGATCAGGCGGCGGTGGACGCCATGCGGCGGACATTGAACCTGCTGCCGATCAGCGGCAAGGTGGTGATCGGCGAGGGCGAGCGCGACGAAGCGCCGATGCTCTATATCGGCGAGAAGGTCGGCACCGGTGAGGGCCCGGCGGTCGATGTCGCGCTCGATCCGCTCGAAGGCACGACGCTGACGGCAAAGGGAGGGCCGAATGCGATGGCGGTTTTGGCGCTCGCCGAAGCCGGCGGTTTTCTGCATGCTCCCGATGTCTAC
The DNA here is from genome assembly GCA_046705265.1 of Ferrovibrionaceae bacterium. Lineage (GTDB taxonomy): Bacteria > Pseudomonadota > Alphaproteobacteria > Ferrovibrionales > Ferrovibrionaceae > JAJYTL01. Next base: position 23,183 of record JBJKQL010000140.1, read on the forward strand.
ATGGACAAGATCGCGGTCGGCGGCGATCTGCCGGATGGTGTCGTCGATCTCGACGCGAGTCCAAAGGAAAACATCACGGCCCTGGCCAAGGCCAAGGGCATTCCCCCCCATGGCATTGTCGCGTGCATCCTTGACCGGCCACGCCACGCCGATTTGATTGCGGCGGTGCGCGCGACCGGCGCGCGCGTGCGGCTGATCCCGGACGGCGACATCGCCGGCATCATCGCGACCACCGATCCACGCACCGGCATCGACATCTATCTCGGCACCGGCGGCGCGCCCGAGGGCGTGCTGGCTGCCGCGGCGCTGCGCTGCATCGGCGGACAGATCCAGGGCCGCCTCTTGTTCCGCAACGACGACGAGCGCGGCCGCGCCGGGCGGCTCGGCATCACCGACCTCAACCGCAAATACGGCCTCACCGACCTCGCCGGGGGCGAGGTGCTGTTTGCTTCAACGGGCGTCACCGATGGTTCGATGCTGGACGGCGTCCACCGGACGGCCGAAGGTTTCTCCAGCCATTCGCTGGTGATGCGGTCATCGACCGGCACGGTTCGCTGGATCACGACCCACCATCGCATCGCCAACGGAAAGCCATAGACGGTGGCGGAGGCCGCGTTTCTCGGCGTCGCGTGCTCGCTCACCGGGCGGCGATGGCGGGCGCGGACGGCGGATGAGCGGCTCGCGGCGGCACTCGCCCAACGCTTCGCCCTGCCGGATGTGGTGGGCCGGGTGCTCGCGGGACGCGGCGTTACCCTTGATACTTGCGAGCAGTTCCTGAACGCGCGGCTTGCGACGCACCTGCCGCACCCCTCACGCTTCCGCGACATGGACCGGGCGGCCACGCGCGTCGCCACGGCAATCATGTCGCGCGAGCCGGTCGCGGTCTTCGGCGATTACGACGTCGACGGCGCCACCTCTTCGGCACTGTTGAAGCTTTTTTTCACCGCCGTCCAGGGCCGGCTCACGGTCTATATCCCCGACCGCATGACGGAGGGTTATGGGCCGAACGCGGCGGCATTGGAAAAGCTCCGCCGTGCCGGGCACAAGCTCGTCATCACCGTCGACTGCGGCACCACGGCGCATCAGCCGCTTGCCACCGCCAAGGAGGCCGGTATGGAGGTGATCGTCGTCGACCATCATCTCGCCGGTGCCTCGCTCGCGCCGGCTTTCGCCGTGATCAATCCGAACCGGTTGGACGAAAGCGGTGAATTCCGCGATCTTGCCGCCGTCGGCGTCGCATTTCTTCTGGTCGTCGCCGTGAACCGCGCGCTGCGCGAGGCCGGCTGGTATGAAAAGGGCCGGGCTGAGCCCGATCTCCGGCTGTGGCTCGATCTCGTCGCGCTCGGCACGGTTTGCGACATGGTGCCGCTCCGCGGATTGAACCGTGTCTTCGTCCGCCAGGGCCTGAAGGTGATGACGGCGCGCGCCAACCCCGGCCTTGTCGCGCTCGCCGATACCGCTCGGATCGCGACACGGCCCGACTGCTACCAACTCGGCTTCGTGCTCGGTCCCCGGATCAACGCGGGCGGCCGGGTCGGTCAATCGGATCTCGGCGTGCGGCTTCTTACCGCCACCGATGTCTCGAGCGCAATGCCTCTAGCCACAACGCTAGACAAGCTCAACGCGGAACGGCGCGCGATCGAGGCGCTGGTACAGGAAAGTGCCTTGGCGCAAGCCGAGGCACAGCACGAAACGCCGGTCATCCTGGTTGCCGGGCGCGGCTGGCACCCGGGCGTGATCGGCATCGTCGCCGGCCGCTTGAAGGAGCGTTTCCGCCGACCGGCGCTGGTAGTTGCGATCGAAGACGGCATCGGCAAGGGATCAGGCCGCTCGGTGCCGGGAGTCGATCTCGGCGCCGCGGTGGTCGCGGCACGCCAAGCCGGGATTTTGCGGGATGGCGGCGGCCATCCCATGGCGGCGGGGTTCAGCGTCGCCGAAGATCGGCTGCCGGCCTTGCGGGATTTCCTCATCGCGCGGATTGCGCCGCAACTAACGGCGGACGCAACCAGCCCGAGCCTCGGCATCGACGGCGCGCTGGCGCCGGCGGGCGCCACGGCGGGCCTTCTCGCCCTATTGGAGCAGGCGGGCCCTTATGGCATGGGCCATGCCGAGCCACGGTTCGCCGTGCCCGACGTCGAGATCGTATGGTCCGACACCATGCGCGGCGGACATCTTCGCTGCGTCCTGGCCGGCGCCGACGGCGGCCGGCTCAAGGCCGTCGCCTTCCGGGCCGAGGAGAGCGGCCTCGGTCCGGCGCTTGCCAAGGCCGGGCGCGGCCAGCGCCTGCATGTCGCTGGCACGCTCAGGCCGAACGAGTGGCAGGGCCGGCACGAGGTCGATTTCATCATGGCCGACGCGGCGCGGATTTAAGGCGTTCGCTCGCTCCACCGCCGCCCCTGACGCGAAGCAGCTTGATTTCTCGGCCTCGGCCCGATAGAGGTGTGCCACCTTGACCCCATCGTCTAGCCCGGCCTAGGACGTCACCCTTTCAAGGTGAAAACACGGGTTCGAATCCCGTTGGGGTCGCCAGTATTCATGAAAATTCAGTGCGCTTGCGCGCAAGATCCGACCCAGCCTTGTCCGATATTTGGCCAATACGCCGCGATAGACGCGGCCACATCCGATAGGGCAAAGAAGAGCCCGGCCTGAGCCGGGCGAGTTTTCGTGGCAATCCGGGTCCTAGAGGATATCAATGACGGAGTGAGGGAGGTCGTTCGCCGTCATTTTCTGGCCCGCGCGAGGCAGATTAGCGAGGATGGGTGACCCTTTTATTAAGCCGCAGAGGAATTTCACGGTCGAATCGCGTCTGAGCGAGAAACCCCCGTCCATTCGGGCACGCGCTGCGGCAAGAAACGTAACGAAGACGCGCGCGTTCCAGAACTGGGACAGCCGCCACACGCAAGTCTAGCAACGATCCTGCCTCGCAAGACCCGGCGGACAAAACGGCCGGCCATTGTCCCGCCATCTATCGTCTCGACGCCCGTAGTCACGACGCTCGTCGCGTCGCTCGTAGTCGCGACGCACCCAGTGGCCCGGTATTAACCGCCAGCCGCCCGCCACCGGCACCCACCGTGCAGGCGCATAGGCAAATCCCCGACGCTCGGGCTCCCAATGGCCCCGGCGCCAAGCATAATGGCCGTCGTCCCAGGCCCAGAAGCCCGGAATCCACACGAAGCCGATCCGCGCGGGCGGTGGCGCTTCAGCCGGCGGCGGTGGCGCCTGTACGAGGATACCGCCGGCGGGCGGTGGCGCAGGATAGCCAGCCTGCGCCGGCGGAGCGCAGTTCTGTGCGTCCATTGCTTCGCCGGCCTGATTGCCGACGACACCGCCGGCGAGTACGCCCCCGATAGTGGCGGCGACGTTGCCTGAACCGCGGCCAATCTGACTGCCGATAAGGCCGCCGGCCGCGGCCCCTGCGAGGGTGCCGATGGTCTGCCCCGTACCCATGCCTGGGCCGCAGGCTCCGGCATAAGCGGGCGCGTTGACACTGGCGCCGAGGCCTAGGACTGCGCCGACAGCGAGAGCGTGGAGAAAGGCTTTCATTGAGGTGCTCCTATAAGAACGAATTGTCACAGGCTGGCAAAATTCCGTTTGCTACGCAGTCAGCACGCAAATAGAGAAAAGTGGCACGACTGACCAGAGCGTTTACCTGATTTTCTCGATCATACATGTACAAACTCGCACGGCGCGGCACCGAACCGGTCGCGGTTGAGCGGTGGTCGTCGGTTCGACAAAAAAATAAAAGCCCCGCCGGTTAAGACGGGGCTGATTGACGCGTCGGGAGGAGTTCACACAAGAAAGTCCCTCATATGATTGGCAACGTGCGTTAACAATCCGTTAGCATCGCATGCTCACCCCTGAACGACAGGCGGATTGGAACTCGGGTTCGCTTGTAGCACGACAAATCGGTATGGTTGAGCGCATTTGGCGAGCCCCCGTTTCTCGCCGCGCAGTTTTTCCCTACTCCCGACCGGCATCGCTTCCCCATCCCGCACCAACGCCTCGGGCGCAACTTCGTCGGCGACGCAGGGCAGCAACGGGCTGGTTTGGCCGCGATCTGATGCTTCGATGAAGCTCACTGCAACCGCACCACAGTTATCCGGTAGATAGGGGATACGTGGGCAAAACTCGCGGCGGAGTCCTTGGGTGTCCCACCACGACGCAGCTTCCAGCAGCTCCTTGAGCTTTGCCAGTTCGATATCGACCAACTTGATTTGCTCGTCAAAGAAATCGTCCGTAAATCCAGGTGGCTGAAAGAAGGTGATCATGAACTCGGCGCCGCCGCCGTTCGCGATCACCCGGGCAGGCACCATCCAGCTCGCCTGCGGATCGACGAAATCACGGTCGATGATGCCTTGACGCGCATCGGCGCGCATTCGGAGCCAGGCTGCCCCATGCGGGCTGGCCATGTCCCACCAGTCGGGATCGTCTTCAGGGCGACGGGTGGATTTGACGTTGATGACAGCCCGGCGTGGCTAGCTGCCAAGGTCGGCCAGGAAGTCGAAGGCGTCCCGCGGGTGACACGCGATGCGCAGGGTCTTAGTAACGGAATGGATGGTGGCGTGGCTCTTAGTGGCGTCGGGCACAGTCGGAGCTCCCTGAGTGCGCCGGCGGAACGACGAAAACCACGAGCAGGAAAGCCCTGCAACGAATAGAAGCGCGGGCATTCGCGCCCCTGCCTTCGGCCATGTTCAAGGTTCGCCCGCAGGCTGCGTGCCAGGAAAATACTCGGTATGGGTCTCGCCGGTGCGACCGTAATAGAGCACCCGCTTGCCGACAAGCGAGACTAGGTATCCGGCGCAGCCCGCTCCGGCCACCTTCGCGCAGAAGCTCTTGTAGGTGTAGCCGGGAACCAGCGCCTGGGCCTCGCGCAGCGCCTCCTTGATCATGGCGGCGTCGAAAGGTTCGGTCACCGGGGCCGGCGTCCGTTCCGTCTCCAGCTCCAGCGCCTCGCCGTCGGGCATATAGCAGGTGCGTGTGGCGTGTCGGAAATCGACGGCATACCCATCGAACCCGGCTTCGATCAGCAGGCGCACGCTCTCGGGGAAGGTCATCCTGCCGGATTCGGAGCCCTCAAGGGTGGCGCGGGCCACGTCTTGCCATTTTGCACTCATGTCAGTGTCCTTTCGTGACGTTGAGGAGGGACCGCCCTTCAGTCGACGGGCATGGCTTTGAGGCCGCGCTTCGCGACAGTCTCCCGCAGGATGCGGAGCAGCGCCGCGCGATCCTCCGGCGCCAGATGATCGAAGAATTCGGCGTCGTTGACGTCGGCCAGCGCCGCCAGCTCCGGCACCAGGGCGCGGCCGGCGGCGGTGAGAGCGAGCGTCTGCGCCCGCCCGTCGTCCGGATCGGCGGCTCGCACCAGCATCGACTTGGCGATCAGCCGGTCGGCCAGCCTGGAGATGGCGCCGCGGGTCATGCCCATCCGGTCGGCTAGGCGGCTTGGAGCGAGAGCCTCCTCGTCCAGCAGCTGGCGCATGAGCACCCACTCCGCCACGGTCACGCCATGTGCCTCGATCTTGCGGGCAAAGCTTTGCGAGACATGATTGGAGACATACCGCAGCCAGTAGCCAACATGGGCGGTGAGGTCGGAAGCAGACTGGTTTGATGGCACGACGGCTCCTTGGTTGACTAGGAAATTACCGCAATTAAGTTTCCTAGTCAACCAGATTGCGGAATGCCAACGCAAAGCTGGCTACCGTCCAAGCTTCAGCCCAACACAAAGCGTTTCTGCACAGCCCGGGACCTGAGCCGGGGGACGCAAGAAGCCGAGGGATTGATTGCGATTAGGCCGGCCGCACGGTGCAGCCGCTACCGATCACGCAGGAGATCACAACCGGGCCACCGGGATTGATCGGCGGCAGAGATCCCGGCAGCGGCAATGGCGGATAGGGAAAAGGCCACCAGCTCGGCGTTGGAGGAAGCGCGATGCTCCCGGCGGTCACCTTGTCGAGTTGGCGGTCGGAAAGTCTTGTCGCGGCGGATGCCGTTCCGACAAGCGACGCGGCCAAAAGAAGCCCAGCTATGAAGTATCGCATGATGCAGCTCCTCGCGCGCTGGATGGCGAAGAAAAACGCTATCACGCGGCATGAACGCCAAGCTATTACCCGGATGGCCAAGCGTCCCCGGTCCGCCTATTCCAAAAGGCTTAAGCGCTTTGCCGATCGCCGCCGGAAGCGCAAAAGATGCAAAACCCTAGGCACGCAGCGCGGAAGGTGTAGCCCCCGGCTTTGTCGATCCCGGAGCTCTTTCCCAACTGCCGCAAATCGCAACGGCCATCATTTTGCGACCAGCTCTCACTCGCATATATGCCGAGCAGACTTCGCCGACGCTGAGGCGGAACGATTTAAATTCACGCCATCAAGGGCTTAGAGTAGGGGAAGGCGCTTGGTTGGGGCGGCCGGCTTACGAAAGGCGACGCGAGAAGCCGCTCAGGAACCGGACCAGCCGCAATCAAGCCGCAATGGTGGGGGACTATGATCCTGGGTCGCGTGCTCCGTCGCGCGTGAAAGCCGCATCCGGCATGGCGAAAGCAGTAGCCTCGGAGTTCAAGTTCCGCTATCCCTACGGCGGCCTCCGCCAAGCGGTGAAAGCAATCGATTGCGAGCCCCCTTGGATCAAGGCTGCGGCAGCCGGGTATCGCGCGCAGGCATGCGCAGAGCTGCCCCGTGTATGGTGACGCGTAGCCATGAACCCCGAACAGCGACTTCCCCCGCCCCCGCTTGCGATGGCAAGCTCCGGCGCCGCCGATCTGACGACGGACCGCTTTCAGCGGGTGCCGGCACTCACCCGGCCGGCTGGGGACACGGCCATCGCCTATTTGAGGCGCAGGGCCCAGCCGGGTGGACCGCTGATCATCGAGCCGGATCCCGTGCTGCTCCTCCGCGGACCGCCGGTGCCGCCGAGGCGGGGGGCGCTATTTTCGCTGCTCCTGCATGTCTTGGTGCTGGCGTTCCTGCTGCTCGCCGCCAGGCTCGCGCCACCCTTGCCTCAACCGAAACCACCGGCCTCGATCTCGGTCGTATTGGAGAACGGCGGCCAGTTGCGGACGGCGGCACCTAAGACCGAACGCCATGGTCCGCCGCAAAGGGCGCGAGCGCCGCGGCCGAGACCGCAATCCGCGCCGCCGGCGAGCAAGCCCGACGTTCACCTCAACCTGGCGCCGGAACAGGCACCGCAAGCCTTCGCCTTCAATCCGCCGGCGCCGGTACCACCGCCCGCCCCACGGCGCGCCACGCCGCGATACCTGGTCATGAGCAATTCGCAATTCTATGGCCCGGCGGCACCGCCCGCGCCTGACACGCCAACCCGGCGGCCGGGCATGAACCTGCAGCTCAGCGAAGCCCAATTGGCGAAGTTTCAGGCGCCGGAGTTCTCGATCAAGGGCAAGGTCGGCGCCGATTGGAAAGAAGCCTTCACCCGCTGGGTGAACGAGCATAAATACTATCCGCGTGCCGCCATCGAACTCGGGCAGCAAGGCCGCTCCACCATCCATCTCGTGGTCCACGCCGATGGCAGCATCACCGGCCTTCGCCTGTTAAAGAGCGCCGGCTCGTCCTTTCTCGATGAGGCTTGGCTTGACCTTTTCCGCGACGTCAAGGTGCCACCCTTCCCGCCTGGCACCAAGGCAAAGAAGGTCGAGATCGTCGCCACCATGCATTATGAGCTGATCCGCTAGAGCGAAGCCGCTCGCTAACGCTGGCAGCGCGAGCAGAAATAGGTCGAGCGTCCGGCCTGCACGATGCGCTGGATCGGCCCCGCGGCGCAAACCGGACAGGGCTTGCCTGCGCGATCGTAGACCGCGAAAGAGTGCTGGAAATAGCCAAGGTCGCCGCTCGGCCGCGCGTAATCGCGAAGCGTCGAGCCACCGGCCGCGATCGCCGCCTCAAGCACCATCTGGATACAATGCGCGAGCTTCGCTGCCCGCGCGCCTTGCACGGTGCGGGCAAGGCGCCGCGGCGAGAGGCCGGCCTGGAACAAAGCCTCCGAAACGTAGATGTTGCCGAGCCCCGCCACTACCCGCTGATCGAGAAGCGCCGCCTTGATCGGCGTGCGCTTTCCGGCGAGTGCCTTGGCCAGGACCGCGCCGGTAAAGTCCATCCCGAGCGGTTCGGGTCCGAGATCGGCGAAGAACGGATGACGCGAGAGTTCCGCCGCCGGGCAAAGCTCGAACAGCCCGAAGCGGCGCGGGTCGCTGAAGGCAACGACCACGCCCTTGTCGGTGCGAATGGTCACGTGCTCGTGCTTGGCCGGGGGGGCGTTGCGGCCCGCCACGATGACGAAACGTCCCGACATGCCAAGGTGGGCGATCAACACCATGCCGTCGTCCAAGGTCAGCAAAAGATATTTCGCGCGCCGACCGATAGCCTCGACGCGGCGGCCGGTGAGACGTTCGGCAAAGCGTTCCGGCAGCGGCCGGCGCAGATCACCACGATGGGCCGTGACCTCGGCAAGACGCCGGCCAACAAGGGCGGGAACAAGACCGCGGCGGACGGTTTCGACTTCGGGTAGCTCGGGCATGGCGCGCCAGAGAGTAGCGTGGCTCAAGGGCTTGCGCTATGGTCCTGCCATGACTGCGGAGCAAAAGGAAGAAACTGCTTATTTCGGCGACCGCGTGGTACCGAAAGCGGCCAAGGCCCAGTTGGTTCATGGCGTTTTCGCCAAGGTCGCGCCGCGCTATGACCTGATGAACGACCTCATGTCGATCGGCATTCACCGGCTGTGGAAGTCGGCCTTGATCGACTGGCTGAACCCGCGCCCGCCAATGCGACTCCTGGATGTCGCCGGCGGCACCGGCGATATCGCCTTCCGCTTTCTCGACCGTGCGCCAGCGGCCAAAGGCGGCCGCGTCGATTTGCTCGACATCAACGAGGACATGATCGGTGTCGGCCGCGAGCGCGCGATCGACCGCGGCCTGCTCGAGGGCATCACCTTCACCGTCGGCGATGCGGAAAGCCTCCCCTTTGCCGACCGCTCGGTCGACGCCTATACCATCGCCTTTGGCATCCGCAACGTCACTAATATTCCGGTTGCCCTGGCCGAGGCGCGCCGCGTTCTGCGTCCCGGCGGCCGGTTCCTCTGCCTCGAATTCAGCCATGTCGCGCAACCCGGGCTCTCCAGCCTCTACGATCTTTATTCCCGCGCTGTCCTGCCTGGCCTTGGCGCCATCGTCGCGGGCGACGCCCGGCCCTATCGCTATCTCGCCGAAAGCATCCGGCGCTTCCCCGACGCGAAAGCCTTCGCCGCGATGATCGCCGCTGCCGGGCTCGGCAATATCCATGTCCGGCGCCTCTCGGGCGGCATCGTCGCCCTTCATTCCGCGTGGCGCATCTGAGTGCTGAAGAACGGCCTTCATCTCCTGCGGCTGATCACCGTCTTCCGGACGTTCAGACGTCACCGTGCGCTTTTCGTTTTCGATTACCTGCCGCTGCCGCCCTTGGCCGACTGGCTCCTGAAAGTTGCAGCGGGAAACGGCCGTAGGGCCAAGGATAAGAAACGGCCGGGCGAACGTCTTGCCGCCGCGTTGGAGGAATTGGGACCAAGCTATATCAAGCTCGGCCAGGCGCTCTCGGTCAGGGCCGACCTTGTCGGCGAGGAGGTGGCCGCCGATCTCGCGCTGCTGCGCGATGGCTTGCCGCCCTTTCCTGGCGACATCGCCCGCGCCAGTATCGCCGCCGAGTTTGACCGGCCGGTCGAGGAACTCTTCGAGCGCTTCGACGACGAGGCTGTCGCCGCCGCCTCGATCGCGCAGGTCCACTACGCCGTGACCATCGAAGGCGAGGAAGTCGCGGTTAAGGTGCTACGCCCTGGCGTCGAAACCGCGTTCCGCCGTGATCTCGACCTTTTCTTCTGGATGGCGCAAACGGCCGAACGGCTGTTTCCGCTGGTGCGGCGGCTCCGGCCGGTCGCTGTGGTCGAGACCCTGCGCGACAGCGTCGGCCGCGAAATGGACCTGCGGCTGGAAGCGGCAGCGGCGGCGCAGCTTGCGGAGGATTTCGCCGGCGACCAAACGTTTCGCGTGCCGCGCATCGACTGGCAGCGGAGCGGCAAGCGGATCATGACCGCGGAACGGGTCAAGGGCATTCCGCTCGATGACCGCGAAGCGCTACGGGCCGCCGGTCACGATCTTCCTGCCCTTGCGGTCAAGGTGATTCGCATCTTTCTTGCCCAGACCCTCGAACATGGCTTCTTCCATGCCGACTTCCACCACGGCAATCTTTTTGTTGCGCCGGACGGCACCGTCGTCGCGGTCGACTTCGGTATCATGGGGCGCTTGAGCCGCGAGAGCCGTTGGTATCTCGCGGAGATTCTTCGTGCCTTCGTGATCGGCGATTGGCAGCGCGCTGCCGAGGCGCACTTCGACGCCGGCTACGTGCCGCGCACGAAATCGGTGGAGGATTTCGCCCTCGCTTGCCGTGCCATCGGCGAGCCGATCCGCGGCCGGCCGGTAAACGAGATTTCCTTCGGGCGCCTGCTGGCCCAGCTTTTCGAAGTCACCCGAACCTTCGACATGCAGACGCAACCGCAGCTTTTGTTGTTGCAGAAGACCATGGTGACGACCGAGGGCCTCGCCCGTTCGCTCGATCCCGAAACCAACTTTTGGGCGGCGGCGCACGATCCCGTCGAAAACTGGCTCAAGCGCGAGATCGGGCCTAAGGCAATGATCCAGGATCTGGCCGACGCAGCACGGCGGGCGATCGAGGGATTGCCGCTTCTCGCCGCAAGAATCGAGACCGCGCTGCAGCCGGCCGCTGAGGATGCCGGCCTTCGCCTCACGCCGGAGACGCTGAGCGAGCTCGCTGCCCTCAACAGCAAAGGCCGCCGGCCGATGTTACTCGCACTGTGGACCATTGCCGCCCTGCTCGCGGCGTGGTTCCTTTGGCGGCTTGCCGCCGGCTGAACCTGTCTCAGGCCCCGATACCCGGCCGCCGCCCCACCCTTGCACGGAGTAACCGGGGCAATTATATTATTTACAGTCATGAATCGTTAATGAGATGATTTTCACGGTGCTAGCGGGAAAGCGGATATTACTGATCATTTCGGGCGGCATTGCCGCCTATAAATGCCTCGAGCTGATCCGCCGGCTGAAAGAGCAGGGCAGCCGCGTGCGCTGCATTCTGACCCGCGGCGGCAGCGCATTTATTACCCCTTTAAGCGTCGCCGCGCTTTCCGGAGAGAAAGTCTATACCGACCTCTTCTCGCTGACAGATGAAGCGGAAATGGGCCATATTCAGCTTTCCCGCGATGCCGACCTTCTGGTCGTCGCGCCGGCCAGCGCCGATATACTGGCTCGCATGGCTGCGGGGCTCGCGGGCGATCTCGCGACCACCGCACTCTTGGCCACCAACCAACCGGTTCTGGTCGCGCCGGCGATGAATGTGCGCATGTGGACCCACGCGGCGACGCAACGGAACCTGAAACAGCTCAAGGCCGACGGCGTCCTGGTGGTCGGGCCCGAGGAGGGCGACATGGCGTGCGGTGAATATGGACCAGGCCGCATGGCGGAGCCGGCCGAGATCATCGCCGCGATCGAACGCCATTTCGCCAGCGGCGGCGTCGCGGCAGGAGACCGGCCGCTTCGGAACCGCAAGGTGCTGGTCACCGCCGGCCCCACTTATGAGGCGATCGACCCGGTACGCTACATCGCCAACCGTTCGTCGGGCAAACAGGGCCATGCCGTGGCCACGGCGCTCGTCCGTCTCGGTGCCGAAACGACCCTGATTTCCGGTCCGACCGCCCTTGACGACCCGGCGAGGGTCAAGACCATTCATGTGGAAAGCGCCGCGCAAATGCTGGCTGCGGTCGAGGCGGCCATGCCGGTCGATATCGCCGTCTGTGCCGCGGCGGTAAGCGATTGGCGCCCGATCAAACCCGCGACGCAGAAAATCAAGAAGGACAGCGGTAAAACGCCGAGCCTTTCACTGACCGAGAATCCCGATATCCTCGCCCATCTCTCGCGGGCGGGAAAGCGGCGGCCGGCGCTTGTCATCGGCTTCGCCGCCGAGACCGAGAATCTTCTTGCCAACGCCCGTGCCAAGCTCGCAGCCAAGCACTGCGATTGGATCGTCGCCAATGATGTAAGTCCGAAGACCGCGACCTTCGGTGGCGATCATAACAAGGTCTATGTGGTAAGTGCTGACGGCGTCGAGGACTGGCCTGTCCTGAGCAAGGCGGAAGTCGCGGAGCGGCTTGCCAAACGCATCGTCCAACGCATGACCGGCAAGCCGAAATCTTCTGACAAGCCGAAGGCCAAGGCGCGATGACGCCGGTCGCCGCCCTATCTCGCCTGCCGCACGCCGAGGGTCTCGAGGTTCCGGACTATGCCACGGCGGGCAGCGCCGGTTTCGATCTCCGCGCCGCGCTCGAGCGCGAGGTCACGCTTGACCCCGGCGAACGCGCACTTATTCCAACCGGCCTTTGCATCGCGCTACCGGAAGGCTTCGAGGGCCAAGTGCGGCCGCGCTCGGGCCTTGCGCGCGATCACGGCGTTACCGTGCTCAACGCACCCGGCACCATCGATGCCGATTATCGCGGCGAGATCGGTGTTCTGTTGATCAATCTCGGCGCCGATCCCATCACGCTCTGCCGCGGCGAGCGAATCGCCCAAATGGTGATCGCGCCGGTGACGCAGGTCCGGTTCGAGTTGACCCATGAGCTTCCGCCCTCGTCCCGCGGCGCGGGCGGTTTCGGATCCACCGGGAAAAGGTTCTAGCCTGATGTTTCGTCTACCCCGACGCACCACCTTCACGCTCGAAGCGGTCGCCGATATCGCCTACAACGCCCGGCCCAACCCCGTGCAAGCGAAGGAAATCACGCAACGCCAGGGCATTCCGCAGCGCTATCTCGAACAGGTAATGCAGCATCTCGTACACGCCGGTATCCTGAAAGGGGTGCGCGGTCCGAACGGCGGCTATACCTTGGCGCGAGAGCGCCGACGCATTACTCTTGGCGAAGTGGTCCGCGCGGTCGCGGCGCTTGAGGGCGATAGTGACGGCAAGGAAGACAATCCTGGGGGTTCCGCCCTCGGCCTCAAGGTGGTGAGGCCTCTTTGCGACGAGCTGGCCGAGAACGTCATGCGGGAACTCGATCAGGTGACCCTGGAGGACATCTGCGAGCGCGCGAAGGACGTCGGCATTCCGCGCGAGGGACGCGGCAACCCCGATTTCACCATCTGATTACCCCACCGCGCCGCCCGAAGCGCTGAAGGGAAACGGCCCTACGAAAACCAGAAAGCATCGGAAACAAGGCATGAAACAGCAGACCAAAACCGCCGCCTCTGCAACCGAGGCCGTACTTATCCGCGGACAGATCTATGATTCGGTCATCGATACTATCGGCGCCACGCCGCTGGTGCGCGTCAGCCGCCTCGCCGCCGCAGCCGGCGTCAAGGGCGATGTCCTCGCCAAGCTTGAATTTTTCAACCCCGTGAACTCGGTGAAAGACCGTATTGGCCGCGCCATGATCGAGGCGCTTGAATCAGAGGGGAAGATCGGCCCCGAGACCATGCTGGTCGAACCGACCTCGGGCAATACGGGTATCGCGCTTGCCTTCGTCTGTGCCGCGAAAGGCTATCGTCTGACCCTGGTCATGCCGGAAAGCATGTCGATCGAGCGGCGCAAGATGCTGAAGCTCTTGGGCGCCGAACTGGAACTCACGCCCGCCGAAAAGGGCATGAATGGCGCAGTGGCACGCGCGCGAGAGATTCTCAAAAGCAATCCCAAGGCGGTGATGCCGCAGCAGTTCGAAAACCCCGCCAATCCGGCGATCCACCGCGCGACCACGGCCGAGGAAATTTGGGCCGATACCGCAGGCGCGGTCGATGTCGTGATTTCCGGCGTTGGCACTGGCGGGACGCTGACCGGCGTTGGCGAAGTTCTGAAGCAGCGCAAGCCTTCCGTGCGCATGGTCGCCGTTGAGCCCGAGGATAGCCCGGTGCTCTCGGGCGGTCAGCCGGGCCCCCACAAGATCCAGGGCATCGGCGCTGGTTTCGTGCCCGGCGTTCTTGACACCAAGCTGATTGACGAGGTCGTCACCATCGGCAACGAAACCGCCTTCCAGGTCGCGCGCGACGCGGCGCGGCTCGAGGGCATCACCTGCGGTATTTCCTCCGGCGCGGCGCTTGCCGCCGCGATTGAGGTGGGCCTGCGGCCCGAAATGGCTGGCAAGACCATAGTCACCATTGTCCCCGACTTCGCGGAGCGCTATCTCTCGACGACCCTTTTCGAGGGGCTTTGAGGCGTGAAATTCAGCGACAGCCAGCTTGACCGCTATGCCCGCCACATCATTCTCAAGGAAGTTGGCGGTGTCGGGCAGCAACGGCTGTTGCGGGCGAAGGTTCTCGTCATCGGTGCCGGTGGGCTCGGCTCGGCGCTGATTCTTTACCTCGCGGCGGCGGGGATCGGCACCATCGGCGTCGTCGATGACGACAAGATTTCGCTCTCAAATCTGCAGCGGCAGGTCCTGCATCGCACCGGCGATATCGGTCGCGCCAAGACGGCCTCCGCGGCCGCAGCGGTGAGCGCTTTGAATCCCGATGTCAAGGTGGTGGCGCATGAAAAGCGGCTGCGGCCCGAGAACGCGACCGAGCTGATCGCGAACTACGATCTGGTGGCCGACGGCTCGGACAATTTCGCCACCCGCTTTCTCGTCAACGACGCCTGCTATTTCCTGAAGAAGCCGCTTGTATCCGCTGCGATGCTGCGCTTCGAAGGTCAGCTCTCGACCTTCAAGGCGCACGAGGATGGGCCGCACCCCTGCTATCGCTGCGTTTTTCGCGAGCCGCCGCCTCCGGATCTCGTACCGTCTTGTTCGGAGGCTGGAATTCTTGGCGCCCTCGCCGGCGTCATGGGTAGCTTGCAGGCAACCGAAGTATTGAAGGAAATCATCGGTCTCGGCGAGAGCTTGTCCGGCCGCTTGGTGCTTTATGACGCTTTGGCACCAAGCTTTCGCGTGGTGCGCCTGAAACGAGACCCGGAATGTCCGCTTTGCGGATCGCAGCCAACGATCCGTCATATCGGCTTGAGCGCCGCCTAGACCATTCCCGGCAGGACTCGGTCGGGCGGCGTATGGCCGTCGGTGAAGGTCTTGATGTTGATCAGAACCTTCTCGCCCATGTCAATGCGGCCCTCGATCGTGGCCGAGCCCATGTGCGGCAGCAGCACAACGTTGTCGAGTTCAACCAGCTTGGGGTTGACCGCCGGCTCATTCTCAAACACGTCAAGTCCGGCACCGGCGAGCGCCTTTCGGCGCAACATGCGGACCATGGCGTTTTCGTCAATGACCTCGCCGCGCGAGGTATTGACGATATAGGCCTTCGCCGGCATCAGTTCGAGCCGTCGCGCCGACAGAAGATGATAGGTCGCCGGCGTATGCGGGCAGTTAACCGAGATGATATCCATTCGAGCCAGCATCTGGTCCAAGCTTTCCCAATAGGTCGCGTCGAGTTCCTTTTCAACGGCGGCGTCGACCCGGCGACGGTTGTGATAATGGATCGAAAGGCCAAAGGCCTTGGCGCGCCGCGCCACGGCTTGGCCGATACGGCCCATGCCGAGAATGCCGAGCCGCTTGCCCCAGATGCGGTGGCCGAGCATCCAAGTTGGTGACCAGCCCTGCCATTGGTGCTCGCGCAAGCGCCGCTCGCCCTCGGTAAGGCGGCGCGGTACGGCGAGAATCAAGGCCATGGTCATGTCGGCCGTGTCCTCGGTAAGGACGCCTGGTGTGTTCGTGACGGTGATGCCGCGGGCATGGGCGGCGGCGATGTCGATATGGTCGACTCCGGTGCCAAAATTGGCGATCAACCGCAGATTGGGCCCGGCATGAGAAAGCACCGAGCCATCGATGCGGTCGGTCACGGTCGGCGTGAGAACATCGGCGGCTTTGACCGCCTCGACCAGCTCCGCGTGGCTGAAGGGGTGATCGTCGGTGTTGAGGCGCGTGTCGAAAAGCTCCATCATCCGGGTCTCGATGACCTCGGGAAGCTTGCGGGTAACGATCAGCAAGGGCTTCCGCTGCCTCGGCTTTGCCGACACCATGACCAGATCTCGCTCCCCCCGGAAAGGTACACGCCGACCCCGTCTCTTCTCTAGCAGATTGGGGGCCGGAAACAAACAATCGCCTCGCCTGCCCGCTTTGCTTGACCGCCTCCGGCAAGGCTTGGCATATCTATTGTCGTTTTTGCAGAATTCGTCCAAGCCGATTCGGGAGCCTGGTCGCGCGTTGTCGTCCGCTTTGTCCCTCCATCTTATATCACGGCTAATCTCTGCGGCATTGGTACTGATCGGCGCGGCAGCCCCCGCGCCGGCCCATGCCGCACATGAACGGCCAAGGCGCGTCGTCATAGGGCCAATCACCGGCCTGCCCCTGCCTCGCTTCGCCTCGCTTTCCTCCGATCGGGTCAATGTTCGTAGCGGGCCCGGGATGCGCTACCCGATCCTCTGGACCTATGTCCGGCGCGATGTTCCGGTCGAGGTCACAGCCGAATTCGGCCTTTACCGCCGCATCATTGATGCGGACGGCAAGAAGGGCTGGGTCTATGGCGAGTTCCTGTCGAGCAACCGGACAGTGCTTATCACGGGCACGGTCCGGCGCCTGCGCACCGACCCCTCGCTCACCGCGCCAACCGTGCTTGAAGCCGAGCCCGGCGTCATCGGCCGCCTCAAGTCCTGCAGCCCGGCTTGGTGTGAGATCCGAATCGCCGGCCGTTCCGGCTACATGCAGAAGCGTGACTTCTTCGGCGCGTTTCAAAGCGAGCACGCGCCCTGACACGCCAGGGCCCGCGGTTAAAAGCGGAGCGCGCCAGCGTATTGACCGAAGACTTTAATCGAAGTCGCGGGCAAGTTCGCGCCGCGTCGCTTCCGGTAGCACCGTCATATGGCTATACGCCGGATGGTGGATGGCGAGCACGACTTTAGCGCCCGCCGCGCGGAATTTCTCGATCGCCGCCGGAGTAAAGGGAAAGTGCAGGAAATGCACGGCCGAGGTCTTTCCATCTTCCCGCGTACGCTCGACATCGTGCTCCGGCCGCGCCGTCACCGTTTCGCCGCCGACCTCGATCGCAATCGTCTCCTCGACGCCGGCGAGCTTGGCAAGTTCGCGTGCCCGGCGCGCAGGGGCGTCAATCTCAAACATCAAGGTGGCAATAAGCTCGCGGCCATTCGGGATCAAAGAACCATAGGCTGAGAGTTCATCCGCAATCTGCGCTTCTCCGCCCTTCTCGATCCGCAGCATTTCGTGAATCTGGTACCAGATCGTGTCGTAATTCTCGAAGATCAAGGTCGCGAAGGGGCCGACAACGATTCGGCGGTCGCGTTTCTCCACAACGACGCGCGCACGGCGTTCGGCTCGCACCTTTTGGTATTCCGCCATCGGCAGAATGTCGGCTTTGGTGATCCGTCGCTTGCCTGGTGAGCGGCTTTCTTGCATTGGCTGTCGTCCTAGAGACCCCAATCCACTAAAGAAAATCAGAGCATCAGATCAAGCCATAAGCTTTCGCCACGAGCTCGATCGGATGCCACGAGCGTGCGGTGGGCTGATCGATCTTTTCCGTACCCTGGCGGATGTGCTCGGCGGCAAGCGGACATTCCGAGGCGAGATAGGCCTTGGCGTTCTTCACCACCTGCCGCGCCACCGGCTTGCCGACCTTAAGCGCAATCTCGAAATTCTCCTTCTTCACGCCCCAAGAACCGCCATGACCCGAGCAGCGCTCGATAGCAGCGATCTCGGTATTCGGGATCAGTTTCAGCATTTCGATCGCCTTTGGCCCCATGTTCTGCGCTCGCGCATGGCAGGCGAGGTGGGCGCTGACACCTCCTTCCAGCGGCGAAAGCCCTTCAGCCATGCCGTTCTTTTTCGCAATGTCGACGACATACTGGCTGAGATCGAACGTGCATTCCGCGAGCCGTTTGACCGCAGCATCATCGGGAAGCATCAGCGGCCATTCCAGCTTGATCATCAGCGCGCAGGAGGGAATCAGAGCCACCACGTCGTAACCCTTGTCGCGCCATTCCAGAAGTTCTCTCGAAATCTTCCGCGCGCGATCGACGACGGTCGCTATATCGCCTTGTTCGAGCTTCGGCATGCCGCAACAGATCGGATGCACGACTTCGGTCTCCACCCCGTTGTGGGCAAGAACCTTGCGTGCGGCCTCGCCGATGCCGGGATTGTGATAATTGATGAAACAGGTGGCATAAAGCACTGCCTTGCGGCCGAAGGCCGGTGCCTTGGAATTGATCGGCACCGCATCGCGGGCGCGGGCGACAAACGTCTTGCCATGAAATTTCGGCAAGGCCGCGTCGCGATGGATATCGGCAACCTTTTCCATCGCCGGCCGTGAGAGCGGATTGCCGACCGCAGTCGCCCAATTGGCGAGCGGCGCGACAGTGCCGCCGAGATGACCGTTGCGATCGGTTTCAGTCAGCGCGCGGCTTGCGAAGCCGGTCTTGCCGGCGCGGAACTCCATCGCCCGATAGCGCAGCATGAGATGCGGAAAGTCGAGATTGAAAGGATGGGGCGGTACATAGGGACACTTGGTCATGAAGCACATGTCACAGAGCGTGCATGCATCCACGACCGATTTGAAATCGCTACTCGCAACCTCCTCCATGACCTCGTTCGGCGTTGAATCGACGAGATTGAAGAGACGTGGGAAGCTGTCGCAAAGATTGAAGCAGCGCCGACAGCCGTGACAGATATCGAAGACCCGGCGGAGTTCGGCATCGAGCTTTTCCGGGTCATCGAAATCCGCATCCTGCCAAGCGAGGGGATGACGGAAGGGCGCGCCCGTATTCGCATCGCCCGGTTCGGGATCGTTCATGACCGGTTACCTGTTCGTCTTGCCAGCGCCTCACGCGGTTGCTTCAGTTGCTTCAACCGAAACCGCATATACCCTGCCGCTTCCGACCTCCGCATTGATCAAGAACAATGTCGAATAGCATGGGACCGAGGTCTCGGCAGACCGAATGCCAAGGCAAAAATTATCGTCTGCGACCGCGCAGGACTGTCGCCATTGCCCAGTCCCGCCGCCGCCCTTCGCGAGGCGCTGCCACGAAGGGGCGTCGCCTCGCGGACTTCGACGGCCGTCCTTAACTGAGTGTATCGAGGGCCTTCTGAAAGCGGCCAGCGTGGCTCTTCTCGGCCTTGGCCAAGGTCTCGAACCACTCGGCAATCTCTTCGAAACCCTCGTCTCGGGCGGTGCGCGCCATGCCGGGATACATGTCGGTATACTCGTGGGTCTCGCCCGCGATCGCCGACTTCAGGTTCTTCGAAGTATCGCCGATTGGCACGTCCGTGACGGGATCGCCGACTTCCTCGAGAAACTCGAGATGGCCATGGGCGTGGCCAGTCTCACCTTCGGCGGTGGAACGGAAGACGGTCGCGACGTCATTGTAGCCTTCGACGTCAGCCTTCTGAGCGAAATAGAGGTAACGGCGGTTGGCTTGGCTCTCGCCAGCGAATGCATCCTTCAGATTCTTCAGGGTCTTGCTTCCCTTCAACGACGGCATCGTGATCTCCTTCCCAATTGCGGCCAGCCCCGCAGGACTGACAACGCCATATTTGCCAGCGGCCACGGCTTTGTCAAGGATTTTAGAGAGATTCTAAAAAAGTGAAGTGGTGCGACAAGGAGGGACAGGAAGCACCGCTCGGAGGCTTGCGCCGGCCCCCTGCCAAACGGGCCGCCTCAGCCAGCCACCGATATGGAAAGTACGCGGACTTACGAGGTGCGCTGATGCACGCGCACGACGACCTCGACGCGGGAGACCTCCGTGCCCTCCGGTACGGCCGGCAGCTTGCTCACGATCACCGTATCGCTTGGGATATCGACGAGTTCGCCAGAGTCCTCAAAGAAGAAATGATGGTGATCGCGGGTATTGCTATCGAAATAGCTCCGGTTGGTATCAATCATCACTTGGCGCAATAGACCCGCCGCCGTGAACTGGTGCAGGGTATTGTAAACGGTCGCAAGCGAGACCGGGTAGCCAGCGGTCACGGCCTCACCGTAAAGCGCCTCCGCAGTGACGTGGCGGTCGCCGCTCGCAAACAAGCACTGGGCCAAGCAAAGCCGCTGCCGGGTCGGCCGGAGACCTGCCTTCCGCAGGGTCCGAACAAGAGTATCCTGATTTCGGAGGGTATTCACGCTCTGCTCCCTATGCGGGCCATCCTAGATGACCACAAATAAACGACCACGCGTGTTATACGCCTATTCCAATAAAAATGAAAGTTGCAGTCCCTCAGTATCTGTCCCCAAGTCGGGTTAAGTAAATATCCTTAGTCTCCGGTAGCAATGCGTGCGACGAGCTCGGCAACCGTAGGCACGTAGCCATTGGCATAAAAGGGGTCACGCTTGAAACAATAAGCGCCATGCCCGGCGAACATAAGGTTATTTTCAATTTCCTCGGAATGCCGGATATTTTGCAGGGTTTTTTGAATACAGAAGCTTCGAGGATCGGCCTTCTTTCCCGTGGTGCCGCGTTCGTCCTGGGCCCAATTGGAGAAGGCACAGGCCGAAAGACAACCCATGCACTCGATCTGGTCGGTGCGAATCTGGCGGGCGCGTTCCGGTGTGACGAAGACTATGGTCGAATCCGGTGTGCGCAGCGCCTCCGTGAACCCCTGCTCGACCCACAATCGGGCACGGTCACAATCGGGCTGCGTGAGATAGACGATGCGGCGCCGCGCGCCGATCGGCAGTTCCACATCATGTTCACCAATCGGAGAAGTAGTATAGGCGACTTGGCGCTCATTCCTCTCGTGCAGTTCCTGTAGGAAGCTGTTGCGCACCGCCGAAGACCAGAAGCCCGTCGGACTGAACCGGTTGAGATAGACATCGCCCGGCTCCAGCGTCAACAGGCGTTGCTTCCAGGCCTCGGAGATGGGGCTCTCCTTAGTCAGCAACGGCCGTGTGCCGAACTGAAAGCAAATTGGGCCGATTTCGGAGTTGTCGATCCATTCGTCCCAGTCACGCAGGTACCAGACTCCGCCCGCCATCACGATCGGGGTCCGGTCAAGGCCGAAGTCGCGCATCACTTTGCGCAACTCGTAGACGCGCGGATAGGGCGGCTCGGGGCAAAGCGGATCCTCGCTGTTGCTCAAGCCATTGTGGCCGCCGGCGAGCCAGGGATCCTCGTAGACGACGCCGCCGAGCCATTCTGGAAACTTGTGATAAGCCCGCTTCCATAAGGCTCGAAACGCACGCGCCGAAGAGACGATCGGATAGTAATAGACGCGATGGCTTGCCGCCATCTGAGCGATGCGGTACGGCATGCCGGCACCGCAGGTAACACCGTGGACGAGACCTCGCGCGCCCTGCAGAACGCCCTCCAGCACCCGCTCGGCGGCCGCCATCTCCCACAATACGTTCATGTGGATGCGACCTTCGCCGCCGGCGATGTCGTGGGAGATTCGCGCCTGGGTGATACCCCCTTTCACCGCATAGGCAACCAATTCCTCATGACGCTCGCGCCGCGTACGGCCCTTATAGACCTGCGGGATCTCGCGTCCCTCTTCATCATAGGAATCGGCGTTGACACCGGAAAACGTACCGACACCGCCAGCCCGTGCCCATGCGCCGGAACTCTCACCGTTCGAAATGCCGATGCCCTTGCCGCCTTCAACCAGCGGCAAAACGTCGCGACCGGAGAGGGTTATCGAGTTCAGAGATTTCACTCCGCCGTTTCCGCCTTGCACTTTTATGAAAATCGTACCCGCGCGGCCTCTCCGCCGCGCGCCGTGCTCTACGCGTTATCGTTATCTATTATTAGAGCAAATTCCGAGCCCGCCAAGTCTCCCGCGTGCACTTTACGCGGGTTCCCCCCGACCACCAACGCCGACTGCGGCCCAAAGCGGGCTTCCGGTTCCTTCGGTCACGGCCGAGCGGGCGCTCCGTGGCCGGCGCGTAACCCTTAGGACGGATTTTCCGCGCCCGCCGTCTCACTCGGCGCAAGCGTCAAATCCTCGCCCGTCTCTTGGTTCACCGCCTTCATACTGAGCCTGACCTTGCCGCGATCGTCGATGCCGAGCACCTTCACTCGAACCTGGTCGCCCTCGGCCACCACATCGGCGACTTTGGCAACGCGGCGCGGCGCCAGCTCGCTGATATGGACGAGCCCGTCGCGGTTGCCGAAAAAGTTCACGAAGGCCCCGAAATCGACAATCTTCACCACCTTGCCCTTGTAGACGTGGCCGACCTCGGGCTCGCTCGTGAGCGACTTGATCCAGTCGATCGCCGCCAACGCTGCGCCTGCATCGGTGGCCGCGACCTTGACCGTACCGTCATCTTCGATATCGATCTTGGCGCCGGTGGTCTCGCAGATTTCACGAATGACCTTGCCGCCCGTGCCGATCACGTCACGGATTTTGTCCTTCGGAATAGTGATCACGGTGACGCGTGGCGCGGTTTCCTTTACCTCCTGGCGGGCCCCGGCAAGCGCCTTTGCCATTTCGCCGAGAATATGGATGCGGCCACGGCGTGCCTGCGCCAAGGCTTGCTTCATGATCTCCTCGGTGATGCCACCGATCTTAATGTCCATTTGCAGCGCCGTGACGCCGTCCGCGGTACCGGCGACTTTGAAGTCCATGTCGCCGAGGTGGTCTTCATCTCCCAAGATGTCGGAAAGAACGGCGATGCCGTTCTCTTCCTTGATTAGCCCCATGGCGATGCCGGCGACCGGGGCCTTGAGCGGCACGCCCGCATCCATCAGCGAGAGAGACGCACCGCAGACGGTAGCCATCGATGACGAGCCGTTGCTTTCGGTGATTTCGGATACCACGCGAATGGTATAGGGGAAGGCATCCTTCGCCGGAAGAAGCGGCCGAACCGCCCGCCAAGCGAGCTTGCCATGACCGATTTCGCGCCGCCCAGGCGAGCCCATGCGGCCCGCCTCGCCCACCGAATAAGGCGGGAAATTGTAATGCAGCATGAAATGCTCACGATACTCGCCCTGCAGCGCGTCGATGATCTGCTCATCCTGTCCGGTGCCGAGCGTCGTCACGACCAAGGCCTGAGTTTCACCGCGCGTGAATAGCGCGGCGCCATGCGTGCGCGGCAAGACACCGACCTCGCAGACGATCGGACGGATGGTCTCGGTATCGCGGCCATCGATACGCCGACCCGTCGCCAGCACGTTGCCGCGCACAACCTTGGCTTCGAGGGCCTCAAGGCCGGCGGCAATCACCTCGGGCGCAAGACCTTCGGCCTCAAGGGTTTCATGCACGCGCGAGCGGGCCTGATCAAGGCGCGCATGGCGCGCTTGTTTCGCCGTCTCTTGATAGGCAGCACGAAGATCGGCTTCGGCAAGCTCGGAAAGCCGCGCTGTTTCCGCCTCGCTAAGGCCAGGAGCCGGAACCTCCCATGGCTCCTTCGCGCATTCCTCCGCAAGCTGGACGATCGCCTCCAGCACCGGCTGGAAAGCGCGATGGCCGAACATCACAGCCCCCAGCATGATCTCTTCCGAAAGCTCTTGTGCTTCCGATTCGACCATCAGCACGCCATCGGCGGTGCCGGCGACAACAAGGTCAAGCTCGCTTGAGGGAATTTCGTCGATTGCAGGGTTAAGCACGTATTCGCCGTTGATGCGCCCTACCCGGGCCGCGCCGATCGGGCCAAGAAACGGCAAGCCCGAAAGCGTGAGCGCGGCCGAGGCGCCGATCATCGATGGAATGTCGGGATCGTTCTCGAGGTCGTGGCTCAATACGGTCGCCACGATCTGGGTCTCGTTGTGGAACCCATCGACGAACAGCGGCCGGATCGGCCGATCGATCAAGCGCGAAGTCAGCGTTTCCTTTTCACTCGGACGGCCTTCACGCTTGAAGAAGCCGCCGGGAATCTTGCCGGCGGCGAAGGTCTTTTCCTGGTAATTGACCGTCAAGGGTAGAAAGTCGGTCCCAGGCCGCGACGCCCGGGCGGCGACGGCGGTGCAGAGAACGGTGGTTTCGCCATAAGTCACTAGAACCGCCGCGTCGGCTTGGCGTGCCATGTGGCCGGTTTCGAGGACCAGCCGCCGCCCCCCCCAAGTCAGCTCCTTACGGTGAACATCGAACATCGGCAGTCATTTCCTTTCCAATTGGCACCGCGCCGCAACAATAATGCGGCTGCGACGTATGTCTTTGCCGCGTCCAACTGGGCCGGCGCGACGGTTTCCTGACGGCGCTTCCCAAGGCGCCACATCGAGCCTTCCGCGCGCTCCGCGACACCCGAGCGCACAAGGGAGGCCTTACTTGCGCAAGCCGAGCCGCTTGATCAGCGCTTCGTAGCGGGCGATGTCCTTGCGTTTCAGGTAGTCCAACAAACTCCGCCGCCGACTGACCAGCATCAACAGGCCACGCCGCGAATGGATATCCTTCCCGTGCTCTTTGAAATGCTCGGTGAGGTTCTGAATACGTTCGCTCAAGATCGCAACCTGGACCTCCGGCGAACCCGTATCTCCCGACTTCAATCCGAATTCCGAAACGATCTGCGACTTGCGTTCCGTTTTAATCGACATCGAGGCGTCTTCCTTTCGCTACAGATTGAACACCCGCACCGGCCTGACCGAGCCATCGGTCACTTCGGCGAGCGCCACCGGCATACCGGCGTGCACCGCGCAGACCCGACCGTCACGGGCATCGAGCACACGCACGGTCTGACCGCTTCGCAGGCGGTCGGCCTGGGGACCGGTCAGGGCCAGAGCCGGGATGTCGTCCAGCACGGTCTTGACCGGCAAAAGGTGCTCCAATGGCGGCGAACCCTGCCACAATTGGCCCATCTTTGCCAGCGGAATCGCGCCATCGAGCGTAAACGGGCCGACGCGGGTCCGGCAGAGTTCGGCGACATGGCCGAGACAACCCAGTGCCTCCCCGAGGTCGCGAGCCAGTGAGCGAACGTAGGTGCCGCGGCCACAGTCAACGACGAAGACGGCGTGATCCGCATCCGGCGTCGCGACGCAATCGAACCGATGGATTTGCACCCGGCTGGGGGCGAGTTCTGGTGCGACCCCCAAGCGCGCCAGATCGTAGGCGCGCTTGCCGCCAAGCTTCTTTGCCGAATAGGCCGGCGGTACCTGTGCCAAGCAACCCCGAAAAGCCGGCAGCACCGCCGCGATCTCGGCGGCATGTGGTCGCTTGTCGCTTTGTCTAAGGATTACCCCATCGGCGTCGTCGGTATCGCGGGCTTCGCCCCAGCGCACGGTAAAGCGGTATGTCTTCGGCTGATCCTGCACCAGGGATATGGTCTTGGTGGCTTCGCCGAAAGCAATCGGCAAGACGCCGGTCGCCAGAGGGTCAAGGGTGCCGGCATGTCCCGCCTTGGCGGCGGAAAAGAGCCGCCGCGCCGCCGAGACCATCTGGGTCGAGGTCATGCCGGCGTTCTTATTCAAGACCAGCCAGCCATTGATCTTAAGCCGTTCGCGCCTAGCGGCCATCCGGGTCCGGATCGTTCAAGGGCTCATGGGGCTCGGGTGGTGAATCATCCGCTTCCGTGGTAGCGCTCGTACGCGGTCCGAGATCGGCGGCAACCCGGGGATCACGCAAGAGAGCGGCGATCCTGCCCGCTTCGTCGAAACTCTCGTCGGCGCGGAAACGCAAGGAAGGGGCGAATTTGAGCCGCAACATACGGGTGAGAACGCCGCGGAGGTAAGGGGTCGCTCGGGTCAGCGCCGCGAGTGCCGTTTCCACCTTGCCGCCCCCCAAGGGGAGAATGAAGATCACGGCGGCCCGGAGGTCCGGGCTCATCCGCACCTCGGTCACGGTGATCGGAGTCCCCTGCAGGTCGGGATCGCGGAGGTCACCCCGTTCGAGGATTTCCGCGAGCGCATGACGGAGCGCCTCTCCCACGCGGAGCGGCCTCTGCCCGATCGCCTTCGCCGATCGCTCTTCGCGCATCATCGGTCCGAACCTTAAAGGCCACGTCGCGGCTCTTGTCCCGGTTCTGAAATTCGGATGATCTTCATATTCTGCTCCACACGAATTTCATAGGCGCAAGGACACAAGCAATATATCGATTCTCGCCCCGTCCTGGTTTCGCAATTCGCAAAGGTGGCTGATATCGCAACCTTTGAAACCACGCCACTAGAGCTGACGCGCGACCTCCTCGACATCGAAGCACTCGATGACATCGCCGACCTGGATGTCATTGTAGTTTTCGAGCGCAATGCCGCATTCCGTGCCCTGCTTGACCTCACGCACATCGTCCTTGAAACGCTTCAGGGTGTTGAGGCCACCGGTATAGATCACCACGTTGTCGCGCAAGAGCCGCACCTTGGCGCCGCGGCGGACATGGCCTTCGGTGACGAGGCAACCCGCCACCTTGCCGACCTTCGAAACGGTGAAGACTTCGCGCACCTCGGCATTTCCGAGAAGAGTCTCGCGCACCGTCGGCGCCAGCATCGTGGTCAGCATCGACTTGAAGTCGTTGATCACGTCGTAGATCACGGAATAATAGCGGATATCCACGTGATCACGGGCCGCGGCCTCGCGTGCCTGCTTATTGGCGCGCACGTTGAAGCCGACGACCAGCCCGTTCGAGGCTTTGGCAAGCGTCACGTCGGATTCATTGATGCCGCCGACAGCGCCGTGAAGGATACGAACGGCGACTTCCTCGGTCGCAAGCTTCTCGGCAGCGCCGACAATGGCCTCGAGCGAGCCCTGAACGTCGGCCTTAACCACCGCCGGCACTTCCTTCACCTCACCGGCTTTAATCTTCGAGAACATTTCCTCAAGCGTACCGCGGCCGCCAGCCACGGCGCGTGCATCGCGCTGGCGGCGCTGGCGGAAGGCGGAAATCTGGCGCGCCCGGGTTTCCGACTCGACCACCATGAAATTGTCACCCGCCTCGGGAGTCCCCTGCAGACCGAGCACTTCCACGGGGGTCGCCGGACCGGCGGCCTGCACCACGTTGCCACGGTCGTCAATCAAAGCGCGCACGCGGCCCCATTCGTTCCCGGCAACGAAGACCTCGCCGACCTTGACCGTGCCGCGCTCGATGAGGACCGTCGCCACCGCGCCGCGGCCGCGATCAAGCTTGGCTTCGATCACCGTACCGTCGGCCGGGCGGTTCGGGTTGGCCCTAAGATCGAGGATCTCCGCCTGAAGAAGAATGGCTTCCTCGAGCTTGTCGAGGCCGACACGGGTCTTGGCCGAGACTTCGACCATGAGCACGTCGCCGCCCACCTCCTCGGCCGCAACCGAGTGCTGCAACAGCTGTTGGCGCACCTTCTCGGGGTTGGCGCCCGGCTTGTCGACTTTGTTGATGGCGACGACGATCGGCACGCTCGCCGCCTTGGCATGACGAATCGCCTCGACGGTTTGCGGCATCACCGAATCATCGGCGGCAACAACAAGAACGACGATATCCGTCACCTTGGCGCCGCGAGCGCGCATCGCCGTGAAGGCCTCGTGACCCGGCGTGTCCAGGAAGGTGATGCGGGCGCCCGATTTCAGCGTCACCTGATAGGCGCCGATGTGCTGCGTGATGCCGCCGGCTTCGCGGCTCGCCACGTCGGTGGCACGCAAGGCGTCCAAAAGCGAGGTCTTACCATGGTCGACGTGGCCCATGACGGTGACCACGGGCGGCCGCGGCTCGAGCAATTCTTCCTTGTCGGCTTCGCCGCCGAGACCTTCCTCGATATCCGCGTCCGAGACGCGGCGGATCCGGTGGCCGAATTCCTGCACCACAAGTTCCGCGGTGTCGGCGTCGATGGTCTCGTTGATCGCCGCCATCACGCCCATTTTCATCAACGTCCGGATGACGTCGGCCCCCCGCTCGGCCATGCGATTGGCGAGCTCCTGGACAGTGATGGTCTCCGGAATGACAACGTCACGCAGCACTTTCTTCGGTAGCTCTCGTCCCTTCCCGGCTCCCTGAGCTAGCCGCTTCTCGCGCTCGCGAGCGCGACGAAAAGAGGCGAGCGAGCGAACGCGCTCCTCCTCCGTCAAGGCCTGCGCGATGGTCAGCTTGGCGCTACGGCGGCGTGGCTCAGTCTTGGTTCGGACCGGGGCGGGGCGATGCGGGGCCTTGACGCCCGGGCGCGAACGGCGCGTTTCGTCTTCTTCGTCGGCGACAGTGGCGATGGCGCGGCCTTCCGGCGTCTCCGCCCCTCGAGCCTGTGCCGCCGCTTCCGCGGCGAGGCGGCGACTGGCCTCCTCTTCGGCACGGCGGCGGGCGTCCTCTTCGGTCTTTTTTCGTGCCTCTTCGTCCGCCACGCGGCGGGCTGCGGCCTCGCGTTCCTCGGCAGCCCTCGCGTCCTCGATAGCGCGGCGTCTGGCCTCTTGCTCGGCAACGCGGCGCGCCTCGGCATCGGCGCGGCGCGAATCATCGAGCGCGCGGGCCCGTGCCTGTTTTTCCTCCTCGGTAAGCTGCTTTAACACCACCCGCCCACGAGGAGAGCTGCGGCCCTGCTGGGGTGTCGACGTCGGACGCGCGGGCGTCGCCGCGGCACCTTGCGTGTTCGGCGTGTTGCTCGCGGCGCCGCCGATGGGACGCTTCTTGCGCACCTCGACCGTCACCGCCTTGGAGCGGCCATGGCTGAAGCTCTGACGGACCTGACCGGTCTCCACCGTCTTCTTCAGCTCCAGCCGTCGCGGGCGCGACGGCAGGCTCAAAGACTTCTTGTCCTCGGGTTCCTTGGTTTCGGTCATCTTTACTCCCGTCCGGCCACCTTGGGCTGCCGCGCCGGTGTACGAAACCCGGCCAACCGCGTCACTTCGGCGGCAAACCGATCGGCCAGCGGACCTCGGTTGACGGCAGCATGTACCACATTTTCGCGCCCCAATGCCAAACTCAATTCCCCGACCGTAAAGAGATCGACGACAAGCGCTGCGCCGGCCAAGGGGCGGAGCTTCGCCATCCCACCTGCCGCGGCATCGGCGGCGGTTATCAGCACCTTGACGTGGCCTGCCGTGAGCGCCTCCCGCACCGTCTCGAACCCGGTGACGACTTGGCCGGCGCGGCGCGCGAGGCCCAAGAGGTCCAGAGAGCGCCGGGAAAGAAGCCTCTCGACCTGATCGGCGAGATCCGCCTCGACCGTCACAGCCGCCTTGGCCGCACGGCCGAAGAGATTCTTCTTGACGGCCCGGGCAATGGCTTTGCGGTCGGCGCCGATCCATAGGCCGCGTCCCGGAAGCTTGCGACCGACATCCGGCACGATTCGGTTGTCGGGACCAACGACGAAGCGGAGCATATGCGCTGCCTCATCGTGCCGTCCTGTTGCAACACATCGCCGTTCGACCATGAAACTCAGACCTCGACCCCGGGTTCGGTTGTCCCCTCTTCGCCAGTCGCGCTCCCGGCTTCCTCTTCTTCAGGAAACCAGTGAGCGCGCGCCGCCATGACAATGGTATCGGCATCAGTCGGCGAAAGACCGGCTTCCGGCAGCAGTTCGATCAGTTCGTCGGAGGCCAGATCGCCGAGATCATCCAGTGTCTTGACACCGTTACGGCCGAGCGCCACCAGCATTGCCGGGCTAAGGCCTGGAAGCTCGGACAGCGCGTCGTCCACCCCAAGCTCGATCCGCTCGGCTTCGTATTCCGCATTGCGCGCATCGAGATATTCCGTCGCGCGGCGGCGCAGCTCATTGCCCAGATCCTGATCGAAGCCGGCGATCGATGCCAACTCTTCCGGCGGTACGTATGCCACTTCCTCAACCGTTGAGAACCCCTCGGTGACAAGCAGTTGAGCGATCGTCTCATCGACATTCAACGCTTCGACAAACATGCGGCTGCGTTCGCGGAATTCGGCTTGGCGGCGTTCACTTTCTTCCTTCTCGGTCAAGATGTCGATGTCCCAACCGGTGAGCTGCGAGGCGAGGCGAACATTCTGGCCACGCCGGCCGATCGCGAGGGAGAGCTGCTCGTCCGGCACGACCACTTCGATCCGCCGAGCCTCCTCGTCGAGCACCACCTTCGCCACCTCGGCGGGAGCCAAGGCATTAACGATGAAGGTCGCCGGATCCGGCGACCACTGGATGATATCGATCTTCTCACCCTGCAGCTCATTCACCACCGCCTGCACGCGCGAACCTCGCATGCCGACGCAGGCGCCAACCGGATCAATGCCCGAATCGTTCGACATCACCGCGATCTTGGCGCGCGAGCCGGGATCGCGGGCGACGGCGCGGATCTCGATGATACCGTCGTAGACCTCCGGCACCTCCTGGGCAAAAAGCTTTGCCATGAATTGCGGATGGGTGCGCGAAAGGAAGATCTGCGGTCCCCGCTGCTCGCGACGCACGTCATAGATGTAAGCGCGTACGCGCTCGCCCTGGCGGAAGTTCTCGCGCGGCAGAAGCTCGTCGCGACGGAGCGTCGCCTCGGCACGGCCAAGATCGACGGTGATGTTGCCATATTCTGCGCGCTTGACGAGGCCGTTCACGATCTCGCCGATGCGGTCCTTGTATTCGTTGTATTGGCGTTCGCGCTCGGCCTCGCGCACCTTCTGCATGATGACCTGCTTCGCGGTCTGCGCCGCGATACGGCCAAAATCGATCGGCGGCAAAGGCTCGGAAATGAAATCGCCGATCTGGGCGTCGGGATTGCGTGCCTGCGCCTCGGCAAGGCTGATCTGGGTGGCGTCGTTTTCTACCGCTTCCGCCACCTCCAGGAGACGCGAGAGGCGGATCTCGCCGGTCTTGCGATCGATCTCGGCGCGAATCTCGTTTTCTACACCATACTTCGAGCGTGCCGCCTTTTGGACCGCATCCTCCATGGCATCAAGCACGATGTCCTTGTCGATGGACTTCTCGCGCGCCACGGCGTCAGCCACCTGAAGAAGTTCCAGGCGATTAAGACTGCTGACCGTTTCCATGCTCACCTGCTCCTTTTCTGCCGCGCCGGCCGCGCCGTCTTCGACGGCACGGCCTCCGGCACCAGCTTGGCACTTTGAATCTCACGCAAAGGCAAGACGACCTGCTCGCCTGCCATATCGAGGCGCACCTCGTCGCCGTCAAGTCCAAGAATCCTGCCTCGGAATCGACGGCGCCCGTCGCGCGGCGCCTGCATCTCGACCTTCGCCTCAAGTCCTGCGAAACGTTTGTAGTCGTCCGGCTTCATCAACGGCCGATCCGTCCCCGGCGACGACACCTCGAGCGTATAGGCGCCCATAATCGGGTCGGCAACATCAAGGATGGCCGAGATGCCGCGCGATACCTCGACGCAATCATCGAGACTCATGCCGCCGTCCTTTCGCTCGGCCATGACCTGCAACACCAACCGGTCGCCACCCTGCAGGCGCACCCGCACCAACTCATAACCCATGGCATCAAGCCGTGGGGCGATCAGCTCCGCGATCGTGTCCGTCCGCACCATGCACGTCATGTCCCAACATCGCGCCCACGACGCCACGCCCGGACCCTCGCGCCGTGACCATCGCGCCGTGACGCGCCGGACAAACACGGCAATGCCGGCGTGCCGCCAAACGCTCCACCAAGGGCCGCCAGAAGCCGCTGCCGGCAACAAAAAAGTGGGCCGCTGGCCCACCTTTCAAGTCCACCCGATCCTAGGATCGAGCCAGCAATGTGGCTTCGGTATAGCCCGGAGACCGAGAAGCTTCAAGGCGTTTTTTCGCACCGCCCGAATCGGCGGCGGAAGTCCATATAGACGCAGCCGACACCGCGATCCACGCTCTTCGTCTGATAACGACTGGCCTTGTGATCCGCCGGCGTTTCGCGCCAGTCGCTTGCTTTCTCGGCCAGCCACTCAAAAGCGGGGTGTCGGAGCACTTGTCCCAGCATGAAGCGGCCAAGTTCCCGATGATCCGTGGCAAGGCGCAGGAGCGCGCCTGCCTTCATCGCGCAGGCAAGGTCATCGATCACCGCTGGCTGCAGGAAACGACGGCGATGGTGACGGGTCTTCGGCCAGGGATCGGGAAACAGAAGGAAGACGCGATCGAGGCTCGCCTCGGGCAGTACGGGAAGGAGCTTGCGTGCATCGTCCGCGAAAATCTTGAAATTGTCGAGCTCGGCTTCGGCGATATGGCGAAGCGCCATTGAAACGCCATTGACATAAGGCTCGCAGCCGATGCAACCGATGTCGCGGTGTGTCGCGGCCTGGGCCGCGAGGTGCTCGCCGTTGCCGAAGCCGATCTCAAGCCAGTAGGCCCGCATCGGCCGCGGAAATAGCGCCGTGAGATCGAGCGCGCCACCGTCCGGCAAGGCGATGCGGTGAAGCGGCAAGGCCTCGGCAAGGCGAGCGCGGCGGCCCGGATTCAGCCGCCGCCCACGTCGCCGCCCATAATAGATCGGATCGTCTGGCCCGCTGGAATCGGTGATTGCCGTCTCAGGCACAAGCTGAGCGCAAGCTATCGGCGAGATCGGTCCGCTCCCAGGAGAAGCCGCCGTCCGCCTCCGGCTCGCGCCCGAAATGCCCGTAGGCCGCCGTGCGGGAGTAAATCGGCCGGCTAAGGCCGAGATGTTCACGGATGCCGCGCGGCGACAAGTTCATGACGTCGCCCAAGACCTTCTCCAGCCGATCTTCGGCGACCTCGCCGGTGCCGTGCAGATCGACATAGAGCGAGAGCGGCTTGGCAACACCGATGGCATAAGCGACCTGGATCGTGCAGCGCTGGGCAAGCCCGGCCGCAACTACATTTTTCGCCAAGTAGCGGCAGGCATAGGCGGCGGACCGGTCTACCTTGGTGGGATCCTTGCCGGAAAAAGCGCCGCCGCCATGAGGCGCCGCGCCGCCATACGTGTCGACGATGATCTTGCGGCCGGTGAGGCCCGCGTCGCCATCGGGACCGCCAACCACGAACTTGCCGGTCGGATTCACGTAGAAGTGCTCGTCTTCGCACATCCAGCCCTCGGGCAGGCTTTGCAGCACGAAGGGCCGCACTACGTCCCGCACCTCGTCCTGGCTCATGTGATCGAGATGCTGGGTCGAGACCACAACGCTGGTGGCGCGCACCGGCTTTCCATCCTCATAGAGCAATGTCACCTGGCTCTTGGCGTCGGGGCCCAAGGCCGGCGTTTGACCCGCATGGCGTGCCACCGCCATATTATGCACGATCCTATGAGCATAGTAGATCGGCGCGGGCATCAACGTAGGGGTTTCGCTCACCGCATAGCCGAACATCAAACCCTGGTCGCCGGCCCCTTCGTCCTTGTTGCCGGCGGCATCCACGCCCTGTGCGATGTCAGGCGACTGGCGATGAAGATAGATGTCGACGGACATTTTCTGCCAATGAAAGCCTTCCTGTTCGTAGCCGATCTCGCGTACGCATCGGCGCGCAAGATCGACAACACGCTCCTTGGTCACGGAATCCGGGCCACGCGTCTCGCCCGCAAGCACGACGCGGTTCGTGGTCGCCAGGGTTTCGCAAGCCACCCGCGACAAAGGGTCGGCCTCAAGATAAAGGTCCACCACCGCGTCCGAAATACGATCGCAGACCTTGTCCGGATGTCCCTCAGAGACAGATTCGCTTGTAAACAGGTAGCTCTTTCGCTTCATCGAATGCCTTTCTCAGCCGTGTCAACGCAGACGCCGCTCCGGGCGCCACGAGCAGTCGAGACTTTCGACCAGCTTGGGACCCAAGGTCAAGCAGCGGAAGCGACTTTGAGCGGATTTAGCTAATCGGTCTTGCCGTCCGCGGTATTAGCGACCGCCTTGATCAAATCGAACAGGCGCTTCCTCACCGAGCGATCGATGATGCGATAATAAGCCCGCACCAGTTCCAAGGTTTCCCGCTTCGACATCGGATCATGGCGGTATTCGTCGCCTTCCGGTTCGGCCATTCCCTTGAGCGGCCCGCCGGCAATTTCGCCCGGCATGTCATCAAAGAAGAAGGAGGGTGGCACTTCGAGGATGCGACTGAACTGAAACAGGCGGCTCGCGCCGATGCGGTTCGCGCCTTTCTCGTATTTCTGAATTTGCTGAAACGTAAGGCCAACCGCCTCGCCCAGCTTTTCCTGGCTCATGCCCATCAAGGTACGGCGCAGCCGCAGCCGGCTTCCAACATGGGCATCCACAGGGTTACGCTTCTCACTCACGGAAAACCTCGAGTTCAGGATCGTGGAAATAGTAACGATCGCGGAAAAATCAGGCTTTCTTATGGCATAAGGACGCCGCTATGCCGACGTCTGGTTGCACATACCCACGCCACCGGCACCAGGTTGACTGCCCCCTGGCGGCGAGGTGCCCGGAGCCCGCGATCTCCGCCAGTTTCCGCTCGCCACGCCGGGCAATCGGCCACTGCTCTTAATCAAAAGATATTATCATCTCAACGAAGGCGATTCAACCAAGAGGGCAGGAGGCAAGATCAAAACTATAGAATGAATTGCATTGTAAAGAGAATTCTTCATCCGGGATGCGCGCGATTGGCGAAAATCAATAGGCCAAACCCCACCACAAGCCACGGCAAAAGCAGCAAATCCCCGAATCGGCCGTAGGGGGGGCGATGAGGCAAGGCCCGCGGCAGACCGCTATCGATTACCCCCGCGCGGCCGATGCCAAGCCGTTGCAGCACGCGACCATAAGGATCGACCACCGCGGAAATGCCGGTATTCGCGGCACGAACAAGCGGTGCCCCCTGTTCGATTGCGCGCACCCGTGCCATTGCGAAATGCTGGTGCGGGCCAAGGCTCCGCCCGAACCAGCCGTCGTTCGAGATATTAAGAAGCCATTGCGGTCGCGGCCCACCAAGGTCGATTTGATTGGGAAAGATCGCCTCATAGCAAATCAGTGCCCGGGCCGGCGGCAGGCCAGGTATGGTCAAAATACCGTCGCCGGTACCAAACGAAAAATCCATCATCGAGGCGGCTATGGCGTGAAGCCCAAGCCAGGATAGAAGGCCGCGAAAGGGCAGATATTCGCCAAACGGCACGAGGTGGTGTTTGTCGTAGACGGCGATAATTCCAGAATGGTTGACGACTTCGAGGCTGTTCCAAATCCGGATCGGCCGTTCGCCAGGCGGAGTGCGGCGATCAGCACCGGTAAAGAGTACGCCCTTTGCACCGACCAGCCGTTCAAGAATCGGCAATACGCCCCTGTCATAGGGGATGAAATAAGGCAGCGCACTTTCCGGCCAGACCCAATCGGTTATCCGTTTCGCGCCGGGCGCGTCGGAAAGCTGCAGATAACGCTCGAAGATCGGCAGGCGATCGGCGAGGGAAAGTTCATCCTTGACCGGGATATCGGCCTGCACCAAACGCAAGCGCACCCCTGGCACGTTGCTCACGGTGACCCCGGCGAGCCGCACGGCGCCGCCGAGCCAGATCACCGCCAGCAACAGGTAGGCGCCACCGACCCATGGCCAAGCGCTGCGATCTCGCCATCCTCGCTCACCGAGAAGCGCCGGCGCGGCGGCCGCGACCACCGTGATCAGACTCAAGGCATAAACACCGGAAAGGGCCGCGAACTGCATCATGCGGTCGGAGACCACCCAGGCATAGCCGAGGAGATCCCAGGGAAAGCCCGTAAAAAGATGCCCGCGCAGCCATTCCGAGACGGTCCAGGCAAGGGCCATGGCGAAGAGGCGGGCGGGCGGCGCCTTGAGCGGAAACCGCCAGGCAAGCCAAAGCAGAAAGGCCGGAAAGAGCGCCACCACGGCCGGCAGGCCGAGTACCGGCGCCGGTAGAAGCCATCCGAAACGTCCGGGATCGACCATGAAGGATTCACCGATCCAGGACAACGCGACGATGAAATGGCCCCAAGCGAAAGCCCAGGGCACGAAAAATTGTGCGAATCCGCTTTCGCTGCCTTCGAGGAGCCAGAGCAGACCGGTGAACCCAACGATCAGAAGTGGCAACAGATAAAGCGGCGCAAAGGCAAGCGCGGCGAGAGCTCCAAGCACGAACGCGACAAGAAAACGTCGCCAGCCACGGAGGCTGGCGACGGCCTGAGCCACCGCCGTCATCGGTGTCCGCTCCCTGACATCACCCTTGCGCTCGCGCCTCGCCCTCCTCGGGGGGCGGCGGAACCCGCACCTTGAGGCGGCGCAAACGGCGGGGGTCCGCATCCAAAACCTCGAACTCGACGCCGCTCGGATGGACGATGTGCTCACCCCGTTGCGGCACGCGTCCGACCAAGGCGAAGATAAGCCCTGCCAGGGTGTCGATGTCCTCTTCCTCGATCTTGCTGCGAAGCTCGCGTCCGAGCCGCTCCTCAAGTTCCTCGATCGGCATCCTGGCATTGGCTTCGAGGGTACCGTCGGGACGCTCGATCAGGTTCGGCCCTTCCTCTACGTCGTGCTCGTCCTCGATTTCGCCGACAATTTCCTCGACCAGGTCCTCGATCGTCGCGACTCCGTCGATGCCGCCGTATTCGTCAACCACGAGCGCCATGTGATGGCGGGTCGTGCGCATCTGCGAGAGCAGGTCGAGAATCGGCATCGAGGGCGGCACGAAAAGCGCCTTGCGCATCACGGTGGATAGTGTGAAGCGTTCCGCCGTGCCCCAGAACCGCAGCAGATCCTTGATATGCACCATGCCAAGCACATCGTCGAGACTTTCCCGATAGACGGGGTAACGCGAATGGCCGGCTTGGCGGCAGATCGCGAGAACCTCCTCCAGGCCGGTCGAGATCTCGATGGCGATGATGTCCGCGCGCGGCACCATCACGTCTTCCACCCGCGCGTCCTCGAGGTGCAGGATATTAGCGAGCATGAGCCGCTCTTGCGGGTTGCTCGGCGGCCCCGCGTCGAGCCGCTCCTCGATTAGCTCTTCGAGCAACGCGTCGTTCTCGACGTCGCCGCCGCGCCGTCGCGCGCGGGCGAGCAGATTTTTGAGCCGCGCGCGAAGGGCAGCCGGCCGCGCCGCCAAGCGAGGCGGTGACGACGAAGGTTGAGACGGAGGATGGTCGCTCACGTAGGCATCATCGGCCGGCCTCGGCAGCCCCCTGTTCACGATAAGGATCAGCAATCCCAAGTCTGGCCAGCACGTCGCGCTCCAGAGCCTCCATGGCCTCGGCCTCGTCGTTCACCTCGTGATCGTAGCCGATGAGATGCAGCACGCCATGCACGACAAGATGGCTAAGATGGGCGGCCGGCGTCTTTGCCGCAGCCTTTGCCTCGGCCAGGAGGGTTTCGAGCGCGACGACGACATCGCCGAGCAGCCGGGGGCCCGGCCCACCGGGATCGCCAATCGGAAAAGAAAGGACATTGGTTGGCCGATCCTGGCCCCGCCAATCGCGATTGAGCGCCGCGACGCGACGATCATCGGTCAGCGTGATACCGAGTTCACAGGTGCTCGTGTCATCCGGCGCGGCCAGCGCCACGATCAGCGCTTCCGTGGCGGCGCGCTGCGCAAGCGCCTCGGCGTCAGGAACCGCGTTCGCCCAGGCTGGATTGTCGACCGTAATCTCGATCTCGAGTTCCACCATCTTCCTTTGTCGCCGCCGGCACCACGCGTGGGGGCGGCGGATATTCAATACGCGAATGATAGACGCCGAGGGTGAGCGTCCGCACAAATGCCGCTTCGATCCGATTTAGATCTTTCAAGGTCAGGCCGCATTCGTCGAGCTGGCGATCGGCGACTTTCTCCTGGACCACCTTATGCACGCGCTCCCGAAGGTCGGCGGGTGATGGCTCCTTCAAGGCTCGTGTCGCCGCCTCGGCCGCATCGGCGAGAAGCAGAATCGCCGCTTCTCGCGTGCGAGGCCGGGGTCCGGGATAGCGAAACTCGTTCTCGTCGACGCTCTCGCCGGTCGTCTTCGCCCGTTCCAACGCCTTCATGTAGAACACGCGAAGAAGGGTCGTGCCCTGGTGCTGGGTGACGGCATCCAGCACCGGCCGGCCCAGGCGATGCTTGCGCGCGAGGTCGATGCCGTCCTTGATATGGGCAAAAATAATGCGCGCCGAGAGATCGGGGGGCAGGCGGTCATGAATGTTGGCACCGCGCTGGTTCTCCGCGAAATAGCTCGGGCGCACCATTTTTCCGATGTCATGGTAAAGCGCCATCACCCGGCACTGCAGACCGTTCGCGCCGATGGCATCGCCGGCCGCCTCAGCCAGATTGCTCATGATCATCGAATGGTAGAAAGTGCCGGGGGATTGCAGCGCAAGCTGCTTCAAAAGCGGACTGTCGGCCGAGGCAAGCTCCACCAGCCGCATGGTGGTGGTCTCCTCGAACACCTGTTCGAACAGGGGCAGAAGACCGGCCGAGGCAAACGCAGTAAGGAGGCCGGAGGAAAGCGCCGCCGCCATGGCGGGCAGCAGGCTAATATCCAGTGTCTTGCCGGCAAGGACGAAGATCACCGGCACCATCGCCGCCTGGGCCACGCCGACAGCAACACCGAGCCGCATGAGATCATGACGCCGCCGGCTGCCGCGCGCGATCAGGCCGCCGCTCAGGACACCGACGAGATAGTAGCTCACCGTAAGCGCCGTGCTGTCGACGCGGTAGGCGACAAAGATTGAAAGAAGCGTACCGGCGAGCAGACTGCCGCGGGCGCCGGCAAGAAGGGCCAAGAGCACCGAAACCAGCGCGACGGGCGGCAGGAAATCGGCCGTCATGGGTTCGATGCCGAGCCCTGCCGCGAAACTTCGTCCCGCAAGATAGGTCGCGATCGCGACCAACGCCGATACCAGCGTCACGGAAAGCGTGAGATAGGCTTGCTTGCGCGACGGCCAGTTCGGTACGCCGCTACGGCGGAAATACCAGCCGCCGAGCAGCATCAGGCCGCTCGCCAGGATGGCGAACGACGCCATCACGCCCCAGGGATGACTGGTGGCAATGGCCTGGTTCAGCCGGGCCAGACGCTCCTGCACGTCCGGGGTTACCCGCTGGCCCGCAGCAAGGAGAACTTGTCCTGCCTTAATCCGCATGTAGACAGGGGCGATCTGCGCCCGGGCGGCGCTGCGCGCCGCTTCAGTCGCCGCGACGTCGGGGGTCAGCGTCGGCTGCAGGAGGTCGCTCGCGACATCGAGCACGAAGCTTCGCACCACGTGCGCCGCGCCGTAGGG
The DNA here is from genome assembly GCA_046705265.1 of Ferrovibrionaceae bacterium. Taxonomy (GTDB): domain Bacteria; phylum Pseudomonadota; class Alphaproteobacteria; order Ferrovibrionales; family Ferrovibrionaceae; genus JAJYTL01. The sequence goes on from JBJKQL010000140.1 coordinate 62,040, forward strand.
CGCATCGCCGGCATGCTGCACCATGAGACGGCGCACATCGGCGAGATCGACGATCCGCGCCATCGATGTCACCGTGTGGCGGCTGTGATCGGTAAGGTTGACGAGCGTGATCGGACCTTTGGCCGGCAATTCCGAGTGCTGCCCGACGATCAGCTTGCCCGCAGCGAAGTTGAGAAAATAGCTGACCGCGTTCGCCAGATCGGCCGGGTTTTGCATGTCGTCGATCAGGTCGAAGACCGATCGGCGGATAGGGATTCCAAGTGCTTTCGAGAATGCCCGCTCGCGGCGCGCGATATCGCCAGGGCTCCGCTTCTTTCGGGCTTCAAGGTCGGCGACGGCACGCCGGACCTGCTGGTCCAGCGCCGCAATTGCACTCGGATTGTAATCAAAAACCGGTGCGATCTCCGACGCGGCGCGAGCTTCGCGTTCGGCCGTCGCGGCTTGGTCGAGAAGAAGGAAGTTGCGCTCGGCATGAATCGTGGTCGGCGCAATGCTGCCGGCAGGGGGTATGCGATAAGTGGTCAGGCTCGTCGGTGAAAAAAGGATCGCGAAGATGGCGACGCAGACGACCAGAAGCGGCCAATCGAGCCACGGCCGGTATTTCTGCCAGCGGTCTTCGGCGAGCGCCCGGATCGCGGTTGCCGAGAGAAGACGCCGCGCGGCAGCGAGCTCGCTCTCGGACGCGGCGCCGCTTGCGGCATTCGCCGCGGAAGCGTTGTCGCTCTTGCTGTCGTCGCTCATGACTTTTCCCCATCCTTCGGCTTTGCTACGCCGAGAGCGAGCTCGCCGTCGCGCTGCGCATAGGCGCGGACAACCCTCGTCACCAGGGGATGGCGCACGACGTCGTCCTCGGAGAACCAGACCACGCCGATCCCTTCGACCTCTTCGAGCAGGGTAACGGCATCCCGCAGGCCCGACGGCATGCCGAGCGGCAGATCAACCTGGCTTAGGTCGCCGGTGACCACCATGCGTGAATTTTCGCCAAGCCGGGTGAGAAGCATCTTCATCTGCACCGGGGTCGTGTTCTGCGCCTCGTCTAGAATAACGAAGGCATTGGCGAGCGTACGGCCGCGCATGAATGCAAGCGGGGCCACCTCGATATCGCCGCTCTCCAGGTATTTCATCACCTGTTCCCCCGGCAGCATGTCGTAGAGCGCATCGTAAAGCGGCCGGAGATATGGGTCGACTTTTTCGCGCATGTCGCCGGGCAGAAATCCCAGCCGCTCACCGGCTTCGACCGCCGGTCGCGACAGGATAATGCGATCGACCCGGCCAGACAGCAACATGGTCACCGCCATTGCGACGGCAAGATAAGTCTTGCCGGTGCCGGCCGGGCCAAGGCCGAAGACAAGCTCGTGGCTTTCCAACGCCCTGAGATAAGCACCCTGATTGGCAGAACGCGGCGTGACCGGCCGCTTACGGGTGATCAGGGCCGGAAAGTCGCTTGCCATGGCGATTCTTTTTCCGCCTTTGCGTGCATCGCCGTTGCGTTCACCCGGCTTCCCCTGCACGCCAGCCAACGCCATTCGGATGGCACCGTCGATATCGCCGCTTTCGAGGTCCTGGCCGCGCTTTAAGCGTCCGTAAAGCTCGTGCAGCACGGCCTCGGCGGCTTCCCGCGCGGCAGGAGAACCGGCAATGGCGAGGCGATTGCCACGCGGCGCGACGGTCACAGAGAGCTGCTGCTCGATCCGGGCGAGATAGCGATCGTATTCGCCGCATAGGGCAGCCAGGAGCCGGTTGTCATCAAAGTCGATGACGAGCGGCGCTCCCGGCACCGAAGGCGCGGCCGAACGCGACCGCACCGGAGAAGAGTCAGGCGGCATTTTCCAGATCCTGGCCAAGCCGGCCCTCAAGCGAGACGTTGTGCGCCCGAAGGATTGTGATCCGGGCGATACGGCCCATCAGGGCCTCGGGTGCGGTGACGTGGACGGCCTGCATGTAGGGGCTGCGACCCCAAAGCTGACCCTCGCGCCGGCCGGGACGGTCAAACAGAACCGGCAACTCGCGGCCCTCCTGGGCCCGGTTGAAAGCAAGCTGTTGATCGCCGATCAGCGCTTGCAGCTCTCTCAGGCGTTCCCCCTTCGCCAGCTCTGGCACCTGCTCCTCGACCAGCGCCGCCGCCGGCGTGCCGGGACGCGGGCTGTATTTAAAAGAATAAGCCTGGGCGAAACCGATGTCGGCGACAAGTTTCAGCGTGGCACGGAAATCCGCCTCGGTCTCGCCGGGAAAGCCGACGATGAAAGTGGACCGCAACGTGAGATCGGGGACCAGCGCGCGCCAGCGCGCGATGCGCTCGAGCGTTTTCTCCTGCGCCGCCGGTCGCCGCATGCGCTTCAAGACGTAGGGGGAGGCGTGCTGGAACGGGATGTCGAGATAGGGCAGCACCTTGCGCTCGGCCATCAGCGGCATGACCTCGTCGACATGCGGGTAGGGATAGACGTAGTGCAGCCGCACCCAGACATCGAACTCGCTCAAGGCGCGCGCGAGATCGATGAACTTGGCGCGCACGTCCTTGTCCTGCCACTTGCTGGCGGCGTATTTCAGGTCGACGCCGTAGGCAGAGGTATCCTGCGAGATCACCAACAGCTCCTTGACGCCAGCCTTCACCAGCCGCTCGGCCTCGCGCAGTACGTCGGCCGCCGGCCGCGATACCAGGTCGCCGCGCAAGCGCGGGATGATGCATAACGAGCAGCGGTTGTTGCAGCCTTCCGAAATCTTCAGATAGGCATAATGA
>JBJKQL010000141.1:0-7696 GCA_046705265.1 Ferrovibrionaceae bacterium
TTCTGAGCCTGAACCAATTCGAGAAAACCCCGCTCGATACGCTGCTTTCGCGAACCGTCGAGGCGCCGGAAAGCACTCAGTCCGCCAACCAGCTGATTTTGTTCGAATAACGTTGGGACAGCCGTGATATCGCTTGCATTTGTGCTATAAACGACATGCAAATTCGGGGGCAGTGTAGAACCCTATCTGCGACATCGCTAGATTCCCGAGGATCGCCGTGGGCCGTATCGTTGCGGCGTACTCGACATCGACGGTGGCCGCCAGCGAGCTAGTCGCATCCTCATTCGATGCTACGGTGTCGGTTACGTCGCGCTCGGTCTCGGCAAAAGCGCGGCCTCTTCGACTTCGCGTTCAACCAAACGTTCTTGACCAGTGAAACCAACGTCTTCCTCGCGACCTGTAGCCGAATTGCCGAATCCATGAGGACCGACAGGGACACCGCGGCCGCTCACGGGTTTCAGATGGGCAGTGAAGTTCGATGGTCGTATTGCAAGAACCGGCACGATGCTGGAAGGCAGGGACCCAGGCAATCTCAGGTTCACGCACAAAAACGCGATCGTATGGAAGCCGTGGTTTCACGGCGGCTTACGCATGATGCGCCAGATCGGCCGACAGTCGAGGACCGCCTTCGGCCGCGAGGTCGAGAGGCACTTCGCGAGACGGCCGGTCACAGAGATCTTCCAAGCCTTCGATGCGGCGGAACAGCACCGGGTCCCACCGGAACTTTTCAGTATCGACGTGGAATATACGCCGCCGCAGGAGATTTTTTCGGATGATCCCAAATTACCACCGAATAGCTCGCATGGACTATCGTTGCCATATCGGAGCAGAATCGGGTCGCAACGTCAAAAGCATGGAATCCGTTGCCGGTTGTCTTTCTGGCTCTCTGAGAAACCTGGCGACAAGCCGCCGTGCGTTCATACGCCGTTGGTATCCGCCTAATGCAGGTCAAGGAAAGTGCGAGCACATCTGGGTCAAGACGTTCCGGGTCGGTGAACTTCTCCGGATGCTGGAGAGCGGTATCGATTACACCCTTGTCTGGTGCGGCCTAGCGTAACCGGAATGCACCTTAGCAGAGTCGCCAACCCGTCCAACAATCCAGGGCCTACTCACGGCAAACGGCACCATACCGCCTCCGATTCTCCATTCCGGCTTCAGTCGCTTCTCTGTTCGCGGTGGCCCCCGAGTGCTTCCTCATCTCCTTTCCCTGCGGCGACAGCCCCAGCGTCTTTCTTGATGAAGATGGCCAGATTGATAATTTCGTGGTCAGCGATCCGCGGGGCAGTCCAGAATCGTGGGAGGATCTCTACGCGATTTTACGACGGACGCCGAGTGTCCTCTATTGGCCTGGAAAGGAAGAAGGCGATTGTGCTGTCGTTGTCGGTGCTTCAGCTATTGCCGAGCGTCCGTCCGATATGATCGAGACAATTGGCACGGCGGCCGTGGTCTCCGGCCCACAAAGAAATCATCAAACGCATCAACGCACGTTCAGATCACACGCTTTGGGGGGCGTTGACCGATCTCGTAAAACGCTTGGTACTAGATTAACCGTCACCAGCGTCGCTTTTGGCCGCAAGACGCCGGCGCAGCTCGGTCTTCAAAATCTTGCCATAATTGTTTTTCGGCAGGGCATCTGCGAAGACATAACGTTTCGGCCGCTTGAAGCGTGCGATATGCTCAAGGCAAAGCCGGTCGAGTTCCTCCGGGCTGAGATTGCTGCTCGGCCGGCACACCACGACGGCTACGACCTCCTCACCCCAATCAGGATGGGGGGCTCCGATCACGCTGGCTTCAACCACGCTTTCGTGACGGAGCAGCACCTCCTCGATCTCACGGGGGTAAATGTTCGAGCCGCCACTGATGATAAGGTCCTTAGAACGATCCTTAAGGGTTAGATAACCCTCGGGGTCCAGAGATCCGAGATCACCGGTATGAAGCCAGCCGCCCTTGAGCGCCGCCGCGCTTGCCGCCGGATCATTCCAATAGCCGGCCATGACGCAATCACTCCGCGTCACTACCTCGCCGATAGCCCCGCTCTCAACATCATGCCCATTGCCGTCGATCACCCGAACCTCGACTCCAGTCCGAGCCAAGCCGCAAGAGAGGAGCCGCTTTCGATACTGTGGATGGCCCCCTGCTGCATGGTCTGCCTTCGACAGGGCCGTGATGGTCATCGGACTTTCACCCTGGCCGTATATTTGCGCGAGCTTCGGTCCTAGGAGATCGAGGGCCTTGTCGAGGTCGGCCGCATACATCGGTGCACCGCCGTAAACAACGGTCCGCAGATTTCGCGAATCCTCGGTCGCCGCCTTGGCGCTATTGATAAGGCGCGCCACCATCGTCGGGGCCGCGAACATGCTGATCTGCTTATGGTGAGCAATCAGGGAAAAAATTTCATCCGGACTAAAGTGACTACTTTCTGGGATAACCTGTTTCCCGCCCTGCGCCATGTGGGGAAGCGCGTAAAGACCGGACCCGTGCGATAACGGTGCCGCATGGATCATCGTGTCGTCAGCGCTAACGCGTTCTATATCGGCGTAATAGCTGTTAGTCATGAAGATTAGATTCCTCGCCGTCAGCACTGCGCCCTTTGGCCGACCGGTGGTACCGCTTGTATAGAAGAGCCAGGCGGGATCCGAAGGCGCAATATTGACCGGCGGAAAGGGCTCACCGTTACCGAAAGCCGTGAATTCGGGGTCGTCGACGGAAATCACCGACAAGCCGGCGAGACCTTCGGCTGCGGCCACAATGCCGGGGTGCAGGGCGGCAGACGCAAAACAGAGCGTAGCGCCAGAATTTTCCAGGATATAGGCGAATTCTCGAGCGTGGAGCTTCGCGTTCATCGGCACCACGCAAAGTCCGGCTTGCCAAGCGGCAAAGAGAATTTCAAAGAATTCCGGCCGGTTTTCCATCGCGATCGCGACACGCGCGCCGCTATCAAGTTTATAGCGCCGTCTCAACGTCCCGGCGATGCAGGCAACGTGCGTGGACAACGCGCCGTAGGTCCATTGTCGCGTGGCTGCTGTTACCGCGACAGCGTCCGGCTCGCGCCGAGCCGGACGAGTCAGAAGTAGTGCGAGGTTCATCGACGCCGTCCGATCCCTCCCCATGCCGGACACCCGCCCGCGCGCCGGCACATCTTTACCAGACGGAACTATCGCAATATCCGCACTAAAAGAACAATCGCTTTAAGACGTCATCGCCGGCCGCTTAAGGTTAAGGCCGACGCCATGGATCGCCGCCTCGCCACCACCGAGCGATCGCGCCAGCGAGCACAATGGCGCCCAAAAGGGGCAGAAGGAACACAAACGCTCCGAACATGAGGACTAGCGCCAGCGCGGTAACAGCACCGATGCCAAGCGCAAGCCATAGGCCGGTCAATGGGCCGATCCGGGTCACGTAGATGTGATGGGTTTCATTGAAGCCCTCGCCCGTACGCCGCGCATTCGGCCAGCTCGCGCGGTTACGTTGTCGGTTCCTGTCTGGCGGAATAATTTCGGGTTCCGACCGGGGCCGCTCGCCCTCATCGTACATTGGCTCTTTACTCCTGCTCCCGGCCACGCTTGATGCCAAGTCTTCATGTCATTTATGGCTTATTCCGACATATTGCAACTCCGGGCGGCAAGAAAAATTGTACCAAAAAAATAAAATATCATTTTTGGCCAGTTACTTACAGCCCGATGCACAACCGGTCCGGAAGCGAAGACGCAGGCTTAGAGAGGCGATAGACCAGCGCAAAAGCCGACACCCTTGGCTAATGCCGGAAACAAAGACGAGCCGATGCCTTGGCGATCTGAACTTTCGCGTTTGGATACCGGCATCGGCGACTTGAGTGCTTGATCCAACATTGGCCAGGCCAATCCGAGTACCTGTAGCAACCCTAACGCAACGATGGTCCCTTTCGACATCTTCGTTGGTACAGCTTGCGAAGAACACCCATACCTCTCCGCTTCGCTCTAAGAACAAATGCGCTGCGACCGCGCTGTTAGTGGCTTCACCCTGACAATTGAGGCCCCTTGAGGATTCCCACAGACTGGCTGGCGTGCGAGTTTGGGAAGTGCGTGAGGGAATCGTCGCTACCGTCAACCCAGCCGACCGCGCCCACCTTGGTGCGGTGGTGGCCAATCGCAACAGCCGCAGAAGCATGTCTGGCGCCGCCGAATCGTGTTGCTGACTGCAGATTGCATAGGGACGGCGGCGATCAAGTGCCAGACCAGCAAGAGCGAGTCTGCTGTCTGCCGCTGACAGCAGCGATACATGCAGGCCGGCTCAACGGCCTGCGACGAGATAAGACGTGCCCGCCGCGCAGCCTGCTACTCCACCAGACGGTGATCGATCGGGTCGCCACCCTGACCAGCACCGACCCATCCGGCGAGACGACGCATTGGTCGGCGGCGGCGACGGCCAATGCGGCCGCCATCAGCATCAGCTCGGTGCAGCCCGTCTGGCGCGCGCCCACGGGCTGGAACCTAATCGCGTGCGCCAATTCAAGCGGTCCTACGACAAGGGCTTCGCCGACAAGGTCCGCAAGATCGTCGGCCTCGATGTCGATCCGGTGCCCCATGCCGTGGTTCTCTCGGTTGACGAGAAGAGCCGGATCCAGGTGCTCGACGGCGCCCAGCCGGGTTCGCCGATCAAGAAGGGGCGCCGCGGCACTACGACCCAAGACGGCATTCGCAACGGCACGACCACGCTCTTCGCAGCGCTTAACGTGATCGAGAGCAAGCTCATCGACCGCTGTATGCAGCGCCATCACCATCCGGAGTTCATCCGTTTCCTCAATACCGGCAAGGCTGAGGTGCACGCTGGCAAAATCGGTCACATCTTCGTCTATAACTACGCCACCCATAAGCATCCAAAGGTCAAAGCTTGGCTGGCGCGACATCCGCGGTTCGCTTCCACTTCACCCCGACCTCCTGCTCGTGGCTCAACGCCGTCGGGCCCTTCTCCGCCAAGCTCACGCGACGACTCAAGCGTGGCGTCTCCCGATCCATCGTCGAGCTCCAGGCCGCCATCAACTGCTTCATCGCCGAGACCAACCATGATCTCAAGCCCTTCGTGTGGACAGCCGGCCCCGACAAAATCATCGCCGCGATCAATCCAGGGCACCAAGCGCTAAATTCAACCAGTGGGAGCACGGCATTCACACTAATGCGATCTATGCGTGCCTTTAATCCCACCCGAGAAGCCCGCCTTCGCGGCTTCCCTAGGCCACAAAAACGAAAGCCCACCGAGTACCCGCATGTCGGTCTCAAGACGCTTGGTCTCGTCCTCGACCCACTCGCTTTGGATTCGGGACACCTCTTTGATGTCCTGGCATGTGCCCAGCCGCTCCAGCGTCTCAAGCGCCGCTGCCGTGCCTTCCCGACGCCGTGTCAGCCATTCGGCGGTTGCTGGCGCTGCCGCTTTCAACAAGTCGGCCTGCCACTGGAGCCACAGCTCCATCGGCCATACGGCCAATCGTATGGCTTGTCCATTGAATGCGTTGAACAATGGGAACCCGACTGTGACGCGCGGGACGCATTCGTCGGTCTGCGCTGGATTGTTCATCGCCCTCTCCTATAGTTGACATCGCTGGATCGAGTATCGTCGGAGGCGGATTGACATGAACTGTCACTTCCCGGGGGCCAAACCCGCGCGGCTCGCGAACAAATTCGCCGTCGGCGCCGCGTCTTCCGTGCCAATTAGAGCAAGCCTAAGACATTGGCAACGGTTGACCACTGACTCAGATCAAGGATTCGATTTTTTCGAGCTCAGATGCATGTCGCCATAGACTATGTTCGTATTAGGCTCTTCGGCGATTAGGAGCGCCAGCCCCTTCCCGTTGGCACCGTAGGCTATACTTCTGGTCCAGATGCCCTCCTTGACAGGGGCCAAATCCGCGCCACAGGGGAGGCAGCTGCCGTCTTTATGATGATTCGCAAACCGAGAGTTCTTCGAAAGATTTTCGATGCCTCCCTCGGCTCCTACCTTAGAACCAATCGAGATCTTCCGCGTCCCGCACATTTCGCAAACAAGTTTCGAACGCGTTTTCACTCGATAATTAATTCGCCTGCGCGAAGGAACGACGGCCAACTTAGAACGTGATCTTATCGAAGTAGATATTGACGATGCCCGCGATCGTAGGCCAACTCGCGAGCACCAACTTGGTGAAAGATCATCAGCCTGCCCAATCCGTGGGGGCCGAGGCGAAGGTCGAGAACGAAGCCTTCAACGGTCTCGCAGAGGCTCGCACGCCCAATGCGTTGAGGGTCATCTAGCAGCCTGTCGGACTGGATCTTTACAGCCGAATACCGAGGATGATTTTGCCGCTGCCGGCTTTTGGCGGCGCGTGTCGCTCGTCGACCGCGTCGTGATCGCCCGTATTGACCGGCCAGCGTCTGCTTTTTCGGATGCCGGCCGGTGCCGGCCTCGTCAGGCGGGGGCGAGGGCGAACATCCGCTTTATGTTCCAGGCCATGGTCGCGAGGCTCCACTCGCCCCTCACTTTGTCGAGACCGCGCAAAGAAAACTGGCGGAACCCGAGCACCGACTTGATGACGCCGAACACCGGCTCCGGGGTCTGTTTGCGCAGGGCGTAGAGCTTGCGGCCTTCCGGCGTCTTCAGCCGTTGCGCCATGGCCTCGACCGGCGTCGAATGTTGTGGCGCCGGCGCTGCCGGCGCGAAGCGCTCGGCAAGCGGTGGATAATGCGGCTGACGGCCCATCGCGATCAACGGCGCGATCCCCGCCGCCGCGCAAGCCTCGACATTCGCCGCGCTGAAATAGCCGGCATCGGCCAGCAATGTTTCCGGCTCGCCCAATGCTTCAGGCAAGGCGTCGATCTTTCCCAGCATCGGCGCGAGCTGCTGTTTGTCGTTGGCGGCCTGAGAAACGTCGATCGCAACCACCAGCATGCTCCCCGCGGCCACGGCGGCTTGCGCGTTGTAGCACTGGTCGAAGCCGCCGCCGGCCACCGGCATGACGCGCGATTCGTCGTCGGTGAGATTGACCTGATCGCCCGGCAGCGGTCCCTCGGCCGGAGGCTGGGGCGGCTTGCCGCCGGGCTTCTTGCCCGTGGCCGCAGCCTTGGCCTCGCGCGCCGCGACTTTGGCGTCATACTCCGCTCGCTCGCGCTCGAAGCGTTCCTTGGCGCGCGCCTCGATCTTGGCGCGGGCTTCGGCGATCTTGCGCAACCGCTCCTCGCGCCGCGCCAGTTCGTCGGGAATCGACATGCCGTCGGCAAGATCCGCCGTGTCCGCCGCCTCGGCTTTGGCCATCAGATCGGCGACCTCGGCTTTCAATTGCTCTTCGATCTTGCCCGCATGTTCGTAGGACAGCGCGCTGTGCCGGCTGGCATTGGCGTGGACCTTCGTGCCGTCGAGGCCCACCGTTCCCAGTTGCAGAACGCCCATCTCGCGCGCCAACAGCAGCACTTCAACGAACAGCCCCTCGATCTCCTTGAGAAACCGCCGCCGGAACGTCGCGATCGTGTCGTGGTCGGGATGATCGTTGGCCGCGATGAAGCGGAACGCCACCGAGTCATAGGTCGCACGCTCCAGCTTGCGGCTCGAAAATACCCCCGTCGCATAGCCGTAAACCAGAATGCCCAGCAACATTCGCGGATGGTACGACGCCGAGCCAGAGCCGCGATAACTGCCGCTCATCGCCCGCAGGTCGAGGCCGTCGATCACCTCGACGACAAAGCGCGCCAAGTGT
>JBJKQL010000142.1:0-38428 GCA_046705265.1 Ferrovibrionaceae bacterium
CGCTGTCGCTCCTGTCACAAAGTGCTCTATCAGACGTCCCTGTTGCCGCGCCGTAAGACGGCTTCTTCGCTCGTAAACCATAGCCAAAAATACCCTTTCTAGGCACTCTTAGCTACGACAGCCCCTAAATTTATATCAATTCTAAACATTAACATTTATCCCAGGAGCGTCCTTTAACACCCTTTTTTAACTCTGTTTTCTTCTACTGGGGTTTGCTGTAACCTTCGCCGAGATTACGCTGCTTGGGGGAATGAGGGCCGGCTCCCCGATTCCGATGCGATGTGAAGCCCCCGCGCCGCAGCCAAGGCACGGGCGTAAGCTGTATTTCGAGTGATGTCTTGCGACCCGCAGGAGTGACCCAGTGACGCAGCAAGGAACGCCTTGATGACGGAGCTTCAGCCCGATCCGCTTCAGGCATTGCTCGACTTGGCTCAACAGCGCGCCCAGGAAAGCCGGACGCGGCTGTTCGAGAACATGACTGACCTCTTCCTCTCACCCGAAAACCGCCTCACCGAGCGGGAACGGGCGATGATGGAGGATATCCTTGCCAAACTGCTGCACGACTTGGAGATGACTGTCCGTCGCGACTTGGCCGAACGCCTGGCGGCGAAGGAGGAAGCTCCGCGCGAGCTGGTCCGCCTTCTCGCCAACGACGATATTGACGTCGCGCAACCGCTGCTTCGCCAAAGCCGCCTCCTGCAAGATGAGGACTTGATCGAAATCGTGCGCTACCGCAGCCATGAGCACCGGCTCGTCGTAGCGGCAAGAGAGGGACTTTCGCCTGCGGTCTCCGAAGCGCTCGTCCACTATGGTGATGAGGCGGTGATCGAAGCTTTGATCAACAACAAGGACGCTGCAATATCGCAGCAAGCGCTTGCTTATCTGGTCGCCGAAGCGCGCCGGGTTGATCGCTTCCACGAACCGCTCCTGCAGCGCGCTGATCTCCCGCCAGTGCTCGCCCACCGTATGTTCTGGTGGGTCTCTGCCAGCCTTCGGCAGGCCATTCTTACAAAATTCCCTCTTACACTCGACATGGTGGACGAGGCGATCGGCGAGACGACGCGCGCTGTGCTGCAAGCCCCCGATTCCGAGGCCCATCGGCTCAGCCGATCGCTCGCCACGCGCGGCAAGCTCAACGAGGAGTTCGTGGTCCAGAACTTGCGCCACGGCTTCGTCAGCGCGGCGCTTTCCGGCCTCGCCGAGCTTTGCGGCATCGATCTGGTGACAGTGCGACGGATCGTCTTTGATCCGGGTGGCGAAGCGCTGGCCGCCGCCTGCAAAGCAGCGGGGTTCAGCCGCTCCGGCTATAGCGCGGTCTTTCTCCTGACCCGCGAGCCCCAGAAGCACCAACCAACGATCTGGCCCGCGCGATTAGAGGAGCTTCTCGCCCTCTTCAACACCTTGACTTCTCAACAGGCAAAAACTGTGATTCGCTTTTGGATGCGCGACGACGAATATCAGGCCGCAGTCGCAGCCATCGAGCAAGTTTCCGGCAACCGAGCGGCGAGGCGTGTAAACCAATGACAGAGCGTGGCGAAGCGACTCTTATCCGCATCCACCCCGCCAACGATGGTGGCAAACGCGACAACGCACAAAGCTGGTCGCTCGCGGAACTACTCCAGCTTGGTCCGACCTTCCTCAATGCTATCTTTGCCGATGCGCCACCCATTTATATCGCCGCGCGGGACGGCGAGCTAATTTACGCCAACCCCGCCTACCTCGATCTGATGCCGGATCGAAACCTGCTTCCGAGCCATCGACAGATTGTCCGGCGCGTAGCAGCGACCGATCAGGCGGTCGTTTACCAGGAAAAACTCGGTCGAACCGAGCCGTTGGAAACCTATTCAGGCCGCCATAGCCCGCTAACCGCACCCGGCGGGGCAACAATTGCGGTGACGGGCAGCTTCAGTCTCGCGATGACCGATCCCGAAATGCATGCGAGCCTTCGCCACGAGCGCCAGCGTTTCCATGACGTCATTCGTGCCACCTCGGATTGGGTGTGGGAAACCGATGCCGATGGCTGCATTTCCTTCGTCTCGGACCGTGTCACGGAAGTCCTTGGCTTGCCGCCAAGCCAGGTTCAGGGACGCCGTCTGATTGAACTTGGGCGCTTCTCCGCGATCGGCTACGAGCCCAATCCAGTGCTTTCGGCGTTACGCCTGCGGCGCCCGTTTCGCGATGCCGGCTTCGAGATCGACGACCCGCTTGGCACGACACGGAAATTCCGGCTGAGTGGCGTACCGGTGTTCGGCGAATCCGGCCACTTTCTTGGCTACCGGGGCACGGCAACCGACGTCACTGCGCACCACGCGGCCGAGGCCGCTGCACGCCAGTCCCGTAGCGAATTGGAACAGGCGCTTGAGGAATTGACCAACAAAAATCTGCAGCTCGATTTTGCCTGGCGCAAAGCGATGGCTGCAACCCAGGCGAAAAGCGAGTTCCTCGCCACCATGGGCCACGAGTTGCGAACCCCCTTGAACGCCATCATCGGATTCGGCGAGCTGATGGAGCTTGGCACTTTCGGCCCCCTTCCGCCGCGCTATCACGCCTATGTCGAGGACATCGGCAAGGCCGCCCGTCATCTTCTGACGTTGATCAACGACATCCTCAATGCCGCCCAAATGTCTCGCGAAACCATGCGCGTCGACATAGAACCAGTGGCGGTCGCCCGGCTCATCGCCGATGCGCGCGCCATGATCGAGACTCGCGCCGCAAGCAAGCGGCTGGATATATCGGGTCTTGTCTATGCTGGCAACATGCGGATATTGGCGGATCCTACGCGCGCCCTTCAAGTCATGATCAATCTGCTCGGCAACGCCGTGAAGTTCACCCCGGACGGCGGCGCCATTGGGGTCGATGCACGCGAAGCGGAAGGGCGCGCCCGCATTACGATCTGGGATACCGGCCTCGGGATTCCGGCGGACAAGAAAGAGGTGATTTTCGAGAAGTTTCGCAAAGCGCACGATACCGCATTGACTCGCCACCAGGAGGGCCTTGGCCTCGGTCTCGCGCTGTCGCGCGAGCTGTGCCAGCTCATGCGAGGAGATTTGACCCTTGATGCCAGTTCGAGTGGGGGCAGCCGCTTCAGCGTCGTTTTGCCGCTTGCAGGCGACGGTCGCGTCTAACGCCCTCAAAAGCCTCGGCTCGACCGGCTTGGCTGCCTTAGCCAATTCCTGATCTCCAAGGCTTTGGAACAGGTTGGGGTTGGCCGCCGACAAGAAGGCTTGGCAAATTTTACCAAGCGTTAAACCCTAAAACGCTAGGCTGAATGGTCCCGCCAGGAGGCAAGGGATCGCTCATGCACATTCAAAACACCGCCGAGGCGGAACGGCTGCTCGAACTCGCCCAGAAGAACTCGCCGGCGGGCCGCGAGACGCTCTACCGCGATTTATGGCGGTTGTTCGAGGATCGCGGCGCGACGCTGAGCGATGCCGAGCGCACGCTGATGGGCGACATTTTGCGCCAGCTCAGCCGAGACATCGAAATGTCGGTGCGCAGACGCTTGGCCGAGCAATTGGCGACAAAGCCTGGCGCCCCGCGTGAGCTCGTGCTGATGTTGGCGAACGACACTATCGAGCTTGCATACCCGATCCTGCAACAAAGCGACGTGCTGCGAGACCCCGACTTGATCGAGATCGTGCGGCACCGAACCGTCCAGCACCAACTCGCCATCGCCAGTCGCCGCAGGATCAGCGCCGCCGTCAGCCAAGCGCTTGCCGACACCGGCGACGAGGACGTCATAACCGCCCTCCTCAATAATCATTCGGCCGAGATTTCCCTGGATCTGATGGAGCATCTCGCCACCGAATCGGAACGCGTCGATCAGTTTCAGGCGCCGCTTGTCCGGCGCCCTGATCTCCCTGGCCCGGTGGCGCGACGCATGTGTGCCTGGGTTTCGGCGGCACTTCGCCGATACATTGTCGAGAACTTCGAGGTCGATGTCGAAGGACTCGATGCTGAGGTTTCAGCGACCGTCGACACCATGGCAGGCCGCGCCGATGACCTCACCCCCAATCCGCACGAGGCCTCTCAGCGCTTGATCGAAAAGCTTCATCATGCCGGCCAAATCAGCCATGGCTTCCTGGTCAAGACCCTCCAGCAGGGCGAAATTACCCTGTTCGAGTTTGGCCTTGCCAAGCTGAGCAACCTTCGCCTGCCACTGGTCAGGCGCATCATCTACGATACCGACGGACGGCCGTTCGCCATCGTCTGCCGGAGCATCGGCATGGACCGCGCCGTCTTCGCCACGCTTTACAAGCAACTGCGCGAGATCCGTGAAGGCAACGAGGTGACCACGGATAAGCTGCTCCAGCTGAAAAACTTCTTCGATTCGACACTGCGCAGCGAGGCGTCGCGTCTGACGGCGAGTTGGGCATTGAACCCCGACTACGTGCAGGCCATTAAGAAAATCGCCCACAGCGGCTGAACCGGCCATTCCGACAGGCCGGTGCCGCCGAGGGCGAAAGGTTTCCTTCCGGCCGACCCCCTTCCTCTGCGCCATAGCGCCCTCCCCTACCGGCCTCAAACGAAAACAGCGCGGATTGCCCTATGTCTGTTTCGATCTAATTGTTATGGTGTGCCGTTAGGAACCAACCACTTTCCTTCGCTGGGTTAACGCCCTCGACGGATTTCGGAACAGATATTCAGCAAAGATGCCCAAATTCGAAGCCATGATGGACCCGTTTGGTCGCCACATCACCTATCTGCGTGTCTCCGTGACGGACCGTTGCGACTTCCGCTGCATTTACTGCATGGCCGAGGACATGACCTTTTTGCCGAAGGCCGAGGTGCTGAGCCTTGAGGAAATGGAGCGGCTCTGCGCCGCGTTTATCCGCAAGGGCGTGCGCAAGCTCCGACTCACCGGTGGCGAGCCCTTGGTCCGACGTAACATCATGACCCTGGTGCAAAACCTTGGCCAACACCTTGCCAGCGGCGATCTTGACGAACTCACACTCACCACCAACGGCAGCCAACTCGCCAAATACGCCGCCGACCTCAAGGCTGCCGGCGTAGACCGGATCAACGTTTCTCTTGATACCCTGGACGAGGCGAAGTTCCACGCCATCACCCGCTGGGGCCGGTTGCCCCAGGTCCTCGACGGACTCGCCGCAGCCAAGGCGTCGGGGCTTCGGGTGAAGATCAACACCGTCGCCCTGAAGAACATCAACGAGAATGAGTTTGACCGGCTGATCGCGTGGTGCGGCGCCGAGAGCTTTGATCTGACGTTGATCGAAACCATGCCGATGGGCGACATCGATGGCGACCGCACCGACCAGTACCTGCCGCTCTCGCTGGTGCGGGCCAGGCTCATGAAACGCTGGACGCTCAAGGACTCGGATTACCGGAGCGGCGGGCCGGCACGCTACACAGATGTCGTGGAGACGGGCGGAC
Source organism: Ferrovibrionaceae bacterium (assembly GCA_046705265.1). Taxonomy (GTDB): domain Bacteria; phylum Pseudomonadota; class Alphaproteobacteria; order Ferrovibrionales; family Ferrovibrionaceae; genus JAJYTL01. The sequence goes on from JBJKQL010000142.1 coordinate 5,392, forward strand.
GGCTCGGCTTCATCACTCCGCTCACCCACAATTTTTGCGAAAGCTGCAACCGCGTGCGCGTGACCTGCACTGGCAGGCTTTTCATGTGCCTCGGCCAAGATGACGACGCCGACCTTAGGATGCCGCTTCGTGCCAGCGAGGACGACCAGCTGCTGGAGGAGGCCATCGACGAAGCTATCGGCCGCAAACCCAGGGGGCACGATTTCGTTATTGACCGCCGCGTCAACCGGCCAGCCGTCCAGCGCCATATGAGCGTTACCGGCGGCTGAGGCTTCGCGCTTACCGTTTGGCTAGCCACCGGTCCTGGCACTGGCCGAGAGCTTCGCTATACTTCAATTGCCCGCCATCGAGGATCGTTGCCGTTGGCCCAAAAGAAGATCGCCTTCCTCGCCGACCACAACGACGCGGCCGAGGCCGCGCTTCGCGACCTTGCTGGCCGGTACGGGCAGACTGCGCCCGATACGGCCGACGTCATCGTCGCACTCGGCGGCGATGGCTTCATGCTGCGCACCCTGCACCAGTATATGTGCCGCAATCTGCCGATTTTTGGCATGAATTACGGCAGTGTGGGCTTCCTCATGAACGCCTACCGCCTCGCCGACCTGCCACACCGGCTTGAAGTCGCTGAAACCGCCGTTCTGCACCCGTTGCGCATGACGGCACAGGACGCCTTGGGCGACCGCCACCAGGCGCTCGCCATCAACGAGGTCAGTCTGTTGCGCGAAACCCGCCAAGCGGCGAAAATTCGTATCTCCATCGACGGGCGCGTACGACTCGACGAACTCGCCTGTGACGGCGTGATCGTCGCAACGCCGGCCGGCAGCACCGCCTATAATCTCTCCGCTCATGGCCCGATCATCCCGCTGAACGTCGACATTCTGGCGTTGACACCGATCAGCCCGTTCCGGCCGCGCCGGTGGCGCGGAGCGCTGTTGCCGCGCCGTGCCAAGGTGCGTTTGGAGATTTTGGAACACGATAAGCGGCCGGTCAGCGCCGTTGCCGATCTCACGGAAGTGCGCGACGTGGTCGACGTCGAAATTGTGGAGGCCCCCGAGGTCAACCTCCAGCTCCTATTCGATCCAGAGCATAATCTGGAAGAACGAATCCTTGATGAGCAGTTCATCTTTTAGCACTCGCTGCTGCTATACGCTGCCCGGCAAGCCTTATCGCCACGGTGGTATGGGCGGTTGCCCTATGGCGTGCTAATAGACTTGCTCAGGGACGAACTTGCTCGAGCCAGAACAATACCGTGACCGCTACCGACGAGAACACCCTCCAGCCAATCGATATTGAGCCCTGGGCCGTGGGCAATACCGGCATTCCATACGTCACCACGTTGAAGGCCGCGACCGAGGGCCCTCACGTTGTGATTAACGCTCTCACGCACGGCAATGAGATCTGCGGGCCACACGCGCTTGCCTTCTTGTTTCGAGAAAACATCCAGCCGTTGCGGGGCCAGCTGACGCTGAGCTTTGCGAATGTCGCTGCTCATGCCGTCCCCGGCCCTCTGCGGCCGGCGCCGGTGCGTTATTTGGACGAGGATTTCAATCGCGTCTGGTCGGAAGCGATTTTGCATGGCCCTCGGCAGAGTCGCGAGCTAGCCCGAGCGCGAGCACTGAAACCGGTCATCGACGCCGCCGATTATCTTCTCGATCTCCATTCGATGCAGAATCCTGGCCCGGCACTCGCCCTCACCGGCCTCACGGCGAAGGGCGAGCGACTCGGGACGGACATGGGCTATCCGGAGTATCTGATCGCCGATGCCGGCCACGCGGCAGGGCCGCGTATGCGTGACTATGGCGGCTTCGGTGATGAAGGAAGCCCGAAGACAGCGCTATTGATTGAATGCGGCCAACATACCGAGGCGGCGGCGAAAGAGGTTGCCATCGAAAGCACGCTCCGCTTCCTCGCCGTGCTTGGCATGATTACACCGCAGACCGCTCACCGGCTCTCGCGCCATGCCGCACCACCGCGCCAACGGCGGATCGCCGTCACCACCGCGGTGACCGCGCGTAGCGAGCACTTCGGCTTCACGGCCCGCTACCGCTGTCTCGATATCATTCCGAAAGCGGGCACGGTGATCGCGGAGGATGGGCCACATGCGGTGCGCACGCCCTATGACGGTTGCGTCCTGGTTATGCCCGCCGAGGCACCGCGTGCCGGAGAAACTGCCGTCCGTCTCGGCCAATTCATCGACTAAGCCTGTGGCGAAGCGATAGAGCTCTTGTCAGGCTGGGAAAGCCGCGGCACGATGGTCGTCCCATAATGGAGGGGCATGCGTGAGGATGCGGGGATATCACGACATTGGCGGGCTGGCCAGCGATGTGGTCGAGCGCAGAGAGCATGACTACGCGCTTTGGGAAAAGCGCGTGGATGCACTCCTCATGTTGCTTTCCAAAGCGGACATCGTCCGCGTCGACGAATTGCGTCGCGGCATCGAGACGCTTGGCGCCGAGGCCTATGACCAGCTTAGTTATTATGAGCGCTGGATATCGGCGATCACCCGCGTGCTGATCGAGAAGGGTGTGATTAGCATCGATGAACTTGGCCGCAAAATGGAAGCGCTGCGGGTGCGCTGGAACGATGCCGGCGAGACCGAGATCAAGGCATGACCCCTCGTTTCTCTATCGGCCAAGCTGTCGCGGTGCGATTCGCCGAGCCGCCCGGTCATATTCGCACGCCCTATTATATTCGCGGTAAAAGCGGCGTTGTCGAGCGTATTTGCGGCGCCTTTGCCAATCCGGAAGAGTTGGCCTACGGCCGGGCTGGCAAGCCTGAGGAACCGCTTTACCGCGTGCGCTTCAAGCTGCCCGAGGTATGGCCTGGCTATACTGGGCCAGCACACGATACGGTCGATATCGAAATCTACGAACACTGGTTGGAAGAGGGTTGAGGGTTATGCCAGAAGGACACCGACAAGCCGGGTCCCATACCGACCTGCATTCGCACCCAGATCCGGCGCCGTTGGACGAGCCTTCCCTACTCACCGATTACCAGCTCATGGAAGGCGCGGTCCGCGAACTTCTCATCGAGAAGGGCATCGTCACCGCGGCGGCAATCCGCGAAACCGTGGAGGCGATGGATAACCGCACGCCTGCGCAAGGCGCCCGCGTCGTCGCCCATGCCTGGGCTGATCCCGCTTTCAAAGCGCGGTTGCTCGCAAACGGCACTGCTGCCTGCGAGGAGCTTGGCATCGCCATGGGTCCGACTCATCTCGTGGTGGTTGAGAATACGCTGGACGTCCACAATATCATCGTCTGCACGCTTTGTTCGTGCTATCCGCGGATGCTGCTTGGCTTGCCCCCCGATTGGTACAAGAGCAGACCCTATCGCTCCCGTGTGGTGCGCGAGCCGCGTGCCGTGTTGCATGAATTTGGCACCGAGATCCCGGCAAACATGACGATTCGCGTGCATGATTCGACCGCCGACATGCGCTATTTGGTTTTGCCGCTTCGTCCTGCGGGAACCGAACATCTGGACGAGGCAGCGCTCGCCGCTCTCGTTAGCCGCGACAGCCTGATCGGCGTCACTGCACCCCGCGCCCCATAAGGCGAGGCGGCAACTTGGTCGCCGCTGAAAACACGCGTTATGGCATAGCGTTATTTATTTGCCATGGATTTGACATACCGCACCCTCAGTTTTCTGCCTAGGGTTGTCAGGAAGCCCGGAGGCCACGCGCGACAAGCCTGAGCTGGTCTCTCCATTTGTCAGCGGGCCGTGTCGAGGAATGACGTCCGCGCAAACCGCAGTTCCGGGCCGCGCTTCGTGCCGGCGCGAGGCCGGTTATGCAACAAAGGGGTTAGAGATGCGACACCCGAAATCCGAGGAAGCCGCTGCCCAGCAAATCGATATCCACATTGGCAGGCGCCTTAAGCGGCGGCGGAGCCTCATGGGATTAAGCCAGCAAAAATTGGCCGTGTCGGTCGGTCTCACGTTTCAGCAGATACAGAAGTACGAAAAGGGCGTGAATCGAATTAGCGCAAGTCGCCTTTATCAACTGAGCCACATTCTCAATGTGTCCCCGGCGTATTTCTTCGACGGCATCGGCTCCGTTGAAGACGCGACACTCGATAGCTTGACGCCATCCACGGCAACGGCCACGGGGATGGCGGCCGACAATGGCGAGGATCTTTTTGCGCGGCGCGAGAGTCTCGAGCTGGTGCGTGCCCATTACAACATTCCAAGTCCTCTGCTGCGGCGGCGGGTATTGGAATTTGTCCGCAAGCTCGGCCAGGACGAGCCGCACGTCGCGCCGAAAATCTGAACCGGCGAGAACTTGAGATCAGGTTCCCGGATTGGCGTCGAGAAAGGCGCGGAGCCGCGCGTATACTTCATCGACGGTGATCTGCTTCATGCATTGATTATCGCGGCAGGGCGAACGGCGGTGATTGGCGGCGGCAACGCACGGCGAACAGCTCAGGCCTTTGTAGATGAATTCTGCATTATCGTTGATGGCGCCATAGAGGCGTGGCGTTTCCGGTCCGAACAGCACGAACGTCTTCAGCCTCGTCGGTGCCGCGAAGTGCGCTGGACCGCTGTCGTTTGTCACCATGGCCGTCGCAAGGGTATAAAGCAGCGGCAGATCTTCAAGCCTCGTGAATCCGACGAGGTCGACGAGGCGCTCGTCCGCCGTTGACGCCCGGATAACGGCCGCATCGGCGCGCTCCTCTGGCGCGCCAGTCACCAGCACCGCCAGCGTTGGATCGTCGAGCAGGCGCGTAGCAAGGGCGGTAAAGCAGGCGAGTGGCCATTTGCGAAGCGGCATCAACTCGCTCGCATTTGGATGTAGGATCACCCATCGTCGGATCCGATCAAGCACCGGAAAGGCGCCGACGAGACGACCGCGCAGCGCCGAAATCGCCTCTGGTGCGGCTTGGTACGGCACAAGCTGAATTTCCTCATCGCCGAAAATACGCTTGGTGTGCGGCAGCTGGTCGCGCGGCTCACCTCCGGCATAAACGAGGGCTAGAAAGTTTTTCGCAATATGCTGATAGGGATTGTAAAGCACCGGGTGGGTCAGATGATGGCCGCGGTAGAGGCCCTCGGTGTAGAAACGGTGGAACCCAATGCGGAGTGGTGCACCGCTGAGCAGCGAAAGCAAACTCGAGAAGCGTGAAAAAAGCTCGAAGTCGACGACCAGATCAAGCTGCGTCCGCCACAGGCGATAAAGCACGCCGAGAGTGTCGAGGGTCAGCGTCGCGAAGCTGGTGACGCGGAGAGTGAGGACATGATCGGCATCGATCGTTCTCAGAAGGTCGAGACTGGCACGGTTCTGATGAAAGATCAGAAAGTAGAGCTCGGCCTGAGGGTAGAGCTCGCGCGCACGGCGCATCGCCGGATCGGCCAGAATCGCACTCCCCATCTCCGATAGCTCGATGAACAAGATGCGGCGCACGCTATCCGTCGTCAGCTCGCGCTCTGGTCGGAAGAAACGCCAGAGCCGATGCGCGCCAACGAGCGTCGCCGCCAGAGGCTGGCCCACCCAATAATCAATCCAGCGCATGCGATCGACTTTCATCGGTCTCCTCTCTTCGCGTCGGACGATCGCGGTGCGCGGCTCGGCCGATAATCGTAACCGATGCGATAGTAGAACGTGCCGACGATGTGCCCATACTTGCGCACGTGCCGCTCTCTGATCGGCCCCAGCCTGCGGAAGTAGCTCCCCACAATCCGACTGGAAAGGTTGTCGCCACTATAGGCAATCATGATCAAGGTCTTGCCCGCGAAATCACGCGGCCGATCCCAGAACCCGTACATCAAGGCGCCCTGGCCGAAGAGATTACGGCCGACGGCATGCTCCGGGCCGCGATGATGTGCGTCCAGGTAAAAAGTAAGCTCGCTCGCAAAGTCGTACTTGTCCATACCGACGAAGATTGGATGGTGGCCACGCTGCGCTACGCTGTGTCGGATCGCTGCGGCCTCGCGGGCAAACGCGCGCCAGCCGATGGGCAGGCCTTTCAGATCGTTGTTGTAGCCGAGCCCTGGCACGCCGAGCACCATGTAATGAAGGCCGAGCCCGTAGAGCAGCATCAGAACGGCGAGAGTTGGCCCCATGGCGGCTCTCAGTGTCGTGGTCCAAGGCTTTGCCTTGGCATTCGATGGGCCGATGATCACAGCCGCGATGGCAGGCAGCACCGCCAGCCAGACGGGGCCTGTCCAATTCAGTTTTACGGCGTGGAACAAGCTGAAAGCGACGAAAACCGAAAGCGGGACCAGCGTGAAGACGACCGCGAAAAGCCATCTGGCGTCGTCTTTCCCACTTAGTGTCGACCCTGGCCAGACGGCGAGGCCGGCAGCGACGAGCCCGGTCGGACTGATAAGAATGAGGATGTCGCCAATCAGAGCTGGCAGCCCGAAACGAATGCCGGCGGTAATCCGGTCCGTGCCCTGAAAGGCAAAAGAGGCCCAGGCATGAGTTGCGTTCCAATAGATCACCGGCGAAAACACGGCGAGGCTCAAAAGCAGTGCAAGATAAGGCTCGGGCCGGCGGTAGTTGACGCGGCAAGGAGCCTGCAAGATAGCGAAAATCATCGTCGCAGGGCCGAGCAGCGCGATCGTATATTTCGACAGCATGCCGAGACCGACGGCAATGCCGACGCCCCACCAAGCCAGACGGCGATCGGCTAACAATGCCCGCTCGAGGAAATAGAGCGTGGCGGCCCAGGCCGCGACCAGCGGCGCATCGGGCGTCATCACAAGGCCGATGGTGAAGAAGAAGGGCAGCGCCGAAACCAGGAGAAGCGTCACCAGCCCTGTCGACTTGTCGTAGAGATTCGTCGCAAGCCGGTACATGAAGACGGCGGCGACGATCCAGGCGAGCACGGCGCCGAATCGGACGCCGAATGCGTCGTGGCCAAAAAGATCAGTGCAGAGACGAATGGTCCAAGCGACCATCGGCGGGTGGTCGAGATATCCAGGCGCGAGATGGCGGGAATAATTCCAGTAATAGGCCTCCTCGGGCAATAGCACTGGCAACCCAAGATAGACGAGGCGGAGCGCACCGAGATAGGCGACACCGCCAGCCGCGGCGGCACGCCAACGCAGCGCACCGGAAACGCCCTTCACTTTCGGCGGAAAAACGTAGAACGTATCGCCGACGTAGGTAATGACCGTTGCGAAGCCAATGCCGAGAAGAATGCCGAAGGTCGGCGGAAGCCCCCAGCTCTTGACGCAAAGCGCCAGCACGCCGCCGCGGAAGAACAGAGCGAGCAGCGCGACGATCAGAAAACGGGCGATCTGACCGGCGACTCCGGCGCCCGTGGCGCGCGGACTCGCCTTGAAGGTCCAGCGAGCGTTTAAAACATAATTGACCACGGCGGCGACGACAAATCCCGAGATATGCGCGGTGCCGAGACGTGCGCCGTTACGAAGCAGGGTCTCGAAGACCGTAAGATCGATACCAACGCCCAAAAGCCCGACCACCGCAAAACGCGTCGCATTGCCAAGCGAGACCGTGCCGCCGGCAACCGTCGTCAAGGCGTGGATGTCGTCGAGCCGGGCCCGCGCATCGGCAAGAGAAAAGGTCGCTGGCGGCGGCGGGGTAACGACCGGCACTTCAATAATCCGCAGCCGGTCGCCAGTCTGCATCGACAAGGCGAGAACCGGAAACGCGTCGGAGCCATGCAGCCCCGCCGAAGGAAGACTTTCCCGGCGGATAGCAAAGAAGCCCGATAGGGGGTCGTGCACGTCGGCAAAAGGCCAGGCCAGAATTCGGCCGAGCCGGGACCCGAGCCGTTGCACCACTGTGACGCCCGGCACGCCGCCCCCTGGCACGTAACGCGAGGCCACGGCCATGTCGCAGCACCCATCGAGGACCGGCCGAACAAGATCGGGGATGGCGCTTTCCGGATGCTTCGCCTCCAAAGCCACCACCACCTCGCCCGTTGCCCGTTGCAGTGCGCTCGAGAGATCGGAAAGCCCACCGGAAGACAGATCGGAGCGCGGGTGACCACCGGCTTCCACCGGCTGATTCTCGGCGATCAGGAGTTCGAATTCCCACTCGGGATTGGCCGCCGCAAGCGAACGGCGGAGCGACTCCATTGCCGACGGCACCGCCGTAGCGCGATGCAGAATGACGGAGATACGGCGGCGCACGGCTGAGGAGACAGGAACAGCAGTCATCCGCGCGCCGGCCGACGCCCGGCTCGTTTCCCCGCGGCGAAGACCCGTCGCGAATGCACGAGGCTATTCACCGCGCCAGTTCGGCGCACGCTTTTTCAGGAAGGCTTCCATGCCTTCGCGGAAGTCGTGGCTCGTATAGCAGCTGATGATGAGGTCTTTGTCCTCGTTCTGCGCCGCCTTTGCGACGAGGCGCCTCAACGCCTCCTTGGTTGCCCGCAAGGTGAGCGGCGCGTGGCCGGCCATAAGCTTCGCCAACTCTTCGGCGCGAGCCATCAACGTGGCCCCGTCGGGCAGGACTTCGTTCACAAGCCCGATAGCGTGTGCTTCCTCGGCGCCGATGAAGCGGGCGGTGAATATAATTTCCTTCAGTCGCGCGGGACCGATCAAGGCAGCAAGCCGAGCATAATTGTCCATGGAAAGACAGTTCCCGAGCGTACGCGCCACCGGAAATCCGTATCTCAGCGTCGGGGTGCCGAGACGCATGTCGCAGGCCGCCGCAATACCGGCGCCGCCGCCCGTGCAAGCCCCGCTGATGGCGGCGATAACCGGCACGCCAAGTCTTTCGATGCCCCCGAGCACGCGGCCGATGCGGCTTTCGTAGGCGAGCGCGTCGTCCGCCGTCTTGAAAGCGCGGAACTCGGAAATGTCGGTGCCGGCGGCAAAGGCCTTGCCCCCGGCGCCGCTCATGATTACCGCCCTCACCGAACGATTGCCGCCAATCTCTTCGCAGGCCTTCTCGAGGCGCTCGTACATGGCAAAAGTCAATGCGTTCCGCGACGCCGGCCGATTGAAGGTGATGCGGGCGATATTGTCCCGGATTTCGAACAAAAGATCTTCGCTCATGATTCCCTTACAACGTTTTCGCTAAAAAGGGCCGCGATATCCGCGACGGTGTAGCCGACTTCGGCGAGAACGTCGCGCGTATGCTCGCCGAGAAGCGGGCCAACGCGCTCAAGCCGCGTCGGCGTTTCAGAAAGTCGCATAGGCGACGCGATCTGCTCCACAGCGCCGAGCACGGGATGGGCCACCTTGGGAAAGAAGCCGCGCGCCGCAAGATGCGGGTCATTAAACACCTGATCATAGGTCTGGATTGCGGCGCAAGGAACGCCATGCCGCTGCAAGCTCTCGATCCACGCGGCCGTGGGCCGCGTGATGGTAATCTGCTCGATGATGGCGATCAACGCGGTACGATTGGCCATACGTCCAGAATTATCGGCGAAGCGCGGGTCGCAGGCCAAGTCCTCACGATCGAGCACGCGGCAGAAGGCTTGCCACAGCTTCGTCGAAGCGGCGCCGACGGTAAAATAACCATCCGCGCTCCTTAGCGCTTGATAGGGCGCGTTCGCCTGATGCGCCGAGCCTTGGGGCTTCGGCACCTCGCCGGTCGCGAAATATTTGCCAGCTTCCCATATGGCGAGCGAAACACCGGCTTCAAACAGACAAACGTCGATCAACTGGCCGCGTCCGGTGCGCCGGCGCGCCTCGAGGGCGGACACCGCGGCAAGCGCGCCATAAAGGGCGCAGACGAGATCGCATACCGGAACCCCGACCTTGACAGGAGGCCGGTTCGGCTCACCAGTGATGCTCATCAGGCCCGACATTGCCTGGGCCATGATGTCAAGGCCGGGATGGGGCGCATAGAGTCCATCCTGGCCCCACCCTGACGCCGCGACGTATATCAATTCCGGCTGGAGAACGGCGAGCTTAGCATAATCGAGGCCAAGGGCAGCCATTGTGCCGGGCCGCAAGTTCTCCACCACGATATCGGCCGTTCCGACGAGGCGCCGGAACACGTCCTTACCCGTTGGTGATTTGAGGTCGAGGGCAAGGCTCCGCTTGTTGCGGTTGAGTCGAACAAAGTTCGACGACACGTGACCAGCGAGGAAAGGCCCTGTCTCGCGCACCAGGTCGCCGCCTTCGGGATTCTCCACCTTCACCACGTCGGCACCGAGATCTGCAAGCTGCATTGCGCAGAACGGCCCCGCCATGAAATTCCCAACTTCAAGAACCCTTATACCTGAAAGAGCAGATTCAGCCACCTTTCCTCCACGCAAATATCATAAGATCCCTTTTGAAGCGCTAGCTCTGTCGCGATAAGCGGTGATATACAACCGACCTCTGGAACGGCGCGTGATTGTGCGTTCGAACGCAACAAATGTCGAGGGCCAGCACAATGCATGAAGCGAGGGGAATCCGGCCGTCACCGCTCTTCGACCGAATTCTCGGATCGGCGCCGCCAAATCAGCGCGAGATAGGCAGTCAGCCATGTTTCCGCCATGTTATACTATCGAAAAGTAGCAACGGCCCGAATTGAAGCCCGCGGAGACGGATAACAAGAACAGACTACGAATAGACATGCGCCGCATCCTTAGCTGTTTCATCCTGGTTACGCTCCTTTTCGGATTCGGGCCAATCGCCCACGCGGCTTCCAGCAACGGTTTCAATCCCGAAGTGGTCGGCAAGCGGCTCGACCATATCTATCAAGATGTTATCAAAAATCCGGACCATCGACGGTTTCCTCCCCTCTATCTGCAAAGGCTGGCGAGCGAAGCACAAAAATACGAAGCGCAGGCAAAAGCCTGCGTAGACGACGCGCAGACGCTCCTCACTCGCGTCAACGAGGGCATCGCGGCGATCGGCGCACCGGTGCCGAAGGAGCCGGCGGCGATTGCGTCCGAGCGCGTCCGCCTGAGACAGTTCAAGGACCAAACTGAGGGGCGTTTGTCGCTTTGCCGCCTTGTCCTGCTGCGCACCCAGCTGCAGTCATCGCGATTGCTCGACATGCAACGAAACGAAGTCCGCGCCGAACTGATGCGTCAAGGGCCGGACATTGTTTCAGTCTTGGAAAAACTGCCGCAAATTTCTGCCGAGCAGTGGATCAGAGCCCAGAACGCGGTCATCGCCCATAGCGGCCTGTCACTTCTCACGCTGCCGGTATGGATCGTGCTTGGCGTCCTGACCGTCGCCGGAGCCATGGCCGGACTCTTCATTCGCAGAAAGCTGCACGACATGGCGACAAGGACCGCCGAACAAAGCGCACGGCATCGGCTTTTCCGCGCTTTTTTCGCGTCTCTCGCCCGCTATGCGCCGGTGCTGTCGCCGATTTTCGTGCTCTCGGTTGTGGTTGCGGGTTCCCGCGATGTCGACCGGTCGCAGATTCTGCTGGGGGTACTGATCTATGGATTACTCGCCTATTTCGTCGCTGTGACGGTGATCCGTACCCTGCTCTGGCCGCCAGCTCCAGCGGCCGGACCCTTGCCGCCGCTTGGTGCGTTCGGTGAAAATACCGCACGCCAGCTTATCATTCTATCGCTCCTGGTGCCGATCGGCTGCGTGCTGGCGCTTAGCCGTCTCCCCGAGGATCTTCCGGCAAACGTCTTCCTTCTGCTCCGCGCGGGCTTCGTCACCATTCTCGCCCTCACCCTGGGCCGATTAATCTCGATCGTCGGGCGGGCGGTCCGGATGAAGTGGCAGCTCCAGGTCCTCACCTCACTAGCAATTCTTGCGGCCCTCGCCGCCGAATACCTTGGCTACCGCAATCTCGCCGGATACGTCTTCGTCGGCCTGATCGGCACCATCGCCGGCAGCGCCCTCCTGTTTGGCCTGCACCTTGTGTTTCGCGAGATTCTAGACGGCCTCGAAGAAGGCTCGGCGGGATGGCAGCGAACGCTCCGTCTCCGCCTTGGCCTCGATCCTGGCGAGGCGTTCCCGGGCGTGGTCTGGCTCCGGCTTCTGATCGGGGTGTTGTTGTGGGGCAGCTTCGCGCTGTTCCTGCTCAAGGTCTGGCGTATATCGCAAGCACATTTTCAGACCATTTACGGCTGGATCACAAATGGCGTGCAGCTCGGCCATTTCACGATCGTCCCCTCGCGCCTCGTCATCGGTCTGTTTCTGTTCGCCTTGCTGCTTGGCGTCTCGCGTTGGCTCAACAACCAGTTCGACCGTCGTCTTCTGATCCACAGCCGCCTCGACCACGGCGCGCGCGAGGCAATGACCACGATCGGCGGCTATATTGGCTTCATCATCGCGATATTGATCGGCCTTTCCACCGCTGGAGTCAATTTCGCGAACATCGCCATCGTCGCCGGCGCGCTTTCGGTCGGCATCGGATTCGGCCTGCAGAACATCGTCAATAATTTCGTCTCCGGCCTGATTCTCCTGTTCGAGCGGCCGATCAAGACGGGCGACTGGATCTCGGTCGGCGGCACTGAGGGATTTGTGAAGCAAATCAGCGTGCGCTCTACCCGCATTCAGACCTTCGATCGCGCCGACGTGATCGTTCCGAATTCGGAGCTGATTTCGCAACAGGTCACCAACCGCACGCTGCACGATGCCTTTGGCCGCGTGACGATACCGGTCGGCGTCGCCTATGGCAGCGATACCGAACTTGTCCGCGATCTTTTGTTGCAGATCGCGAACGATCATCCCGAAGTGGTCAAAACCGGCGAAGTGCCGCCCGCTCAGGTCTTGTTCCAAGCTTTCGGCGACAGCACGCTAAATTTCGAGCTGCGTTGCATCATCCGGAATGTCTCTCTGGTTCTGGTTGTCTCAAGCGAAATGAACTTCGCCATCGACAAACGCTTTCGCGAGCACAAGATCGAGATTTCCTTCCCGCAGCGCGACATCTGGATCCGTAGTTGGCCGGAGCTCCGCACCCGGTTAAAACCTGACGGTAAAACGCCGGATGCATCCGAACCGGCGGCGGATTGAATCTACATCAGCGATTGATGTTCAAGATTTCCGCTGCCCGCGCATTTTCAAAAGGATGCGCGGGATGAAGACAACGGCGGCGAGCAATGCAAGGGCCAAAAGGCCATTTTGGACGGCTGATTTTTCACCTGCCAGCGCCTCGCGGCCAGCATAGCCGAGATAGACATAGGCAATCGTTCCCGGCGCCATGCAAACAAACGACGCGAGCACGTAGTCTCGGAGTGAAATTCGCGCGAGGCCGAGCGCGTAATTTAAAAAATTGAACGGAAACAGCGGCACCAGACGGACGAAGGCGACGAACCGCCAGCCCTCGTCCTCCACGCCCTGTAGCAACCGCCTGAGGAGGCCCCCGCTTTTCCGCGTCACCCAATCGGCAGCGACGTAACGCGCGACAAGAAATGCCAATGTTGCCCCGATGGTCGCGCCGGAAAGGGCGTATACCGAACCCCACAGCGGACCGAACACGGCACCGCCCGCAAGCGTCACCAAGGACCCCGGCAGGAACAACAGCGTCGCCGCGATATAGGCCAGGATGTAGACGATGGGTGCCCAGATCCCCGCAGCGTGAACCCATCCTTCGAGCACGGCGAGATCGATGACGTGCCGGAAGAACAGCGCGAGCGAAATAGCGACGGTGAGGAGGAGGCCGAAGATCGCCCGCGCTGCAACCCGCCGCGCTCCTGAAATCGCCTTTGTTGAAGGCACCGACGGCATCATCCACCCCTCGACGGGAATGCCATAGATTCGGCCACGATGCTCATAGCCTGCACGAAATCGAAAAAGAATTCCAACATCAGACGCAAGCCGGCTAAATTCTATTCCCCCCTAGGCACCGTAAAATCGGCCACACTGTCAACTCACGAGCGCGTGAGGAAATGGGCCAGGTCTAGCCGCTGATGGTAGGTCTCACCCCAACCGAACGGCGGAGCGGTACTGTCGATCTCGCGTGCAATGCTGATTCCGAGTGCGATCTCGACGCAATCCTACCCTGTCCATACGATATCGGAAAACTGAAACGGATTTGATCGCCAACCCGTGGATGTTATGGTGATGCTTCGGTTTCGTAAGGAAATCCCGATGTTTCAAGGGCTCAATTTCGATCCGGTCGAATTGCCGCCGGCCGCACAAACGCTTCGCAGAGAAGTGAGGGAATTTCTTTGCGCGGCGCTCGCCAAGCTGCCCCCCGCAGAACGGGCCGAGTCCTGGACCGGGTTCAATCCGGAATTCAGCCGCACGATCGGTGCTCGCGGATGGATCGGCATGACTTGGCCAAAACACTACGGCGGCCAGGCGCGGAGCGCGCTTGAACGTTATGTCGTTCTGGAAGAATGTCTGGCGGCCGGCGCGCCGGTCAGCGCTCATTGGGTCGCCGACCGGCAGAGCGGCCCGCTGCTTCTCCGCTATGGCACCGAGGCGCAGCGCGAGACGATCCTGCCGCGTATCGCACACGGCGAATGCTATTTCTGTATCGGCATGAGCGAACCCGATTCGGGTTCCGATCTCGCCTCTATTCGCACCAAGGCGGTCACCACCGACGGTGGCTACGTCGTCAATGGCACAAAAGTCTGGACCTCGCACGCGCATCATTGCGACTACATGATCCTCTTCTGCCGCACCGGCGAGCCGGGCCCGGATCGCCACGGTGGGGTCAGCCAACTCCTGATCGATCTCAAGCAACCCGGAATCAAAATCCGGCCGATCCGCAACCTATCTGGAGATCACCACTTCAACGAGGTGGTGTTCCTGGATCACTTCGTCTCCAAAGATAGCCTCATCGGTGCTCTTGGCGATGGCTGGCGTCAACTGATGAACGAACTCGCTTATGAGCGCAGCGGGCCGGAGCGTTTTCTTTCCTCGTTCGTGCTGGTGACCGAACTCGCGCGGAAGATCGGCCCCAATCCCTCGGAACGAGAGGCTGTCGCGCTCGGCCGTCTGATCGCCCATCTCACCACTTTGCGTGGTCTCTCGCTCTCGGTCGCCGGGATGCTGCAGGCAGGCCGCACGCCCGATGTCGAAGGGGCATTGGTCAAAGACATCGGCACCTTGTGCGAGCAGGAGGTGCCGGAGATCGCGCGCGGCCTGATTCCCTGCGAGCCCGACCCCACAAGCACCGATCCCTTCGTCGCCTCGCTCGCCCGTGTCATGGCTCACGCCCCCTCGTTTTCGCTACGCGGTGGCACGCGGGAAATCCTGCGAAATCTCATCGCTCGCGGCCTCGGTCTTCGGTAGATGATGGAATTTCGATGATGACAGCGGAATGGATTCTCGACACGGCGGCGAGCCGCCTATTTGCGAACCACGTGACACGGGATTTGCGCGCGCAAGCCGAAGCCGGCGTATGGCCGGACGCCCTCTGGACCGCACTTGAGGAAGCCGGCCTGACCCATCCCGCGCTAATCGAAGCGGCGGGTGGTGCCGGCGGTGATCTTATCGATGAGGCAACCGTACTAACGGCGTTTGGACGCGCTGCAGCGCCAGCGCCGCTGCCTGAGACGATTCTTGCTGGATGGCTTCTTGCCACAGCCGGATTGGCCGTCCCGCGCGGTCCGTTGAGCCTGGCGCCGGTCATTGGCGAAGACCATCTCACCTTGACGCGTCGGAACGACGATTGGCAGCTTTCGGGCAGGGCCACACGAATCCCCTGGGCCGGCGCTGTCAACGGCCTTGCCCTCCTGGCCGAGACCGGCCCCGGTGCTTACGCCATCGCCTGGATTGACCGTGCGGCATATCAGATGCAGCCTGGAAAGAACATGGCTGGCGAGCCCCGCGATGACATCAATTTCGCCGAAGTCACTGTGCCGGCGAACGCCGTCGCCGAGGTTTTCCTGACACCCGAGGATCTCCGCCGACGTGGGGCCCTGGTGCGCGCCACGGTAATGGCGGGTGCACTGGCTCAGGTCCTTGATCTCACGGTTCGCTACGCCGGTGAACGCAAGCAGTTCGGCCGGCCGATCGGCAAGTTCCAGGCCGTCCAACAGCAGCTTGCCGTCCTCGCCGGCCAGGCCGCGGTGGCAAGCCGCGCAGCGCGCGGCGCTTATGAAACGCTCGCCCGCCGCGAGAACGCTGATTTCGCCATTGCCGTGGCCAAGGCGAGGGTCAGCGAAGCGGCTGGCGTCGCGGCCAGCATCGCGCATCAAGTGCATGGCGCGATCGGATTCACCCACGAACACGAGCTGCATTATTCTACGCGTCGCCTTTGGTCGTGGCGCGATGAGTTCGGCGGCGAGAGTTATTGGCAAGCCTGGGTCGGGCAGCGGGCGGCAGCACTCGGCGCCGATGCATTATGGCCGCTCCTTACTGAGACCCTCGATGACCAGTCAGCCCCGGAGCCTAGTTGCTAGCCCGCAGCCAATCTCCATCTATGCCATTGAAGAAACATCGGTTTTTTGATTAGAGGCAGAGCCATCGGAATAATGGCGGCAGATCGGAAATCCGCGTTCCAATGACGACCGCGCCGCCACGACTTGCCGTGGCGGCGCGGTGCCAGTTGTTTTACAGCCAATTGTTCTACAGAATGAGGTCGCAGACTATTTCTTGCAGTATTGGGGACCGTACTTGAGACCCTGATAGCTGCCCTGGGCGTTTGGAAGTTGGTACCAAACCGCCGAGCCGTCAGGCAGGCAGTTTCCGGTGCCAAGGTAGCGGGCACCAGGCCCCGAGCACGCCCCGAGTAGAAGCAGGAGCGAGGAGAGTAGGGCGACTTTCCAGGACATGTTGATATCCTCCTTCGGTGTTTCCACGAGCTGCACCCAAGAGGTGAGAGCCCTGACCACAACAATGCCGGCGTTTCGACGTTGCCGGAATCTTAACTTCCCCCCCAACACAAATCTTTTCATAACATAGTTGTAATGGAAAGTTCTAGCACAAGCGAAACGATACGGGCACAAAGCGGCAAAACCGCAACACCTTGCTGCCACTCGAATGTCGGTTTGGATCGTCTATGTTCGTAGCATTCTGAGCTTCGTTGCCGCTTTGTCGCCCGATCAGAATCCCGCCGGCGCACGCACGCTCAAAGCCGTCGCAATCGCGCTCCCTACAACGCTTTCGGCTCAGGCAATGGTTGCCTTTGCCGGCCTCACGGTACCGGTCTTCGCCCCCACTGCCGCGAAGGCGATCGGCATTGCAGCGAGTCTAATTGGCTTCTATGCCAGCACCATCTTCATCGGCGCCATGATTGCTTCGCTTCTGAGCGGCGGGTTCGTGCAACGCTATGGCGCCATTCGCGTCACCCAGTTCGCGCTTCTCGCCGCTGCCATCGGCCTCAGCCTAGTAACGACGGCGATGCTTCCGCTGATCGTGCTCGGCGCGTTCGTCATCGGTTTCGCCTACGGACCTTTGACGCCGGCAAGTTCGCATCTGCTTGCCAAGCGAACGCCGCTGCGGTTGATGTCCTTGGTATTCTCTCTGAAGCAGACCAGCGTGCCGCTAGGCGGCGCGCTTGCAGGCGCGCTGGTGCCGACCCTGGTGATCGCGTTCGGTTGGCAGGGCGCTGGTCTTGCGGTCGCGCTCCTTTGCGCGATCGGCGTCGTCGTCATCCAGCCGGCTCGGTCTCACCTCGACGCCGATCGCGCGCCGGGAGAGAGGCTCTTCCCCGGCAGCCCCTTTGCGCCCATTCGCTTCGTGGTCGGTCACCGCGGGTTGCGCGATCTTGCTATCGCCTCGTTCATCTTTTCCGGCACGCAGCAGTGTCTTGGGGTCTTTCTCGTTGCCGATCTCGTAGCGCAACTCGGCCTGCCGCTGGTCCAAGCCGGGGCCGCGCTCGCCACGGCCCAGGTCGCCGGCATAGTCGGCCGCATTCTTTGGGGCGGAACAGCAGATCGCTTCGGTCATAGCCGCGCGCTTCTCGGCCTGCTCGGCGCCATCATGGCAGGGTCTGCGGTTATGGTCGCGCTGTTCGCACCCGGCATGTCCTTCAGCCTAATCATCGCCGTTGCCATCGTTTTCGGTGGATCGGCTGTCGGCTGGAACGGCGTTTTTCTCGCTGAAATTGCTCGCCTTGCGCCCGAAGGTCAAATAAGCCGTGCCACCGGCGGCGTGTTGTTCTTCACCTTCGGCGGCGTCGTCGTGGTACCAGTCGGCTTCACTTTACTGACCCTGTTTTCCGGTAGCTACGCGAGCGGCTTTATCGCGATTGCGGTGTTGACCGGGAGTATCGGCGCCTATCTCATCCGGCCCGCGCCCGAGACCTATCGGCCAAGCTGACCATTCCGACGCCGGCCGCGATGAGGGCAAAACCGGCGAGATCAGTGAACGGAACACGCTCACCCAAAATCAATGCGGCAAAGATGAGCCCCGACGCCGGCACGCCGAGAAATCCGATCGACGTGGTAATCGCCGGCAAATCGCGCATGACCGTCACCGCTGCCCAGAAGCCGAAACCCAAAGCGAGCGGACCGACATAAATAAGCAGCGGAACGAGCGCCGGGGCCGGTGGAATTTTCGGCCAACCCTCAAAGGTGACGGAAAGGATCGCGGTTGGCACCACGGCGATCAGCATTTGCCATGGTGTGAGCTCCAGCGGTGTCGCCTGCCAGCGATGGCTTCGCACATGCAGAATACCGAGCGCCCAGGTAAGCGCGGCCAGCAGCAACAGGCTGTTGCCAGAGACCGCCCCGGGCTTAGACCAGGGAAAGGTTTCGGGATCAAACATCAAGAGAAGGCCGCAGAAGCCGAGGACGAGACCAAGCGCCTTTTGGCGCGTAAGGCGCTCTCCAAGAAACCAAACCGCTCCCGGCACCACCCAGAGCGGCGAGGTGAAGGCAAGCACCGACGAGCGTCCAGGCGGCACGTCCATGAGCCCGAGATTGCAGAGCGAAAGAAACGCGGCCATCTGTAACAGGCCGACGCTGACCAAAACCGGCACATCGCGACGCCCTGGCACGCGGATGCGCTGCCCCATCAGCAAGAGCACTCCGAACATGCTGAGACTGCCGATGACGAGTCGGATGGTGGTGAGCCAAAGCGGCGTGATGTATTCGAGACTGAGCTTGAGGGCGGTCCAATTGCCGCCCCAAACCAGGACCACGGCGATGAAGAGAAGAATCGCTTGGCGCTCGCGGTTCAATACGCCGGAAGATCCAAACAGCCTTGCCATCTATCCGACGCTCCTGAACAGACACTTGCCCGCCATTGCGGCACCACCCCCTCTGCGAACGCGCCCGGCAAAGGGTTTTCGTTTCAGCGTGCTTCCGCTGCAACTGCCCGCCAGCCAATATCCCGGCGGTAGAAGCCGCTTGGCCAGTCGATGGCCCTCACTGCCCGATACGCGCGTTCCTGCGCCGCGCCAACGCCGTGGCCAACAGCGGTGACGCCGAGAACACGGCCGCCGTCGGCGACGATTCGATCGCCGATCTTGCGCGTGCCGGCATGAAAGACAGTGACGCCCGGCATTTCGCCAGCGGCGTCAAGGTTGGCGATGACGCTGCCCTTCTCATAAGCGCCGGGATAGCCCTTCGCCGCCATCACGACGCAGAGCGCGGCCTCAGGTTTCCAACGAAGATCGAAATGATCCAGAACGCCGTCGCGGGCCGCGAGAAGCGCCGGCAAAAGATCGCTCTGCAACCGCATCATCAGCACTTGGCATTCCGGATCGCCGAAGCGAACGTTATATTCGAGAAGCTTCGGGCCTTGGGACGTCAACATCAATCCTGCATAAAGGACGCCCTTGAAGGGGCGGTTCTCGGCCGCCATGGCGGCGACAGTCGGGCGAATGATCGTCGCCATCACGGTCTCCGCCAGCATCGGCGTTACTGCTGGCGCCGGCGAATAGGCGCCCATGCCGCCGGTGTTCGGCCCTTCATCACCGTCATAGACCGCCTTATGATCCTGCGCCGAGGCGAGCGGCAAAGCCGTCCGTCCATCGACCAGGGCGAAGAAGCTCGCCTCCTCGCCGTCGAGGAATTCTTCGATCACAACTTTGTTTCCAGCAGGACCGAAGCGCCCGCCCAAGACTTCGGCCGCGGCATTGACCGCTTCCTCGACCGTCCGCGCTACGACGACACCCTTGCCGGCAGCAAGACCATCGGCCTTGACGACGATCGGTGCGCCCCGTCCTTCGATGAAGCGACGCGCCTCGTCAAAACGCGAAAAAGCACCATAGGCCGCGGTTGGAATGCCGGCACGGACACAAAGATCCTTGGTGAATTTTTTCGAGCCTTCGAGCACCGCCGCATGCGCGTGCGGACCAAAGGCTGGCACGCCTGCCTCCTCCAGCCGGTCGACAAGGCCGTTCACCAACGGCGCCTCCGGACCGATGACGACAAGACTGATACGCTCCGCTTTGCAGAAGGTCGTAATGCCCTCGAAATCCATGGGGTCAAGAGCGATGCAACCCGCGACCTCGGCGATGCCGGCGTTGCCCGGTGCGCAATAGAGCCGATCCAACATTGGCGACGCAGAGAGTGCCCAACATAGGGCGTGTTCGCGTCCGCCCGAACCCACGACCAACACATTCATCGGCGGCCCCGCCCGCTGCTTTCCATTGCACCAGGGTTCCTTGTATCATAGTGGCTTCGTAAGACAATCAGGCCATGCCAAACGATCTCACCACCTCACCCCTCGCGTCTAATCTGCCGGAACAGACCGTCAGCGAACTCGCCCGCCGCCTCAAGCGCACGGTGGAAGAGGAGTTCGGCATGGTGCGCGTGCGGGGCGAAATCTCAGGACTCAAGCTTGCGGCTTCGGGACATCTCTATCTGACCTTGAAGGACAGCGAAGCAACGCTTGACGCGGTGTGCTGGCGCGGCCAAGTGGCGCGGCTTACGTTCCATCCGGAGGATGGGCTCGAAATCGTTTGTACCGGCCGACTCACCACGTATCCAGCGCGCTCGCGTTATCAGCTTGTGGTCGAGACCATGGAGCCGGCCGGTGTTGGCGCTCTCATGGCACTCCTGGACGAACGCCGCCGCCGCCTTGCGGCCGAGGGCTTGTTCGCGCCCGAACGCAAGCGAAAACTCCCTTACATTCCCGAAGTCATTGGCGTCATTACCTCGCCGACTGGAGCCGTCATTCGCGACATCCTGCACCGGCTTGGTGAACGCTTTCCACGCCGGGTTCTGGTTTGGCCGGTGCTGGTGCAGGGCGAACAGGCGGCAGCGCAAATCGCGGCCGCGATCGATGGCTTCAATGCTATTGCCGAAGGCGGCCCGATCCCACGGCCCGATCTCCTGGTCGTCGCTCGTGGCGGCGGCAGCCTGGAAGATCTTTGGCCCTTCAACGAGGAGATCGTGGTGCGCGCGGCAGCAGGGTCGAACATCCCCCTGATTTCGGCGGTCGGCCACGAAACCGACACGACACTGATCGATTTCGCCTCCGACCTTCGCGCGCCGACGCCGACCGCCGCCGCCGAGCTCGCGGTGCCGGTGCGGGCCGAACTTCGCCGCGCGACCGGCGAGCGGCGCGAGAGACTCGACAACGCCATCCATCGCGTCATCGAGCAACGGCGCGAGCGTGTCGCCGGCCTCGCCCGCGCGCTCACCGATCCCCGCCGCTTGATCGAGGCCGCCGCACAGCGGGTTGATGATCTCGGCGAACATCTACGCCGCTCGCTTCAAGTTGGACTGGAGCGCCAGCGCACACGGTTCATCGAGGTGGCGGGACGCCTCAGGTCCGAACCCTTGCGTCAACGCGTGGTGCAAAGCCGCGACGACCTAACGCGAACCGCGACAAATCTGGAAAAGGCCAGACGCCGCTTTCTCGGAGATCGCCAGCAGCGCCTCGATGCTACGGCCCAACTCCTCGACAGTCTTTCCTATCGCCGGGTGATCGAGCGCGGCTATGCCGTGGTGCGAGGCTTGGATCGCAAGGTGATCGCTTCTGCCGATGCAGTGGCCCCCGGCATGGAGCTCGATATTGAACTCCGGGATGGCCGTGTCGCAGCAAAAGTCAAAGATCAGGGTGAACGTGGTTCGCAGCCGGCGGCGTCGCTGCGGCCACCGGTGAGAAAAAAAGATCAAGGGCAGCTATTCTAGGAAAGTCGGCAATTCATTGCGGGACGTTCTACCGGACGGAGGACTGGTTTCTACGATGCACGGATCAGCCGAAGGCGAAGCGGTGCTGCAATATTATGACGGGTCCTTTCAAATAATCCGGCCTGGACGGTTCGTCCGTTGCGCCGTCACCGGACGGCCGATTACACTCGAGGACCTGCGCTACTGGAGTGTCGCACGCCAGGAAGCCTATGCCGACGGAGCCGCCGCACTCGAGGCTTGGCGCCTTCGTTCCCGCCTCTGAACCACCGCCGGCCTCAAAAATCGCACCGCTGTCAATCCGGCCAGCGCCGGTGCAACCAGAGCCATTCTGCCGGCCGCTCGCGGATCCACCCTTCAAGAATGCGATTGACTTCGGTCATGAGGCGCAAGGTTTCGGCCCCGGCATCGGCGGTCTTTTCGATCTCAAGCGGCGGAAAGACCGTCAGACGGAAGCGGGCGCCTTCGAGTCGCTCTACCCGCGCCGGCACAATAGGGCACTGGAATCGTAGAGCCAGTCGCGCCGCCGCCGGCGCCGTCATCGCGGGACGGCCGAAGAACGGCACCGCAATGCCGTTGTTCATCTTTTGATCCACCAGCATGCCGAGATGCTCGCCATGGCGGAGGGCCGCGACAAGCTCGCGCGCGCCGGCCGCGCCTTTCGGCCAATACCGGCCCGGCACCGGCGTCCGAACGCGCTGAATGAGCGCTTCGACCCGCGGATTATTGGCCCGGCGATAAATATGCGCCAGGGGCATACCGCTCTGTCCCGCGGCCAATGAAAGAATCTCCCAGTTGGCGAGGTGGCCCGAAAAAAAGATGCCGCCGATACCGTCGGCGCGGAACCTGTCGATGTGCTCGGCACCGATGATCTCGATCCGGCGGTCATCGGTGTCGAGGCGGAACGCGTGAAGATGGGGATATTCGGCGGCGACGCGGCCGAGATTATTCCACATCTCGCCAATGATCCGCTTGGCCGCCGCGGCATCGAGTTCGGGCATCGCCCGCATCAGGCGGCGTTCAGCCTCCCGGCTTGCCTTTAGCCTTGGCCCAAGTGCTTGCGCCAACCGGCCGCCGAGAGCCGAAGCCCGATCAAGATCGAGCCTGCCGAAGACCCAGAACGCGAAGCGAACCAGGGCTGCTTCGACGGCATATCTAACGGCTCGCCACATGACCTCGAAACCGAACGAGAACCGGATCGAGAAAACGATCCAGCGCCGAAGAGTCGTCGAATTCGAGCGTCACCTCCACCATCTCAACCAGGGGCCGTTCGGGAACCGAAAGCCTGACCCAATCCTTGGCGGTGGTGACCAGCCGCGCACGGGCGGCCGCAGCGAAGGCCGCGAGGCGGCGAATCTCGGCCGGCTCATAATAATGGTGGTCAGGGAAGCTCTGCGTGCGCACCACCCGGCAGCCAATTTCTTTCAAAGTTGCAAAGAATTTCTCCGGCCGGCCAATGCCGGCGAACGCCACCACTGCCGCTCCGGCGAAACGCGCCGCCTCGGGTGCCGGTTTGAGCCTCGCCCTAAGCACCAGAAGCCCAGGCGGCAAGGCCGCTAACCCATTCGCCTGCTCGCCGAGCCAGACGAGGCCGTCGGCGCGGGCTAAACCGAAGTCAAGCGGCTCGCGCAGCGGGCCTGAAGGCATCACCCAGCCATTACCGAAGCCATAGTCACCATCAACGACCACAAGCGAAAGATCCTTTTTCAGGCACGGGTCTTGATAGCCGTCGTCGAGCACGAGCAGTTCGGCGCCACCGGCGATGGCGGCGCGACTTAGGGTCAGCCGGTCGCGACCGACCCAGGTCGGCGCAACCTCGGCCAACAGCAACGCTTCGTCACCGACGCGCCCGGCACCGTGCTTCTGGCGGTCGACTCGAAGGGGACCCTTGGCGATTCCGCCATAACCGCGGCTTAGGCAGTGGACGTTAATGCCCTTATCACGAAGTCGCTGGAGAAGCGCCAAGGCGGTCGGCGTTTTGCCGGCACCGCCTGTCACGAGATTGCCAACGCAGATCACGGGGACGCCGACAGTTTCCGACCTAGCGACATGCTGGCGAAGCCGGCTCGCGATCGCCCAGCCGCAGGCGACCGGCGCCAGAACGAAAGGCCACGGGCCTGGGTGGCGACCCGGGGGGCGCGGGCCCCAGAACTCAGGGGCGCGCATCGCCAATTCCCGAACCGCCCCGCCCGCAGAGGCGATCGGCCTCGTCGGTGAGGGCATTGAGGCGCGCCTCGACCAATCGCCGAGTTTCTTCCAAGGCTGCCGCGTCGGCATCGCGTGGCACCTCGATCGGCGCACCCCAGAGGAGCAGGCCACGGGAAAACGGCCAGGCGAGAAGAAAACGGTCCCAGCTCGCGAGTGTCCGGCCGCGCGTGGTGCTGTAAGCCGCCGGTAGAATCGGCACGCCCGCGAGACGCGCCAGATTAATTGTCCCCTCCGTCACCTGGCACGCCGGGCCGCGCGGGCCGTCCGGCGTGACCGCGGCATATTCGCCGGCCCTCAAGCAACGCAGAATGCGACGGATGGCATCAGCTCCGCCGCGCCGGGAGGAACCGCGTACGGTGGCGAAGCCGAGATGGGCCATGGCACCGGCGATCAACTCGCCGTCACGATGATGTGAGATCAGGACGTTCATTCGCCGCCGGGTGCGCCAAGCGCAAGTCATCATCAGGAGCCGGCCATGCCAAAAGACGCCGATAAAGGGTCTCGCGTCGCGCCAATAAGGGGCGGGGTGTTCGAGGCCAAGTACGTTCCAGCGGCCTGTATACCAAACCGCACGGACATATTGCGCAATCAGCCAGCAAAGGGCGGCGCGCACGACCCGGCTCCGGCCGATCCGTCGTCCGATTTTCACGCTGAGGCTCGCCGCTCCGTGGTCTCTGCCGGCACTTCGCAAGCCGCGGGCCGAGCGGCGAATTGAGTCGCGTAGAGTCGGGCGTAGGCACCGCCAAGCGCCTGCAATTCCGCATGACGCCCGTGCTCCACCACGCGGCCGCCATCGATGACATAAATCTGGTCCGCGTCGACCACAGTCGCAAGTCGGTGGGCGATGACAAGCGTGGTGCGGCCTCGCATCAGGCGCCCGAGCGCGATTTGCACCTGCTGCTCGGATTCGCTGTCGAGCTGTGACGTCGCCTCGTCGAGGAGAAGGATCGGCGCGTTCTTCAGCATCGCCCGGGCGATCGCTATTCGCTGGCGTTCGCCACCAGAAAGCCGGACGCCATGTTCGCCGAGGCGGGTGTCGTAGCCCTGCGGCAGGCCAGTGATGAAGTCGTGCGCAGCCGCGGCCTTGGCCGCCGCGACGATATCCTCGAATGCGGCCTGCGGCCGACCGTAAGAAATATTCGCGCGCACCGTGTCGTCGAACAGGATGGCGTCTTGGGTGACGAGGGCGACGGCGTCACGAAGCGAGGCCAAGGTGATATCCCTGATATCCTGGCCGTCGATCGTGATCGCGCCCGACGCGACGTCGAAGAAACGTGGGATCAAGCTCAAGATCGTGCTTTTGCCGGCACCCGATGCTCCGACCAGCGCGACGCGCTTTGCACCCTCGACCCGAAGGGAGAGGTAATGGAGCGCCGGTGCTTCGTCCGTGCCATAGCTGAAACCGACATCCGTAAACACGATCTCCGCCTTGTCGACGACCAACGGCTTTGCACCCGGCCGGTTCGCGATCTTAGGCTCAACATCGAAAAGCGCGTAGAGCCGCGCCGCCGCGGCCATACCTTCCTGCAACACGGTATTGAAATTGGCGAGGCTCTTCGCCGGTTGATAGGCGAGAAGCAGAGCAGTGATAAACGAGCCGAAGGCGCCAAGTGTCATGGCGCCCTGGCCTGCCCTAAGGCCGCCGTAAAAAATCGCGGCGCCGACCGCGATGCCGCCCAAGGCCTCAGTCGCCGGGCTCGCGGCAGCCCGAGCCCGCACCATACGCATGATATGCGTGAAGCGGCGTCTGATCAGCTCGATGGCGCGCGCGGTCTCGTATTCCTCCATGCGATAGGCCTTGACCAGGCGAGCCCCGGTATAGGCCTCGCTCACCAGCGCCGCCAAGCGTGCCGTTTCCTCTTGCGTAGCCGTTGAACTTTTGCGTGCGCGGCGTCCAAGCTTACGCGCGGCGAGACCGGCGACCGGAAACACCACCACGACGACCAGCGAAAGGCGCCAATCTTGATAGAACATGACGGCGCCAAGACAGATGACCGTCAGCATGTCCTTCACCATCCCCGTCGCGGCACGCGCGATGGCGTCGCGAAGCAGCGTCACATCATAGATGAGACTTGATACGAGGGCCGAGGAATGGCTCGCCTGCAGCCAGCCGACATCGGCGTACACCAGATGGGTAAAGAGCTTAGTTTGGATCTCGGCGATGATCTTCTGGCCAACGTGGTTTACCAGCATCGACTGCCCGAAACTGGCAAAACCCTTGATCACCGCGATGGCAATGACGGCAAGCGGCACCAACCAAAGCATGGTCCGGTCATGAGCGACGAAGACACGGTTCAGTGCCGGCTCCATTAGCCAAGCGTTCGCGGCCGTCGCGACGGAAACCAGGATCATGCAAAACGCGGCGAGGCCCAACGCCGCGACATGGGGCCTCAAGTAATCCCCGGTCAGTCGGCGTGCCAGGGCATAACTCGTCAAGTCTTGAGTGCGTCCCGTCGATAGCGGGGAGGATGGCGAAGCGGTCATCAAATTTGCACCATACTATGGCCCTTTCGCGGGCGACAGGCCAACGGGGCGACGCGGAAACTGGGGGCTGGAACCAACCAGCACAAGGGAATCTGAGAGCGTGTTGTAGCCGATTCGAGGCGCCTGCGCGACTGGCCAGACCGCTAATCCCCCATGCCAGTCCCGATGCCACGTTTCGGCCTTGCGCAACAAGACCAGGGGCACGGCATCATTTAATTCCTCAGAAATTTATGTATTTTCCTAATTCGATTAGAATATTTTTTGCTAATTAGAATTTCAAACATTATTTATATGTCCATCTGTCGGCGGGGCCGTTGCAACCCTGGAGCCGAGTCACGCGGAATGAAGTGGCTGGCTGCCCATACGGGCTACACCATGCGATGGGGGGCGGGCTCAGGTGTCAAGCCAGGATCCATTCTGCGCCCGACGGCCGAAGTTTCGCCCATAAAGGAAAATTTCATGCGCCACTTCCCGATTTTTCTCGATCTCCGCGGCCGCGAAGCGCTTGTTGTTGGCGGCACACCGGCCGCCACGGCGAAGCTCCGTCTGCTTGGCGAGTCCGGGGTACGGATCACCCTTCTCCTACCGCCTGCCCTCGCCCACGACGAAAGGATCGAGGCAGTCCTCGTCCACGCCCCAGGAATGGCGTCGACCAAGGTCGTTTGCCGCGCCTTCCGCAGCTCCGATCTCGACGGCAAGGCATTGGTCTTTGCCGCGACGGGCAATATCGCACTCGACCGGCAGATCGCCGAGGCCGCAATGAGCCGTGGGCTGCCGGTCAGCAGCCCCGACCAACCGGAGATCTCAAGTTTCATCATGCCGGCAATCGTCGACCGCGACCCGGTGGTGGTCGCGATCTCGACTGGCGGCGCGGCGCCAATTCTGGCGCAACGTCTTCGCGCACGCATCGAACACCTGCTGCCGATCCGCCTTGGTCACCTCGCCGATTTCGCCCGCTTGTTCCGTCCGATCGTGCGGTACAAAATTCGTGAATTCAGAGCCCGCCGACGCTTCTGGGAAGCGCTTTTCGATGGGCCAATCGCCGAATCGGTGCTTGCCGGCAACGACGCCGAGGCAAGACGCAAGACCATCGCCGCCCTGGCACGGCCGGAAGCCACCCGGCGCGCGGCCGGTGGGCTCCATCTCCTCGCCGTCGATTCGCTGGCACCTGAACTCGTTACGCTGCGGGCGCTTCACCAGATCGAGCGGGCCGACATTCTGATCGCCGATCCCGTGGTGCCGAGCGAAGTCTTGGCTCATGCCCGACGCGAGGCGGAACACCTCCGGCTTGACGCCGAGACACCCGATTCGGCGACGATCCAGCGAATTTTATGCCGCCTCCACAGCGGAGATAAAATCGTCTGGATCACGAGCATGCCGCTTGCACGCCTCGCTGAGCGACTGGCCTCGGCAAACAGCGCGCTCCTTGACTTTGTCATGGTGGTTCTTCCCTCGATGTGCCCGGTGACGACGGCGACCCAGCCCGCCGCATCGTCGTTGGTTCTCGCCAACCGACGCTGAGGCTGTCGTGGTCCCGCCTCGACAGAACGTTCGTCCCCTGTCACTCTAAGGTCGAGCAATCGGGGGGTAGTGATGGGACAAGGCGACAACGCGGCTTTGCACGGCCAGGCAAGAAAGAGCATCGTCATGGTGCGGTCCGTTAAATGGCCGCCCTCTCCGCCAGTGACGTTTCCCTCATGCCAGTGATCAAGCAGCCATACGCATGTTCACCGTCTTCACGGCGCTAATACCGGTCTTTCTTGTCACGGCACTGGGCTATGGCCTGAAGCGCATGGACTTCCCCGGCCAGGCCTTCTGGCCCGCGGCGGAGCGCATGACCTATTATATTTTCCTGCCGGCACTTCTGTTTCACGCGCTGGCAACCGCCCATCTCGCGGGCCACGACACTCTGACGATGGTGATCGTTCTTTTTGCCGCCATCATCTTTCTCAGCGCCATTCTCCTCATGCTCCGGCCACGCCTTCCGATCAACGGCCCGGAATTTACTTCCCTGTTCCAAGGGTCCATGCGCTTCAATGGCGCACTCGGGCTTGCGATCTCGGCGCTTCTATTCGGTAGCCCAGGGGTCGCGCGTCTTGCGGTCGCCATCGCCGTGATGGTGCCGCTCCTAAACGTGCTGGCAACGTTGGTTCTCGTGCGTTACGCAAACGGCACCGACACGCGGATCGGGGAGCAGCTGCGCCAGGTCGTGCAGAATCCGATGGTGCTCGCCTGTTTTGCGGGTATCGTCGTCGAAGCGGCTCACTTCCGCCTGCCGCTCGGTATCGGCCCCATGACCGCGATGTTGGGCGCCGCGGCAATTCCCTTTGCGCTTCTCGTGGTCGGAGCCGCCTTCGACTTCGGCCAGCACGCATTCCGTGCCTCCGTCCTTGCGACCTCGGCCTTGAAGCTCCTGGTCTTTCCACTCATCGTAGCCGGACTTTGCTGGGTGCTTGGTCTGCACGGTTTGACCCGCATCGTCGCACTCCTCGCGGCCATGCTGCCACCCGCCCCCTCAACCTATGTCCTCGCCCGCACCCTCGGTGGCGACGCCCGCGGCATGGCGGCAACCATTACACTTGCCACCATCGCGGCGGCGCTCACCGTGCCGGTCCTGCTCTGGCTGCTCGGCTAGTGTTGCATCTCGCCTCGACCTCCGGCACTATTGCGCTTTAATGACTGCAAGCACCAATTCCGCCTTCCCGCATCCGCATTTGCTAGGCATCGAAGGGCTGTCGGCGGAGGAGATCGGTTTTCTCCTTGACCAAGCGGAGGAATACGTCAATCAGAACCGCCAGTTGGACAAGAAAAAAAGTACCCTTCGCGGCCTAACCCAGATCAATCTCTTTTTCGAGGATTCGACCCGCACCCGCACCTCGTTCGAGCTCGCGGGGAAAAGGCTCGGTGCCGACGTCATCAACATGGCGGTCTCGACGTCGTCGATCAAAAAGGGAGAGACCCTGATCGACACGGCGATGACGCTGAATGCCATGAACCCGGACGTTCTCGTAGTACGCCACCCTCATTCCGGCGCGGTGCAGCTCTTGTCGCAAAAGGTGACGTGCTCGGTCATCAATGCCGGCGACGGCAGTCACGAACATCCAACGCAGGCGCTTCTCGATGCGCTAACCTTACGCCGACGCAAAGGCGGGCTCCAGGGTCTGGTCGTCGCGATTTGTGGCGACATCCTGCATTCCAGGGTTGCTCGCTCGAATATCTATCTTTTGAAGACCATGGGAGCGGAAGTGCGGCTGATCGCACCCCCGACCTTGATGCCCGCCGCTGTCGAACGCCTTGGCGTCACCGTGCACCACAACATGCGGGCGGGCCTGAAAGACTGCGACATCGTCATGATGTTACGGCTTCAGACCGAGCGCATGCGGGGCGTATTCGTGCCGTCAATCCGCGAATATTTCCACTTCTATGGTCTTGACTACGACAAGCTTTCGGCCGCCAAGCCCGATGCGCTGATCATGCATCCCGGGCCGATGAACCGGGGCGTCGAGATCGACCCCGAGGTTGCCGACGACATTCACCGCAGCGTTATCCGCGAACAAGTGGAAATGGGTGTCGCGGTGCGGATGGCCTGTCTTGCGATTCTCACCCAACGCGCCCGCGAGAGCGGCATCCGTAACGGAAACGGCGAATGAGCGGAGAACGAACGGCCTATATCGGGGCGCGGCTTCTGGACCCCGCTAGCGGTCTCGACGCCGATGGTACGCTACTGACCGAAGACGGCGTGATCGCCGATTTCGGTCCAAGCCTTTTCCACGACGGTGTGCCCGAAGGAATCGAGACCGTTGATTGCAGGGGCCTTGCGCTGGCGCCCGGACTTATCGACATGCACGCGAGCCTGCGGGAACCCGGTTTCGAGCATAAGGAAACCATCGCCACCGCGGTGCGTGCGGCTGCGGCTGGCGGCATCACCACGCTATGCGCGACGCCCAATACAAACCCGGTGATCGACAGGGTGGCGCTGGTGGAATTCGTTGCACGGCGCGGGCTCGAGACGGCTTCTGCCCGCGTTCTGCCCATGGCGACGGTGACGCGGGACCGCGCCGGCACTGAACTGGTCGACATGGGGCTACTGTCGGAAGCAGGCGCTGTCGCATTCACCGAGGGAGATCACGCCGTGGCCAATGCATTGGTCATGCGCCGCGCGCTCGCCTATGCCTCAGCCTTCGGCTTTCTCATCATCCAACACGTAGAAGAACCAGCGCTTGCGGGTGACGGCGTGATGAACGAGGGCGAAGTCGCGATGCGGCTTGGTCTCACCGGCATTCCTGCCGCGGCGGAGATCATTCTGGTCGAACGTGACCTCCGCCTCGTCGAAATTACGAGCGGCCGCTGGCACGCCGCGCATGTCTCGGTTGGCCCGGCAATTCGAGCCTTGGCCATGGCCAAGGCCAAGGGCCTGCCGGTGACCTGCGGCGCGGCACCAGCTAACTTCGCACTGGATGAAACGGCGGTTGGCGAATACCGCACCTTCGCCAAGATTAAGCCCCCGCTTCGCGCGGCCCCCGATCGCGCAGCGGTGATTGCTGGTCTCGCTGACGGCACCATCGACGTGATCTCGTCGCGTCACGCCCCGCAGGACGTGGAAAGCAAACGGCTGCCATTCGCTCAGGCTGCATTCGGCATTATCGGGCTCGAGACCATGTTGCCCTTGGCGCTCGAACTCTGGCACCGCGGCGAGGTGCCGCTTCTCCGCCTGCTTGGCGCCATGACGGCACGCCCGGCCGACATCCTCGGCCTTCCTTCAGGACGGTTGAGGACGGGCGCACCGGCCGATCTTGTGCTCATCGATCTCGATTGTCCGTGGACGATTGATGAAACCGCCTTCTTTTCGAAATCCAAGAACTCGCCCTTCGACGGCCGGCCGGTCAAGGGCCGCACGATCCGCACCGTTGTCGGTGGCAAGACCGTATTCCGCCACGACAGCGCGGTATAGCCCATGCCCGGACCGGTATTCTCGACTGCTACGCTACCCTACGGCGCTGCGGCGCTAATCGGCGGCTACCTGCTCGGCGCCATCCCTTTCGGCCTTCTCCTTACGCGCTTATTCGGTATGGGAGATATCCGGCAAGTCGGCTCAGGCAACATCGGCGCCACCAATGTCCTGCGCACCGGGCGAAAGGATCTCGCGTTACTCACGCTCATTCTCGATTGTGGCAAGGGTGCGCTCGCAGCATATCTCGGGGGACGCTTCGGACCGGAGATGGCAGTGATCGCTGCGCTCGGCGCTTTTCTCGGTCATCTCTTTCCCGCCTGGCTCAAATTCTCCGGTGGCAAGGGAGTCGCAACCTTTCTCGGCATCCTCCTTGTCCTGGCTTTCCCCATCGGCTTGATCGCCTGCGCCGTTTGGCTCGGTACCGCGGCGCTTTTCCGCTATTCTTCGCTCGCGGCGCTTGCCGCAGCGGCAGCCGCGAGCGTCGCGGGCCTTGTCACAACAGATGCATTGCGGAGCATCCTGATTATCCTCCTGACGGCGCTGATTTTTGTCCGCCACCAACACAATATCCGCCGGCTGGCCGCAGGCACCGAGCCAAAAATCGGCAGTCACGAGGCTGCCTCCCAGCAACAGCTGTAGGTCGCCGGCAGTTCTGTCACTGTCACCTTTGGATTGACCGTGCTGATGGAATGAGGGCGGTCCCGCCCATGGAATGGTCGCCACGCCCGCTTACCAATGCCGAACGTCTGGATTGGCATCGCCTGATCCGGAGCGAAAACGTGGGCCCTAGTACATTTTACCACCTGATTCGCCAGTTCGGCACCGCCCAGGCGGCCCTAAGGGCACTGCCTGATCTTGCGCGTCGTGGCGGACGCGCCGGACCGCTACCTACGGCTTTATTCCCCTGCGCAAGCGGAGGCCGAACTTGTCCGCGCCAAGGCTCTCGGCGCTCGGCTGGTCGCGATCGGAGATCCGGTTTATCCCAGGCTTCTCGCAGCGGTGGATGACGCACCAGCCCTGATTTTGACAAAGGGCAACGCCTATCTTGGCAATCGAGAGAGCTTCGCAATCGTCGGCGCGCGTAATGCGTCCGCAGCAGGTGTCCGTTTAACCCGCATGCTTGCAGTGGCGCTTGGTCGCGACGATCTCGTTATCGTTTCTCGTCACGCGCGGGGAATCGATGGCGCTGCCCATGGAGGCTCATTGGCCTCCGGTGTGGTCGCGGTTCTTGCCGGCGGCATCGACTTGGTTCATCCACCGGAGCACCAAGGCCTTCATGAACAAATCGCGGATGGGGGGCTTCTTATCGCCGAAATTCCGGCCGGCACCGAACCCAAGGCGCGCCACTTCCTGCGTCGCAACGGATTCATTTCCGGAGTCTCGCTTGGCGTTCCAGGCTCAGGACCTATTAAATTTGTTGCGTTCGGGCTTCCGGCTTGATTCATTGGAGGCACCGGGAGGTGCTTCGACGAGTGATTTGTTCTGGCTGTCGCGGGCGCAGATGCACCGGATTGAACCGTATTTTCCGTTGTCGCATGGCGTGCCGCGTGTCGATGACCGCAAGATCGTCAGCGGCATCATCTTCGTGATCCGCAAT
>JBJKQL010000143.1:0-14904 GCA_046705265.1 Ferrovibrionaceae bacterium
GCGCCAATCACTGGCGTTTTCCCTGGCAACTGCCGGGCTCGCGGTCAGAGTATACGATTCGGCCACTGCGTTTCTTGGTGGGCTTGAGAGCTTGCAGCCCGGCTGCATCGTCACCGACGTGCGTATGCCGGGAATCGACGGGCTGGAATTTCAACGCCGCCTGAACGCGCTCAAGGTCGATCTTCCGGTGATCGTGATGACCGGCCATGGCGATGTAACCATTGCCGTCGAAGCGATGAAGGCGGGAGCGATCGATTTCATCGAGAAGCCGTTTGATGACGAGGTGCTGATAGCTGCCATCCGGCTGGCGCTTGACCGCTACGACAGGACCGAGCACCAGAAGCATGAACTCCAGGAGATTCACGAGAAGCTCAATGCGCTCACCCCGCGCGAGCGGCAAGTCCTGGACGGGCTTCTCGCGGGCCTGCCCAACAAGACGATCGCCTATGATCTCAACTTGAGCCCTCGGACCGTCGAGGTTCATCGCGCCAACGTGATGATCAAGATGGGCGCCTCCAGCCTCTCGAGCCTGGTCCGCATGGCGATCCTGGCAAACGCCCTCCCCGGCACCTGAGGTCCTTGCCGTGCGGCAAGACCCCGACCGCTTCGATCTCCCGCCGAATCCCTGATTTCTCGTGCGATGGCTTTGCGCTAGATCAAGGCCTGCGTTGGCGATCCGTGTCATGGTTTGGTCATTCTGAAAGATGTGAGCGGCGATTTAAAATGGGCCGGATGACCGATTGATGACCGCTGCCCGCAATCTCGTCATGGTCGTCGACGATGATGCGCCAGTACGCGAGTCGCTCAAATTCTCCTTGGAACTCGAGGGGTTGGCGGTGCACGCTTGCGCCAGCGGCGTGGAATTCCTGAGCCATCCCCATCTTCTTTGTGTCGGGTGCCTCGTCCTCGACGGCGAGATGCCGGACATGGACGGCTTCCAGGTGCTCGAACAGCTGGCCATGCAGAAACTACAAATCCCGGTCATTCTGATGACGGTTCACGCGACCCCAAAGACCTGCCAGCGCGCCGCCCGCGCCGGTGTCCGCTATGTCCTGGAAAAGCCATTTCTCGACAATGCCCTGGCGGATGCCGTTCGAGATCTGCTGATGGAATCCTGCTGAACGCCCAATCGCTGCTTCGGCAAGACGGACGGTGGTACGGTCTCCCGGTGAAGAAATCCGATTCTCCCGGCCTACTTCGGCGGGCCCCGGCGAGGCAAAAGGCCGCGGCCTGCCCGCCGCGCGATGAGGCGCGGAGACCGTCCCTACGTAATAATCCGTAGGGCCAAACCCAATACTGCGGCGTCGCCATGAGGGGTAGACAACAAGGGTGTTTCTTCTGCCATGGAGATGACGATGTCGACACAGCTTGCTTTTTCGGCCCCACGCGCTGCGGCAGCGGCGCCCGTGATCTTCGGGCAGACCCCATGGACGAAGGAAACCGCCAACCAAATACGGGGGCGGGAAAGCGCCACCGCCGCCGCACCGACGCATCACTTCCGGCAGGATCAACAGATTTACGGCGAGGGCGATAGCAGCGGGCTCTTCTTCAAGGTGGTCACGGGCGTGGTGCGGACCTGCAAGTTCCTCGGCAATGGTCGGCGCCAGATCGATGCCTTCTACCTGCCGGGTGATGTGTTCGGCTTCGAGGCCGGCCAGGTGCATGCCTTCTCCGCCGAGGCGGTATGCGATTGCACGGTGGTCGCCTACCGTCGCCATGGCGTCGAATCCCTGGTGGGACGGGACGAGGGGCTGTCGCATCAGATGCTGTCCTACGCCATGGACAGCCTGGCGCGGGCGCAGGAGCATGCGCTGATGCTGGGGCGCAAAAGCGCGGCCGAGAAGCTCGCAGCTTTTCTCCTCGAATGGGCCGAGCATTCGGCGGAGAGCGAGGTAGTCAGCCTGGCGATGGCCCGTCAGGACATCGCCGATTATCTCGGGCTGACCATCGAGACCGTATCGCGGACACTTTCGCAGCTCGAGCGGGACGGCGTCATAGAGCTGCCGACGACGCGGCGCATCCGATTGAAGAACCTGACCGTGCTCGAAGAACTCAACGCCTAGGATCGTGGTTTCGAAGCTCGCGATCTCGTGGGGTCAGATTCGAGGGTCAGATCATTCCGATCTCGGCGACGTGAAGCGGATTCGCGTCCGATGGGCCCGGGGCAGAGCGGGATTTCGTTTTTCAGATCGGATGACAGCGATTCGCTCGGAAGCGAACTTCCTCTAAGCGGCGACGCCTCCGCCGTCACACCATATATTGGCCACCGTTCGCGGTGATCGTCGCTCCGGTAATGAAGCCGGCGTCGTCGCCGGCGAGAAAGCGGACGATTTTCGCGACCTCATCCGCATGGCCGAGTCGCCCGATCGGAATTTGCGCGACGATCTTGTTCAAGACTTCCGGCGGCACTGCGGCGACCATGTCAGTTAGGATATAGCCCGGCGCCACCGCGTTGACGGTGATGCCCTTGGCGGCGGATTCGAGCGCGAGGGCCTTGGTGAAGCCAAGGATTCCGGCTTTCGCCGCGGCGTAGTTGGTCTGGCCGAGTTGCCCCTTCTGGCCGTTGATCGAGGAAACGTTGATGATGCGGCCGAATCCGCCCTCGCGCATGCCGCCGATCACCGCGCGGCTCATGTTGAAGCAGGAGGTCAAATCCGCCGCGATGACCTGGCTCCACTGCTC
Organism: Ferrovibrionaceae bacterium; assembly: GCA_046705265.1. Classification (GTDB taxonomy): domain Bacteria; phylum Pseudomonadota; class Alphaproteobacteria; order Ferrovibrionales; family Ferrovibrionaceae; genus JAJYTL01. Next base: position 2,683 of record JBJKQL010000143.1, read on the forward strand.
CGGCGACATTTTGTGCAGCATCGCGTCGCGTGTGACGCCGGCATTGTTGACCAGCACCTCCGTCGGCCCCTGAAGCGCCTTTTCGACCGCCCGAACGCCGGCTTCGCACGCCGCGTAATCAGCGACATCCCAGCGAAACACCGGAATTCCCGTCTCATCGTGAAAGGCCTTGGCGGCTGCATCGTTACCGACATAGGTCACGGCGACGCGGTTGCCCTCTTCCGCTAAGCAGCGCGCAATGGCGGCGCCGATGCCCCGGGTTCCACCGGTCACGATTGCCAATCTTGCCATTCGACCTCTCCTCCGCGACCCCATAGCCATCGATGGCCGCGGCGAGACCGGCGATGGCACATCCGCGCTCCGGGCGAACGGCTCCGGTCGCCCGGTCATCCCGAAATTTCATTCGGCAACGCGATATTCGGCTGTTGGAAACGTCGACCCCTTGATCAGGATCAACGCCGCGCTCGGTTTTGCTGCTTTTCGCGGCCAGCGGCCGGCGACTCGCCCGCTTCGGCCGCCGTGCCGGCCGCGGTCTCTGTCCCGCGCCGCGCACGGAGATGTTTCCGGGCGGTTTCATAGCCGTGCTGTTTATGGCGGGCAATGGTCTCCGCCAAGAAATCGTAATCGGTCGCGGGCGGCTCGGCGCCGTGCGGCTCACGCACGATGCGGATGATCGAGGTCTCCGCGCCACGGCCCATGAGATGGATGTAGCGAGGATGCTCCTTCAAGCGTTCCGCGGTTCCGGGCTCCACCGAGAGCATGATCTCGGCGACCAGCGCCTGATAATCATGCACAAGTTCACGGATTTCCGCCTCGCTTCGGATGCGCTCACCATAAATGATCTCGTCACGGCGCGTAACTACTTCCGCCAGATTGCGCGGCAGGCGCCGCCGTCCGGGAAACAGGTCGACGATCACCACATCCTTGTTCTCGATACCGGAAGTCAAAAGGACGTGCTCGAGCGGCGAGTTGGAAATGATGCCGCCGTCCCAATAGTGGCGGCCGTCGATCGTGGTCCAGCGAAATATCGGCGGCAAGCTGCAGCTCGCGATGATGTGCTCTGGCGTGAGCCGATCGACCTTTGTGTCGAAAAACTTAAGCTTGCCGAGCTCAACGTCGACGGCGCCGACGAAAAGCCGCACGGGGCTAGAGCCGAGACGCGAAAAGTCGACGTATTTCTCCAGCAATTCCTTGAGCGGCGACGCGTCGTAGAGGCTCGTCCACTGAGAGGGCAGTTCCTCGCCGCGGATCGGCGGCGATAGCCAGCGCGGCCGGAAGAACGCCGGCACGCCGAACGCCATGGCACGCCAGACGGCAAGTCCGGTATCGAGATAGGATGGCGCCATCGGCGCGTTGTCGAGGGAAAGGTCGTTCCAGAACGCGTCGAGGGCCTGGAAGGCGTGGCGCGGATTGGCCGCAGCGATGACGCCGTTTAGGGCACCGACCGAGATGCCGCCGATAACGCTGGGGTAGATACCGTCTTCTTCCATGGCACGGATAACGCCGCATTCGAAAGCGCCAAGAGCGCCACCGCCTTGCAGGATCAAAATCGTCGCCCGCGCGAGCGGGGCGAGATCGGCCGCGCGGTCGGCCAGCCTGGCCTTGGCCTTGCTGACATCGGTGCGCTGGCGGATCAACGTTTCCACCATGCGGGTCTCCTCGGCCGGCCGGCCGGTCGAAAACACGCCGATAACGCGGTTGTCACGAATGTAGAATTCAGCGAAATCGGCGGCATCGAGATCGCCGCGCCCGATGACCAGATCGGCGTCCTCGCTCTTGCCGAGAAAGGTGAAGCTGAAGTCAAGAAAGTCGCAGAAGTAATGGAGGACGTCGTCATAGGGAACGCGACGTCCGAGCATGTTCTGAGCGGCCACCCGTCCCTGGTTGCGAGCGTTGTCCCAATGCGCGCTGCGCTGGCGGCTGCCGTCACGATCGATATAACTCGCAATATCGCCGGCGGCGAAGATATTGGGTTGATTGCTGCGAAGAAAGGTATCGACAAGGATGCCGTCGTCAAGCGCGATGCCAGACCCACCGAGAAAGCCAAGCTCCGGCGCGACACCAATAGCAAGAACGATGGCATCACACGCAAGCGCATCGCCGGCAGTCGTCACCACTTCTGCGACATAGTCTCCGCCGTGGAATGCTGTGACGGATTGACGCAACCGCACGTCAATGCCGTGCTTCGCGCAGCGGTCGAGAAAGAATGCGGAAAGACGCCGCGAATGGATTCTCGGAAATACGGTCTCCGCCTGATCGACGAGGGTGACGGCGAGACCCAATCGGGAAAACGACGTCGCGGCCTCCATAGCAACGAAGCTCGAGCCGAGGATGACGATCCGGCGCCGCCCAAGGACGAATTCCCGGATTCGCGCCACATCGCGCAGGGTATGAAGGCAAAAGATGCCTTGAAGCCCGGCCCCGGGCACGTCGAGGCGGCGCGGCTCCGCTCCGGTCGCGATGAGAAGCTTGCCGTAATGATATTGGCGGCCGCGCTGATCGATGACGAGATGCCGCGCGGGATGCAGGGAACGGCCGATCGTATCGAGACGGACGTCGATCCTGTCGTCGAGGTAATCCTGGGGCGGGCGGACGAGTGCCTGATCCGGCGCCAGATCGCCGGCCAAGACATGGCTGGTGAGATCCGGGCGATTGTAGGGATAATCGGATTCGGCGCACAGCATCGTGATCGAGCCGGTGGCGCCCTCATCGCGCAGAGTCTGCGCCGCGGTCGCCGCCGCAATGCCGCCACCGATGAGGAGGAAATCCGCGTGAATCCGGCCTGTCGACGTCTCGCTCGAAGTCATTTACACCGCGATCTGATGCACCGCCGAGCGGACGCCCCGCATCCTAGCTCGGACCGGTTTGCTGGAACCGCACCGCCGCCTGAAACGGCTTTTGTGCCAACCGGAACCCCTCGGTGTAGAACTCGAAAAGCTGCCAACCATAGCCCCTGACGGCGTCATTGACATGGCGCATGTGAGCGATCACGCGCTCGCTTTCCTCGTGCCATTGATCCCATTGGGCGGCAAGCGCGGCCGCCGGATCGTCACCGAGCCGGATTGGAACAAAAGCCTTGGCGGCTTGCTCCGTCTCGACCCGAAGAAGCTCGCTTTGACTCTCCCAGATTGCCCTGGCGGTGTCGAGCAGTAGGTCGTTGGCGCGGGCAAGGAGCGCGGCGCCTTCCGCCTGGGTCTCGGCAAGATGGGTGGGGAACAGGAGTTCGGCCTTGGCCGTCTTGGCTCCGGTCGCTCTGTCATTTGCTGCCTCGGGCATGCTGCCCTCCTGAAAAAGATGCCGAATGAGGCGTTGCGCGACATCCATGCCGCGGCATCGCCCGATTGATAGCAAGTCTCTCACGCAGGGTCGGAGCTGCGGGTTGATCTCGATCAAGGCGACCGCGTGATCGATCGGGCATAGAAGAGGCCGGATTGACATGGGGCGCCATCGACTGGCCGGCAATCGGCAACGCCTTGGTGCCGCAGCCATCGTCACGCCGGACGGCGTGAAAATCTCAGAGGCGCCATGGCTACGCCTTAGCCGCCTTGTCATATTCTGGAGATCTCGATGCCGGGCTCTCGTTCCCCGAAGAAAAATGCCGCGCGGCCAACGGATGGCAGTCGCGGCCGCGTCGGCGCAAGCGATGACAAGAAGGTGACAAGGCTCTTCCCCGCCGCCGAACGATCGCCGCCGAACACGAGCGACGCGACCAGGGCCGGCGGCGATGTAACCGCTTCGCCACTTGAGGCCCGCTCCGCGACCGCCACCAATCCGATCGATCGCATGCTGCATGCGCGCGAAGCGCGCCTCACGGGCTCGGTCTCGCTCGTATCTCTCGCCCTCGCCTACATGGACTGGGGCCTGCATCTCATGAACGCGCCGGGACGCCGTTCTGAACTCGCCGTCGAGGCGATGCGGCAATGGGCACGTCTAATGTCACCGCAATCCTGGACCACCCCCCTGCCCGGCGATCATCGCTTTCAGGACGAGGCCTGGGAACAACCGCCTTTCAGTGCCATCGCCCAATCCTTCCTATTGGCCGAGGAATGGTGGCGCGATGCAACCACGAATCTTCCCGGCGTTGCCAAGGCCCATAGCAATATCGCCACCTTCGTCACGCGGCAGATCTTGGACATATTTTCGCCATCGAACTTTCCCTGGACCAATCCCGAAGTCGTCAATGCCACGGTCGCGAAAGGCGGCATGAACTTCGTCAAAGGCTATCAGCATTTTCTTGAAGACGTGGGACGCCATGCGAAAGGCCTGCCACTCGATGGCGCGGCCGAGTTCGTGGTCGGGCAAGACGTCGCGGTGACTCCCGGCAAGGTGGTCTTGCGCAACGCGCTGATGGAATTGATCCAGTACGAACCGACCACAGAGGCCGTCCGCCCCGAACCGATCCTCGTCGTTCCCGCCTGGATCATGAAATATTACATTCTCGACCTGTCGCCGAACAACTCCCTGATCCGCTATCTGGTCGCGCAGGGCTATACGGTTTTCTGCATATCGTGGCGCAATCCCGGGCCCGAACTTCGCGACACATCCCTCGACGATTACCGGCGTCTCGGTATAATGGCGGCGCTCGATGCCATTATGCCGATCTGCGGCGCCACAAAGATTCACGCTTGCGGTTATTGCCTTGGCGGGACGTTGCTCGTCACCGCGGCAGCGGCGATGGCGCGGGACGACGACGACCGGCTCTCCACCGTCACCCTGCTCGCGGCGCAGACCGACTTCACCGAAGCCGGCGAACTGCAGCTCTTCACCGACGAGAGTCAACTCGCCCTGCTCGACGACGTGATGTGGCGCCAAGGTTACCTTGACAGCAGCCAGATGGCGGGGACTTTCGAGATGCTGCGCTCGAACGACCTCATCTGGTCGCGCGTCATCAAGACTTATCTTCTCGGCGAGCGTGAACACCCAAGTGACCTCATGGCCTGGAGCGCCGATGCGACGCGGATGCCGTTCCGCATGCACTCCGAATATCTGCGTCAGATGTTTCTTAGGAACGATCTGGCGGAAGGGCGTTACCGCGTCGGTGGCCGGCCGATCGCGGTGGAAGAGATTGAGACACCGATCTTCGCGGTCGGCACCGAAATGGATCACGTCGCGCCGTGGCGCTCGGTGTACAAAATTCATCTTCTTTATGACGGCGATCTCACCTTCGTACTCACCAATGGCGGTCATAACGCCGGCATCGTCAGCGAGCCGGGCCATCTGCATCGGCACTACCATTTGGCCCACCGCCCCGGCCACGCCACTTATCTCGCGCCCGAGGAATGGCTCGCGGCGGCGGCAGATCATGAAGGTTCATGGTGGCCCGCCTGGGTCGCCTGGCTGAACGGCCATTCCGGCGCTCCGATCAGCCCACCGCCAATGGGCACCGCGGGAAAAGGCTATCCGCCGATCGCGGCCGCCCCTGGGACCTATGTGCATGAAGCATGAAGCCTGAGCAGGAAGCGATGGTTATCGATGACACGAATCGGCTGACGACCGGCGCGATGATCGAGAACCGCACGTTCGATGAGATCACGATCGGCGAAAGTGCCAGTTCCTCCCGCACGGTGACACAGGAAGATATCGAGCTTTTCGCCGTTGTCTCGGGCGACATAAATCCGGCTCATATGGACCCGAGCTATGCCAAGACCGACCTGTTCCACAAGGTTATCGCCCACGGCATGCTCGGCGCCGGCCTGATTTCGAGCGTGCTCGGCACCAAATTGCCGGGCCCCGGCACGATCTATCTGGCGCAGGATTTGCGGTTCCTCCTCCCTGTCGGCATCGGCGACACAATTACCGCAACCCTCACTGTTACGGAGAAGCATGACGAAAGACGCGATGTCACGCTCGATTGCCGCTGCACCAACCAGAACGGTCAACTTGTCATCAGCGGCACAGCGCGCGTCCGCGCTCCGACCGAAAAGGTACGCCGGCCGCGGGTCGAGCTGCCCGAAGTCAGGCTAAGCCGTCACGAACGCTTCCGCTCGCTCCTTTCCGAAACGGCGGGACACGAGCCGCTCGCCACCGCAGTCGCCTACCCTTGCGATGCAAATGCGATCGGCGCCGCCATCGAGGCCGCGCGCATCGGCCTCATCGCGCCGATCCTGGTCGGCCCGAAGGAGAAAATCCTGGCCGCCGCGGCGGAAGCGAAGGTCGAGAGCGCGGGTTTCCGCCTGATCGACGCGCCGAACGACAAGATCGCCGCGGAAACCGCCGTCGCACTGGTCAAGAAGGGCGAGGCCGCGCTTCTCATGAAGGGCTCGCTTCATACCGACGTCCTGCTCCACGCCGTGCTGGCGCCGGACAGCGGTCTCCGCACCGGACGGCGGCTCAGCCATGTCTATCTCATGGATGTCCCGAGTTATCCGCGGCCGCTTCTTGTCACCGACGCGGCGGTGAACATCGCCCCCGACATCGAGGAGAAGCGTGATATCGTCCAGAACGCGATCGACCTCGCCCACGTCATGGGCATCGCAACACCGAAAGTCGCGCTGCTCTCGGCGGTGGAGACGGTCAATCCCAAGTTGCGCTCGACCCTCGATGCAGCGGCGCTCTGCAAGATGGCGGACCGCGGCCAGATCTCGGGCGCCTTGGTGGACGGACCGCTCGCCTTCGACAACGCGGTGAGCCCAGCCGCTGCGGCGGAAAAAGGCATCATCTCCAGAGTCGCGGGGCAGGCCGATATCCTGGTTGTGCCCGATCTCGAAGCCGGCAACATGCTGGCAAAACAGCTCACCTTTCTTGCCGGCGCCGATGCCGCCGGCGTCGTGCTCGGCGCCAGGGTGCCGATCATCCTGACAAGCCGCGCCGACGCCGAACGCACCCGCATGGCTTCCTGCGCCGTCGCGGTCTTGATCGCGCGCGGTCGCGCCGCCAAGGCGCAGAGCGCGGCGGGAGTGTAAGTCGTGCCAGGCGCCGTGCTGACGTTGAACTCCGGCTCGTCCAGCATCAAGTTCTCTCTCTTCGAGATCGGCAAGAAGGAAACCCTGACCCTCGCCTCCCATGGCGAGATCGAGGCCATCGGCTCGGCGCCCCATTTCTTCGCTCGCTTGCCTACGGGCGCCGTACTCACGGAACGGCGTTGGCCGAACCCAAACCAGCCCTTCGCCGCGCTCATGGAAACCGTCATCGGTTGGGCCGAAAGCCATCTCGGCGCTGATACGCTGGTTGCCGTCGGCCATCGCGTCGTCCATGGCGGGGTCATGCACGACCGGCCGGAACGGGTGACGCCGAAGCTTCTCGCCGTGCTGGACCGGCTGACGCCGCTCGCGCCGCTGCATGAGCCTCATAACCTGGCACCGATCCGGGCGATTGCCGCCGCGCGCCCAAGACTGCCGCAGGTCGCCTGTTTCGATACTGCATTTCATCACGGCATGCCCATAGTCGCGACGCGTTTCGCGTTGCCCCGCGAGTACGAAGCCGCCGGCATCCGCCGTTACGGCTTTCACGGCCTGTCCTACGAATATATCGCACGGCGGCTCTTCGAGATCGCGCCCGACCTCGCCAGCGGTCGGGTGATCGCCGCTCATCTCGGAAACGGGGCGAGCCTTTGCGCCATGCACGGGGGCAAAAGCATCGACACGACAATGGGATTCACCGCGCTCGACGGCCTGGTCATGGGCACGCGCTGCGGCAATCTCGATCCCGGTGTCGTCCTCTATCTCGAGGAGGAGCAGGGCCTTTCCGCGAAGGAAATCGAGGATATGCTCTATCACCGCGCCGGGCTTCTCGGCGTCTCCGACGGCATCGCGAGCGATATGCGAACCCTTCTCGCAAGTCCTGACCCGCGAGCGAGAGAAGCGATCGAGCTTTTTGTCTTCCGTATCGCGCGCGAGATCGGCGCCTTGACCAGCTCGCTCGGCGGACTTGACGGCTTGGTCTTCACGGCCGGCATCGGCGAGCATTCGCCTGAAATCCGTAAAGCGGTCTGCGCTCGGCTCGGCTGGCTCGGAATCGAACTTGATGCCGCGGCGAATGCCCAGAACGCAACCTCGATCAGCGCGAGCCAAAGCCGGGTCGCGGTGCGGGTGATCCCGACCGACGAGGAGGCGATGATCGCGCGCCATACCCTGGATACCATCCGTGCATCAAACGCAGGTTTCCGATGATGCCGAACGTGAGTGAGAGAGAGCCGCCCCCACCTCTTGTCGATCTGCGCGGCAAGCGGGGCCTCGTCATCGGCATCGCCAATGAGCACAGCATCGCGGCCGGTTGCGCGGATGCCTTTGTCGAGGCCGGAGCCAAGCTCTCGGCTACCTACTTGAACGCCAAGGCCGAACCCTTTGTGCGTCTGGTTACCGACCGCCTCGACTGTGAACTTGTTCTGCCCTGCGACGTGCGCGAGCCCGGCCAACTCGAGGCGGTGTTCGATCGCGTGCGCACGACATGGGGCAGTCTCGATTTTCTCCTGCACTCGATCGCCTTCGCCCCGCGCGAAGATCTCCATGGCCGGGTAACCGATTGCTCGGCGACGGGCTTCGGCATTGCGATGAACGTCTCCTGCCATTCCTTCATCCGCATGGCCCATCTAGCGGAACCGTTGATGCCGAACGGCGGCTGCCTTCTCGCCGTGACGTTTTATGGGTCCGAGCGAGTCGTCCAGCACTACAATCTCATGGGGCCGGTGAAGGCGGCGTTGGAAAGCAGCATGCGCTATGTCGCGGCCGAGCTTGGACCGAAGGGCATTCGCGCGCACGCCATCTCGCCGGGTCCGATCCGAACCCGCGCGGCGAGCGGCATCGACCGATTTGACAGACTCCTCGAGGAGGCTGAGGCCCGGGCACCCGAACATCACCTGGTCGAGATTAGCGATGTCGGCAACCTCGCGGCGTTTCTCGTGAGCGACGCGGCGCGGCGCATTACCGGCACGGTGATTCCGGTGGACGGCGGGGAACATCTCGCCGCGTGAAACGCCCGCCCTCGGCCGTGGAAACTGGCCGAAGCAAATGGTCGTTGATTGAGATCAAGCATCGCTTTTAATTTGGACAATCGTCTGGCTGCACGGCACGCAACATGGCCCTGTCCGATGGGCAAAGTCGGGTCCGGATGGACGCATCGTCCACGACGCCACTCGAAAGCTTCAGCGTTCGCGGCGAGCGGAACCACATCTCGAAGGAGCGGTTGCGTCGACCATCCACGATCGCCTCGATGTTGTTTGGCATCAGAGGCAGGACACAATCGTCCCGATTTGATCGCGGCCGCCGCCACGCCAATCTGATGTAATCGTCATTCAGGAGGACATTTTGCCAAAAAAAAACCCCGTCAAGTCGGCCGAGCTCGCGTTGATGGGCGTCCCGGCTTTCTGGCCCATGGCCATGGCGACGGCGCTGGCCGAAGGTGGAATGGAGCTCTATGCCAAGAACCTCAAATTCGTCGAAGAAGAGATCAAGATCCACGAAGAGCTTCGGCCGCGGCTTGCGACGCCGAACCGGCTCCGCCTTGATCTTAGGACCATGGCGCTCCGCGACTATGGCGAAGCTTCCGGCCTTCCGACGCTGGTCGACGCCCCTTACGCCGGCCATACCGCCATGATCGCCGACTATCAGCGAGGCCAGAGCCTGATCGAAACGCTGCTGACGAACGGCGTCGGTCATGTCGCATTGACCGACTGGAAATCCGCCACCCTGGACATGAAGGACTTCGACATCGACAACTATCTCGCCGATATGGTGGTGGCGATCGATGATCTCGGCGGTCGGGTCAACCTCGTCGGGCTGTGCCAAGGCGGCTGGCTTTCAGCCATGGCGGCGGCCCGGTTTCCCGGCAAGGTCAACGCTCTCGTCCTTGCCGGCGCGCCCATCGATACCGCTGCTGGAAAAGGGCCTATCAAGCGCATGGCCCATGAATATCCGACCTCGTTCTACGAGGAGCTGGTCGCGCTCGGCGATGGCCTGATGCGCGGCAAATTCATGTTGCAAGGGTGGAAAAACATGCATCCGGCGCAGCATTACATCAAGGATCACGTGGACCTCTACGAGCAGATCGACAACCCCGCCTACCTGGCCAAGGAAGAAGCCTTCAAAAGCTGGTACGAAAACCCGATCGACCTGCCAGGGCGCTGGTATCTTCAGGCAATAACCCGTCTCTTCAAGGAGAACCAGCTTGCCAAGGGCGAATTCATCGGCCTCGGCCGAAAGCTGGCGCTGCACGATATTACTTGTCCGCTCTATCTCCTCGCCGGGGCCAACGACGACATCACCCCCGCGGAGCAGGTTCTTGATGCCGCGAACTATGTCGGAACACCGGCCTCCGCCATCGTGAAAAAAATAGCGCCTGGCGGCCATATCGGGCTTTTCATGGGCGCACGCACGCTCAAGGAGCATTGGCCGGAGATCGCCCGATGGCTGGCCGCCCAATAGGCAAGATCGGCCGCCGCTGGCGGCAAGCGGAACACTGAACAGATAGCGTCTCGGTTCGATTTTCCGGGTTATCCCATGAGCGGACCTTCCCGCTTGAGGCCGCGGCATCCCCGTCGCCCGCGTGAGCGGACATTCGGTGATGCGATGCCCCCTCGCGCGGTAGGCTTCCGAGAGTGCGGACCTCAGAACAGATAGGTGAGCCCGGCTTCGACGGCCTAGCTGGCGTAGTTGCCGGTGGGCGGCGTCGGGCCATAGTCGATATTGAAGGCAAGGCGCTTGCTGACCTCGGCGTCAACGCCCGCATCGACGGTGAACGCGCTGCGGCTCGGCCGAATGCCGCTCACCGTGAAGCTGCCGCCGCCCACCTGAACCAGACTCGGCGGCACTGAATTCATCACCTCATAGCTGTAGCACACCGCCGCGTGCGGCATCCAGGCGATGCCGTCGCGGCCGGTGAGGCGCTTCGCCGCGCTGACGCCGGCAAAGGGATGGAGGGAGTTCGAATTCCGGCTCGAAATCGCGAGATCGAAGCCGGGGGAACCGCTTTCCGTGAAGCCGGTCTCGTGCGGGTGGACGTATCCCAGCCCCGCCACCGGCACCAGCCTCACGCCGTCGAGATCCACACCGCTCCGCGCCTGCACCCGCTGCCGTCGTCAGGTCGCCATCGTGGCCCGAGGTCGAATTCGCACCCAGGACGACCGTAACTGCTCCGACCCGAATCCATTTGAAAATGGACGCCATTGGTCTGGAGCTATTTTCCTCCTCGCCACCAGACGACAACGACCACTCTGACGAGCGCCGGAGCCGTTGACTTACATCACTGATGACGTCCTGGACGGTATTTCCACACCGCGCTCTTCGGATGCCGGCGCGGACGATCGCTCATCTCTTCACAACCAAGCCCTGACCCGTCGGCAACTCCAAGATCCGATAGCCGCGTTCCTGCATCCATTTCGTTTCGGCCTCATGCAGTTTGGGTATGCGGCCAAAATCATCGAAGACGATCCGTCCGCCGGGCACCACACGATCAAACAGCAGATCGAGCGCGCCAATCTCCGCCTCCGCCGCGTTCAGGTCGATGTGGAGATAGGCTATGCGCTCTGGCGCGGTCTCGTAGAGCACGTCCGGGACGATCCCCTGGATCACATGCACATTCGTATATCGGGAAAACCTGGCCCGCACGCTCTCAACATTATAGTCCGTGGCTTCGGCATAGGCCTTATTCAACTCCAGTTCACGCGCTGTCGACCACGCCTCCGACAAACCGGAAAAGCTGTCATAAAGAAAAAACCGCTTTGGTTGTCTTTCGAAGTCCAAATAGTCGCAGACTACAGCCGACATAAAGCCCCGAAAGGTCCCGCACTCAACGAAGTCGCCGTCAAGGCAGAGGGCTTCCGATGCCGCCCAGGTTAGAATGTGGAGGCGCCATTGCCAGGATTCCTCGTTCACGTCACTTGCCTTGCCGTCAAACGCCATGCGGAATTTCGGGTCATAGGCGAAGCCTTGACTTCGGCCAAATGCACAGAGCATGTCTCCAGTATAAGTTCTCACCCCTATCGCTTGATAAGCGCGCTTGACCTCCCAAATGAGGGCCATGATCCGCTCGTGCTCGGGCGGGTTGCTCTGAAAGCCATAAAACATTGGGTCTCTCCGCCTATGTTAGCCCATATCTGTGTTGGCTCGCAGGACCCGAGGTCGGCTGACTGCGTCGAGTTCCGCTCCGTTGGAAGCCTCAGCAGAACGAGAAAACTGAGCACAATGACTAGAGCTTCGACGTTCGTGAGGATGGTCGCCGTTCGTCATATCGACGATTTTCTATATCGCTTTCGGCTCGTATGCCGACGATAGTGATTTATAGTTAACA
>JBJKQL010000144.1:0-11978 GCA_046705265.1 Ferrovibrionaceae bacterium
ACGCAATTTCGACATCTGCCGTAGAACCAAACTGATGTCCGCTATGGGGCCAAGCTGTCATTCATGGTATCGCCGCTACCGCTACCAAAACACGTTTCACTTGCGGTTCACGAAGGACCGCAAACTCATCGAATTAAACGCCGGCAAGATCCCATGAGCGGTCGTTCACGAAAATCTGGGCGTTCGCGTTTAAACCCAGCTACGCCCCTGGCTAGAGCCGCGGCCCCACGCTAGAGCGGAATATTTATTCACGGCCTTGAATGTCGCACCACGCTCATTCTTCCGGAATCCCCGCTTTTCGCATGCCATCGATCATCCGTTCCCGCTGGGCCAGATAAATCGGGTTGTCGCTTTGTGCACCGAGGTGAAATTTGGAGATAGTGAAAGCCGGATTCAGCGAGAGCCCCGCCTTCGCGGCGGTCCGCGCTTCATCGGGTCGGATGGCATGAGCCAGAGCAGCGGCAAGATAGAAATGCGCATTGGGAATGTTGCGATTGATCTCAATCACGCGGCGGAATCGCTCAATGGCCTCCCCGTCGGCGCCAAGGCACAGCTTGGCGATTCCGGCGAAGAGGATCCACACGTAAGCCAAAACATCACGAGGCGAGAGGCGCAGCGCCCCCTGCACATGAGACTCGGTTTCCTCTCCGCGCCCCATAAATAGCTTGGCGAGGCCGATATGCGCATGTGCGACGGCGAGATTTCGGTTGATTGCCAGCGCACGTTCGAATTCCGCGACTCCGTCGACGGTACGATTGGTCCAGATTTGGACGACCCCCATGAAAAAATGAGCCAGGGCATGCTCAGGAGCTAAGGTCAGCGCCTTGACCAGTGCTGCTTCGGCCCGCGCAACTCGCGCGGACCGATCGGCGCTATAAAGAGCTCCCCCGACGACCGCGTCGAGGCCAGCCATCCAGACCAGCGCATCAACATTGGCCGGATCAAGTGCCAGGGCTCGTTCGAAAAAGCTCCGAGCTTGATCAAGAAACTCGGGCGTCAGCCCTCTATTGAACCAAGCCATGCCCTGAAAGAAGAGGTCCATCGAATCAGGGTTCGGTGCCTGCTCCGCACGCCGCGCCTCGGCCGCGATCAGCTGCGCGTCGAGGGCCCCGGCGAGACGCGACACGATCTCGTCCTGCATGTCGAAGAGGTCGGCAACAGGCTTGTCGAAACGCTCGGCCCAGAGATGATTGCCGCTCCCGGCATCGATGAGCTGGACATTGACCCGCATGCGGCTGCCGCCCCGCTGGACGCTGCCCTCCAGGATGTAGCGCACGTTCAGCTCACGACCGATTTTCTTCACGTCAAAGGGCCTGCCCTTGTAGGTGAAGGCGGTGTTGCGCGCGATGACGAAGGAGCCGCTGATCCGCGAGAGATCGGTGGTCAGGCTCTCGGTCACGCCGTCAACGAAATAGTCCTGCTCGGGATCGCCGCCCAGGTTGGCAAAGGGCAGAACGACCAGGGAAAGGTGCGGCGGTCCCGATCTTTCCGGCGCCAGGGCGCGGAGCGGCGTCGCTGCCTCGTCGCTCAGCCTGACGCGATAGGTACGGACTGGTCGCGGGATGTTCTTGACCGACTGCTCGCCGAGGTCGTCAAAGCCGAAACTGAGCTTGTCGAGAACCTGATCCCGTACCAGGTGCGACACCAGGATGCCGCCCGGCTCCGCCATGCCCTCCAGCCGTGCCGCTACATTGACCCCATCGCCATAGATGTCGTCGCCATCGACGATCACATCGCCGATATTGACCCCGACCCGGAAATCGATGCGCCGCTCCGCCGGGATGTCGGCGTTCCGCTCCAGCATCCCACGCTGAATCTCTACAACACAGCGGAGAGCATCCACGACCGAGACGAACTCGACCAGCAACCCATCGCCGGTGGTCTTGGTGATGCGGCCGTGATGCTCGGTAATCTTGGGGTCGATCAAGGCCTTGCGATGGGCTTTCAACCGGGCGAGCGTGCCTTCCTCGTCGGTGGCCATGAGCCGCGAGTACCCGGCAATGTCGGCTGCCACGATCACCGTCAGCCTGCGCTCGACGCGTTCCGCTGCCATCCGGCTCACCCTTATATTTGTATTCTACCATCACCGCCTCTCGGCGTCTGCCGTGATCGGAGTGGTCAGTTCCGACGGCCTGAGGTCTCTGGCTCCTGAGGAACCCTGTCCCGTCCTGGCCGCACGTGTCTGGCGTAAGGCAGCAAACCGACCAAATGGCCGCTTGGGGATGTTCGGAGCCGGGCCGAGTTTGCCTCGCCCAACGGCTCTTATGGGATCGAGCAACCATTCATGGCATCGCCATTACTGCTGCCGCAAGGCGTTCCACCAGCGGTTCGCGAATGACGCTTTCCTCCCTAAAGGAGGCAATGCGAGCAACCGAATAACAGGTCGGCAACATTAGTATAACTAACTCTGGATATGGTATTAAACGAATTATAGTTAATGTTCTTCTACGAAATGCCTGAATAGTATTTGGTGGTGACGACGAATCGGACTTGACTATTTTGAAATACGTATTATGTTGGAAACTGAACGTTAGCGTTCGAGGTGATATCCAGGCCCTCACGATGTGACAAGTGACGAAATACAGGTGTTCGCGAAAATGTACGCGTTCGGCTTGGGTGTTGTGAGTCGGGGGGGTCTGGGTGTTGCTTAATGGTATTGGTGGCGTCCGTGGCTGGGGTTCCGGGTGAAGATTATTGTGGCTCCTGGGTTTATGCAGGCTCATCTGAAAACCGCCCGAATTGCTTAACCTGCTGACGGCCCCGATCTCTTTGCCATTCTCGTTGGCGATCTGAATAACGCACGCGCGGGCGATCGTTGTGCCGATCGATCACGCGGTGCGACTTTAAGCGTCTTTCTATGGAATGCACACATCCGGGCGTTAATGGTGCCGGCGAATAAGCCAGCCCCAGCACACGGTCTTATCCGTTACGCCTGTGGTCGAGTGCTTTCTACGACGAGGCCGCTTGGACGCGGCACGACGTTATCCTACTGCATCCTACTGCGGCGACGGAACTTCGAGCAGCGTTTTTCTCGCCATGGCATCGGCATGATCTGTGATATGCCGCGAGTAGGTGCGCTCGATCATGGCAATGCTGGTGTCGTGATTGACCGCGACCACCCGGATCGGCACGCCTCCGAGGAGCTGGCGGACGATGCTCGAATGGCGCAAAGCGGAGATAGTGACGCCGTCATAGGTCAGCGGTGCCGTGCTGACTTCGGGCTCGGTGTCGTCATCCGGCGATAGAGTGGTTGCGGCTTGCCGTAACCGATCGATGGTGCGGCCGAACACGCGGGTATGGTCTGACTGACGCCAGGGATCGCCGGATGGCTTAGTGAGGAGCGGGGCCGCGGCGGTCCGGCCTTCGGCGGCGGCACGAAGGCGGCGCGCCAGCGCGGTAGAAATCGGTACCGGTCGGATTGGCACCTTCTTGCCGCCACGGCCCTTGCGGCTTGCCGGCATCATGAGCTTGGGGTTGGGAAGGTCGTCCTGCAGGTCCTGGACTTCGAGGCGTGCGATCTGGCTGACCCGGGCGCCCGTGACCGCTGCCGTTTCCACCAAGCGGCCGAAGGCGTCGTCGACCCGGTAGGCCTCGATGATGATTTGCCGCACGGTATCGTCGGCGAGAATGACGTTGCGGCTGCGGTCGGTATCGCGAAGCGGCTGCAATCCGATTTGCCACGGCCGCTCGGTGATGCGCGAATCATGATCGGCGGCGCGGTTCAGGGCCGCCTTGACGCAGGAGGCGGTTCGGTTGACGCTCGCTGGCATCATCTTCCCGGCGAGCATATTGCGCCAGCGTCGGAGCTGTTCGGCCTCGAGAGACGAGACCGTCGCCTCGAGGAGCTGGGGGGTAAGGTGCAGGCGGGCGCGGCGCATATTGTGAATGCTGTTTCCCCGTGCCTTTAGATCGGCCTCGTAGGCCGCAAGCGCCTGTTCGATGGTGACGGGCTGGACGGTGCCCTTGTGGGTTTTCGCCTTGGCCCGCGCCGCTTCCTGCGCCTGCCAGAAGTCGAGTACGGCGTGGCCGTCGGCTCCGGCGTAATCGTCGGCGGTGCCGAGGCGATGGCTTTCGTCCTTGCCGTCGGTGAGCCGGACCGACCAGGTGCCGTAGCGCTTGTTGCGGCGGTATTGCAGGATGACGTTGGGCGAGACCGGCACCGTATAGGGCTTCTTGCGCGGCGGCAGCTTAAGCCGAGCAGTGCGCGTTTCGAGCTTTGCGGAGCGGATTGCTCTTGCCATCTTAGCTACTCCCGTTTTCGCCGTCGGACGGCAAAAACATACCCTTACCGAGGTGGTGTCCCAGAAGTGTCCCAGAGATGTGCACGAACCGTTATGAACGTATGCGAGTATAGAGTCAACAAAAAACTATGTAATGCCAATATATTACGTGAACATTAGCGAACGCCGGCGAACGTCGGCGGACACGGTAAAATAGTAAAAATCGCCCTCTCACGGCGAAAACACGGGTTCGAGTCCCGTAGGGGACGCCATTTCGGAACAGAACTGCGAACGCCAAACGTGGCCGGCCGCGCGCCGGATGCGGCTGCGAGCGTGTGCAGTAGATCGCTCTTTGATCCGATGATGCGGACCTCGCCGTCCGCCACCTCGACGCGCTGGGCGAGCGCGCGGAGGTGGTCGCGGCGATAGCCGCCGCCAGCAATCCTTATCCGCTCGCGGGCGGTCGCGGCGAACTTCCTCACCATTGCCGGCGTGATGGTCTGTTGGCCGTAGCTTTCGAGCGCGACGGCTGTTCGCTCCGCCTCGGCCTGGGCTTGGTCGCGGATCGACTTGAGGCCGGCGACGCGGTCCTTGAGCGCTGGATCGTCCAGGTCGGCGACACCGCTTTCGATGGCGTCGTAGAGCCGCTTGAGCCGTAGATCGGCTTCCGCGGCGCGCTGGTTCAGCTCGGTGATATGTTCGCGGCGGCGCTCGGCGCGTTCCTGGCGGCGATCGAGGACGGATGCCAGTACTTCCTCAAGCCGTTCCGGCTGAAGCAATCGGTCCTCGATATGGCCGGCAACGAGGTCGTCGAGCTTCTCCATCGGGATCGAGCGGCCCTTGCAACCAGTCTCGCCCTGCCGCGCCTTGATCGAACAAGTATAGTAGCGGTAGCGTCCACCCTTGCCGGTCCTGAGCGTCATGGCGCCGCCGCAGTCGGCGCAGAAGCAGATGCCGGTAAGGAGGGTGGGGCCGCTGACGACGCGCGCCGGCGTGACCTTCGGGTTCCTGGCGCGCAGGTGCGCCTGCACGGCATCGAAGGTGGATTGATCGATCAATGGCGGCACCTCGGCCGTCACGATTTCGCCGGCCGGCTTCCGCCCGTTCTTGGGACTGCTCCTGTTGAACTCGTGGCGGCCGACATAGCTCGTCCGCGTCAGCACTTTGTGGAGCTGCCCGATGCCCCAGCGCCCGCCGTCGCGGGTGAAGATGCGGCGCGCGTTCAGGTAACTCACAATCGCCTTCACGCCCATCGGGCCGGATGTGCCATCGCCCTCCAGCGCCAGGCGATAGATCAGCCGCACCGTATCGGCGTGCAGCGGGTCGATTTCGAGCCGCTTCTTGACCTTCGCCCCGCGCTGTTCGGCCGCTACGACGCGGTAGCCAATCGGCGGGCGGGAGCCGTTCCAGAAGCCTTGCCGGGCATTCTCCTTCATGGCGCGGAGCGTGTGCTTGCCGTTCTCCTTGGATTGGTACTCGTCGAACAGCGCCATCATCTGACGCATCATGACGTGCATCGGGTCGTCGCCGATCTCCTGGGTGATCGAGACCAGCTTGATGCCGTTCTTCGCGAGCTTGCGGACGTAGAACTCGAGTTCGAAGTGGTCGCGGAAGAATCGGCTGAACGAGTGGACGAGCACAATATCGAACGGGGCAGGCTTGCTGCTGCCGGCTTCGATCATGCGCTGGAACTCGGGCCGGCGGTCGTTCGTGGCGGACGCGCCCGGCTCGACGAAGGTCTCGACGAGTTCGTGTCCGCGCGACGCGCAATAGGCTTCGCCCTGGCGCTTCTGGTCCGGGATCGAGACATCGTGCTCGGCCTGCCGCGCCGTCGAGACGCGCAGATAGAGGGCGGCGCGCAAGGGCGTGGTCATGACAAAGCTCCGCTCGGATTATCGGCGAGACCCGAACATCTCGTCGAAGAGGTCGCCGAACCATGCCTCGAATATGTCCACCTCAGCTTGCGTGACCGGCACGCGCTCGGGCCAATCGTCCGTGACGGTCCAAGCCGAGAGATCATGCCTTGGCCGCCGGCCGAGGCGGGGCCAAGGCTCCGGCGTGATGCAGAGGTCGTCGGGCAGGACTCCCAGGCTGATACGCGGATGGGGCATCCCGCGAGCATCGCGCGACCTGGGCTCGGGGCAAACGACCGATCTTTATCCCACAACACTCTTCTCCCTCCCGGCAAAACCGTGGTGAAGAGAGCGCTCGCGCTCGTTTCGAACCTTGATCGCTTGGCAAGCCCTCGCCGGGCCGGCGACAGCCGGTCAAGGCCGGAGCCGCGAAGCGGTGACGCGGAACGCGCCAGCCTTGACGGGCTGGCGGCGGTCCGGCCTGCTCGCGCCAAAGCGGTCATGGCTCAGCTTGCCTTGCGCGAGAGCGTGAGTGGCAGGTCTAGCTCGACGCGATCGTGCATGACCTTGGGCGTGATGCGGCCCCGCTCGCCGCGTTCGAGGCGCACCAGCCCATAGCCTTCCATGGTCCGCAGTGTGCGCGAGAGGTTTGACTTGGCCTTCCCGGTGATCCGCGCCAGCTCGTCGAGCGAGCCGGGCGCCTTCTCGTCAATCACGCGCAACAGCTCGCGGTTGCCGGCCGAGAGCACCTTGGCGAAGGACTCGGTCGAGGTGAACCAGACCTTGGGCTCGTCGGCTGCAATTCGACGCTCGCCACGCGCCACGGCCATGGTCCGCGCTTTCATCTCGTCGTAGCTGGCGATGCCGACCTTCAGCGTCGTCATGGGATCACTCCTCTCTCGCGCAATACCGCGTCCACCATCGTCCAGAAGTCTGCGAGCAGGGTCGCCGCATCCCGGTACTCATAGGGCCGGATGCTCCGCAGCCGATGGCGACGGTCCTGCGGCTCGCCGCGCTTCTGCCGCGCGACCGGATGCGCGTTGTCAATGCCGACCAGCCGTTCGCCGTCCGCGCCATGCAGCGTGAGCGAGTAGTCGATGCCGTGCGGCTTCTCCGGCGACACCGGCACCCGCGTCACCACGAATCGGACCCAGTGGCCGCCCTCCGGGTCCACCACGAGAACCTGCCCGTCGAGGTCGAGAAGCACGTCGAGGGTCGGGTCACGTGGCTCCATCGCGGCATATAGTTATCATACTAAAGCAACACAATCAAGCGAGTCAGGCCGCCGAGAGGGCGGATGGCGGTCGGAGCATTGAATTCCTTGAAGAAAGTGCCTTTACCGCCATCCGCCTGTCGGGAGCGGATGACAAGAAACTCCAACCCGATCAATCACTTGCGCGCGCCGGATGGTGTCGCTTTTCCCTTGCCGTCCAACTTTCGCAGATGACGAAGCACCCGAAAGCAACATTGGATGGCGCAAACAGCATAGATATCATTGGAAAATTCTCAAAAGCGCCAGCAGACCCTTCCGGCGAGAACCGCCATAACCCATTGACTGAACGAGCAGAAGGCGCCCAACGACGGCAACGCTTTTATCTTGCCGTCCACTCACCGACCCCACGGCCGCCGAAACGCGCATGCTGTTCCCCTCCCGGTTCCAATCGAAACAGCTTGGCCAAAAGAGCTATTCTGCCCTTAATGGCGCAATCGATGGCCACGGGATGCGGCAATGAAAACCATGTCAGCGCGCGAGGCAAAGAACGCGTTCGGGCTGATGATCGACACCGCGCGTGCAGAACCGGTGCTGATCGAGAAGCATGGGCGCGGCGTGGTGGTGGTGATGGCGGTGGAGGAATATGAGCGGCTGACCGGCTGCACGGCCGCCAATCCAACGCGATCCGACCGCTCTCTGGGGGTTCGTCGATCGGGGGAGGTGTCAGGGTGATCCTGGACATTGCGAGTGCAAAGGCATCTTGGTCAGACAACAAGCTCCACGTCGCGTTCGATGTGATACCGGAGGAGCGGTTTCATGCGCCCAATCGGCTGTTCGAGCCCCCGTTCAGCGTGAATTCCACGATAGCTTTATCAGATCAAAGCGCTAAGCCGATTTTGCCGGTGCTTATGCACACCTTCGGGGTGAATTTGTCGCGAATGGAAGGCCGGGGCGTCAAAAATCGACCGCCGGACTCGTAGATCCCTTGGCCCCCGAATTTCCCCTGAACACGATATTTCGATTTTCGAAACGTTCACGTCGGAGCACGCGTCATCCCAACTATCGACGCCGTGCCAATCTGACTCACTGGCATTGGCATCCTTCTGTGCCTGTGCGCGAGGCAGATTAGCGAAAGTCAGCGCCCTCTTTTATGAAGGCTGAGGGGAAGCTCGCGACCCAGAGCGTGCGGTCGCAAGAGAAGCCCCGCCGGTTAGGGCGGGGCGAGTTGGAAGACTTCCCATCAAGGCCCCGCGCTGAGACCAGCCGGGACGAAGGGCAGCATATCCTCGCTTTCGGCGGACCTTCTTGACCTCCGTCAATCAAACAAAAAGAACCCCGCCGGGAAGACGGGGCAAGTCTCGGGTTCAATAAAGGGCCGGCCCTGCTGTCTGAGGGGTCAGGGGATGCAGGGCCGAGTAGGAGCATAGCGGGCCTGCTACCATCTCCGTCTATAAGGCCTTAACCTTATGCCGAACGAGGCATTGGCTAGTGACGCCTAGTGACGCAGCGAAAAAAAAGCCCCGTTCCCTGTAGCGGGGCTATAGCAGTGAACCTCCGGCAAGGTTCGGCGCTCCGTCGTTCCGTCCTCGCCCTTTTATGGCTCCAAGCCTATGCCCCCTGGTGGCACGTGCTCAAAGGGATAATCCCATAAAAATATTGAGCAAAATATTACTAGTTGTCGCCACGCCGTAAAAACAACACGAGGTTGCAGAGCTTATACTTGCTTGACTCCGGTATTTCATCATTCGGATAGCGCGCTCTTAACCAAGACACGCAAGCCTCAACGCCAGATCGGCCCTGGTGCGACCATTGGTATTTGCGGTCGGCCACGACGATCTGCGCCGCCTCTTGGCATTGTCCCGTTGTCGCCCAAAACGAGAGATCATTGATCACGCAGTGTATCGTGCCCTGGCTGCGGCTGAGGCCGGGCTCGCCGTAGACCAGCGGAGAAGTGATGGCAGCGATCAAGGCCAGGTAAAACATGCGATCACGTTTCTTGATCTGTGGCAGGAGCAAGCCTGAACATATCCGCGTTCTCCACGGGCATTCTTTTCTCCACCCTCGTTCTTGATATGCGTCAAGCTAATTGGCCCCGCTCTGCTGAGAGGGGCTCGATGGCGCGCAGGGTGTCAGATAAAAACATAAGGTCGCCTGCGCCACGCTCATTGACCCGCGTCAATCGAACCAAAAACCGAACCAAAAACTTTGCCCTGGCGGGGCAGAGAAGAAAACAAACCAAGGCGTCCCACGCCGGAATCGGATCGAGCGAAGGCCCCGGCTGGACATGTGGCTCCCGGCGCAATCAGAACGCTAGACGTTCCCCACCTTGGCTAACGTCGCCCGGATACTTCGGCAACGCTGCTCGTAAGCCGCGTGGGTCTCTATCATGGTTTCAAGCATAGACGCAGCCGCCGAAGTATCTTTTCCATCCTGATTGAGCTTGGTGACTAAAGCTCTTTGCTTTTCCACACGATCTTTGCAGGTTTTTGCTGCTCTCTCGGTCTCTGCGAGCTGCTTCGGGCCGATACCAAGCCGCGATACTTCCTCGATCAACAAGTTGGTCAAGGTTCTTCGCAAGTTGGCACTCAGCAACTCTGTGTCGAGCCGGTTCTGATACCGTGCGATGTTTTCCTGGGCTATGAACTCTTCTATGTTGTTCAATATTCCTTTGTTCAACATTGCCGCCTCGCGTGCGCCGTTGCAAAGAAATTCTCCCTTTCCTACCCTGCGTTGCAGCCTTTTCAGGCTGCATTTCTGTTTGGAATAGTAAGAGTTGACTGCAAAACATTAATCTTGCTTATCGCCGGCGCCAAGTTTGAATTTTTTATTTTGTGTGCCAGAACACAAGCCCGCGGGAAGCCCATGATCCACCATGGCATCGAGGTGCCAATCGCTTGATGATGTCAATTACGGCCGAGTACTTGCTTCGGCATCCAGGAAGAGCCGGATTCGTGGTGATGAAGAATCCCACGAGCGCATTGCGCAGCACACGCTGTAGGTGGGAAACCGGGGAGCGGAGCGTCATTGCGAAGCCAGCCGCGACGGCATAGCTAAACGGTATCGGTATCGAAAATGAAATGCTAACCCATAGAGATCTCGTGGCGATGCCGAAACGGCGAATGTCAACGCTATCTGATCCAGTTAGCGCCGGGCTGGGCTGCCTGGTCAAGACTTACTACCGCGGCCAGGCGGTGGCGGGACTGTAAGAGGCATCTTATTCGTGTCATTGCGCGGCTTCAGGAATCTCTCCTTCTGTTTGGCGGCGGATAGACTTGCGTCCGGTACCAAGAGGGATATCGGCCAAGACAACGAATCAAAAATCGTTATGGAAATCGTATATTTAATCAGGTAAATTTATCAATTCGGACGTAATAAGGCAGGGCTGAGCTCGGAATGTGTTCGCCGAACGATGACATGTCGCGGTAATTGAGGATGATTGCATGACGCTCGACCAGTTGGCTGTGTTCGTTGCCGTCGCTGAGCGTGAGCACGTCACGCGTGCAGCGGAAGCGCTGAATCTCACCCAGTCTGGTGCATCGGCGGCGATCGCCGGGCTTGAGCGTGAGCTGGGGACCAAACTGTTTCATCGCGTCGGCCGCAACATTGCATTGACCGAGGGCGGAAAGCTCTTTGTGGCGGAGGCGCGCACGATTCTCGCGCGGGTCGAATCTGCGACGCTTGCCGTGCAAGAAATGTTGGCACTCAAACGCGGCCGGATCAGTATCAAGGCGAGTCAAACCATCGCGAGTCACTTCCTGCCACCTCGTCTTGTCGAATTTCATCGGCGGCATCCCGGCATCAAGCTGTCAGTGTCGATCGGCAATTCTTCTCAAGTCGCGCATGCGGTGGGTGACGGGGAGGTTGAACTGGGACTGATCGAGGGCCTGAAGGACGACATCGACAATCAGCACCTAGTGACCGAGCTGGTTGCGGAGGACCGCATCGCTCTGGTTGTCAGCCCCGATCATCCCTGGGCTCGGCGGCGGAAGCTTACGCCGCAAGATCTCGCTGCGACTGCCTGGGCGGTGCGAGAGGACGGTTCGGGCACCCGGGCGATTTTCCATCAAGCCCTTGCGAAGCTCGGGGTACCTCGGAGTGAGCAGCGGGTGGCGATCGAACTGCCGTCCAACGAAGCCGTGCTGACCGCCGTCGTCGCCGGTGTTGGTCCGGCCATCCTCTCTGAAAGCGTCTGCGCCAGTTGCATCGCCGCGGGTACGCTAAAGCGCCTGCCGGTCACGCTAGACTCACGCTCCTTCTACGCGGTACAGCATGGCGATCGCTATCGATCGCGCGCGGTGACCACCTTGCTCGAAATGCTGAAGTCGAATGCCCGAGGATAGATGGCGCATGGTCGCCGTCGACGGGGGTACGTCTCGGCGAGCTTGCGGCCGCAGCGCTCCTACTGTCTGGCATAATGGAGAAGCGCGCGGCCGCGATCCTTTGCTCTGTGGAGCATATGGACCGCTCTTGTTGCCATCTCGTCATTGTTTTGCTCGCAACCAGGAAGGCACGTAGCCTGACCGATATTTGTGCCGGCGAGGTGAGGTATAGTGGATGCGCGACATCATGCTGGGCGGGGGTTAGATCCATCCGAAGCCGCGTGCGAGCATGTTGAGCGCGACGAGGACGACGATCGGGATAAAGATCTTGCGCAGGCCGGCATTTGAGAAGTGGTGAAAGGCCTTAATCCCG
>JBJKQL010000145.1:0-7741 GCA_046705265.1 Ferrovibrionaceae bacterium
AGCTTGAGCCGCGCGAGACCGGCCTCAAGCCGCGTGAGCCGCGCCGCGGCGCGATCGACGGCCGTGACCGCGGCGCCCGAGGCGGCAAGGCGAAAGGTCTTGCCGCCGGGCGCGGCGCAAAGATCGATCACGCTCTCGCCCGGCCGGGCGCGCAACAGGCCGGCCGGGATCGCCGCCGCCAAGTCCTGCACCCACCACGCGCCCGTATCGTAGCCGGGAAGCGTCTCGATGCGCCCCTCGAAGGCGCGGCGCAGTGTGCCGGTCGGCAGAACCCGCGCGTCAAGACGCTCGGCCCATTCCGCCGCCTCGGCCGGGTTCTTGACCGAAATATCGAGCGGCGGCTCGGCGAGATGCGCGGCTGCAATCGCCCGCGTCGTTGCCTCGCCATAAGTCCGGCACCAGCGCGCCCAAAGCCAGGGCGGGGTATTGAGCATCGCGGCGTCCTGCGCCCCGACAAGCGCCGCGCCCTCGCGGGCGAGGCGGCGGAGCACGGCATTGACCAGCCCCCGGTGGGGCGTCGCCGCGGCAAGGCGCACCGAGCCATCGACCGCCGCGTGCGGCGCCGTGCCGAGAAAGAGAAGCTGCGCTGCGCCGAGCCGAAGCGCGTCTTCAGCCACCGCCGCGCTGCGGGCCAGCGGCTTTTCCAGGCAATGGCCGATCGCGGCATCGATCTGGCCCAACCGGCGCAGCGTGGTGAGCACGAGCAACCGGGCAAAGGCGCGATCCCGCGCGGGCAGGCCCGGCGCCGCGGAGAGCGCCCTGGCAAAGGCCTGATCCAAGGGCTGCTTGCGGCGCAGGACGAGGCCGAGGAAGCGCAACGCCACGGCCCGCGCATCCGCAGGCCCCGCCGCCTTGCCGTCCTTCGCCTTGGCACCTTTCGCCTTGCTGGCCAGGGTCTTAGCCGGGGTTTTCGCGGCCGCGGCCTGATCTCGCCCAGGCTTGTTTAAGGCTTTGGTCATGCTGATCTGCGATTCTCGCAACCGAGAGGCCCGCCACGGGCGCTTCCCTTTCGCCGCTTCGCACAGTATCGTCCAAGTCCATGTCGGAGAAGGTTCTTCTCATCGTTCACCAGGAGACCTCGGACCCCGGCCGGGTCGGCGCGGCGATCAAGGCGCGTGGGTTCGAGTTGGATCTCCGCCGGCCGGTCATGGGTGATCCGCTGCCCGAGAGCCTCGAGGGCCATGCGGGCGCGGTGATCTTCGGCGGGCCGATGAGCGCGAACGACGATCATCTTCCCTTTATCCGCTCCGAGATCGACTGGATTCCCGTGGTGCTTCGCTCGGGCAAGCCATTTCTCGGCATCTGCCTCGGTGCCCAGATGCTCACGCGCGCACTCGGCGGCACGGTCACCACGCACCCCGAAGGCTGGCACGAGATCGGCTATTTTCCGATCCGGCCGACGTCGCAAGGCGCGTTCCTCTTTCCCGGCGATTATGCCGCCGGGCTTTGCGCCTATGAATGGCACGGCGAAGGCTTCGGCCTGCCGAACGGTGCCGTGCCGCTCGCGACCGGGCATTACTTCCCGAACCAGGCATTCCGTTTCGGCGCCGCCTACGCGATCCAGTTCCACCCCGAGGTCACCGCCAAGATGATGCGGCTTTGGACGCTGCGCGCCGCCCATCGGCTGGTGCTGCCCGGCGCCCAATCGCGCGAGGAGCAGATCGAGAAGGGCGATAAGGTCGACGCCGATGTCGGCCGCTGGCTCGACGGCTTCATCGATCATTGGCTTGAGCGCCCAAACACGGCGGAAGCTTCCGCCGAGGGCAGCGCCGATCTTTCCGTACCACGACTCGCCGCCGGCATCGCCTGATCCCACCCGCCCCGCCGGTAACGTGCTGGCGGGCGTGCCGCGACGGCTTATTTCGTTCCGTTCTGATTCGACGCCGGCGGCGGATTCGTCGTCTGCGCCGCCTGATTCGTCTGGAATGCGACATAGCCGCCGGCCGCCGCGCCGCTTGCCGCGCCGGCAACGATCAGCGGAACGCAGCCGCTCAATCCAAGAAGCGCCAACACCGCCAGTGCCAAACCGATACGTTTTGCCACCATTACTTTCCTTCTCTTACACGCGGACCGAACCGTCGCCGATGAATGCTGCCGATGCCATCAAGAGCGGCCTCCGTTCACGCCGGCGGGCTCAGCGCCGCCCCCATCTCTTGAACGAAGGCGCGGGCCTCGGCCGCCGGGTCTTCGCTCTGCACGATCGGGCGGCCGACCACGAGGTAATCGGCGCCATCGCCCAAGGCCGCGGCCGGCGTGCCGGAGCGCTTGTGATCTTGGGTGCGGTCGGAAGCGCGGCGCACCCCCGGCGTCACGATAAGGAATTCACGGCTTCCGACCGTGCGGCGGATCGCTGCGGCCTCGGCCGGCGAGGCGATGACGCCGTCGCAGCCTGCCTCGGCGGCTTTCCTTGCCCGCGCCAGCACGAAATCCTTGACCGCAATCTCGGTGCCGAAAATTTCCTTCACGTCGGCGGCATCGAGACTGGTCAAAAGCGTGACGCAAAGCACCTTCAACGCCGAGCCCGCCTTGCCGCGCGCCGCGGCCCGCATGATCTCGGCATGACCGTGCACGGTGAGAAAGGTGACGCCAAGCTCGGCGGCGCGGCGTACCGCCTTTTCCACCGTCTCGCCGATATCGAAATACTTGTAGTCGAGAAAAACCTTGTTGCCGCCTTCGATGATCTCGCGGACGAAACCCTCGACGCCGGGTGCCATCTGCAGCTGTAGCCCGACCTTGTAGAAGGAGGCGATGCCGGTGAGCTTGGCGACGAGCGCACGCGCGTCGGCGACACTCGGCAGATCAAGGGCCACGATCAGGCGCCCGGCAGCGTCGATCCCGTGCGCCGGCATCCCGTCTGCCGCCGGGTGCTCACCTCGCGAGGTCATGCCGGTCATGGTGCCCTTTCCCTAGGCCCGGATAACTTCGGAAATCGTTCGATTCATCAACTCACAATATACAGTAAGCAATGAACGAAACTTCCGCGATATATGGTATTCCTGGTCACTGTTCTATAGCTCGTCCGGGGTGTCAAGGAGATTGCCGCACGAATGCGCGGCAACGGCATCAATCCAAACCGGCGACTGTGCGCCGCCCATATGGCTGTGCAGGTCATGCGCCCTCAAGGTCGGGTCGACCCGAGACGATCATGCGCAAACCTTGGGCGCCGCGGCGCGATTTTGCTATGCTGGCGCGAAACGGTTAGAGGTTCAGGTGCCGGCTTCGCCCGCCGAATTGTTCGAACGGCTGAATGACCTCGGCATTACCACGGTCACCCATTATCATCCGCCGCTCGGGACAGCGTCGGAGGCGCGTGTTCTGCGAGCAAGGCTCAATGGCGGCCATACCAAATGCCTGTTTCTCACCGACGGCGACGAGGCCGCGGGGCCGCTTTGGCTTCTGCTTTGTCTCGCTGCCCGGCGGTTTGAGCTGAAATGGGTGGCGCGGCCGGTAGGCGCGGCGGGCCTCAGTCCGGCGCCGCCGGAGGTGCTGTGGCAAGTGCTCGGCGTGAAGCCGGACGCCATCACGCCCTTTGGCCTGATCAACGACCGCGAGAAGCGGGTCCGCGTCCTAATCGACCGGGAGATGCTGAAGATTTGACCGCTCAACTTCCATGCCCTGGAAAATACCGCGACGACCCAGATATCGCCGGCAGAGCTGGTGCGCTTCATCGCCGCCGACGGGCACAAGGTCGAGGTTCTCGAATTCGGCCCCGCCGAGCCGGCACCCCCACCCGTCTGAGGGCGGCGACGGGCGGTTGCTTTTGCATTGCCGGAACACCACGTTATAGTCTGCGAAGGCGCGGACTCGCGAACGGCGATGATTGTCCGGGAGAGGCGGGGCGGGCTTTCCGGAACAAACGACTAAGATCGACGGTGATGGCTATGGTTTCTCTGACTCCTGAGGCACGGCCCGAGAGCGGTACTGCGGCGCTGGTCAAGGATAGCGACGCAAGGCGTTTCATGGCTGATGTCGTTCAGGTCTCGCGGCAGGTGCCGGTTCTGGTGGATTTCTGGGCACCTTGGTGCGGACCCTGTCGCCAGCTCAGCCCGATTCTGGAAAAGGCGGTGACCGAGGCGCGGGGCAAGCTCCGTCTCGTCAAGATCAACATCGACGAGCCCGGGAACCAGCCTCTGGCGCAACAGCTTCGCATCCAATCCATACCGGCGGTCTATGCCTTTTACAACGGCCAGCCGGTCGACGGTTTTCTCGGTGCCTTGCCGGAGAGCCAAGTGAAGCAATTTATCGACCGCGTCCTCGCGGCCGCCGGCGGCGCCGCCGCGGAAGGTGAAACTTCGATCGACGAGGCGTTGAAGGAGGCGGAGGAATTGATCACCGCCGGCAATGCTGCCGAAGCGGGGCAGATCTTCGCCGAGATTCTCGAGATCGACCCAAAGCATCCAAAGGGCCTTGCCGGACTGGCGCGGCTCGCAATCGCGGCCGGCGATCTCGCTGCCGCTGAGGCCCATCTCACCACGGTCCAGACCAAGCATGAGAATGACGCCGATGTGACGCGGGCGAGGGCCGCACTCAACTTGGCGCGGGAAAGCGGCAGCGCGGGCGATCTCGCCGAACTCAGGGCAAAAGCAGCGGGCAACCCGGACGATCTCGCCGCCCGCTTCGATCTTGCCCTCGCCCTGACGGGCGCTGGTGAAACCGAGGCCGCGATAAACGAACTATTGGACCTTGTCCGCCGCGACCGCGCCTGGAACGAGGAGGCGGCGCGCAAGCAGCTCCTGAAATTGTTCGAGGCCTTGGGACCGACCGATCCGCTCACGCTGCAAGGCCGGCGGCGGCTTTCCTCGATCCTGTTTTCTTGATTTCGATGGGCGTCGCGCCGCCCGCGCTCGGTGAACTACCGCGGATCATCCCGATCTTTCCACTCGCGGGCGTCTTGCTGCTTCCGGGCGGCCGCTTGCCGCTTCACATCTTCGAACCGCGTTATCGCGTCATGACCAAGGCCGCGCTCGCCGGTGCGCGGGTCATCGGCATGGTGCAGCCGCGCGATCCCGCAAGCACCGCGCAGGAGCCTGAAGTCTACGGCACGGGCTGCCTTGGCCATATCGCCGACGCGAGCGCGACCGATGACGGCCGGTTCTTTCTCACCTTGATCGGGGTTTGCCGTTTCCGCATCGTCAAGGAGCTAGATCCCGGAACGCCGTATCGCCAAGTGGTGGCCGATTTCGACGCCTTTCGCGCCGATGTCGAGGCGGAAACGTCGGCGGCGCTCGACCGTATGCGGCTGATTTCCGCCTTCGCCACTTATTGCGACAAGCAGGGCCTGGTCTGTGATTGGCCGGTGGTGGAAAATCTCGCCACCGCCGATCTGGTAACCGCGATTGCCATGTTCGCGCCCTTCGATCCGCGCGAGAAACAAGGCCTGCTCGAAGCCGCCGATCTCGCCGCACGGACCGAAACAATGACACTGTTAATGGAGATGGCGGCCGCCGAACCCGCCGAGCCGCAACCGCCGAGCCGGCTGCAATGATCGAACGAAGACCTTCAAGGAGCCCCCGATGAGCGAACCCAATCCCGCCCTTGCTCTCGATCCGAAACTTCTGGAAATTCTTGTCTGTCCGCTGACCAAGGGGCCGCTAACCTATGACCGCGCGGCGCAGGAACTGATCAGCGAAAAGGCGCGCCTCGCATATCCGGTGCGCGACGGCATTCCGATCCTGCTCGTCGATGAGGCGCGCAGCCTCGACGAATCCAGCAAGGGCAACGACGCCTGAGCGGCTTGGAGCAAAAGATGCAAGCCGTAATGGCCTCGTGCGATGCCGGCGACACCCCGGAATTCACTGCATGAGCGGGAGCTTCGATGCCGCTGGCCGGCCAACGCCGACCGAGATTCGCCTGATCCAGGCCGAGCACGCGCTCGTCGTTACTTTCGATGACGGCGCGGTATTCCGCTTCCCCGCCGAATTCCTCCGTGTCTTGAGTCCATCGGCCGAGGTGCGCGGCCACGGCGGCGAACAGCCGCCGGTTGGCGGCAAGCGGCAGGTGGCGATCGTCGGTCTCGAGCCGGTCGGCAATTACGCGGTCCGCATCCTCTTCGACGACCGCCACGACACCGGGATCTTTTCCTGGGAATTTTTCTATGACCACGGCCGCGACCAAACGCGCCTGTGGAACGATTACCTGACCAAGCTCGCGCGCTACGGCTTCAGCCGCGACCCTTAACCCGCGCGGCATCAAGCCAGTTCGCGTTGGAGCGGTCGCGTGGCGGCAATGAACCGCATGTTCTCGCTTGCGACCGTCGGCCCCGCGGGCCGCGGCGCTTTCTAAATCTCCTCTCACGCAATAGGCGAAGTCCGCCTCGTCTTCGAGAGTCGGCGGTACGCAGCCGAGGATATTGTTGCAATAAGCCTCGAAGCGAATTCAGCCGCCGCCTGCGCCGTCCCGAAGCATCGTGCCGGGATCGGTGGAGTCGTCGCGAGGTTCGGTCGTCCGAATCATGGTATCGTTGGTGATGGTGAGGGGTCTGTCGCCGTCATCCTCGATCCACGTCAGCGCGCGACTCCATTTCCGCGCGCAATCCGCAGGCTCCTGCCAAAGGATCGGACGCGAGGCCTCGCGCTGCCAAGCGGCCACCTGCGCGGGAGAGGCACAGCCCGCGAGCGCGAGCAGCATGATGCCGAACGGCAAGAGCCAAGCCGCCAGTCGTTTCATCCCCCCTTATCTCATGCCCCTAGACACCTCCTTGTTCAAACGCCCTGGCCGATTGGCGCGGCCGAGTGTGAGCCGGCGATAGCTGAGTGCCTCGGCAACATGCAGCCGCCGCACGCAGCCAACGCCTTCGGAGTCGGCCAGCGTTCTTGCGACGCGCAACACCCGGTGATAGCCCCGCGCCGTGAGCTTGAGGCGTTCCGCGGCTTCGGTGAGAAGCGCGCCATCGACATCGACATTGTTGCCCACGCCTTGCGTATCGGCGTAGCGCATCGCCTGGATTTCGCGCGCTCGGGCGGCGCGCGCCGCGATTTCAGTGCACGTTTCGCGGCTTATTGGACCTTGATGTCGCGAAAGTCGGCGGCCGCTTCCGGCGCCGCGGCAAACTCGGGCATCGGCGTGCCCAGCAGCTGCGATTCTTTAAGGTGGCTGATGAGCGTGAGCAGATTCGGCGCCGCCAGAACCTCGAGCCCCGACCACGCGGCCTCGCCGCCGCAGGCCGCGGGACAGATCAGGCCAAGCAATTCGGCGCCCGCCGCGGGCGCCGCCGGCAAGACGCCGGCGACTGCGGTCAGTGCACCATCAAGCGCGAGTTCGCCGAGTGCGGCATAGCCGGCAAGATCGTCTTCTGCCACCACGCCCATGGCGGCAGCGCCAGGCCGAAGGCGCTCAACGCGGAGCGCACGCGCTCGCGGCTTTCCGCCACCGCCTTTGTCCGGCAGGCCGACGACGCTGAAGGCCGGCAAACCCGACGCCATCTGGATCTGTATGCTCACCGGCCGCACTTCGATGCTGTGGAAGACAATGGTCCTGACCCGCGCAACCATCGCGCCCCCGCCTCATGAACCTCGCTAGGTTAGAGAGCGGTCAGCGAAAAATGCAACTGCGGCGTGATGGGCCGATCACCGAAAATCGACCGGCGGTGCGGCGTCAAGCGGCCGAGACGCCTGTGACGCTGGCGCTTGGTGGGGCCGGAAGGCGCACGGTGACGGTGGTGCCGACATCGACCGCGCTCTCGACCCGGAGCGTGCCGCCATGAAGCCGGACCAGCGAATCCACCAGCGGCAGGCCGAGCCCG
>JBJKQL010000146.1:0-4413 GCA_046705265.1 Ferrovibrionaceae bacterium
GCCATCAAGCTCGCTCAGCGGCGTATCCAGCCGGCGACAATCATCGCATGGTCGCTTTGGCGACGCGCACATCAAGCGGAAGCAAGGCGCGCGCATATCAAACGAAAAAAGCAACTGTAATGCTAGCCCGCTCACTCGCCCGGGGTTAAAGGCCGAGCGCTTGGCACTGCCAGGCGCTCGGCTTCGTTCTGGAATTTGCGAACTCAGCCTACAGACCCCATGGGTCCCGGATAGTCCACCTCCTCGAGCTTTCCGGTGTCCACGTCATAAATGAATCCGCGCACAGCGACAGCGTCCGGCCCGCTGGTCGGAATCCAAGGATGATTAAGGATCGAAGACATTGCCCGCCGTACGTCCCAGGCAAGACGTTCGGTCTGCTTTACGTCGCGCGGTGCATCCAGCGGCTCGATCTGGCCGCGGAAAGCATGGAATGCAGACGGGGTCGATGCGGAGGTGTTGCAACTGGTAAACGCTCGACCCGTGGCTTGGCCAAGCAGCTTCTCAGCCGCCGGGTCGCCCTCTAGGCCGGCCTTAAGCAGATCGTCCGTGAAGGCGAGCATGCCACAGCGCGTATGGTGGATCAGGATGATCTCGCTAGTATTGAGTAAATGGTGCGAGATGATCAGGCATCGAATCGCATCATCGTTGGCTACGCCCCCGGCGTTGCGGATGATATGCGCGTCGCCGGTCTGCAGACCGAGCAGGTCCTCGACATCGATCCGGGCGTCCATGCAGGCCAAAACCGCAATCCGTTTGGCTGGCTGAATCGGCAGCGTTCCCGGGAAAGAGGCTTTGTGCAACACTTGGCCGCCTGCATATTTTTTGTTGAAATCCAAATGTTGATCGGTGTTCACACTTGCCATGACCTTTCTCCCTGTTTGGGGTTGTGTAGCTGGCACGGATCTCAACTATCCGAATGTTACGGCCGTTCAAGCTGAAGTGGAGAGCTTACTCCCGAAGAGCTGTGATTTCTCGGTGAAACTGCGTGCCTGTGCGGAAGCCGCCAGCAACGCTGTTTTCATGGCGGCTGTATCCCGACGCAGGAATCTGAAAGACGTTAGAAATCGTGATCGTCTTCGGTCCAACCAAGCTTTCCACCGATGGTTCGCGAAAGTCTGCTTGCTCACTCGACGAGCCAACGGAAGTCGCGATACCGGCCGCGGTGGCCATAGATAAGACAACGAGCGGCGAGTCGCAGCACTTTGAGTTGCCTGCGGCGTTCGGGTGATTCAGCCGCCTAGCTCCGACAGCGGCCATTGACCTGCATCAAGGCCAGGAGAGTGGGCATAGGCTTACTGTCTGCCGTCCTGCTGAGTGGAGGAATCGGCATCATGGATCCGACTCTCAGGAACAAGATCATCGAGTTGCTGCAAAAGCATCGCATAATGACCGTAGCGACAAACCGGCCTGATGGCTGGCCGCAGGCCACCACGGTCGGCTACGTCAGCGACGATCTTACGCTTTATTTTTTGTGCGCATCGCAGAGCCAGAAGGCACAGAACCTGGTTCAGGACAACCGCCTCTCCTTGGCGATCGATCACGATGTCACAGACCCGATGGCAATCACGGGCCTCTCAATGGCTGCGAGGGCGTATCCAGTCAGTGACCCAGCCGAGACGTCAAGAATGCTCGATATTCTGGTTACTAAGTACCCCGAATACGCTGCCCTCCCAAAACCCAACCCGGAGGAGATCTTAATCTTTAGGGTCATTCCCAAGGTGGTCTCGGTGCTCGACTACTCGAAGGGATTTGGTCATACCGACCTCGTCACGCTCTGATAGGGCAATGGCAAGCCAGGCTTCCGGCCAAAGAACCGGCGGCGAGGTGCCTCAGGGGGTGGCCATCGTCCAGGGTCATCCAGATCCGGGCGGGAGGCACCTGTGCCACGGCCTCGCCGATGCTTACGCGGACGGCGCTACAGCAGAGGGGCATACGGTGATGCGGATCGAGCTGGCGCAGATCGATTTCCCAATGCTTCGCTCGCAGCAGGAATTCGAGGCGGGCCAGCTCCCTTCGATGTTGGTGCCAGCCTGTGACGCGATCGTTTCAGCACGGCATCTCGTCATCATCTTCCCGCTTTGGCACGGCACAATGCCCGCGCTACTGAAAGCGTTTCTTGAACAAGTGATGCGCCCCGGGATCGCTATGGAATATCGCACACAGGGATTTCCTCGCGGTCTTCTTACGGGGCGTTCGGCACGGATCATCGTTACGATGGGCATGCCCGCATTGGTTTATCGATGGTATTTTCGGGCTCACGGCGTGCGCGGCCTAGAGCGGAGCATTCTTCGCTTCGGTGGTATGAAGCCTGTCCGCAAGACCCTTCTTGGCAGGGTGGCCGAGGCCGACGATGCGCGCCGCCAGCGCTGGCTCGATCGGATGAAGAGCTACGGTGCACGCGCGATCTAATACGCCGTCGTTGGCCGATTCGCCAGCGCCGGCCAACACGGTTCTCGTCGGCTCGGGGCGTCAGCGTCCGAGTTGCCGGCGGAAACGACTGACCGCTTCGGGATGTTCGGGGCCAGAGCAAGATTCGCTATGCCCAACGGCTCGTATGGGGTCGAGCGATCATTCAAGGCATCGCAGGTAGCGCTGCCGTGACGCGTTCCAGCCGGGTTCGTGGACGGCCGGTTCCTCCGTGCGCCGTGACAAGGCGGCGCTTTCCAGTGGGTGAGAGACCCACCCGGCGACCTCGCTCCCGCCGGAAGCGATCGGAGCAGGCATGGAGGTGACGAAATGTCTGAAGCCTTCGATTAGCGAGTCACGACTTGGTGACCGCGCGAGTGTGCAGGCCGCAACATGCGTGAACGCTGAGCAAACCTCGAAAAGGTCGATGTGCAGGCCGACCCGGTAGGAGGTCCGGGGAAGGCTGATACGGCTGGGTGAGACGAGCGAAGGATGCGCCCAACCGCTGTACCGGGGTAGTGGCGGCAGCATGTACACAAGGAAAGCGTACGCAACACGGGAAGCCCCAAGGCGTGGTCAGGGATGACCAACCGGAAGCCCGCGAGGGATAGGCCGGGCGCCCTGGGGTGGCGGAGAGGCCCGTAGTACCGGGGAAGCCGGGTAATTCCGGTGGAGGGAAGGGGCCTCAGTTCAAGACGGACGCAAGAAGCAGAAAGGGACCTGGAGATTGGGCAACCTATCAACTCCGCAAAGCGTTCAGAAACTGCAGACGGCGTTACACGCGAAAGCGAAGGGTGAAGCCGGCTACCGCTTTTATGTGCTGTACGACAAGATCTACCGCGACGACATTCTGGCTCATGCCTATGCCCAGTGCCGCTCGAATAAAGGGGCACCGGGAGTGGATGGCCAGACCTTCGCGGATATCGAAGCGTACGGGGTAGAGCGGTGGCTTGGTGAACTGGCGCTTGCGCTCAGGGAGGAGACTTACCGACCGGATCCTATCAGAAGAGTGTTCATTCCGAAGGCCAACGGCAAGCTCAGGCCGCTCGGCCTATCGACTATGAAAGATCGGGTATGCATGACGGCAGCGATGCTGGTGCTAGCCCCGATCTTCGAAGCCGATCTTCCACCGGAACAATACGCCTACCGGCCGGGCCGCAACGCCCAGCAGGCGGTGGTCGAGGTGGAAGAACTGCTGTACCACGGGCACCCGGACGTCGTTGACGCCGACCTCGCGGACTACTACGGGAGCATTCCCCATGCCGAATTGATGAAGTCGGTGGCACGCCGGATCATAGACCGGCGTGTTCTGCACCTCATCAAGATGTGGCTGGAATGCCCGGTGGAAGAAACCGATGATCGAGGCCGGAAGAAACGGACAACGGAAGCCAAGGACAGCGGACGCGGCATTCCGCAGGGTTCACCTCTTTCCCCACTGCTGGCGAATCTCTACATGCGCCGGTTTGTGTTGGGATGGAAGAAGCTCGGGCTGGAGTGGAGCCTCGGCAGTCGGATCGTGACCTATGCGGACGATCTCGTGATCCTGTGCAGACGAGGCGAGGCTGAGGAAGCCTTGCAGCGGCTGCGCGAGATCATGGGCAAGCTGAAGCTCACGGTCAACGAGGAGAAGACACGCATCTGCAGGGTGCCACAAGGTGAGTTCGACTTCCTGGGTTATACCTTCGGCAGGATGTATTCGGCGAAGACCGGCCGGGCTCGCCTGGCGCAGCGGCCCTCGAAGAAGAGCATCCGGCGCATGGTCGAGAAGATTCATGCGCTCACAGATCGCCGAGGGACATGGCAAGAGACCACAAGGCTGGTGGAGGAGTTGAACCTCGCGTTACGCGGCTGGGCGAACTACTTCTCAGTAGGCACCGTCACGCAGGCATATCGCGCGCTCGACAACTACACCGCCGTGCGGTTGCGCCGGTGGTTGCGCTTCAAGTACAAGGTCAGGCGGAAAAGGGGCGGGACCTATCCACTCCCGCATCTCTACGGGTACTTCGG
>JBJKQL010000147.1:0-38091 GCA_046705265.1 Ferrovibrionaceae bacterium
AGAAAATACCCAAGGTCGGCACTACACGCTCAAATCAGCACCGCGCGCCCGCTAACCGCTTGATCCGATTCGCGCCACATTCGCCAAAACCACAAAAACCGTCCCCCAACTGCGCAAGTCGGGTTAATTCAAGAATACGTCTTGTATCGGGGGGCTCGATCGAACCGTGCAAAAGGAGGGGAGGGGGTATCGGTTGCGGTGGATAGTCGTCGATGGGAGCGGAGAAACTTGGTTGATGCCCCACGGAATTGACAATGCGAAATCAAAGTGTCTAGTGCAGAGCTTGGCCTAGGCGTAGTCGCCGGACGAACGCTACATGTTTAGTCCCGGCATTTGATGGTGCAATCTTATCCACGGCGTGGAAGGAGGCACTATGGGACAAATTCTTCATGGCAGCGCGCAAGCGCTGCAGGCAGTGGCCTCCGAGCCACGCGAACTGAGGCGCGTGAGTAGGCTGGCGCCAGCCAGTTTCGAGCCGGGCCGATCCTGAGATCAGCGCGTCAGGAAGCTTACCGCGCCACGCGCATCGCACGGGGGGCGAATACTGGACACCTAAGCCTGGCGGCCGGCGCACGGAGCCGTGGTCGCCGCTACTCCGGGACACGCAAATTGACGAGATTGGCTGCCACATCGTTCGAACTGCTGCTCCGGAAGTGGGCACCCATGCCTGGCTCCCGTCGTCACGCCCAAGTTGTCAGCACCAGCATGTCCGTAAAGACCCCGTGTGCCGCAACGAGAAACAGATGTGCCAAAACCTCTGAGAGAGATGGATCAGTGTCATCCGTAGTTTATTAAACGAAGTTCTAAATGAATATTCTCAATATTGACGCTGATATCTCTAAAAGGCCAGTTATAATATAAAAAAGACAATGAAGCATAGGAAATACTGAAGTTTCGTGTAACGCAAGTGCAGCTCAATTTTGAGAGTCTTCGAATTTATTGAGAGTCGCGTTAACTTTATAATTTACTGGATCGTCCGTGCCTTATAGTCGATGATGGCAAGCATCTTGCTTCAGTGTGACCTGTCCTGATCAAAGGAATTTGACGGACAAAGGCGCCGGCCACGGGGATGTGGCTCCGGAAAGTAAAAGCGTCCAGCAAACCAGTGGTTGTGGATCGAGTGCTGTTGGAGGGGGGCTCCGATGGATTCGAAAACCGATCGACATGGCCGGGTGCTTGAGTTGATTGGGCGCGTCTATGATGCCGCCGCCGATGAAAGACTGTGGCCCGCGATGGCGCCACGGATAGCTCAGGCTTTTGATTGTGCGAGCACTGGCCTGCAGACTCGGGATACCCGCCGGGGTGATGTCGAGCTCCTTTCCTTGACCGCCAATTACGACACCGCATCTCTCAAGTCCTACGCCACTTACTATGCAGAGCGTGACGTGTGGGTCGAGCGCGCCGCCAAAGTTGGTCCATCGAAGCTTCTCACGAGCCAGGACATCATCACGGACGAGGAATTCGAGCGTACTGAGATCTATAACGACTTTTGCCGACACCTCGATCTGTTCTACGTTGTCGGCAGTGTTTTTCCAGTAGGGCCCGATACCATGGCGGGGCTTGGCATTCACCGGCCCCGCAACGCAGGACCCTTTGGTGAAGCAGATAAGGCGGCGGTTTCGCTGTTCCTTCCGCATTTGCAGCGCGCGCTGCAGATCAGGGAACGGCTGAGAGCGGCTAATATCGAGCGGCAAGCTACTCTTGAAGGGCTGGAACGGAGCGCGACGGCGACTCTGGTCGTAAGCCGCGATGGACGGGTCCTCTACGCCAACGCGCTTGCAGAACGCCTGCTCCGGGAAGGTGATGCGATCTTGGCCTCACGAGGGCGAATAGCATCGCGGGCGCGGAAAGCAGGAACTTTGCTCGCGTGTCTTATTCGGGATGCGGCCGATGCCGCCGCCGGGCAGGGTAAATCGCCGGGTGGAACCGTATCGATCCGACGGGATGATCGGTTGCCATTAACGGTGCTCGTCGCTCCCCTCCGACCCGCCCGGGACGGATTTGGCTCACCCATCCCAGCGGCTATCGTCTTTGCTCGCGACCCAGAACAATTAACGCCGATGAGCGCCGCACTTCGGGGGCTCTTTGGCCTGACCTCCGCCGAGGCAAAGATTGCGAGCGCGGTCGCGGAAGGGAAGTCCATCGAGGATCTCGCCGCAGACCTTCGCATCGGCCTCAGCACCGCCCGCACGCATCTTGCGCGTATTTTTTCCAAGACCGGAACCAACCGCCAGCCGCAGCTCGTCAGTCTGATCCTCCGCAGCGTGGCTGTCCTGGCGAAGATATAAACAGCCGCAGGCCGTCAGTAGCCTGTGAGCTATTTTCGCCCCGCGGGCAACCATGGCTGAAAACGGATGGAGTTTTGACATGGCTGAAGTCGCTGTCCCTGCCGCAAAAAGTGCGCTCGTCACCGGCGCTTCCTCTGGCATTGGCGTCGGCCTCGCACGAGCTTTCGCTCGTGACGGCTACGATCTTGTGCTGGTCGCCCGGAGCGTCGCAAAAATGGAGACGCTGGCCGAGGAACTGCGTAAGACACACGGCGGCCGCGTGGAGGTGATTGGCGCCGATCTCGGCACCGCTCGCGGCGCCGAGCGTCTGCATGCCGAAGTCAAGAACCGTGGAATCGCGCTTGCGGCGCTCGCCAACAATGCTGGACGCGGTGTCTTCGGGCTATTCAAGGATACCGGCCTCTCTGGCGAACTCACGATGTTGCAGCTCAACATGATGAGCTTAGTCACGCTGACCAAGCTCTTTCTGCCGGATATCATCGCCGCGCGCGGCGCGATTATGAACACTGCCTCAACGGCGGCCTTCCAGCCAGGTCCCTATATGGCCGTCTATTTCGCCACCAAGGCGTTCGTGCTGAGCTTCTCCGAAGCGCTCGCAGCCGAACTCGAGGATCAGGGCGTCACCGTCACCGCGTTTTGCCCAGGACCGACCGCCACCGGCTTCCTGGACAATGCGGCAATGGGCGATTCAGGGTTCGTAAAAGGCAAGCGGCTGCCGACCGCCGATTCGGTCGCCGAGGCCGGCTACGCCGCGATGAAGCGCGGCCGCCGCGTTTTCGTTCCCGGTGCAATGAATTGGGCGAGGGTAGAGGCCGTGCGTTTTACTCCGCGCCGAATGGTGACGGGCATCGTCAAGTCGATGGCCCAACCGCACTGAGTGTCTGTTCAAGTTGGCGCAAGCATCTCGCCCCGGTCTTTCCGAAAGCTGGAAGCAATCGCCGGCCGTAGCTTGTGGCCCTTATCCTCAGTAGCGCAGCTGACTCGGTAAAAAACACAAGCGACCGGAGGCCATCGGAAACTGGAGGGTTCTTAGCTCCGCACGCGGCCACGGTTGGAAATGGATGCCGCTAATGGCTGCCTCACCGATTTTGGCCCACTTCGCGCACCATAGGCCATAGAGGGTCCTCGCGTTCCGGATCACGTTGTCAGGAGATTGACTGATAAAAACGCCTGCCTCGGGGCAATGGACGGTGCCGTAAGTACGCATTGCTTATTCGAGATTTCTTACTCGACCTCATCCAAATGGATGATGTGGCCGCTAAAGACCGAACATACCATTTTTCCGCATGGAACCGTAACAGGTGACAACCTGCGTAGCGGGTGCCCGACGGGGCGGTCCACGAGCATCTACCGATCGGAGGAAGAAATGGCAAAATTTCTCATCCAGACTACCTACACGGCGGAAGGTTTACGGGGCCTCCAGAAGGACAAGGCGTCGGGACGAAGAGAGGCCATCAGCAAGTTGATGGAAGCGCTCGGCGGCAAGCTTGAAGCGCTCTATTACAGTCTTGGTGACGAGGATATTGTCATTATCGTCGATGTGCCGAACATCGAGACTGTTGCGGCTGCCTCGATTACCGCGAGTGCCACCGGTCTTCTTAGGAATCGAACGACGGCACTCATGACTGTCGAGGAGGTCGATCGAGCCCTTTCGATGAGCGTAGCATTCCGACCGCCTGGCGGCTAGTAAGTGCCGCCCCCGATTTGGGTGGAAGGCGCTCGGCCTTGTCACCTGTGGGGCCTGATAGTTTGATAGCGGCGGGCTGAAGAGATAAGCTGCAAAGGTAGTGCCTTATCCTGCGCAGCATTTCATTAACATATTGTTTTGAATGGACTTTCCGTTGCCAAGTCGGGCATGGCCATGCTCGTAAGAAATTAGCAGCTTATGCGTAATTTCGATTAGAAAATTGCACGTTATGAGGTCCACTAGTCGCAACATATGGTGTCCGCCGGCCTTCTAACCCCTTGAAATGCCGAGCAATGCAGTAGCAGCTTATGCGTCAACCCACATGTGGGTTACCCCATAAGCTGCGAGTCGTGACCCCATAAGCTGCGAGTGCTGCGATCTTCGAGCTCCGGCCCGGCGTGAACGTTTCACGGTCTCCGGCTTAAGCAATTTTTCCGCAGAGCTGCTTCTCGACTTTGCGCCATCGGCGAGCGCATGGCTGAACCTTGCGCGTCAGCCCTATGTTTAGCTGCTTTCCTCTAGGCGCCTGAACAACTTCAACTCAGCTTTCAAAATTTTAGATTTGGGCGTAAGGCATGCGCGCAGCACATGCGTCATTTCGATACCCGCGCAACAAGACGCTCCCGCAGTAGACAGGCCATTTCCTCTTCTCCTCCTCGTGAATTTTGACAAGGAGGCTTTCCATGACGAAATCTTCATCGGCCCTGTCCTCACACATTCCTCTTTTCCCCCAGCGCAGCGCCTCAGCCGGTCTTTGGCGTGCCCTAAAATTCTGTTTCGTCGTCAGTGCGTCAAATGAATTACTTCGTGATTCGCGGTGTTGAAGTTCAGGTAGAGGTCACGATTGCGCGGCGGATCACACGATATGAGGTAAGACACCTTTGAGGGTGCTACGATCCGCGTCTGAAAGGCAGGCTGAGGGCCGCAGGCGACCGACTGCTACCAACCATGCCGCCGATTGCAAGTAGTGCCAATACATATGGCAGCATCATGAAGATAGCCACTGGCACGTTCAACCCAAGGGCCGGCACGACAAACTGCAGATCAGTCGCAAAGCCGAAAAGGATGCACGCCCAGAATGTCCTTCCAACCTCCCAGCCGCCGAATATTACCGCGGTGATGGCAAGATAACCCGCACCGTTCGTCATATTCTCGGTAAAAGTATGAATCGACACGAGCGATAGATAAGCGCCACCAAGGCCAGCCATCAAACCAGTAAATATTACGCATCCATACC
The DNA here is from genome assembly GCA_046705265.1 of Ferrovibrionaceae bacterium. GTDB lineage: Bacteria > Pseudomonadota > Alphaproteobacteria > Ferrovibrionales > Ferrovibrionaceae > JAJYTL01. The sequence goes on from JBJKQL010000147.1 coordinate 5,213, forward strand.
GGATTTTCGTCACGCTGAGCCCTGCCTCGTCAGCTGTTCTCGGTCTCTCTCCGGTTGCTTTGATCGCCAAGCCAAGAGCGCTCCGGTCAAGTGTCCACCAAGTGAGGAGAACCATCGCCACTGCGACATAAGTCAAGGTGGAGTACTGGAATAGCCAGGGTCCTACGAGAGGGATGTCACTCAGCACCGGAATATGGATATGTGTAAACCCCGGTATGGTTTTCCGAGAAAGCGGGCCGAATATTTCCCGGTACAAAAAGGTTGTCGCGCCGAGTGCTAAAATGTTGAAGCCGAGGCCGACCACTAGCTGGTTGGCCCGAAGGGTTACACTTGAGATTGCCTGTGCCAGACCGAGGACGACTCCAACGGCTGCTGCTAGGGCGATACCAAGAACAGGGCTTCCGGTGGCCCACGAACCGAGAGCGCCTGCAAAGGCGCCACAGAGCATCATCCCCTCTAGGCTGAGGTTTAGAACACCAGAGCGCTCGCTCACCAATTCGCCAGTCCCCGCGAACACGAGCGGAATTGCGAGTTGGACCGAAGACGTTATGAACGATTGGACCTCGCCAGAATCTATCATCGTGTGGCCCGATCAAATAGAATAGCCGTGCTGGCAATTGCGATAACGATCAATCCCTGCACCATCGCAACGAGTTGAGCGGGAACTCCGGCAGTGATTTGCACTGCAATGCTTCCTGACCTCAGAAAGCCAAAGAGAAGGGCGCCCAAAACGACCCCGATAACAGAGCCCTGCGCCAGTAAGCCCACCACGAGCCCATCCCAGCCATAGCCTGAGGAAAATCCACTCGCCAGATAATATTGCGTGCCTTGAATCATGATCGCGCCAGCAAGACCTCCAAATGCGCCAGCGACGACCAATGAGGTAACAATCAGCCGTCTGGTTGAAATTCCAGCTCGCTTTGCCGCCATCTCACCCTTCCCTATGGCGCGCAACTTTACGCCAAGGGTGCTCTTCGTGAGAAGAATCCCCACCAGAATTGTGGCTATGGCAACCAGAAGCAAGCCTACATTCAGGGGCGATTGTGGGTTGTTTGGCAGAAGCATGGGTAGCCGCGTGGCTGCCGGAATCGGTAGCGATTGTGGGAGCGAGGACATCGGCGTGATTGGCTGCCTGAGTAACGCTTGTGATTCCACGGCTCCATAGACTATTGGCAATGCGATAAAGGAGAGAAGCAAGGTACTGATTACCTCGTTTGTTTGCCGTGTCACCTTCATAACACCCGCTATTCCGCCCCACACCCCCCCTGCGACGGCGCCGAGAAGTAGCGGCGCGAGATACGATAAGGGGTAAGGAAGTGCGGCCGCACCATGCAGCGCAATGGCTGTAGCAAATAGCCCTCCCATCGCTATTTGGCCTTCGCCGCCGACGTTTATGAGATTGGCCCTGTTAGCAAATACATAGCCGAGGCCGACAAGTACATAGACCGATGCGCGATTGATCGAGGACCCGACGCTGTATGTTGATCCGAAGACACCAGTGTAAAATGCCACAACGGCGGTTTTGACGGAGGCTCCAGTCAACGCAATGATCAGGAGCCCGATCGCCAAGGAAATTAGCGTTGCGAGAATGGCAACTACGAGCCGTTTCGGAATGAACCGGAGCGAAGACGCTCGTCTGGCCTGCCCCCATCTCGACTCTGCAATTTCAACGTCGGAAACCATTCCTATGACCCACTCGGATTATTGAAGTCCAGCAGCGCGCCGCAGCCAGCCACTCTTGTTGGGTAACTGCGCTATCTCTTCAATCACTCTTTCTGCCGCCTGACAGGCCTTGCCGAAGAACCCATGCCGTCTTCACCCACCGCGAAATTTCACGCGCTTGAATGAACGGAGGCCGTACTCGTCTCTGGAGGATGATCGGAGAAGGCCCAGGCATGGCCGGCATCCAAATCGGTATGGCCGGACATCAGCGCGCCGATCGCCTCCCTATTCGTAGCAGTAGCTTCCATTTCACCAATGATGGAGCCACGGTACATGACAAGAATCCGATCGGATAAGGCCATCAGCTCATCAAGTTCATTGGAGATTAGAAGCACACCAACACCCCGCTCCCGCGCCTCACGTATTCGCGCATATACAGCGTTTGCCGCTTTGACGTCCAAGCCGCGTGTCGGCATGGCGGCAAGCAGAAAAACAAGATTCTGAAGCGACAACTCCCGGGCAAGGACGACTTTCTGCTGATTCCCGCCGGAGAGATTCGCCATTAGGTCGTCCGGGCGGCCGACGACCTCGTATTGCGTCAAGAGTTCCGCGGCTTTAGTTCGTAGTGCCCTTCGGTTCAAAAGTCCGAAATGGGAAAAGCGATCCATAGAGCCAAGAAACAAGTTTTCGGCCACGCTCATTTCCAAGATGCACCCGACGGCATGCCGGTCCTCTGGCACGATGCCGGCTCCCGCCGCCGTGATTTCTCGGGGCGATTTACCGGTTACATCAATGCCGCTGATCATCATGGATCCTGTTGCCGGCACGACCATTCCAGCGACGACGTCTCCCAGTTGCCTTTGTCCGTTGCCCTCAACGCCGGCAATTCCAACAACCTCGCCGCGAGCCACTGTCAAATTCACATTGCTTAAGCGCATGGCCCCGGTTTCATCTCGTACCGACACATTCTGGATGACAAAGGCAGGTAATTTCGTTCGGCCATGCTGCGCTTTGGTCTTTGTGCTTCCTGGCGTCGTACTGGCTATTTCAGGGTCGTTTAAGCTATGCCCAGAGACGATAGAGAATGCCGCGTCAGACAGGGTTGCATCCTGCCCGATCATTGACCCGATCAGAGCGGGGATACTTGCCGTCGACATGTTGACGGTCTCCACCACTTGCCCAGCGCGCAAAACGGTAGTCCGATCCGCCACCTGCGCGATCTCCGCCAGTTTATGCGTGACGAGCACGACGCCATGTCCGCGGCTCGCGATGTCTCTGCAAATGCCAAGCATCGCATCTATTTCTCCCGGCGGTAACACAGCCGTCGGTTCGTCGAGCAATAGCAGTTTAGGATCATTGAACAGGCATTTGATGATTTCGACCCGTTGTCGCTCTCCGATCGACATGGTTGATACCAGCTTCTGCGGTTCGACCTCCAGCCCATAAGAGCTCTTCAACTCTTCCAATCTACTCAGAGCTTCGGACCGAGGCAGTCGAAGGACGCCACGCCCCAACATCAAATTCTCTAGAACTGTCATAGTGGGCACCAGGCTGAAGTGCTGGTGGACCATGCCGACGCCAGCGACTATCGCCTCGGCGGGCTTCTTACATAACAGCGGGCGCCCCTCGATGTGAAACTCTCCCTGGTCCGGCTGAATCACACCGAAGATTAGATTGCAAAGAGTGGACTTCCCGGCGCCGTTCTCGCCGAGCAAGCAATGAACCTCACCCGCCTTGACTTCCAGGGAAACGGCTTTCAATGCCTGGGTTGCACCAAACGCCTTGCCAACCCCCTTAACAGTGAGGAGTGGAGCCATCGTGCTCAGTCCGGAAGGATCGGAATTTTGCCGGCGAGAATTTTCGTCTCGATCACCTTCACTCGGTGGAGCATTGCAGGCGTGGCGCCCTGACAAATTGCAATTCCGGATGATTCCGGGCCCATCTTCAGGCCGAAACTCTTTGACTCCGGTTTCCATGTGCCGGCGACGATTTGATTCACGGCGTAGTCGAACATAAAGCCGATGCCGCTTATCGTGTAGGCGATGTAGAGCGGGTTCTTCTCGGAGCACCAATTTATGTAGCTGCCGATCATGTGAATATGGTGAGCTCGTGCAGCCTGTTCCTGGCCACGGACGCCTAAATTCAAAATGTTATAGCTGACATCCGCGCCCTGCGCGATCGCCGCCTCTTCAGCCAGCTTAGCCTTTACGACATCATCAAAATTTCCAGTATAGGCGAGAATGCACTTCGTGTTCTTGTCAATATATTGTGCACCCTTGCAGAACTCTGTTCCCGTGTTGACGATCGCCGGAATTTGTAGCCCGCCGATATAGTTGACGACATGGGTTTTTGACTGCATAGCCGCAACTGCGCCAGCGACGAATCCGATCTCGGCCTGTTTGACGTCGTATTGCGCCACGTTGCTAGTCGCCGCGCCCTTCGGGCCAACGATGGTAAATTTGACGTTCGGAAACCGCTTTGCGATGTTAAGAACGTACCCCTGCGTCTGGCCGGCTCCACCGATCACATAGGGATTTGATTCTGCCAAGGTTGTCAGGACTTGGTTCATGTCCGCAAAGGACACGTTTTCAATGTATGTAATTTTTATCTTTGGGCCGTACTCTTTCTTCGCCGCCACAATACCTCGGTATAGCGACTCCATCCATCCGTGATCCTTAATAGAGCCGGGGATAAGCACACCAATTCTGATAGGTGCTGCTGCAAACGCCGAAATGGCCACAGAACTCGAAAGCAGAACGGCCACGGCGGTCGTGACAGCCATCTGCGCAAAGGTTTTAAGCTTATTATTCATGCCCACCTCCCAATGAACCCCTATGGGTAGCGGCCCGCCCACCCTGGTCGCTTTAATTTGCCCGGGCGAACCTAAGTGCCGCCTGCGTTCCTGCGCACACGTCGCATTTGATGCCTCGTGCTCGCCAAGCCCATTCGGTATGCTAAGTATGCGATTTACTGATTGTCGAGTCGCGCGTCTTTATCTAGCATATTGATATCATGAATATTCGATCAATTGACCTTAACCTCTTGATTGTATTCGACGCGATCTTTCGTGAGCGCAAGATTACGGTCGCTGCGGAGCGCCTCGGACTCAGTCAGCCTGCGACGAGTAATGCTCTTACTCGTTTGAGAGGGGTGTTTAATGACCCGCTATTCGTGCGGACCGTTGATGGCATGGCCCCGACACCCTTCGCTCAACGAGTAGCCGAGCCGATCCGGCAGGCTTGCGACCATGCCAGGACGGCGCTACAGATCAGCTCAAGCTTTGCACCACGAAATTCAACCAGGTCGTTTTCGCTATGCATGAGCGATATCGGAGAGCACGTATTTCTCTCCCCACTTCTCGGATACCTCAAAAATCATGCCCCTAATGTAAATATTACAGTAGCTCAAATGCCCGCACGAGATCTGTATTCCGGCTTGGAATCGGGCGATATCGATGTGGCGATTGGGTTATTTCAGGACTTGTCCCCCGGGCTTTATCAACAGACGCTGTACGTCGATCGCCTTGTGTGCGTGGCCCGAAAAGAGCATCCCTTAATGACGGAAAAGATATCCCTAAAAACGTTTCTCTCATGTTCTCACGTTCAGGTCCGCTCGCTTGGCACTGGCCACTATGTGGCCGTTGAGAAGGCGATTGGCAGCTCCAAGAAACGCAGACGCCGAATAGCGCTTTCTGTGCCCCATTTTCTTGGGTTAGCCAAAATAATCGCAGACAGCGATCTCATCGCCACTATCCCAGAACGTTTGGCGCAAGTCTTTGCTGAGCAGGTGGAAATCCAGATTGTGCCATTGCCCTTTCGGGCTCCAAATATCGAAATCAAGCAACATTGGCACGGTCGCTTCCATCATGATCCTGCGAATAGATGGTTACGGCGTGCTATTGCGACGCTATTTATGACCTCGGACTCGGAGCGCGGAAGGTCGCAACGTGTCCCTGTCCAACCGCCGGAGGACGAAGTCGCGCTTCCGTCTGATCACTGACCGAAGGCGTGTCGTGACATAATTTCGGACCGCCAGCGAGTTGGTGTGGGAGCGTATTACCAACCGGCTGCAGAGCCGTCACTGCGGGGATCAGAGGCTCCCTCAAGAAGTCCGTTCGGGTGGCTCGCCACTGCGCCTGCATGGCCGAAGATCGAATCGAACCGAGAAGCTAACTCAACAACATGCCCGGCTGCGGTCAGCTCGGTCGCGATTTCCGGGTCAAAGCCTTCTTCTAGCTTCAGAGAGACACTCTCGGCTCCCCAGGTGCGGCCCAAGAGCCAACGCGGCGCGCTTACTGCATGCTGGAGGTCCTGGTTAAACTTCGCGTAGCGGGTAAATATAGCTGCCTGAGTTTGCGGCTGACCGTCACCGCCCATTGTGCCATAAACCATTCTACGCCCGTCTTTAAAATGCGCGTATGCGGGATTAAGTGTGTGGAACGGCTTACGCCCCGGAGTCAGAACATTCAATGCAGTGGCATCCAGATTGAAACTGCTGCCGCGATTCTGCCAGATGAAGCCACTGTCCGCGAGGACAACACCAGAGCCGAATTCCCAGTATGTGCTTTGGATATAGCTGACGGCCAAGCCTCGCGCATCGATCGCGCCCATCCACACGGTGTCGGAAGGGGGCTGCCCTGCCCGCCACGGGACAGCGCGGTGGCCATCGATCTTTGCTGCGAGCCTCGAGAGGGCGGTTGGTGTGAGAAATTCTCGTGGGTCACCGCGGCTGAAAGCCGGATCGGTTACCACGCGGTCACGCACCATGAATGCCTGCTTCGTCGCTTCGACAAGACTATGAACGTATGCGAAGCCATCCGGTTTCGACACGCTAAGATTTTCATAAAGACCTAGAATAATAAGAGAGGCGATCCCTTGGGTTGGCGGCGGCATATTAAAGGCAGTGGCGCAAGAAAGATTGACCGAAAGGGGTGACACGAAGGAGGCAATATGACTCGCAAGGTCCTCGGAGGTTAGCGGGCTTCCTGCTCGCTTGAGGTCTGCCACGATCCCATGTGCAAGTGGGCCGCGGTAGAAACCCTCTACTCCTTGCTTGCCGATGGCCCGTAGTGTATCGGCTAGGCGCTGCTGTCGAAAGTTCTCGCCGATTTGGGGTAAACGTCCAGCTTGCAGAAAACCTTCGGCAAAGCCCGGAACATTTCGCAACTCATCAAGTTTAGCTGCCGTCAGTTCTGCCTGCCCACGTGTCACGGGAAAGCCGCGATCCGCGTAGTAGATGGCGTCCTCGACCAGGCGCGCGATTGACATCGAACCGCCAAGTTCTCTGCTCAGCCGGAGCGCGAGTTCCCATCCTGACAGAGCCCCGGCTACCGTGTTCGCGGCAAGCGCTCCGCGAGACGGAATCTTTGTATACCCTGACCGATGGTATAGCTCCGGCGTAACGTTTCGGCCCGCCGCACCGGACGCGTCGATACCGACGGGAGGCGCCTTGGGCGGCGCGACCAGCCAGAACCCATCGCCTCCGATCGAATTCATATGTGGATAGACGACAGCAATCACTGCGGCAGCCGAGATCATTGCTTCGATCGCATTCCCGCCGTCACGCAGAACCGCCAGACCCGATTGCGCAGCGAGATGGTGTGGTGCGGTTACCATTCCCCGCCCCGCCATTGCCGAATGAAACATTTTAGCCTCCGCCGCCGGAAATTAGCGGGCTACCAGATCGCACTCGATCGCTTGGAGGCACTAAGCCGTCCCAACCTTCATTGCTTTGAGCGCCCTCGTAACCTTCTCGGCATCGGTTACAAAGCCAAAGCACTTCTTCACATTGAAGATGGTTGCCTGCGTGCAATATTCCGGCGAAGTGGTGGCACAGCAATCTTCGAGCAGAATGCAGCCATAACCTAAAAAGTTCGCATCGGACAACGAGTGGAGAACGCACTGATCGGTATTAACGCCGGCGAAAAGGATGGTGCGGACCCCGAGGTTACGCAGAATGCTGTCCAGAGGAGTGTCCCAAAACCCGCTTATGCGGTACTTATCAACGCAAATATCGTCGGGCATCTGTTCGAGTTCCTCCACCACAGCAGCTGCCCAGCTGTCCTTTTCCAGCACATGGGCGCCGCTTTCAGGTAACGCTTCGCCTAACCCGATTCCCTCTCCGGTCGGCTTGTAGAGATGCAGTTGGTTGGGCGGCATGTTCATCAGATCGGGCCGGTTACCCCAATTGACCCAAATCACGGGCACCTTTGCCTTGCGCAGCGCTGGAAGCAGGTATTGAAGAGGTGCTATCGGCTTTCGGTCTGGGGTATAGTCCACTCCGAGATGATCGACCCAACCGCCCTTAGCACAAAAGTCGTTTTGCATGTCGATTATCATGATTGCGGTTCGTCGCAGATCGAAGGTCACGAGTTGTGGGGCCGCTTCTATGGTTACTGAAAGCGGCGCTGCCGGCACCATTGCCATGTCCACATGATCAGCGTCGGCGAACCACTTGTAACCTGGCCCTGAACCAAGTGGCTTTCCTCGTGAAGCATCAATCGCATCGCCAGTGAAAGCAGTCGATCTTTTGCGCTGTGTCATTTGGGCTCTTCCCTTTTAGCGTGTCGCTTGAAGTTGCTCAGCAACGCACATTTACGCATCTCCGGCCAACCAAACAATCACCGAATATTTGCTATTTAACCCCAATTCCAGCCGCGAGGTCGAATAGCCCGAGCATCAGGTGGAATGCCAAAACACACGCTCGAGAAAAGGGCATCCTTACCGGATCTCTCGGACTTTCTGCGGTGTGGTAGGTGAAAACTACAAGCATTCCGTCGGTAACCGCAATTAATGACTTCAAAGAAAATCGCTCATAAACCTATGCAATAGAACGCCAACAAGAGTGGTCTCGGCCAAAGACGTTATCAACGGATACCAGCGGAAAAGCTCCGCCTGGCGCAATCACTGCGTCATCTCGAAAGTTGTCATACTGTGGATGGCACCAACGTCTCGCTGTAACGCGGCAGCTGATCACTCTGTGGCAATTCCAGTGCCAAAGCTAACGCGATTAGGGCCTTCGTGAAGCATTCCATCGGAGCGCGTACGATGCCAGCGCCAATTTGACCGATCCCTGGATTTTTATGCGCAATGCCGGTCGTCAGTACGGGCCGAATCCCGGTATCTATGACTTTGCGGACGTCGATGCCCGAGGGTGACCCAACGAAATCTAGAAGTGGTAGCGACATTGCCGGATTTCTAGTTTGTGTAATTGCATACATCTCTCTCGTGTACGAAAGTGCATCGGAGACGGATCCGCCGACGAGGAGTAAAAGGGCCGGCGATGCCGCCAACGAAAATCCGCCGAACCCAGCGGTCTCGGCAATTGCGCTGTCTCCGAGATCCGGATTGGCATCGGATTGTGTAAATCCGGGAAAGAATAGACCAATCGGGTTATCTGACGGCGCTTCGAACCATGCGTCCCGCAGGCCGCTTACGCGAATCGCGGTTGTCACGCCGTTGCGAGAGATGGCCGTCACGATGCTGCTGTTTTCTATTCCATGTGCGGCGTCCATCGTTGCCTTGGATGATACCATCGATAAATTGAGGAAGAACTGCGAGTTCCCGTCGATGAATCTAAGAATCTGTTGTACATCACTGCGACTTAAGTCGCTTTCGATAAGGGGCACAGATATGGCCGCAAAAAAAAGCGAAGTCGCTGCAGTATTTCGACTGTGAACCTCGTCCCCCATCAGGAGCGCTTGCGATTGAATCGCCTTGAGATCGATGCCGCCGTCTATGGCGCAGATCGCACGTTTTAGGCCCGGAGCAAGGACATGTTCGATCCATCGCAGATGATCAATCACTGCCTTGTTGTTAGCGCCGAAGCGCAGGACCTTACCGATTCCCTCGCTAATGTTCGTATACGCGTAATTGCCGTGAACAGGATTGTGAACGACAAAAACCGGCATCGATGGCGATATGATCCCCGCCATAGGACCGACTGCACCTGACCTGTGACAGGTGCGGAAGTCGACTCCTCCAGTGGCGAGAAGGCTCCGCGCTTCGTCCGCGCTCTCTGCCCATCCTTCATACAGAACGGCACCGATCATCGCGCCTTGCATCGGGCCGCACATTTCGGTCCAGCGGATCGGGGCGCCTGCATGTAGGAGGGTCCGCTCCATGTCTGGCCACACCTCGCTTGCATGACAGGCAACGTCGATCAGAAGAGGCCGGGCGTCGAGCATTCGCTGTACGGCATCCGCATTTGCCTGGTCAATGCGGGATCCCAGAGTTTCCGGAGTGCCTGTATCCCCACACAGTTGCGCCAACGTCCATGCGATGCTGGGGTCGCCAGTGCCCGGGGGACGCCAGTCAAGTTGCCACACTTTTCCGTCAGCTTCCGCAACGCTGTTAGCGAAGTTGTCTACTCCCACGTTGATCGTTACTATTCGATCACCATGGAAAATAGAATTTTTGCGACCTTGTAACTGACTCATCGGATATCCCTGTTCACTCGGAGCTGGAAGAAATCAGAGAACCGGTTATTCCCGCGACGAAACCCGCAAGCATGTCCCATCCCGACGAATGACCGACCCCTACCAATTTCCGCACTGCATTAACGACATCGCTTAACGGGCTCTCGGCCTCCAGCGCCTCTGCTAGATGATGCAACGGAGCAAAACTCTGACCATAGGCAAGATCTGAGAAAAGTGCCTCACCGATCACGTGGCTTCGACTTTTTGCCGCTATCGTCAGGGTGTCGGCCACATTTCTCCAGACCTCGGCTTTTGCCTCCACCGGTTCCGTGAGGCGCCGTCTGCCGAAAATCGAAGCTCCGACGAAATCATCGCCGGATGGTGTCAATCCGGATCCGAAACCGAGAAGCGGTAAGGACGCCTCAATTACGGCGTCTGGTTCTGAACGCGCGTACGCAGCGGCGAGCGCGCGAGCGTAACCCGCACCGAGATCGATCGGAAAGTCAGGCTTCTCGCGAAATAGTAGTTGGCCAAAGCCCCGCGGATTACCAAGGTGAGCCATAGCCCTCCGAAGCATTCTGGCCCCACCCTTCAGAGGAAAGGCTATCTTAGGCGCCTGCTCCGGGCGCCAAGGGTGACAATGCGCAAACTCAAACCTTCGCAACCCATCAGTCGGCGCCTGTAACTTGTCAACGATCACGGCCCGGGGATGCATTGGATAATTCTGACCACCGACCCAGATAATCTCTTCGGCAGCAAGCAGATAACCGGAACGCTGAAAACCCGCAACCGGCCATGCCTGTCCTCCACTCCGCCGCAATGCACCAAGGGCTTTGCAGCCTATTTCTATCACCAGTTCTGTGGCCGACACACGGGTGTCCATTGCTAGGCCACGATCCTCGTGCCTGCAGTCCCATGCAGTGCATCGTGAACCTTTTCAAGAGACGTGATTACGACTTGACCGCCGCTATCTCGGAGGTACCTAAGCGCAGCCATAATCTTCGGCCCCATGCTGCCGGCTGGGAATTGTCCGTCCTCTAAGTGCTGGCGAGCCTCGCTGACCGTCATCGTCTGCAGGAAACGCTGAGTAGATTTTCCAAAATCCACGGCGACACGCTCCACTCCCGTGAGCATGACGAGACATCCCGCGCCGAGGTTTGCAGCAAGCAATGCACTCGTCAGATCTTTATCAATGACGGCGGGGACGCCATGATACTTGCCGGAGCCGTTCTGTACGACTGGAATGCCGCCTCCACCAGCAGCAATGGGAATTACCTTGGCAGCGAGCAGCGCCTCAATGGAAGCAATGTCTAGGATGCGTACGGGTTCCGGTGACGGGACCACGCGCCGAAATCCACGACCTGAGTCTTCAACGAATTGCCAACCATTTTCCCGGTTCATGCGCTCCGCGTCGGCCTGGCTAAAAAATTTTCCAACAGGTTTTGTAGGCCGCGAGAACCCCTCGTCGTCTCTGCTAACCTCGACTTGAGTGATGATGGAAGACGCTAACGTAGGCATGCCGCGGCCCTGTAACACGTTCATCAGCGTCTGTTGCAACATGTACCCCATTCCTCCCTGGGAATGGGCAACACAGATGTCCATCGGCATTTCCGCCAGCTCGTTCGCCGTCCTAGCCATCCTGAAGAGGATGTTTCCAACGACGGGACCATTGCCGTGGGTAATAACCAGCTGATAGCCATCTTGAATGAGGTCCACGAGGCGTTCGCACGCGGTTTCCATGAGCGCCAACTGTTCTTCCGCACGCCCTTTGATATTTGGTGGGTAACTTGCATTGCCACCAATTGCCACAACCACCCGCTTCGGATGTACCGCCATTGGCATTTACCCCCGGTCTAGGCAGAATTGATATAGCGGGCTGCGAATGCCCGTAGCGCCGAGCCGAAGCAGGCCATTGGGGCGCGGACGATGCCCGCCCCTATGATGCCCATTCCCGGTTCTTTGTGTGCGGTCGCAGTGTTAATGACTGGCCGCAAGCCGTTATCGACGACCTTCCGGACATCGATCCCCACCGGCGCGCCGATGAAGTCGAGTGCCGGTAACGTGAACCCGGCGTGACGAGAAATGGCAATTTCTGCCATTTCTCGCGAGTAGCCCAATGCATCTTGCGGTGTCCCGCCGACGAACTGCACCATGGCAGGGGCGGCGGCCATGGCAAAGGCGCCAAGCCCGGCGGTCTCTGAGATCGCGCTATCTCCGATATCAGGGTTAGCATCGGCTTCTGAAAAGCCGGGTAAAAATAGTCCGATGGGAACATCTGCTGGCCCAGTGAACCACTGTGACCCTAACCCGCTCACTCTGATACCGACATCCACCCCGTTTCGAGCGATAGCCGTCACCATGCTGCTGAAGAGTGTGTTATGGGCTGCGTCCATACTTGCTTTCGATGCGCCCATGGAAAAAGTGAGAAAAAACATGTCTTCCGAACGCAAGAGCCTAAGTACGTCGGAGACGGATGAGTTGCTTATATCGACCTCCGCAAGAGAGAGAGCGACAGCACGAAGTAGCATCAAAGATGCCGCAGTATTCCGATTGTGAACGTCATCGCCCATGTGAAGAGCCTGGGCGATGATGGGCTTCAACGGCAGCCCGCTCTCCATGCCGCTCACCGCCGCCCTGAGTGTCGGCGCAAGAACCTGTTCAATCCATTTGAGCCCCGCTGTAACATCAGGCCCGAAAGCACCGAAGCGCAGTGTTCTGGGGCCACCCCCTTCCATAAAGGGGGCGTAGGCTCTGTTTCCCTGAGTCCGGTTTTCCACGATAATGAGCGGCATGGAGGGCGAAATAATGCCGCACATCGGTCCAACCGCCCCCCATTCGTGACAGGGGACGAATCGAATGCCGCCGGCTGCAGCTAGTGCTTCAGCTTCTTGCGGCGTCTTAGCCCATTCTTCGTAGAGGGCCGCACCAATGACTGCGCCTCGCATTGGCCCACACATCTCAGGCCAAGTGATGGGAGGCCCGGCATGAAGAAGCGTCCTTCCCATATCCGGCCAGACCTCTGAGGCATGCAGAGCAATGTCGGTCCAGACGGGCTCGGCACTGGTCACACGTGCAACCGCCGCTTCGTTGGCTCGATCAATCCGTGTGCCTATGCTGTCGGGATTATCAATATCTCTCGTGACGAGCGCTAAATTCCATGCAAGATCAAAATCGCCGTCACCAGCTGGCTGCCACGCGAGATGGGAGACTTTTGCAGCACTCTGTTTTATCGCTGCATCAAAGCTCGAAACACCGAGACTGATCGCAGATATCTCTCCAGCCAGGATATTTCTGCTCATCCTATCCTCATACCGCCTGCTGAGCGCTAGCCTGGCTAAGTGTGGTAGCCGCCCCTTTTGCTGTCTTACCGCGGAGAGCAATGGCCGCTGCCAAATGAGCAGCCATAGTGCTGCTTGGTGCCAAAGTCACGCCAGCGTCTTGCAGTGTGCTTTGCTGCATAGAGAGGCGCTGTGGGTCGTCTTCGGTCCCGCACAAAAAGCCGACTATTGAAAGATGCCGACCCGCGCGCGCTGCTATTGCTTTTGCCTCATCTACGGCTGGCCTCAGTGCACCCGCGGGATTGTCATGGCTGCCATATCCCAGAACGACGTCCAGGAGGATCACGGCTACCGTTGGATCGCGCGCCTCTTCTAATATACGCTGTGTACGCGTTCCATAATCGATCATGGGGTGCGGTCGTCCGATGGTGAACTCATCACTGCCGAGGTCGATCGCACTATGTTCCTGACTTATTCTCCCGTCGGTGAGACGAAAAGTCTCCGCGAGGGGTGCGTTGGAATAGGCATTGATGCCATAGCGCTGCCAAACAACCTGGGCTTCGAAACAGAAAGTGCCTCCAGAATATAGGCCGCGTATCCATCGTTGGTTTGATGTGAGTCTTTCGGATTGGCTGGAAAAATGTAGATCTGGTAGCTCGTCCCGGTGCGGAACCGGTACGCCGCGCTCGAGGGCAACCGCAATTTCAGCAGCCTCTAGTAGAGTTGAAGCTCGGTGTACGGATGGTGCAAGGTTCTTGACGTCAAACTCACTTCCAAGAAAGCAAACAACCACCGGCTTGCCGATGGAGTTAGACTCCCTGATTATGACTTCCTGAATCGACTTTGCAGGCGGTTTTGAAACTATGACTATCGTCTGCGTGCCTTGGTCCTCGGCTAAGAGCGTCAAAGCTTGACGCATCGTGACTGCGCCAATCTCCTGAAGGACGTCGTGGCTACCCGTGCCTATCGCGTGCGAAAGCCCGGCGCCCATATGATGGATGCGACACGAGATTTCCTGGAGGCCGGTGCCGGACGCCCCGATGAGACCGATGTTGCCCCGGCGAACCACATTCGCAAAACCAAGAGGGACTCCTTGGATGATGGCTGTTCCACAATCCGGGCCCATAACTAAGAGATTCTTCCGCTGCGCGAGTTCCTTCAGGATGCGCTCTTGTTCGATGGCAACGTTGTCGCTGAATAGGAAGACATTCAGGCCACAATGGAGAGCTTTCAGAGCTTCCGCTGCGGCGTATGGCCCAGGAACAGAGATGAGCGCTAAATTAGCTCCGCTCTTCATGGCAACGCTCATGGCGATTGACTTAGGCGCGGCCTCTTCCACGTGCCTGCTGCCTTTCCGAGTCTCTTCGCCTTCGATTAACGCATCTACCTCGCGCAGAGCTGCCGTAACAGCCTTCGACGAATCATCCTCTATGACGACCATAATGTCGGTTGGCCCGGCATGCTCCACCTCTGGGCTAAGAAGTCGGGCCTGCGCCAGAATGTCTTTGTTTCCGGATGTCCCCATCATCAGTGTCGCGCGGCGAACGCCGGTACGCTCAGCCACGAGCTGGGAAATCCGCATGAGCGCCACGGAATCCTTATAGAGGTTCGCTTTAACGACGGATGTTGTCGGCACTAAACTCCCCTTTTCCTTTGCGCCGCTCTGATGAATGGCTCCATTTGCCTAATTCGCTTGCGTGCTGGCGCAATTGCACGATATCTGCCGGCTCAGGTCCGCGGAGTGCGCGTAGCAACACCTTCGGATGCCGAATTGGACGCCAGAGACGTGCTTACGCGGGGAAACGGTAAATTCCGCTTGCGACGATAATCAAGATGGCCCCGCAACCCAGCACAAAATCTCCCTAAGACGCTTGAAATTTGGGATTTACCTGCTGGGCTTGTCTAGGACGTTTTCATTATGTTTGGCATTCGCCGGATGAATATTAGGGTGATGTCCAGAGATGCGTGCTTGGTAATACCGGTAATGGAAGAAACAGCAGAAAGGGAGCGTTCCGCAGACCTGTCAAAGCGAGCGGCGCCTGCAGTATTTTCCTCGGTTGGGCGGACCTTCGGTGACCTCTTGGTCGTAGTCGTTGCTGGCGCTGAGTAATTCTTTCGCTTTTGGGAGATGACGTCGGCAGGCTAAGAGGAAGACTCTTGCCGGCGGCTACGATGTCAATTTCAGAAATGTCGGACACGTCATAACGCAGACGGTACGGATGGACTGACGAAGTGGGAAGTAGTTTTTGGCTACGCAGTGCATCAGTCAAAATGCTGTTAAGTACGGGAGGTGAAATGCGCGGCTTTTTTCGCGAAGCAGCCTCAGCATCAGTCGCCGGGTGCGGCTCTATGTGCTCTTTCGCGGCATCCTACGATGCATCCGTTATCGGCCCAGTCGGGGTTGACTGCCGCTTGTCCATTGTCTGGGCCGGTAGGTTGAAAACTGGACATTTGATTTCCGTACCGGTATGGCAACCAATATGGCAACCAACGGTGGGACAGCGACTGCTTGTTGAGCCAGCAATTCATTGAACTGAACGTCGGGACCATCCCGTCTGCCGCCGTCTTTCGGTCTGGACGGCAAGGCCTCGCTCTTTGGCGTGGACGCACGTTCGATCCGGTGTGGGCGTCCTGGTCATACTCATCCAGCGGAGGGACTAGGCCGCATAATAAAAACCAACGAAGAGCCATAACAAGGAAGCTCAGTCAGGCGTCTTCAAAGTCTTACCGCTGGGCAGAAGTTTCCATCCTCCCAGCCCGAACTTCACTGAAAGAGGCCTTTTCTCAGATAGGCAGATTGAGTAGCGCCAGAAATCGGCTTAAAGGGCAACACAGGTCTCAATCACGCGGTTGCGGCGGTGGAGGTGACGCCAAGCTCAAAAAAAAGCGCTGAAGCAATGGATCATGCTTGATGCACTTGATCCCGTAAATCTGTAACAATGGCATCAGGCGGTCGGCTATCACCTCCACGCGCACGCCGAGGTCAGCTGAGTCGATTCAAAGACGCAGCAGCACTCAATATTTGTTTTACTGCCATCGAGTGTTACGTGGTCTCTCCTGCAAAGACTCTCTTCTTCAAGCTCGCATGCACCCCAAAGTTTCCGTCGACGACCTGAGTGATGCCGAAATCGGCGGCAACAGAGATGAGTGAGATCGCCTCATCTTCACTAAGCTTGTGCGCGTGCATGAGGAATTGTCTCATTTTTCTCCATGCGTCGCGCATAGCAAGATCGATAGAAGTCGTTTTAAGCATGTCCTGTGGTGTTAGGTCCGGGCCTGTTTGAGCCCTTTTGAATACTTCCGATTGCGGATTACTGCCGAGTTCAGTCAGATATTTCGGATAGCTGAAGCCATGGACGACCCATTCATCTCGGGTTTCCAGAAGCGGCCAGTTGACGTGCTCTAGCATCCCGAGTTCATTCTTCTTATGGAGAATTAACTGGAATACGCCCGTCCACGATGATTCGATGGCCGTGCCGCATAACTCGGAATCACCCATCGCCGCATGCGTATCTCCAGGCGACAATAATGCGCCCTCGACGGCAACCGGGTAGTACATCGTTGTTCCCTTGGTAATACGCCAGTCATCGATGTTGCCGCCGGTGTAGTTGGGTGGAATCGAGTTTACCATGTCCGCTTCGCTTGGTGCGAGGGTGATGACTCCGAAGTGCGGACGAATAGGGACGCGCACGTTCTTGAGAACGCCATGGTTCTCATGAACGTGCGAATGATTGGCCACTAATCCCGGATAGTCGTAAATCTTGTGGACGACGCCGTACGGATCGGTAAGCGGAACCCAGCGATAATTGTAAACCGCACGCGCCCAATCGCGTTCCCCTCGCGGGTCGAATTCGTATATTGTGATGACCTCCCGGGGATTCGGTCCTGTGATCAGGTCGTGGTATTGATAGCCCCACCAAGCCGCAAGGTTGGTTCCAAACGCCTTCCCCTTATATTTGGGATTTGCACAAGGACGCGGATACATGTCCAAAATGCGAACCTCGAGCACGTCTCCGGGCATTGCCCCGCGGACGGCTACTGGACCTGTCATAATGTGTACACCTTGACCGCCGCCTGCTCCGTTAGGCGCATCCATGGGACCAGCACCGCGACGGTTGACGTTTTTTTGATCCTTCGTCCAGTAGTAAACACTTTCGGCTCCGGGATCGCCTTTGATCATCCTCTCATAGTCATCACCGGCCTGATGCGTGAGACATTCGATCGTTACGAAATCTCCCGACTCAACTTCGATCAGAGGCTTGAGGTTCTTGCTAAAATACCCCCAGTGCACCGTCTTATCGCTTGCTGGCACGTACCAGTGATTGGCTCTTCCCGGTTCCGAAAGCGTACCAGCCACCGGGATTTTCCGTGGCTGTAACTCATTTTCCTGCGCAGAAGCGATGTACGGGAACCCGAGCGCCGTTGCTGCTGCGGCGGCACCACCGACCGCGGCCGCTCCTTTGAGGAAGTTGCGGCGTGGATTATCCGTCGATTCCACTAATTCATCTGACGTGTGACTTGTCTTATCGCGTTTCATGTTTCCTCCTTATGTTATCGCTTTAAGTTTGACGCGGTCTTTTCACTGCGATCATTGCAATAACCGATCTACCAGACTTCACAAACATCAGGAGTCAAACTGTGCGGTATTCTTACGGCGGCGCTTCGGCGCCGAACCGCGTACTATCGTCGAGACGTGGACTTCGCCTCGTTGAGCCCGAGTAGGCTAACGACAGCCCGCTCTGGGCGCTGCTCGTTGAAACCACCAAGTGTCCATGCCGAAGAATTGATAGGCGCGACGGTGCTCAAGCTGGTCTCGCCGCCCAGCGCAAAATCTCCGTCAAACGCTTAAAATTTGAGTTTAGCCAGGCGCGCTTGTCTAGAGCATTTTGATTATGCATGGTATTCGCTGGATGAATATTTGGTCGTACGTGAAGAACCTCCTAAACGGTTGAGTAGGAGTTGATTTTCCCGTCGGCTCGACGGTTGGGATTACAAGCTTTGGGGGTCGGCCATGGGGCGGCCAATCCGGTTGGGGTGGTTTGGATGAGCGCCGAAATGATTCTGGATTTACAGCGGCTGCTGCGTGCGCGAGCCGAAACCCTAAGTGCCGATCGCCCTTATTTGGAGAATGAGTTGTCCCGGTTTACAAACCAGCTAGATGAGATTTTTCTAAGGCTCTTGGCCGGCCCCCTTCAAGGGCTGACCGCTGGTTACCTTTCGCACCTGCTTCTGGATGGACTGACGGCAGGTGGGATTCCTGGGTTTGCGCGAGGCTGTTAAGACATCCTGAGGTGGGGAACGACCCGTTACATTTCGACGCCTAAGCCTTCCTTCTCGATCTTTGAGGCTCTCGGCATGCTCCTATAAGCCCAAGCCTTACCGTCATCGCGTATTGCCAGGGCTTTGGGCTTGCTGAATCAAAACATGCCTCTTCCCAGTGGCCTTTCGTTAACGCATTGTTTTTTAACAGTCTTTCCGTTATCACCTTGAACATAGACCTTGTTCGTAAGAAAGTAGCAACTTATGCGTAATTTCGATAAGAAAATTGCGCCTTATGAGGTCCACTAGTCGCAACTTATGGTGTCTGCTGACTTTCTAACCCATTGAAATGTCATGAGACGCGGTAGCGGCTTGTGCGTCAACGCACACGTAGGGATTGCGGCCCCGACTCCCGACGGTGGTTCCGCCATGGGAGTAGTGTCCGCTCTTGCAATCAACGAGAGGGAGCGATGGCTAAGTTGATTTCGCTATGCGGGGCTGTCGGCGTTGCCATCTGCCTCGCATTCGCAGAACCTGCCGCGTCCGCGAAGACGGTGGCCCCGCCTCTTGTCTTGAAGGCGACGATAGCGCTTCCCAATACCAGGGGCCGGATCGACCACATGGATATCGACCTCGCGCGCAAACGGCTGTTCGTGGCTGAACACGACAATGGCACGCTGGATGTCGTCGATCTGGTGAGCCGCAAAGTGATCAAGCGGATCTCGGGTTTGAAGAAGCCGCAAGGCGTGGTCTTTTCGCCGGAGGCGGACGTACTCGCGGTCGATTGCGGCGGTGACGGAACCGTCAGGCTATACAGCGGGAAAACCTATGCGCCGCGCGGGGTCATCAAGCTCGGCGTCGATGCGGACGATGCACGGCTTGATGCCGCGAACGGCGACTTTGTCGTTGCCTACGGTTCCTATGATAACGCGGGCCTCGCCATTGTCGATCCTGCTAAGGCCGAGGTGATCAGGAAGATTCCTTTTCCCGCGCACCCGGAAGGGTTTCAGATTTCCGGAGACCGCGCCTTCGCGAACGTACCGGACGCTGGGCAGATCGACGAGGTCAGTCTGGATTCGGGGCGGCGAATCGCGAAGTGGATACCGCAAGGCCTCGCGTCGAACTATCCGATGGCACTGGGTGATGACGGCCTCATCGCCATCGGTTTTCGAAAGCCAGACGCATTTGCGCTGTTCGACAGAGCCGATGGGCGCTTGGTTGCGCGGATTGCCGGGTGTGGCGATGCCGACGACATCTGGTTTGATGCGAAGGACCAGCAGTATTACATGAGTTGCGGATCCGGCGAGATCGAAGCATTTGCGGTCATCAACGGCACGCTTCGTTCGGAAGGCCATGTGCCGACGTCCTGGAATGATCGGACCAGCCTTTTTGTCCCCAAGCTGGACCGCTTTTTTCTGGCTGTCCGCGCAACACCGCCTGGCTCTAACGCCTCGATCAGAATCTACCGTCCGCTGCGGTAGAAACGGCTGGTCGCTTGGTTTCTGGCTGTGCTGTTGCCTATCGTGAACGGAAGGTGCGTTCGATGTCGATTGATGGCGGTGCCGTCAGTTCGACTTGCGAAATTGGCACGGCCAGTTCGGCACCATAGCGGCGCACGATCTGACCTAATTCGATAAGCACGCGTTCCTGAATTGCGAGCGAATCCTGCCACATCTGCGTCTTCGCAAAGCAATACACCATGATTTCGAGCGCGTGGTTGCCATAGCGCATGAAGTAGATCATTTCTTGTTGTTCGTGATCGATGTCAGGATGTGTGGCGACGTGGCGGCGGCACTCCTCAACGATTGCCTCGAGCTTGTCGAAATCGGCATAACGGATGGACAGCGTTTCGTTTATCCGGCGCGCCAGCATCCGTGGCGGCGTCTGCACCACGCTGGTATTGAAAATCTGATTTGGCACATAATAGGGCCGCGTGTCGAAGCCGCGCAGCGTGGTGGTCCGCCACCCGATATGCTCGACCGTGCCAAAGACGTTCTCCGACGGGAGGACGATCCATTCGCCAACCTTGAATGGCTGGTCGAGATAGACGACAAGCGCTCCGAATAGGTTGGCGGTAACGCCCTGCGCTGCGAAGCCGATGGCGATGCCGGCGATGCCGCCGAAAGCAAGCAAGCTCGCGATCGAGAAGTTGAGGACACGCAAAATCATCAGCCCGGCGATCGCGACAATCACAATGCGCGCGATTTTGCTGAGCGCATCGAACAGCATAGGATCGGGCTCATGTCCGTGCCGGATGCGGAAATGGGCTGGATAGCCTCGCTCCACGATCTTTGTGATGCGAAGCCCCGCCCACGCGATCATCAAGAGCACGTAAACTTGCAATCCGATCGACAGAATTTTCAGGAATCCGTTGAGGGCGAGAGGCGCGGCCAAGGACAGCGCGACGAAATAGAGTGTCAACCCCCAAAGGATGGCGACAACTGGCGTCTGGATCACGCCAAACAGGTCCGCGCGAAGCGGCTCCCGGCGTTGCTGCAACCAGCGGACAAGCCGCCCGGCAACCACGGCGATTATCACTGTGCCCGCGCCGCCAAGGAGAAGTGCCGAGCCGATGCCCGTAATCACCGAGAGGTGTGTTTTGAAGAAGGACGCTGCCGTTATGATGATGGCCTGCATGTATCCTTTCCCTTCTTCCTTATGGAGGTTCGCCGCGCCCTGACGCCGCAATCGGGGCGGGCTTCGGCCGGGCCCGCAGTGGGTGACCGTCTACAGTCGGCGAAGCGGATGCTGGTTGCGATCGCGCGGCCATTTCTTCTGCCACGGGCCTGGCCCGCCTTCTGACTTCTTTCCCGCCGTCAGCGCATTGGCGATCACTCAGGCCTCTCCGTCGGTATTCCAGCACTTACGCCCGATACTCTTTGTATCAAGGTTGTGGCATGGTGCAAAATTGCAGGGTCTATTGATTGGCCCGCACAGCAATCCGGTTGCGGTCGCGGCTCGCGTCCGGATTGATTTGCTTTTCTCTCAGAAATGATTGCAAGGTCTGCGTCGGCGTGGACCATCGGGTGCCATGCCGGGGCGGCCGAGTGCGGCCGTTCGACGTCTTGAAGGCGGGCCGCCATGGCGGCGTCCGTGACATGGCCGCCGAGCCCCGTTTTGGCAGTTGAGGAACCGAGATGCGTTATCACGTGCGTTATGCGCTTCTGATCGGCGCGCTGTTGGCCTTCATCGCTGGTTACGTCGTGTTTTGGTTCATCACGGCACAGACGGTGAAGGCCGACGTCGGCACCTGGATCGCGACCAAAAATGCGTCCGGTTATCGGGTTTCCACCGCCGGCTATCGCGTCAGCGGCTTTCCCTCGACCCTCATCCTCACCATCGATCAGATGAAGATCGCGAAGCCTGCCGCAGGCTGGGCATGGTCGGCGCCCAAGGTTTTAGTCTTTGTCCAGCCGTGGAATTTGCATCACATCATCGTTGATTTTGGCAAGGAACAACGCTTTGCCGTTGCCTTCGGTGCCGTGCGCCAGGGTTTCGCGCTTCATGCCGTGAATGCAAAGGCAAGTGCGCTGCTTGGCAAAAACTTCCATATCGCGGCGCTCGATTCGATCCTCGCGGGGGCGAAGATATCGATGAATGGCGGTGCCGTTCTCGATATCGGCGAGATGCAGGCCCATGCACGCACCAACAAGGGTCAAGATGCGGCCCAACCGGCCGGCAGCGTCGAGATCGCGGTATTCGCGAAGAACGTGACCTTGCCGGCCGGGATGGGTGGCTTGATGGGGCGCGGCGTGAAGAGCTTCGCGATCGAGGCCACGGCGCCGCCGCCGCTACCCTCCGGCCTCGACGCTCTCGGCACTTGGCGCCAAGACGGCGGCACCATCAAGATCGATCATTTCGATCTCGATTGGGGCGCGCTCACGATTGCTGGTTCAGGCACGGCCACGCTCGACAAGGAGATGCGTCCCGAGGCTGCCTTCACGACCACGGTCGGCGGTTATGACCAAGCGATCGATGCGCTGGTCGCGGCGGGCGAATTGAAGGCGGTGAACGGCGTGCGCGCGAAGATCGTGCTCGGACTGTTGGCGAGGCGCGGCAAGAACGGCGAGCGGGAACTTGAGATCCCGCTTACCGCCGAGGACGGGCGGCTTTACGCCGGGCCGGTGGCCTTGGCTTCGCTACCCGCCCTCGCGCCGGCCGCGAATGTGCCGCCGGCGGTTTCGGTTTCGCCTTTGCCGACGCTCTCTTCGCCGAAGGCTGCTTCGCACTAGCGCACTTTTGGGCGGATGGCCCCTTCGATGGCTTGGCCGTCGCCGTCTTCGTTTCCGGTGAAGGCGTCCCGCCGCGGCCGAAATCCGCCGTCGCCACTTCCTGCCCGGCGTCGATGATGGCGCGGCGGATCGCCCGCGTGCGGGTGAAAAGATCGAACAGCGTTTGTCCTTCGCCCCACCGAATCGCGCGTTGCAAGGCGGTGAGATCCTCGACGAAGCGGCCAAGCATCTCCAACACCGCTTCGCGGTTGTTCAGGAACACGTCGCGCCACATCACCGGGTCGGAAGCCGCGATGCGAGTGAAGTCGCGAAAGCCGCCGGCGGAATACTTGATCACCTCCGTTTTGGTGACGGCGGCGAGGTCATCGGCGGTGGCGACTATGTTGTAGGCGATGAGATGCGGCACGTGGCTGGTGATGGCGAGCACCAGATCGTGATGCCGCGCCTCCATCACCTCGACCCGGGCGCCCATCGCCTGCCAAAAGCCCCTGAGCCGGCGCAAGGCATTTCCGTCGACGCCGGGTGGCGGCGTGAGGATGCACCAGCGGTTGACGAAAAGTTCGGCGAAGCCGGCGGCAGGGCCGGAGTGTTCGGTGCCGGCGACCGGGTGGCCGGGAATGAAATGAACGCCATCCGGTACGTGAGGTCCGATGTCGCGAATCACTGCCTGCTTGACCGAGCCGACGTCGCTCAAGGTCGCGCCCGGCTTGAGGCCCGGCGCGATCCGCGCGGCGATCTCGCCGTAGGCGCCGACCGGGGCCGCAATGATGACAAGATCGGCCTCCTTCGCCGCCATCGCCGGATCGGCGAAAAGCTGATCGAGAAGGCCGAGCGCGGTGATGCGCTTGCGCGCCGCAGTGGACGCGTCGGCCCCGACTATGGTTTGGGCGAGACCATTGTTCCGCGCCGCGCGCACGATCGAAGAGCCGATCAAACCGACGCCGATCACCGCGACCTTGCCGTAGATCGGCTTCGCGGTCATCGCGGACCGTCCTTCAATGCCTCGACCAGGAGACGATTTTCCACCTCGGTGCCGACGGTGGCGCGCAGGCATTCGGGCAGGCCATAGGCGCCCATCGCGCGCAGGATCACGCCGCGCCGCTGCAAGGCCGCATCCGCCTTGCTTGCCGCGTCCGCTGACGAAAAGCGGATCAAGATGAAATTGCCGGCGCTTGGCACCACCCTAAGTCCCAGCTTGTCCACTTCTTGCGTAAGCCAGGGCAGCCAGCGTGCGTTATGGCGCTGGGCAGCCTCGAGATGCGGGCGGTCGGACAGCGCAGCGACGGCGGCGGCGGCGGCGGCCGCATTGACGTTGAAGGCGCCGCGAATGCGATTCAACACCGCGATCACCGCTTCTGGTCCATAGGCCCAACCGACACGAAGCGCCGCCAGTCCGTAGATCTTCGAAAAGGTCCTGGTCATCACGGTATTCTTGCCGGCATCGACCAGGTCGATGCCGGGGCGGTAATCGTCGTTCACGACGTATTCCGCATAGGCCGCGTCGATCACGAGGAGAACCGTTTCCGGCAACGCCGCCCTGAGCCGCGCCACATCCTTGGCCGGCAGATAGGTCCCGGTCGGATTGTTCGGATTGGCAAGGAAAAGAATTCGTGTCCGCTCACTCACCCGCGCCAAGAGTTGGTCGATATCGGCGCGGAAATCGGTTTCCGGCGCGGCGATGGGCGTCGCGCCCTGGGCGCGGGCCGCGATCGGATACATGAGAAATCCGTGCGCGCTATAGAGCACTTCGTCTCCCTGTCCGGCATAGGCCTGTGCGAGAAGGCTGATCAGATCGTCGGAGCCGTTGCCGCAAACGATGCGCTCGGGATCGAGTCCATGAGCGGCGCCGATTGCGTGGCGGAGTTCGGTCGAACCGCCGTCGGGATAGCGGTGCAGCCGTTCGGCCACCGCCCGGTAGGCCGCGGCCGCCTTCGGGCTCGGGCCCAGCGGCGATTCGTTCGATGACAGCTTGATTACCCGGTTGACGCCGGCGATCTTGGATTCGCCACCTTTGTAGGGAATGATGTCGAGAATCCCGGCCTGCGGTTGGGGCGCGGTCATCGCGGGTTCCTTACGCTCGCTGCTCACGCTTGGCCCCGGCGCTCACGCGCCCGGCGTCTTGGCGACATTCAATGTCGGCGCGGCGGGCGCAATCGGGACCGGATAGGCGCCGATCGCCTTCGCCTGTTGGATTGCCCCGGCGGCTCGCTTCACCAGATTGACGAGCTTGGCGTCGCCTTTGGTGATGAAGCCCGCGACTTCCACGAGGTGCCATTCGCCAGCACTCGCCACATGCGTGCCCGCCAAGCCTGCCTCGCGCAGAAGGTCTTGCATGCGCATGCGGCTTATCGTGTCCGTCAGCGATAGTGCGATCAGGCTCATGTCTTCGCCCGAGGGCTCGGGCTCCATCATGGTGACGGCGAAGGCCGCGATGTTCTCAGGTGCCGACATGCCTTCGGCAAAAAAGGGCAGCTTGGTGACGACGCGGGGCAGCGGCGTGTCGCCGACCAGCTTCGGCCACCATGGGTCGGCTTCCTCTTCCTGCGGCAACGGCAGGACACCGATCAGGCCCGGTGTCTCCATCACCGCGCTCAGCACGTTTTGCGGCGAGCGATGCAGCGTGGTCGGGGTCGAGGAACCGAAATGACGCCGCGCCAAGTCCCAATAGCTGACCGAGCGTTCCGGCGCCAAGACGGCTACGCTGAAGGGTTGTTGCATGCGGCCGAACGCGCTCAAAAGCTCGCGCCAAACCCGCGCGATCACCGCTTTCGGCAGGCGGCCGCCGTGCTTGGCCAGCAGGCGGCGCAGGATTTGTGCCTCGCGTCCGGGGTAGAGTTTGCCGCTTCCCTGATTGTTTTTTACCGCGAAAATACGCTCGACCACTTTAGCTCGCTCCATCAAAAGCTCATGGATACGATCATCCAGCGCGTCGATCTCGCGGCGCAGGGCATCGAGGCCGTCTGGTCCAGCGATCATAGGTAGGAAGTCCAGGTCACTATTGGCAAGGCCATATTACTAGTTCGGGCGTTGGCCGAAAGCAAAGAAAACGTTGACACGACCAAGCGCCGACCCTAGCAATTTGCTTGCTTTTTGCGCCAGTTGGGATGACTCACCGCCATGGGCGAATTGAAACAAGTGGCCACCGGCGCGGTGGCCGGAAAATCCGTGACCCTCGGGACGCTTCGCCTCGATTGCGGCGAGACTCTCGGGCCGGTCACGGTCGCCTATGAAACCTACGGCAGGCTCGATTCCGAGCGCCGCAACGCTATTCTCGTCTGCCATGCCTTGACCGGAGACCAATACGTCGCCTCGACACATCCTATCACGGGGAAGCCCGGCTGGTGGTCGCTCATGGTCGGCCCCGGCAAGGTGATTGATACCAATCGCTTTTTCGTGATCTGTGCCAATGTGCTCGCGAGCTGCATGGGCACCACCGGACCGAAGGAGATCGATCCCCGCACAGGCCGCATCTATGGCCTCAGCTTTCCGGTGATCACCATCGGCGACATGGTGCGGGCGCAAGCAATGCTCTTGGATCACCTCGGCATTCCAGACCTCTTCTGTGTCCTCGGCGGCTCCATGGGCGGAATGCAGGTGCTGCAATGGGCGGCGAGCTATCCGAAACGCGTCTTCGCCGCGGTGCCAATCGCGACCGCGGCTCGCCATTCGGCGCAGAACATCGCTTTTCACGAGGTCGGCCGCCAGGCGATCATGGCCGATCCCGACTGGCGGCAAGGCAACTACCTGGAGGAAGGTACGGTGCCGCGCGCCGGACTCGCGGTCGCGCGCATGGCCGCCCATATCACCTACCTGTCCGAGGCCGCGTTGCACCGCAAATTCGGGCGCTCGCTTCGTGGCGGTGACCACGTCACTTACCGTCTCGGCCCGCGATTGCCGGAGTTCGAGGTCGAAAGCTATCTCCACCATCAGGGATCGAGCTTCGTCGACCGCTTCGATGCGAATTCCTATCTTTATATCACGCGCGCGATGGACTATTTCGATCTTGCTGCCGAGCATGATGGCAAGCTCGCCAATGCCTTCATCGACACGCCGACGCGCTTCTGCGTCGTGAGCTTTACCTCCGACTGGCTGTTCCCGACCTCGGAAAACCGTACCATCGTGCATGCATTAAACGCCGTTGCCGCCAACGTCAGCTTTGTCGAGATCGAGACCGACAAGGGCCACGATGCGTTCCTTCTCGACGAGCGCGAATTTTTCAACACCCTCTCGGGCTTCCTCAACGGCGCAGCGGAGCACCGCGGGCTGAAGAGGCCGTAGTGGCGGTGGACCGGCGAACGAACGGTGCAGCGCGTGCCGCCGATATCCGCGTCGATCTTCTCCTGGTTGCGGGACTGGTGACACCGGAAAGCCGTGTCCTAGACGTCGGCTGCGGCGACGGCGAGTTGCTCGAATATCTCGCCAAGCAGAAGAATGTCGATGCCCGCGGCATCGAGCTCAGCCAGGACGGCGTGAATGCTTGTGTCGCCCGCGGCCTCGCGGTGATTCAGGGCGATGCCGACACGGATCTTCACAACTATCCGACCGGCGCCTTCGATTTCGTCATCTTGAGCCAGACGCTGCAAGCGACGCGCAACCCGCGCGAGGTGCTGCTCGAGCTTCTCCGCATTGGCCGGCACGCTATCGTGTCCTTTCCCAACTTCGGCTATTGGAAGGTACGCTTGAGCTTGCTCTGGCACGGCCGCATGCCGCTCACCGCCGCGATCGACCAACCGTGGTATGTAACCCCGAACAGCCATTTCTGCACGATCGAGGATTTTATTTCGCTCTGCGATGATCTCGGCATCACGGTGGAGCGGCGCATTTCCGTTGACGGCTACGGACAGAAAGGCGCGTTGGGATCGAGCGGGCTTTTCGCCAACCTCCTCGCCGAGCAGAGCGTCTTTCTGTTGCGCAAGAACGGCCAGCCGAAGGCCTAGCAGCCGAGCTGGTCGGCCAGTTCGATGAAGTTTTCGACCGCGTAATCGAAGCCGGTCTCGGGCATCGGACGTGCCCGCGCGGCGCCGTATTCAAGCGGCCGGTGCACGTAAGCGGTTGCGAAGCCTTGGGCCTTGGCCGCATCGAGGTCGGGTGGGTGCGCCGCCACCATCATGCATTGTGCAGGCGCGAGGCCGAGCAGTTCGGCGGCCTTGCGATAGACGATGGGATCAGGCTTGAAACTTCGTGCGAGTTCGGCGCCGAAGGCGAAGTCCCACGGCAGGCTGCCATGGCGCGCGATGCGGATCTGGATCGCGACATCGCCGTTCGAGAGCGTCGACAAGATGAACCGCCGCTTCAATCTCGTCAGGCCGGCAACCGCATCCTGCCAGGGATCGAGCGCATGCCAGGCGCGATTGAGCCGCTCGACGGCCGCAGCATCGAGATCGCCAAGGCCGAAGCGGGGCAGAATTTCGATCAGATTTTCGCGGTGCAGGTCGTCGAGCTTGGCCCAGGGCCGGTGGCCGTCCCGCACCCGTGCCATCGCGGGCTGGTAGAGCTTGCGCCAGGCATCGGCAAGGCCGGGCCAGTCGGCCTCGCGCCCGATCTCGCGGCCCAAGGCCTCAGCGGTGCGAATGACGCTTGCCCGCCAATCGACCACGGTGCCAAAGACGTCGAAGGTCAGGGCCTGAATGTCGTGGCTGGTCATCACGCCTCTCTCACGTTTCGCGAGTCTAGTCCGCAAGCGGGGAGCGCGTCGCTGGCACCGGCCGGATTACCGGCACCAGCCGGCGGCGCCGGCGACGAGTGGCGGCGAGCGGCGTCACTGCATAGACCTGTTTGATCGCTTCCGCGATGATGACGCCGGCAACCCGATTGCCCCACCGCCGGCCAAAGCGCTCGAAGGCCGGCGCCATGCGAAGAAGCGTGCGCCGGTGGCTCGGCGGCAGAAACACGGCGCTTGCCGAAAGCAGCGGCGAGAAATCGTTTTCGCGCAGAAGCCGCGACAGCTGGCTCTGCGAATAGGGCCGGCCCTGGCCGAAGGGCGTATGCTCGAAGCGGGCCCAAAGCCCGCTCCGGTTCGGCACCACGACGAGGAGCCGTCCGCCCGGCGCCAGCACCCGCCAGACTTCACGCAACATCGGTGCGATCTCCTCTGTGGTCTCAAGGCCATGCACAAGAAGCACGCGATCAATCGAGTAATCGGCGAGCGGCAATTCCGTTTCCTCGACCAGTGCGGCGAGATTGGGGCCTTCCGGGGGCCAGGGCATCACACCTTGGTTTGCGGGCATCATCGCGAGAACCCGCTCGCTTTCCTCGTCGAAGGGACGGAGATAGGGTACGGCGTAGCCGAGGCCAAGCAGCCGGAGACCCGAAAGATCGGGCCAAATCTCGCGAATGCGCCGGCGCAGCGCGCGGCGCATCCGTTGGCCGAGCGGGGTGCCGTAAAATTCATGCAGATCGGTGACGTCAGGCCGCATTGCCGAATCTTAGCACGAATGCCGCGGCTTCCCACAGGGCACGTCGCGGCAGGCGCGCCGATGCTGGTCAGTGCCCCCCTGGCCAGTGCCGATCACCGCCACGAAGCGGGTTGGCTCTTTTCGCGGCGATGCTATGCTCTCGTCATGAACACGCCTCGGAACCGCAAGCTTCAGATCCGCCAGATTGCGGTTCTGAACGACAATTACGTTTATCTCATCCACGATCCGGAAACCAAGGCCACCGGGGTCGTCGATCCCGCCGTCGTTGCTCCGGTCTTGGCGGCGCTCGATGCCGAAGATTGGGCGCTCACCCACATCCTGAACACCCACCATCATGGCGATCATGTCGGCGGCAACCTTGAGCTGAAGCGGAAAACCGGCTGCACCATCGTCGGTCCGCGTGCCGATGCGGGCCGCATCCCCGGCATCGACGTCGAGGTGGGTGAGGGTGATATCTGTCGCTTCGGTCATTTCGATGCCCAGGTCTTCGACGTGCCCGGCCATACCCGTGGCCACATCGCCTATTGGTTTGCGAGCGAGGCAGCGCTTTTTTGCGGCGACACGCTTTTCGCTCTCGGGTGCGGCCGGCTTTTCGAAGGCACGCCAGCACAAATGTGGGCCAGCCTCCGCAAGCTCGCGGCGCTGCCGGACGAGACCCGGGTTTATTGCGCTCATGAATATACGCAAGCCAACGCCCGCTTCGCGCTCACGGTTGAGCCCGGCAACGCGGCGCTCAAGGCCCGCGCCCAGGAAATTGCGCAGCGCCGTGAGAAAGGCCTGCCGACGGTTCCGTCGACGATGGCGGAGGAGCGGGCGACCAATCCCTTCCTCAGGCCTCAAAGTCCCGATCTGCAGCGTATGCTTCAGCTCGAAGGCGCGGATGCGGTCAAGGTTTTCGCCGAAACCCGCGCCCGTAAGGACCGTTTCTAGAAACGCGCGGGTGGACTCGCGCAATCCCCCGACAATCTCTGGTCCCGAAGATGAAGGAAGGAGCCAAGCAATGAAGCTCTATCATGCGCCGGCCTCGCCCTATGCCCGTAAGGTCCGCGCGGTCGCCAAGGAATGTGGCATCACGCTCGATCTCGTCCCGACCGATCCTCGCGGCGATGCTGCTTACGGCAATATCAACCCGCTGCAGCGCGTGCCGGCGCTGGTGCTTGATGATGGCGATGTGCTGTTCGACAGCCCGGTGATCGCCGAATACCTCGACGCGACGGACCACCCCGGGCCAAAACTTTTTCCGCCTTCGGGTCCGGCACGTATGCGGGCGCTGAAATTTCAGGCCATGGCCGATGGTATTTGCGATGCCGCGGTGCCGCGGCGCCAAGAAACGCTGCGCCCCGCGGCGCTGCAATCAGAGGCACAGATCGCTCTTTACAAACGCTCGATGCGCCAGACCTTGGACGTGTTGGAGAGCATGGCCGGCATGCTCGAAGGCGTCACGATCGGAACCATCGCAGTAGCTTGCGCTCTTGGTTATCTCGATTTCCGATTTTCGGACGACGCTTGGCGCGACGGCCGGCCCAGGCTTGCCGCCTGGTTTGAGACCTTTGCCAAGAGACCCTCCCTCAGCGAGACCGCGCCAACCGCCTAAGACTTCAATCCAGCGGGGGCGCGGCGGAATAAAAAATACGGGTCCCGGTTGCGACGGGACCCGCAGGGCCGTCGAGGCGGGTCGGCCGCGTCAGGACCCGGTACCCTCCTCCGGCGGGGAAAGGAATGTTACGCTGACGCTTTGCGCCTGGATTTGGTCGATATCGAGGTCGTCGCCGTCGCCGAGGACCGTCGCCGCGACGTTGCCGCCTGCCGATACCTGCAACCCAATCACCGGGCCGTCCGAACTGACGGACAGGTCGCCATTGGCGGTAATGGTGTTGAAGAAAATGCCCCCTTGCGTGAACGGAGCGGTGTCGTCGTTGGTCGCCGACAGGCTGCCGAGCGACAGGGCAACGCTGCCGCCCGCCGTCAGATTGCCGAAATAGAGGCCGCCGATGACCGCCGGTCCGTCGCCGTCGGCGTCGGCCGGCACGAGGCCAGAGGTCAGGGCGACGTCGCCGCCTGCGGTCAGGTTGTCGAAACGAATTCCAGCTTGTACGACCGCCTCGTCGTCGTCGCTGGTTTCGCTGGCACTTTCAGCCGGAACCGGCCCGGTGCCGGAGGTCAATGCGACATCGCCGCCGGCGACCATGTCGCGAAAGATGATTCCGCCTTCGGCTTCAGGTCCCTCATTGGCGTTCTCCGGCCAGGCATCGTAGTTGCCATAATTTCCTTGGCCGGCAAGGCCGGGCTGCGAAGTCTCGCCCCCGACGGAGGCCGTTCCTTTGTCTTGGTCTTGCTGCTCTGCGAGTTCAGCTGCCGTGTGTGGCAGGAATCCGGCGGTAAGGTCGTGCAAGGTCGTCACCAAATTCGCCACGTAGGCGGGCGTCGCGGTGATCGTGTAGCCGAAATGCGTCAAATCCAGGAGCGCGGCATTGAGATCAGGAACGACGTCGGACGTATCGCGCCTTGTCCGCGCAACGTCGCGCTGTAGGTCGGTGAGCTTGTGGAGCGCATCGAGCATTTCCGGACCACCGTCGTCAAGATCCGGATTGCCGGTCGCCCATGCCGCCTGGTCCGCCGCGGCGGCGGCGGGTGGCATGCCGATGCCGGCGGCGGTAACCGTAACGTTATTGGACGCGGTGATATCGGCCGCCTGTACGCCGGTGCCGGCTAGGTAGACCGAACCGCCCGATACGATCGATCCGTCATCGAGCAAGCCATCGCCCGAGGCCGGCTGGCCCTGATTGCCGCCAATCTGGCAGATGTTCTGCCCTGCGTCGCCTGTCTGCCCGGGATCGTTTTCCGCATCCTGATCGTGTAGGCCAAGAACGTTACCATTGAGCGAAATTACGGAGACGTCGTTGCCTGCCGTCAGGTTGTGAAAGGTGATTGTGCCACCCGAGACCATGCTTACGTACCCGCCGGCCGTCAGAGTCGAGACGTTGGTTATGCCGGCGGCGTAAGTCGCGACGCCTCCTGCCACGGTCAAGGTCGGAACCTCGATGTCCTGGCCGGCGTCGAGGTTGGCCGAACCGGCCACGGTCAAGGTCGGAATGAAAATCGAACCAAACGAATTGGCACTAAAACTGCCGCCGGTCGTTGCGTTGTCGACGATGATCTCGCCCGCATAGGGGTCGGTTTGCGAAAGCGGTCCCTCGGCGGTCAGTGCCGTGTTGCCGCCTGACGTCAAGTTGAGCAGCGAGACGCCGGTACCGTAAAAGCTTACATCCTGACCGGCGGTTGCGGTCACGCCGACGACATCGCCGGCAAGTGACGTCACGGCGATATTCTGCGCGGCGGTGAGACTATTGAAAATCACCGGTCCGCTTGCGGTCAAGCTGATCGAACCGCCGTCTATCGCGCCGTCGACCTCGATACCGGATGTGCCCAAGCTGGAACTAGGCGCGTTCAGCGCGATCAGGTCGACGGATCCACCGGTATAGGAACCGGTCGCGTCGGCGCGGAGGGCGCCGTCGATGGTGATGTTCGGCGCCGTGAGGGTGATGTCGCCGGAATTGCCGGTGGAGACGTCGGTATCCGCGTTGCCCCCCGCGGCCACCACGCGGGTGTTGATCTC
>JBJKQL010000148.1:0-6805 GCA_046705265.1 Ferrovibrionaceae bacterium
GCGATGCTCGCTCAGATCTCGACCGGCAAAGGCTTGATAGTCGGCCCACAAGCGCTCGGTGACCTGGCTGACCGCGCTCTTGGAGAGCAGGCTTTTGCCGTTCGCATCGGTAAACGCCGCCTCGATGTCGCGCACCGACAGCCCCCGCGCATACATCTCGATCGCCAGCCGATCGAGCTCCTCAGTGCGGCTGCCCAGCGCCTCCCGAATCGCCGAACGATACGGCGCCACCGTGCCGCGCACCTGCGGCACCCCGTACTCGATCCGGCCCTCCGCGGTGTCGAGCTTCCCCCGGCGATAGCCATTGCGATGACCACCAGACCCATCACCATGCGCGTAGTAGCCGCGGCCCACCACGTCCTCGACTTCCTCCTCCAGCGCTTCCTCCACGATCAGCCGCGCCGCCAGCTTCACCAGCTCACTACCGTCCCCCTCCGCGCCGCCGCCGCCCTCAAATAATTCCGCCAACCGCTTCCGTGTCTGCTTCGACGCCGGTACTCTTGCCATCGGGATGCTCCTTCCGCTTGATCGATCTGAACGCTCCAACACGTTCAAACCGAAGGATGCATCCCACCTCGAATTTCCAGCAAGTCTCGCACTTCACCGGCTTTCTTTGGCGCCGATCACCTGATTTAAGTATCGCTAAATCAAAGTTGACCCAAATCCCCGGCGGCCGTATGGCCGCCAATGCCGCCGTTTGCCGGCAAAGTCATCGTCCGCTGTAGGGAGATGAACGAACCCGCTCTCGCGGGAAGTAGCGGCGATGAGGTTCGCGGGTAGCTGTTGGAGCTGGAGGAGCTTAAGCGATAAAGCGTGACGGGCGGGTATCCGATCTCAAGCATCGAGGGTTCACCAACCTTCAGCTGGAGGAGGATCGTCATGACGAGTCAATCCGTGCAACAACCCCTGAGCCCGCTTCGTGCCCGCATGATCGAGGACATGACCGTGCGCGGTTTCACCCAGGACACCCGCAACGATTATGTCCGTGTGGTGAAATCGTTTTCGGCTTTCCTCCGCCGCTCGCCCGACCAGGCGACGGCTGAGGATCTGCGTCGTTTCCAATTGCACCAGAAACAGAGCGGGGTTCAGCCGCCAGCTTTCAACAGCTCCGTCTCGGCGCTGCGCTTCTTTTTCAGAGTGACACTCGACCGGCCCGATCTCGCTCGCCGGCTGACCGTTATTCCCTACCCGCGCAAGCTCCCGATCGTCCTGACACCTGAAGAGGTGGCACGGTTGCTCGATGCGGCGCCAGGGCCCAAATACAAGGCGGCTCTCGCCACCGGCTATGGCGCTGGCCTGCGGGTCTCCGAACTGGTGGCGCTGAAGATCACCGATATCGACAGCACGCGGATGCTGATCCGGGTCGAGCGCGGCAAGGGCGGCAAGGATCGTCATGCCATGCTGTCGCCGCAACTGCTCGAGCTTCTGCGCGAGTGGTGGAAAGAGGGGCGCCGCCGCGGGCTTATGCTCCCGCGAGGCTGGTTGTTTCCCAGCCGCAATCCGATCTTGCCGCTCTCCGCACGGCAGATGAACCGTGGCGTTCACACCGCCGCGCGGGCGGCCGGGATCACCAAGCGGGTGACCCCACACACGCTTCGCCACTATCTACCCTTCCCGACTATGTCGGGTGAGGCTGGTGGCTCTGAAAGTTTGCCGAAGAATATCAGGCTCTTGTGCGTACAGGCGTAGCCTGATCACGCAACATAGTCTTCATGGCGCTACAGATCGTTGAGGAAGCTCATGAGCCGATCTCCGGGTCGATAACGACTTGGCATGCCATAAGGTGGTAAGGTTTTGGCGAGCGCTTGTTCCTTCATGGCGAGTGTCGCCTCCAAATAGATCTGAGTTGTTTCCACCGACTCATGACCAAGCCACAAAGCGATGACCGCGCGGTCCACGCCGGCTTGCAACAGATCGAGGGCCATGGTGTGTCGAAGCAGATGGACAGTGACGCGTTTTCCCTTCAGCGAAGGACAAGTTTTGGCGGCATTCGCGGAATGCTTGTTCAGCAGATATTGCACGCCGTGAACGCTCAGACGCTCTCCCTTGGCATTCGGAAATAGCAAGCCCCTTTCGCTCCTTTGCGGCTCGCGGAGCCAAGCGTTCAGCACGGCGACAGTGGGCTTGGCCAAGGGTGTGCAGCGTTCCTTGCGGCCCTTGCCGATGACGCGGACATGGGCGCCGGCCTCAAGGGTGAGGTCTTCGCGTCTGACCCCCGTGATCTCCGAGAGGCGGAGGCCGGTTTGGACGGCCATCAGGATAAACGCATGATCGCGTCGGCCAAACCAAGTGCACCGGTCCGGCGCGGCGAGAAGAGCATCGACTTCCGGGCGCGTGAGGAAGCGGACGAGCCGGCGGGTAAAGCGTTTGCTGGGAATGGCGAGCACGCGCTGGATCTGCGCGGCATGGGTCGGCAATTCGAAGGCAAGGTATCGGAAGAACGAGTGAATGGCGGTTAACCGCAAATTGCGACTGCGAGCGCTGAGGCCCCGGCGTTTCTCCAGGTCATCGAGAAACGCCACGACCAGAGGGGCATCGATGTCTTCGAACGCCAGAGCGGAGGGCTGCTTATGCAACCGCTGCCGAGCAAAGGTGAGGAACTGACGGAACGTGTCGCGGTAGGAGCTGACGGTATGCGGGCTGACTCGCCGCTGCCGCATCAGCCGATCGGTGAAGAAGCGCTGCAGAAGAGGAGCGAGGCTGATCGTGGTGGTCATGACCGGTCCTCCCAATGCCGCTCGAGCCGTGACATCGCTTCCAGCATCAGCTCCGGCATCGCGCTCAAGTACCAATAGGTATCGCTCCAGTGGACGTGCCCGAGGTAAGCGGAGAGGACAGGCAAGCGCCGCTCGGCGTCCTCGCCGGCACGGTACCACCTCAAGAGTGTCTTTGAGGCGAATGCGTGCCTCATATCGTGCAGGCGCGGGCCGCGACGATCGGCGGAGCCGCGCAGCCCGATCTGCCGCGACAAGGCGTAGAAGGTTCGGTGAATCTGGCCATTGTCCAACCGGTTTCCCCAGCCGGACACAAACAGAAACGAGGAGACTGGTCGCCCTGCCCATGCCTGTTCGCGTCGAGTGATGTAGCCGGCAAGGACCCTGCAAGTCGAAGCGTGCAGGGGCACAAGACGGGACTTGCCGAATTTAGCGCCCCGAATTGTCAGCACGCCTGCCTGGAGGTCGACATCTCGGAGCTCGAGATTTTTGGCCTCGCCGAGCCGAAGGCCTGTGACGCTCATCAGCCCGAAAAGACAATAATAGACCCAGGGCCGTAATCCGTCGGGGTCACGCAGCTTCAGCGCCGCGCTCAGCAGATCACAGATCTCTTGATCCGAGTAGACATACGGCTGCGCTCTCTTGGGTCGGTACGGCAACAGGCCCACCGGTGGAATCTGCGTTCGCGGGTCGCTCGCGCTTCGATGGCGAGCGAACACCCGCACATAGCTCAGGCGCCGTGCCCACTCGGCCGGTTGCACAGCTGAGGGTTGCTTGGCCCAGGCGAGCGCCAGCCTGTGGGTGATGTAGGGGGCGTGGTGGTGCTCCATGAAGGTCACGAAATCGCGTAGTCCAGTAGCGGCGTCGCTGAGTTTGAATCCCAGACTGCGCCGCATGGCCAGGTATTCTTGAACCGATTGCCGAAGCGTGTTCATCGCGCACCTCCCGGCCAGGGCAAGGCCAGCGTGCGCAACGCGTCGAGGTCGACCTTCGCGTAGATGTTCGTCGTCTCGGGACTGCGATGGCCCAGGACCTCGCCGATCTCGGCTAGCGAGGCGCCCCGGCGCAGCATCTCAGTGGCCAGACCATGACGGAACTGATGGGTGCCCATGGTCGGCGCGTCGATGTCAGCCCGCAGGAGTGCGTGGCGAACAAGTGAGCCGATAGCAGACGCACCGAGAAAACCACGGATGGGCGCTTTGGCTCGCAAGAAGACACGCCGGCTGGTGCTGGCGGGCCGCCCGTCTCGGAGATAGGCAACGATCGCTTCGCCTACATCGGTCGGTAGAGGCAACGGGCTTCGTCGACCGCCCTTGCCCCGCACGCTCAATGAGCCGTCTTTCCAATCAATATCTTGGAGGTCAAGGGTTGCGACTTCGCCGGCACGCAAACCTAATCGGGCGAGCAGAAGCAGGACCGCATAGTCACGCCGTCCGACCGCGGTATGCCGATCGATTTGGTCCAGCAGCCGGCGCACCTGGTCCGGCGCAATCGCCCGGGGAATCGCTGACATCGACCAGCTCGCCACGGTGGGAACAGCGGCAGCCAAGTCCAATCGGATATCTCCGTGATAGCGTCCATAGCGCAGGAACGAACGCAGTGCGGTGGTGAGAAGTTTGGCTCGCTTCACATGCAGCCGCGGTGCCTGGCGTTGCACGAACCGTACGATATCCTTGGCGGAAAGGCGTGAGAGCAAAACCGGCCCGCGGCCAAAGCGGTCTTTGAGGAACTCACGAACAAATGGCACATAGTTGGTGATCGTTGCTGGCGTCAAAGCGCGATCCTCGCGCACGTAGCGCTCATACGCCGCGACGCACCGGTCAACCGGGCTGAGCTGTGGCGGACGTATCTTCTCCGCGGCGATCACGCCCTGATGCCGCAAAAAATCCAGCAGCTGGGCCAGCGACGGCGCATCTCCCCCGAGAATCCGCCGTCGCCGTGACCGATATCGGAGATACGCGACAGAATGCGCCGTCGAAACGCTTCGCAAGCGGACATGCCGCTCTCCAAGCCACCGACTAAAACCGGCAACGAGCCGGATTCGATACCTCAGTGAAAACAGGACATATCCTTGCCCCGACACCCACTCGGAAAACGGTGCAAGGTAAGGCGCCAGAGGTCCCTCAGGCGCCCGCGACAGAACAACCTGATCGGTGACGACGAACTTCATGGTCAGCTCCTTCCCCTCTAGAACCAGCGGAAAGAGCCAAGACTATGTCGCTACGAACCGAACGCATTCGTCGGAAAAATAAGCCTCCGAGGGAAAGTACGCGACATAGTCGGGAAGGGTAGATAGTGACGCCTATGTCTTCGGCTACATAGTCGCCACAGCTTCGCCACGCATCTCCTGGAACAGGGAGCCGATATTCGCGTGATCCAGGTGCTTCTCGGACACGCCAAGTTGGAGACGACATCGCTCTATGCACAGGTCGCCATCAACACGATCCGCTCCGTCGTCAGCCCGCTCGATCGCATCAGCCTCGTGGTGAAGCAAAAGGGAGAACCGGACGCCTGACGCGGCGGTGAGCCGCCCCGCACTCGAGGTCGCAGACGTCTTCCATCGTTACGGGCCCGCCTGGCGCGCGACCCATGCCGGCCATCTCAGCCTCAGCCAGCTGAAGACGATGTCGGCCATCGAGACCTGTCGCACCGCGGCGCTCGGCGGTCATGTCGAGCGCTGCGAGGCGTGCGGCCACAGCCGCATCGCCTATAACAGTTGCCGCGATAGGCATTGCCCCAAATGCCAGGCCGCGGCGGCAAGGGAATGGCTCGCCGCGCGCGAGGCCGATCTGCTCCCCGTCGGCTACTTCCATATCGTCTTCACCCTGCCGGCCGAGATCGCCGAAATCGCTTACTACAACAAGGCCGTGATCTACGATCTCTTGTTCCGCGCTTCCTCCGAGGCGCTGCTCACCATCGCCGCCGATCCCAAGCATCTTGGCGCCCGGACCGGCATCACCGCCGTGCTCCATACCTGGGGCTCGGCCATGACCCACCACCCGCATGTTCACATGATCGTGCCGGGTGGCGGCATCTCGCTCGATGGTAAGACTTGGGTGCGGTGCAGGCCGGGATTCTTCTTGCCCGTGCGCGTCCTCTCGAAGCTGTTCCGGCGGCTTCTCCTGTCCAGCCTCGGCGACGCCCATGCCAACGGCCGCCTGAAGTTCTTCACGAACCTCACCCCTCTCGCCGACCCGCGAGCATTCGCCGACTACCTCGCACCGCTGCGGAAGAAGAACTGGTTCGTCTACGCCAAGCCTCCCTTCGCGGGGCCCGAGGCAGTGCTCGCCTATCTCTCCCGCTACACCCACCGCGTCGCCATCTCCAACAGCCGGCTCGTCGCCCTCGACGAGACC
The DNA here is from genome assembly GCA_046705265.1 of Ferrovibrionaceae bacterium. Taxonomy (GTDB): domain Bacteria; phylum Pseudomonadota; class Alphaproteobacteria; order Ferrovibrionales; family Ferrovibrionaceae; genus JAJYTL01. The sequence goes on from JBJKQL010000148.1 coordinate 6,071, forward strand.
GGCGTCACCTTCCGTTACAAGGACTACCGCCACAACGGCCGCGAGCGATACCGCACCATGACCCTCCAGCCCGCCGAGTTCATCCGCCGCTTCCTGCTCCACGTCCTACCCAAGGGCTTCCACCGCATCCGCCATTACGGGCTACTCGCCAGCGCCGGCCGCAAAGACAATATCGCGCAAGCCCGGCAGCTTCTCACGGTGCCTAAGCCCGAGGTTCCGTCCGGCGATATCGAGGATACCGCCGCGCCAGCCGATTATCGACCGCCGTGCCCCTGCTGCGGCGGCCACATGATCATCGTCGAGACGTTCGAGCGCGGCGGTCATCCGCGTGCACCGCCCGCGTCCGGCTTCCCCATCAGGCCTCATACGCCATGACTCCGATCGTAATCTCAGTCCCTCTCAAGCCCGCCGAAAAACCCTATAGCCGGCGACCACTCGACGACGCGATCTCGCCACCAAACGCTCACTCACCAGCGCCGATTCCGCCAAAGCTCTCGCTTCCAAATCGCACATCGCACCGCTTTCCTCAGCCGCACGCCGCCGGCACTCTGTTCAATTGTCCCCGCAAGCGGCATCACCCCTCCCGCACCAACCGACGCCAAACCGTCAAATCCCCATAGACTCCGAACCCTCCTCGCAAACCCCCGCGGGTTCGTTCTTCACAGGCTTTCGGACGCCGGCTCATCCCAACGTCTCCACCATCGCCTCGCGCGCCGGCATCCGAAACTCTTAATG
>JBJKQL010000149.1:0-34080 GCA_046705265.1 Ferrovibrionaceae bacterium
TCAACCGCCCGAATCCTGATCGCTTCCAGCGTCTTGTGATCCAGCTTGCGCGCGTCTTGCCTCGCCATCCAATCACTATACACTAATTCAAACACAATGTGAAGATACTTATGAACTGATTAGTAAGTGCAAAAGGCGGCGAAACTGTCGCAAGGTTCAAGCACCAGCGTAAAAGAGGGGACCCCGATGAAGACGCGTATTACCGAGCTCTTCGGCATCCGTCATCCGATCATTCAGGGTGGCATGCATCACGTCGGCTATGCCGAGTTGGCTGCCGCGGTTTCCAACGCCGGTGCGCTCGGTATCATCACCGGTCTGACCCAGCCAACGCCCGATCATCTCGCGCGCGAGATCGCGCGCTGCCGCGAGGTGACGGATCAGCCCTTCGGCGTCAACCTGACCTTTCTGCCCTCGTTTCGCAGTCCGCCCTATCCGGAATACATCCAAGCGATCATCGCGGGTGGCGTGCGTATCGTCGAGACCGCGGGCCGCAATCCCGAAGCGCACCTCCCGGCGTTGAAAGCCGCGGGGGTCAAGGTGATCCATAAATGCACCTCGGTCCGTCACGCGCTCAAGGCCGAACGAATCGGCTGCGACGCGGTGAGCGTCGACGGCTTCGAATGCGGCGGACACCCCGGCGAGGACGACATTCCGAACATGATCCTGTTGCCCCGCGCGGCCGAAACGCTTCACATTCCCTTTGTCGCCTCTGGCGGTATGGCGGATGGGCGGAGCCTGGTTGCCGCGCTCGCGCTCGGCGCCGACGGCATGAACATGGGAACCCGCTTCATCGCGACACAAGAGGCACCGGTGCATGAAAACGTCAAGCGTGCACTGGTCGAGGCCGACGAGTTGCAGACCCGCCTCATCATGCGTCCGCTGCGTAATACAGAGCGGGTCCTCGACAACCGGGCGGTGGAGAAGATCCTCGAGATCGAGCACGCGAAGGGCACCGCGACGGCGATCGAAGATATCCGCCATCTGGTTTCCGGCGATCAAAGCAGGAAGGTTCTGCAGGATGGCGATCTCAATGCTGCGGCCTGGAGCTGCGGCATGGTGGCGGGGCTGATCCACGACATCCCGAGCTGCCAGGAACTGGTGAGCCGCATCATGGCCGAGGCGGAGGCGATCATCCGCGAGCGCCTCGAAGGCTTTCTCGCCGCGTAGAGGGCTTCGCCCCGGCTATGCAACCTTTGCGGCCCGCCGCTCAAGCGATCCTCCGCGCGAAGAATTCGACCACGAGATCGAATTCCGGCTCGGAATCGCGTCCGCGTTCCGCGAGCCAGTGGAAGGAATCATCGGTGATCTCGCGGAAACTCCAGCGCACCGGTCGGCCCTCCTCGTCGGTGCCGTGCTGCACGATGTCGGTGCCCTCAGGCCGGCCGACCATGCGCCGATAAACCTGGAATAAGGGGTCGGTCCAGAGAATATGCCAGTGATCGTTGCCGGGATCATAGACGCGAAGCGTGGTGCCATAGAAATCGCCGGGCGCGGGCGCATGAGCCTCGGCATCGCGCGGCGGCACGATCCAGACATCCTGCACCGCGCGACCCTGAAGCGCCCAAGCGAAATGGATTTCGCCCCTGCGGCGCCGCAATGATCCGTCTTTCAGACGGAGCACCGTGTCCATTTCCCAGCGCCCGACGAAGCGGCCATAGAGCGCCATCTTCTCCGCGCGATCCGGGGCTGGCCCGTCGCTCACCAAGGCATCGATAAAGGAGGACGAGAGCGGGCGTGCCATGATGTCATTCCCTATGGTGTTCGCCTTCCCGTAGCGCGACGTGCCCGGTCGCCGCTTGGGAAAAATTGCGGAAAATGGCTAAAATCACGCTATGACAATGGCCATAAAATCTATGGCGGCCGGCGCCGGCTGGCGCGTGAGCGATGCGATTTGCGCCGCGGGACCACGCGACAAGCCGTTCGAGGAACGACACGATGCGATCTGCATCGCGGCGGTCACGGAGGGCACGTTCCACTACCGCTCAGCCCAAGGCGCGGCCTTGCTCGGCCCGGGCATGCTGCTCCTCGGCAACGCAGGCGATGGCTTCACATGCAGCCATGACCATGGCACCGGCGACCGTTGCCTTGCCTTTCACCTTTCGGCGACCTGTTTCGAATCCGTGCTCGACGAATTGCCGGGTGCGAAGACGATGGGTTTCAATCTGCCGCGCCTTTCGCCCTCGATCTCGCTTTTGCCGCTGCTCGCCCGGATGGAGGCGGCGCGAGACGACGGAGAGAGCGAGGAGTGGGAGGAAATCGCGCTCGACCTCGCGGCCGCGGCGATCACGGCGGCAGCCGGAACGCCGACGTGCCTGCCATCGCCCAGTGCCCGCGATCAGCGACGCGTGAGCGACGCCATCCGGCGAATCGAGGCCGAGAGCGATCAGCCGCTAATGCTCACCACGCTCGCGCGAGGGGTGGGATTAAGCCGCTATCATTTCCTCCGCAGTTTCCGCGCCCTGGTCGGCGCGACGCCCTATCAGTTCTTGCTCTGGCAGCGGATGCGGCAAGCGGCGATCCGGCTCCGCCGCACGACGGCGCCGGTCTCTATGATCGCCTTCGAGGCCGGTTTCGGCGATCTTTCCACCTTCAACCGCCGCTTCCGCCGCGTCATGGGGGCGAGCCCGACCGCCTATCGAGGCGCAAGGACGCGCCACTTCGGAAACAACGGTCTCTGAAGGACAAGCTCGGCGGCTATTTCTTCCTCTGGCTCTCGGTCCAGGCCTGATAGCGCGCCCTGGTTTCGGCATTGGCGGGATAGAGGCCAGGCAACGGCACGCCGCGCTCGACCTCGGTCATGATCCAAGCCTCGAGCCGCTCCTGCTCTACCCCCGTTTCCACCACATGATCGAGAAGCGCCTTCGGGATCACCACCGCGCCGTCTTCGTCGGCGACAATGACGTCGTCTGGGAATACCGCGACGCCGCCGCAGGCGATCGGCTCCTGCCAATTAACGAAGGTAAGGCCGGCAACGGAAGGCGGCGCGGTGGCGCCCTGGCACCATATCGGCAGACCGGTCTTCAGCACGCCTGCGACGTCGCGCAGCACGCCATCCGTCACCAGCGCGGTCACGCCACGCTGATGCATGCGGGCGCAAAGGATATCGCCGAAAACCCCGGCGTCGGTCACGCCCATGGCATCGATCACCGTGATGCAGCCTGCCGGCATGTCCTCGATCGCGCCTCGGGTCGAGCGCGGCGAGGCCCAGCTTTCCGGCGTCGCCAAGTCTTCGCGCGCCGGCACGAAACGCATCGTAAAGGCAGGGCCGACGAGCCGCGGCTGGCCGGGTTTCAAGGGGCGGGTGCCGCGAAGCCAGACATTACGCAGCCCTTTTTTCAGCAGGACGGTGGTAATGGTCGCCGTAGTAATTCCTTGCAGGGTTTCGACAATTTTTGAATCGAGGGCCATGAACTGCCATTCCTTGATCGTGACGGAGGGAAGGGACCAAAACGCGCCGCCGGGAGAATAGCGCGATTGCGGATCGGCTTCCAATGCCGGCAGTATAACGCCCTATCAGGACGTGAGACGGCAGCGTAGGGATCTCAGTGATGGGTGAAGCGGGGCGGCAAGCGGGCGAACTCGCAAAAGTTAAGGCGCGAATCAAGGCTTTGGCCGAGAAGACGGTCTCGAACGGGTGCACCGAGGCGGAGGCGATGGCGGCGGCAGAAATGGTCGGCCGCCTCTTGGAGCGTTATGCGCTGTCAATGGCAGAAATCGACGTCCGCGAGGAACGCTGTGTGCAGATCGAGATCACGCTCGGCGGCAAGCAGCGCCGTCCGATCGACGGCTGCGTGCCGGCGATCGCCCGCTTTTGCGACTGCAAGGTGTGGCTTTCGCGCGGAGCGGATGGCGTCGGCTATACCTTCTTCGGCTTCGAGCCCGATACCGCGATGGCAGGCTATCTCTTGCAGGTGATCGACCGCGCCATGCGGTCGGAGAGCGCCCTCTTCAAGCACGGTCTGACGCGGGCCAAGGGGGCCGGCCTGCGCAAGGCCAGCACCAGCTTCGAGCATGGCATGGCGAACCGGATCGCCGAGCGGCTTGAGGCCATGCATGCGGCGCGCGAGGCAGAGGTCGCGGCGCAGCGGACCACCGGAACGGCTCTGATCCTGGTCAAGCACCGAGTGGTGGATCAAGCCTTCCGCGAAACCGGCATTCGGCTGGTATCGGCGAGCGGCTTGCGCCGGCGCATCAACGCCGCCTATCGCCAAGGCATGGAAGCAGGCGGCCGGGTCAATCTGGACCGACCGGTCCGGGACGGGAACCGCGAGCTGATCCGCTGATGTCCGGACGGGATTACCAACGAAGCCGTGTCTATGCCTGGGAAGACCGCGTGCTGGCGCCGCGCGACCGGACACGGCTCAACGTCGCCGAAACCCAGGCAATGGTGAACGCCATCTGGGCCGACATGGGGCTGCGGTTCCCGCCGAAGGTGGAACCGCTCGCACCGCAGGCGACGCGGCTCGTCGCCCAGGCCTCGCGGCTTGCCCTTCAGGTATCGGACCGCACGCCGTCCTGGTGCCTATTGCATGAGATTGCGCATGCCATGAGCATGACCCATGACGGGGCGGGGGATGGCCACGGGCCGGTTTTCATGGGGCTCTATCTGCGGCTGCTCGAGCGCTACATGCGGCTTGCCGTGGCGGATCTCGTCGCCTCGCTCGCCGAGGCCGGAATCGACGTCGACCCCGAAGCTGAGCCAATCTTCATCGACTGAGGGCGATGCGGTCAATAGCGGCCCATGATCATCATGTGGCCGATGCCGCTGAACAGCGCCGCCACGAGAAACCAGATGATGGCAAGAATGAAAAAGGCGGGGATCGAGGCGATCGCCCATTTGACCATGAAGACGACCATCGACCAGAACGGCATCTTCACATCGGTGACCACCACGCGCTCGGCATTCGGATCCATGGCCATTCCCCGCCGTGACATTGCCGGACGAGGATACCGCCAGGCCGCATGCCGCGCTAGTCGCGCCAAGACTCACTGTCATTGTCGCGGCCTTGATGCAGGTGCGACGCATGGCATATTTTGACGCCTGTGAGCCATTCGCGGTTGCGTTGCGAACGAACCTTACTGTCGCGATACGGTTGGGAGCTGACTGACATGTCCTACGCCTTTACGCTTGCCGGCGTCTCTGTGGCGAACATGCTCGCCATCATGAGCCCGGGTCCCGCCTTTCTCCTCGTCACCAGCACGGCCTCCAGCCAATCGCGCGCGGTCGGCCTGGCGACGGCCCTTGGCATCGCCGCGGCGACGACACTCTGGGCCGTGGCGGCGATCTTCGGCGTCGCTATTTTCTTGACCCGCTTCGCGACACTCTACGGCCTGGTGCAGCTTGCGGGGGGCGTTTATTTGATCTGGCTCGGCCTCGTTGCGTGGCGCGGCAAGCGGCATGGCGGTGATCTGGCATCGACAGTGGCGGAAAGCAAGATCAGCAACGATGCTCCGGTCTCGGCGGCACGTCTCGTTCGCGCTGCGATAACGGGCCTGTCCTTGACCCTGACCAACCCGAAGGTGGTGATCTTCTTCTCAAGCATTTTTCTCGCGCTGTTCCCGGCCGAGACGCCATTCTGGGTACGCCTCGCGGCGCTCGGCATCGTGGCAATGCAGGAAACCACTTGGTACGTGGTAGTTGCTTGCGTCTTTTCGCACGCACTCGTGCAGGCCGTCTATCAACGAATCAAAAGCGGGATCGACCGCGTCATGGGCGCGGTATTCATCGCCTTCGGCGCGCGCATCGTCGCGCTTGCGCACATCTGACGCAGCGCCGATCCCCGGGTTGCTTTATTCCGGTCAGGTTCCGACGATATAGCGGCGAAGCTCCGCCGCTTCCATCTCAGTCTTTGCGATGCGCAGCTTGACCACGTCGCCGATGGAGATGATGCCGACCAGCCGATTGTTCTTTTGCACCGGCAGATGCCGGACGCGACGGTCGGTCATTATTCCCATCACGTGCTCGATGGTCTCGTCCGGCGCGACAAAGACGACCTCTCGCGTCATCAGATCGGCCACCTTGCACTGCAAGGCCGCACCGCCTTCTCGCGCCACGCCGCGAACCAAGTCGCGCTCGGAAATAATACCGGTGACCTGATCGGCGCTGGACACCACTACAAGCGCGCCGACCCGTTCGCGATTGAGACGCTCAGCGGCGGTTTGCGCGCTTTCATCGGCATCAATGGTATGAACGCAGCTACCCTTTGCTTTCAGGACTTGCGCTACTGTCATAGGGACCTCCCCCCCAAGCCGGGACGGCCCTCGACGCTACCTCTGACGCCCCGCATGGGGTTCAAGACGGATTCACGCTCGGATCTAATTATGGCGCAGACCGAAACAGCCGGCAAGAAGCCCCATGCCAGGGCCGCTCGCAAAAAGACCGCGGCGGCAAGCCTCGCGCGGCGCTCGCCACATGCGCGCGAAGGCACGGCTGCGACATTTCAGTCGGCTGTGTCGGCTTTTCTATTCCGGGGGTCGCCCGTCTCAGACAGTCCGGCCGCAGGCTTGCACGCCTGTGCCCGGCGCGCCAGCGGCAAAACCTGATTTGCGATCAAGCTTTCCCCTTCGGTGGGCGAAACGGAAAGGCCGCCTTTGATGAAATCGATCAAATTATCAACGAAGGGCATCAGCAGGCCCGGCAGTATATCGGCTCCGGATTGGGTCATCGAGGTCTGCCACTCAGCCAGGGCGTAAGTCATCTGGGTGCTGGAAAGAAGCAGGCGCTGATCGAGAACGGCGCGCGGCACATAGCTTAGAATCTGATGGATCAGCCGGCTCGTGCGCACCATACCTTCGTCAAAGCGACCCCGTAAGATGCCGTTGACATCGACCTGCGGGCTCAAGTTTGCTTGCGCGAGGAAGCGAACGTAGTAATCCAGGCCGCCGCTCGTAATCAGCCGTTCCGCGAGCGGACAGACGCGAACGGCAACCAGTTCGCGAAGATCATGCGAGTGGCCTTTCTCGTGGACATCCGCCAGCATCTGAAGCCGGCGTTCGTTGATGCGCGACGTCCGCAAAGCGAAAATCGCCTCGATCAGATTCTGCCGTGAGCCGAAATGATAATGAAGTGCGGAAGTATTCTTCTGCTTGGCAGCCACCGTGATCTGCCGCAGCGAAACACCTTCGATACCTTGCTCCGCAAAAAGCCTTTCCGCCGTTTCGATCAATACCAACTTCGTGTTCCGGTTACGCATACGCCTTCCCCTGGCTAGCCGCCCGCATCATAGCAAGGAGCTCTTCTTTTCGAACTTTCTTGTCCGGTCTTATCGTAAGCCTATTACCAGTCCCGGTAACCCGAGGCCGGTGGAACCACATACCGCTTTCTTAACCATACATTGTCGTTTGCGTTGCCGTCTATCAAGAAGCGTGCAATCTCTGAAACGTTACAAATTGGAAAGGGGCGCTATTACAACGAAATAAAGTTATAAAGCGGAACCTCCATCGAAACGCAGCGGGCAAGATTAACAACTATCGATTGTATATCGGCAAATACCGGACGGGCTTCGCGGCCGTTCCGGGGAGATCGCCCATTTGAAGCCGCAACAGCCGCAGAGAGGGGAAAGCACGAGGCACATCCATTCGCTCGTGCTGATGTTTTCTTTTCACTCAGTCGGCGATAACTCTCCGGATGTTGTATCCACGATGGTCTGCGTCGCCTTCTGTGCCATGACGGCCATGCCCACGAGCCCCCAAATACTTGGCATCACAGTCGGCACCGCGCTTATCAAATGCCGGCCAACCGAAGCAACGACCCGGCGGGCAGATTTTTCCCGCTTGATCCCTTCGCGCCGAGAAAATCCTGCCGCGAATGCCGTCACGAAGCCGTGTCCCGGCGGCGACGGGGCGCGGAAAGTTTGGGTTTTCGGCGATCGGCACAGCTCTTGCTCGGTCGTGGCCGGATGAGACCAAAATACCTTCGAGCCCGGCCGAGGCCGGCGGGCGAGAAGGCCAAATCGGAGCGAGCGCCCCATGCTAGCGACATTGATTCCAACCCAGACCATTCTCGAGACACCCCGGCTTTTGCTTCGGCCGATCGCGCTCAACGATGCAGAGGGACTGCATCACGTGTTCGGCGACCCTTTGACCATGCGCTATGTCGATTTCCCCGCCTGCACCAGCATAGCCGATACGCAAAAGCGCGTTCAGTTCTGGATGATCCCGTTGCCGGAATGGCACGCCACTTGGACTTTGGTGGAGCGTAAGACGAACACGCCGATCGGCATCGTCACCTATCATCACCGCGAAACGGCAAATCGCCGTCTCGAGATCGGCTATATCCTGGGCCGGCATTATTGGCGGCGTGGCCTGATGCGCGAAGCCATCGAGGCGTTGATCAACTACTGTTTCGACGCGCTCACCATGCATCGCATCGAAGTGACCGTTTGTCCCGAAAACGAGGCGGCCGTCAGATTCACCGAAAGCCTCGGCTTCCGCCGCGAAGGCGGCCCTCTCCGCGATCGCTCGCTGGTTCAGGGCCAATACCGAGACCTCCTGCTCTATGGCTTGCTCGATCGCGACTGGCAAGAGAAGGTCGTCAAGGCGGAGGCGGCGATGATCTACGCCATCAACAGCCGACAGCCCGAGCTTCGCCCCATCTAAAGTCGGATTGGCAGTCGGTCGGGAGCCACTTGCGACCAACCGCTCTGTACAGCGCCAGCGAATCGGGCCACTCTGCGGCTATGGACGACCTTATTCGCATGACCGCGCGCGAGGCAGTCAACCGGCTCGCGAACGGAGAGGTTTCGCCGCTTGATCTGATCGCCCTCGCCGAGCGGCGCATCGCAGCGACCGACGATGCCATCAACGCGCTCCCCACCCGCTGTTTCGAGCGCGCGCGGGCCAAGGCGGACGCGCTGATGAAGAAGCGCCCCGATCCCGCGCCGCCCGGCTATCTTCACGGCCTGCCGGTCGCGATCAAGGACCTCGCCGAGGTCGAGGGCGTGCGTACCACGTTCGGCTCGCCAATCTATGCTGATCATGTACCGGCCCGTTCCGACCTTCAGGTCGAGACGTTGGAAGCGCATGGCGCGATCGTCATCGCCAAATCAAACACCCCAGAATTCGGCGCCGGCGCGCAGACCTTCAACGATGTTTTCGGCACCACCACCAATCCCTGGAACACGGCACTGACGCCGGGCGGCTCGTCGGGAGGCGCCGCCGCCGCCTTGGCCGCCGGTCAGGTATGGCTTGCTTCCGGCAGCGATCTCGGCGGCAGCCTGCGCATTCCGGCCTCGTTCTGCGGCGTCGTCGGGCTCCGGCCGTCACCTGGCCGGGTGGCTCATGGCCAGACCGCGCTTCCCTTCGATCCGCTCGCGGTTGCCGGACCGATGGCGAGAACCGTCGGCGATGTGGCGCTGATGCTGGATGCCATGACTGGCGACACTTTCGAGGATCCGATTTCCCTGCCGCCGCCTCCGGCCCCATTCATGCAGGCGATCGAGCGACCGGTTGCGCCGAAACGAATCGCCTTTCACCCAACCCTCAATCTTTCGCCGGTCGACCCGGAGGTCGCTGAGGTCTGCCGCCGCGCGGCACAAAGCTTCAGCGCTCTCGGCGCCGAGGTGGTGGAGGAAACGCCCGATTTCGGCGATGCGGAGGCGATGTTCCAGACCTTTCGCGCCGTGGCCTTCGCCGCTCGTTTTCAGCCTTTGCTGGAGAACCATCGAAACAAGCTGAAACCCGAGGTCATCTGGAATATCGAGGCGGGATTGAAGCGGACGGCGAGCGAGATCGCCGAGGCCGAGCGCGGTCGCACGGCGTTATGGCGCCGAACTCTCGCCTTCTTCGAAAAATTTGATCTCCTGCTTTGCCCGACGACACTGGTGCCGCCTTTCGATCACCGCCAACGCTATTTGAGCGAGCTCAACGGCGTAACATTCCCAAACTATGTGAGCTGGCTGATCCCGACTTTCGCGGTAACCTTGACCGCCTGCCCGGCGATCTCGGTTCCTTGCGGCTTCACCGCGACGGGCCTGCCTATCGGTCTTCAGATGGTGGCACGGCCGCGGGCCGAGGCAGCGCTCCTCTCCGCCGCCCATCTCTTCGAACAGGCGCACGATTTCCACGGCTTGGTGCCGATCGACCCGCGCCACGACTGAAGGCAGCCCGAGACACATAAGTCTTGAACAACGGGCTCACACAGAGGCAGCCGCAGCGGTACGGGGAGCGTCCTCGGCACTCGCTGCCGATCCCCCTGCGCGGATCTCGGCGAGAAGCGAGCGAAGCGCCTTGCCGTCAGGATCGCCCAAGGCGGCATCCCGCGCCGCACGGATCGCGGCCTTGCGGTCGCCGAGCGCAGCATCGGTCTCCACCAAATTGTCGAGAATGGCGACGAAGTTGCCGAGGCCGCGGCGATGGGTTTCGCCATAACCCTTGACGAGCCGCGCGCATTCGGCGATCTCAAGCGCAAGATCAAGGTCTTTCGCTGCTGCTTCCCTGATCGCGGCGAGCCAGCGTTCGATCATCGCCTGTTCCTCAGCAAAGCGCGAGCCGACACGCCGCCAGCGTCGCAGAGAACTCATACATTTGAGCAGCAGAAACCCGCCGACGCTGGTGGTCTTGATCTTGAGACCGATATTGAGGCGGTTTTCGAGGCCTGATCTCTGCGCGAGGTGGAGTACCGGCCGCGCGAGGAGGCCTGGCAGGACCGAACAGAATTCGTCGAGACCGGGCTTCAGAAACTCGACCACCTTGACCAGCTGGCCGGGCTGAGCGCCAACCTCGCGGCGGACGCGCTGGAAGCGGCTTTCGCGCGTCTTCAGATCGGCGACGCGGATAACGTCCTCATAGCTCATCCAAAGTGCGAGATAACGGCCAGTTTCGTTGACCAGGCGATGGCCGGCACTGGTATCCAGCGCGAGAATGGGTTCCAGCCGGCCAAGATAGGTCTTGGCATAGCCAGCGTCCTGATAATCGATCAACCGTTGGACACCGACTTCGAGCACGCCATGTGTGTCGAGCGGGAAATCGCGGCGCACGCGCCCGACCTCGGACACCGCAGCCACGACGGTGTCTTCGGTCACCGCTTCCGTCTCGCCCGCCGCGGCGGCAAAGCCGGCGGCAAAACCGCGTAGACTGGCTTCGACCCCTTTGCCGCTCTTCGCGATCACGGCCTCGCAAACGTCCCGCGCGAGCGGCAGCGCACCGGACCCTGCGATGGCACCAAAGAGAACCGCGCTAATCACCGTATCGGTGTTGCGCGCCAACACCGACATATCAACCAGAACCGCCCGCTTCGCGAGCGCTTTGCCCGCCTCGATCACGCGTTCGGCCTCGTAGCGGCCATCGCCCATGGCTCCCTTTTCGCCGATCGCGTAGATGCGATGCGTCGAGGCAATGAGCGTCGTGCGGTCGGGACTGACGTAGCCGTTCTGCATTGCCCGCCCGGCTTCGATCAACTCCGAGGCGACCATGATGTCAACATCGCCTGGGCTTGGCGTCAGCGCGAAGACCGGCCGCCGCGAGAGAGTTTCGGCCGATTCCGGATAGAGTTCGAGGTAATAGGTGGTGGCGCCAGTGCGTTGCGCGACGCCCGGGATCGATGTGCTCTGCGCCGGGAAACCAACGGTCGCCGCCGCATCGAGAATCCAGTCGGAAAGCACGCCACCACCTTCGCCGCCAAGCGCCGCGACAAGAAGCGTGATCGGACCGGCGCGCATCGCGCTCAAGCGAGCTCCGCCGCATGCTTGCCCCGCCGCCCGCCGCGAAGACGACCAATGATCGCGCGCCGCACGCGGTCGAGCCAAAGCTCGAAGGGCTTGGGGTTCTGCACGATCTCGGCGCGATAGAACGAGGGACAGAGCACCGCCGCGTGGGCGACCTCGCCACAAAGTCCACAACCCAGGCAGCCGTTGTCAACGCGGGCAACCGGATCGCGGCGCAAAGGGTCGGGGTTAGGCTTGACGGTGAGCGACGGGCAGCCAGAAAGCCGGATGCAAGAATGGTCGCCGGTGCAAACGTCTTCATCGACGCCAAAACGCGTGGTTGCGAGCCGCGCGCCGGTTGCGAGCTTTTTTGCATTCTGCGGCCGGACGCGACGCTGACGCTCGAGCTGGCATTCGCCCTCGGCAATGATGACCTTGAGCCCTTTCTGCCTGGTGGTGAGCGCCTGGCGCAGTGTCCTCGCCATGTCCGCCACGTGGTAGGTATGCACGACCTTCAGCCATTGCACGCCGAGACCCTTGAGCGTTCGTTCGATCCCCATCCTGCTCGGTTGGTTCAGCGCATTGCTGCCAGAGGAGGGGATATGCTGCGCTCCCGTGGCCGAGGTATAGCCGTTCTTCATGATCATGAGGACGCCGTCATCGCGGTTGAACACCGCGCTGGCGATGCCGGATGTCAAGCCGTTATGCCAAAACCCGCCGTCGCCCATCATGCTGACGACGCGCTTGTTGCCGAAAGCCGGCGCGACGGCGGCCGCGCTCGCAAGCCCTAGGCCGTAGCCCAAAACCGTATTGCCGATGTTAAACGGCGGCAAGGTCGAGAAGGTGTGGCAGCCGATATCGGCGCTGACATGGAACGGACCGAGATCCTTCTCGACGATCTTCATGGCGCTGAAGACCGGCCGTTCCGGGCAGCCGACGCAAAAACCGGGCGGCCGTGCGGGCATCGGCAGGTCAAGAAGCTCTGCCGCCTTCTTCTTCGGTGCCATGAGATGGCCATAGGTTTGTGCGATTGCCGCGAGATCGAGGCCGCGCGGCACTGCTCCTTCGACGAAGCGGGCGACGCCGGCGAGCACCACCTCGCCTGTGTATTCGCCGGCCATCGGCAGCACCGCCTTGCCGACCACGGTGGTATTGAGATCCGCCTTGCGGAGAATGGCATTGATCGCATCCTCGATATAGGCGGGCTGGCCTTCTTCGACGATGAGTATCGCGCGCTTGCCGGCCGAGAACTCCGCTATCTCCTCCCGAATCAGCGGATAGGTGACATTCATCACATAAAGCGGCACTGCGCTTGATCCGAAGGCATCGGCAAGACCGAGTTGCGAAAGCGCCCGTATCACGGCGTTGAACATGCCGCCCTGGACGACGATACCAATATCGTCGAGCCGGCCGGCGAATGTTTCGTTCAGATGGTTTTCACGGATGTACTTGACCGCCGCCGGCCAGCGCACCTCGACCTTGTGCTTCTCCTGGGCATAGGTGGAAGGCGGCAGGCAGATACGGCCATAATCGAAATCCGGCGCCGCGATGGCGTGATTCTTGGATACCCCCGGCGCGCGGTTGTCCTTGCAAACAAAACTCCCGTGTACATGACAGGCGCGGATGCGAAGTTCGAGCATCACCGGCGTGTTGCTCGCCTCGGAAAGCGCGAAGCCATGCTCCACCATGTCGACGATCTTCGGCAGATCGGGTCGCGGATCCAACAACCACATCTGCGATTTCATGGCGAAGGCGTGGCTTCGCTCCTGGATCACGCTTGCTCCCTCGCCGTAATCCTCGCCGATGATGATGAGCGCGCCGCCGCGGACGCCGGCCGAAGATAAATTCGACAGGGCGTCGGAGGCGACATTGGTGCCGACGACAGACTTCCAAGTCGTGGCGCCTCGCATGGGGTAGTTGATCGAGGCGCCGAGCATGGCCGCGGCACCGGCCTCGTTGGCGGCGGCCTCGAAAGACACGCCGAGTTCGTCCAAAATCTCGCTGGCATCGGCCAGCACGTCCATCAAATGCGAAACGGGCGCGCCCTGATAGCCCCCGACATAGGCAACGCCGGATTGCAGCAGCGCCTTCGTCACGGCAAGGATGCCCTCGCCATGGAATACCTCGCCTTGGCGAAGGCGAAGCGTCGCAACCTCTTTCTTGAAGGACCGCTCCATCGTCTTTTTCCGCGCCGCGCCGGCGACGCACCTCTTGCAGCGTGAAGACAACTTCCGCCCCTCGCCGGCCACATCCGAAGATCAGGCCGAGAATCGGGCGGAAGCGCCAATTAACCACGCATCAACAGAACGCCATCAACCCTCGACTACCGGCCGGCTGAGTGTCCGAACGACGCTATTTGCCCGCGGCCTTGACGAAGCTCGGCAGCATCGGCTCGCCGTTCGCTGCGTGAGCAGGCCAGATCGCCACCTGCTTGCCCTCCTGCCACTGGATACCAACACCGCTCACGAGATGCTCGCCGAATTCGACATCGTGGGTGAAGGGCGCACGACGGCCGTAGTACTTAACCCGGCCCATCGAGCCGACGATATCCGTCTTCTCGAGCGCCGCGACCAGCGCGTCCGCCTTGGTTGAGTGCGCGCGCTCGATCGCCGCCTTCAGGGCATACATCGAATCATAGGTCATATAAGCCTCGAGCGTCGGCGTGGTCTTGAACATTTTCACATAAGCGTCGGTGAAGGGAATGCTCTTCGATGTCACTGCGGCACCCGGAGCACCCGCGTTCCAGGTTATTACACCTTCCGTGGCGCCGTTCGAGCGCTGCCAGAAGTTGCTGGCGCCAGCCTGCGCGTTGAATCCGGCAAGAAGCGCCGGCACCTGCTGCTCATGCCATTGCACCGTCGGCGCAAGCCCGACGTGGGCCATGCCGGCAATAATGACATTGGCGTGCAGCCCTTCGATCTTGTTGAAGATCGGGGTGAAGTCCTTGGTGTTCGGCGCAAAGCGGATGTGCGCAAGAACCTTGATGCCGACCTTCGGCAGACACATTAAGTATCCTGCGTCGAGGGGCTTGGTCCACGCCGCATCCTCGCTCATGATGACGGCGGTCTTAACGCCAAGTTTTTTCACCAGCGCATAGTGTGAGATGTCGCACACGGCGCGGGCGAGATAATAGGAGTTCGGCGTCTGCTCGAAGACATATTTGTACTTCTCGTAGTCGTCATGAACCATGGTCGCGATCTTGTTGCTCGCACCGCCCGCGATAAACGGCACCCGGTATCGCGCCGCCCACGGAATCATCGCGAAGTCAATCTCGCTGACGAACCCTCCAATGACCGCGACCACGTGGTCCTGCTTGACGGCGCGTTGGAAGGCGCGCACGCCGTCCGTCGCCGAGACGTGATCATCGAATTGAAACAGTTCGACCTTCCGGCCCTCGATGCCGCCCGCGGCGTTGATCTCCTTAGCCGCCAGGATTGCGCCGTCCTTTATTCCGGCGCCGAGTGGATTCGCCTGCCACGCGATGATGCCAATTCTGACCGGCTCTTTGGCTTGCGCAGCGCTCGTCCCGAGCGCCATGGCAACCGCGATCGCCGCCACACTGAAGCCCCGGGCCAGTTGGCGCCGGATATTTGAATGTCTGGCTTCCACAGTGTCCTCCCCAGTCGCTTTGTCGTCAGCACCGGCCGAGCCTGCGCCACGCGTTATGCCCGCCCTTGCTGCAATTTCCGCTACGTTACGCAAGGCGAAGCAGTCGGTCAAACCGAACCTTCTTGGGTGCCAAGACTAGAGTAAAGTGTTCGTGCGCAATGCGGACGAATTACGAAACCCATCGCGAAATCCCGGCCCGGTCAAGCACTCTATTTGGCAACGTAATAGTGCGTCTTGATTTCGTGAATCAACGGGCCTCGCAGTCGAGCCGCGGCACCTGCGAAGCAAAACGACCGTAAATGCTACCTGCGGCATTGTCCGTCGCGGCAAGCGAGATAGACACTCTTTTTACGGCATTCGCGCCGTGCAGAGTAACGACGCGGCAGGCGTGGCAGAGACCGTCAATTTGTCCATTTCATTCCATTTAGGCTTGCCAGCGGCACTCTCTCGGGGCCATCTTGCACACACTTCCGCAAACGGCACTACACCACAAAACACCGCCAACCATAGAATGTCGTTGAATTAGAATGTCGTTGAATGTCGGGAGGACGGCGGAAGGGCGGATCGGGCAATCGTAATAAGGCTCCGGCCGGCGAGTGCCGAGAGCCGAGCCAGCAGGGCGTATCCGTCGACAGGATCAAAGTTACGTCTGGGACAGTGAGTGGAACAGCTATAGATGATAAATGGAGGAATCATGAGAGAGTTTTGGAAATCCAGACGTAACGTGGCCTTGGGCGCTGGCCTTGCGTTGGCCCTCGGGGCTGCTGTCGGCCTCAGACCCGCCAGCGCACAAGCCGCCGGAAAGGCGCCAATCAAGATCGGTGTTCTTGCCCCGTTCTCTGCCATCGACGGCATTTCCATCGTCAATGCCGCGGAGATGGCGACTGACGACATCAATGCCCATGGCGGCATAGACGGTCGCAAAATCGAATTGCTGAAATACGACGATCATGCCTCGGCAAGCGATGGCATCCGCGCCTTCCAGCGTGCGGTGAAGCAAGATCACGTGACCGCGGTTATCGGCACCTTCATCAGCGAGGTCGCGCTGGCGGTTGAGCCCTGGGCGGCGCGTCTGCACGAGCCGTTCCTGGTCACGGGTGCGGCAAGCGATGTCATTACCAAGATGGTGCGCGAGCACTATGCCCAATACAAGTATGTCTTTCACGTCAACCTGAACTCGACGTTCCTCGGCGACCTGGTCTGCGCCCAGTCGCACGCCATTTTGGTCAAGGACTTCCATTACAAAACTGCAGTCGTGATGAGCGAGAACGCGGATTGGACCGAGCCTTTGGACGCGGAGTATCTGAAGTGCCTGCCCAAGGTCGGCCTGAAAGTGCTCGACCATATCCGCTTCTCACCGAACACCACGGACTTCACGCCGATCTTCAACAAGATCGAGAACACCCATGCCAATGTGATCATCACCGGCATCGCCCATGTCGGCGTCAAGCCCACCGTGCAGTGGCATGACCAGCAGGTTCCGCTGCTTCTCGCGGGCTGGAGCTCGCAGGCGGGCGCCAGCACCTTCTGGAAGGACACCAACGGTGCGACTGAAGGCGTGATCACCGGCAACCTTGGTGCCCCAGGCGCCGCGCTTACGCCGAAGAGCAATCCCTTCAGTTCGGCCTACATAAAGCGTTTCCATACCACTCCGGCCTATAACTCCTACACGACCTACGATGCGTTCTACATCCTGAAGAATGCGATCGAGCGGGCCCATTCAACGAACGCGAACGCGCTGGTCCCGGCCCTCGAGAAAACCAACTACGTCGGCACGCTGGGCCGCGAGCAGTTCTACGGCCGGCATGCCAAGTACGCCCATGGGCTGAAGTTCGGCAAGGGCTATGTCACCGGCGTCGCTATTCAGTGGCAAAACGGCAAGCAAAAGATCATCTGGCCGAGCTATGCGGCGACGGCGAAGCCGATTCTTCCGAAGTGGCTCGAGGCTAAGAAGTAACCATGATGGGAACGGTTATGACACCGGCCCCTTAGACCAAGTGCTGTAGCGTAAGACCAACAGCCGATCGCGTGCAGACCAGGAGTTCCCGATGACGCTCGCCATGCAAATCCTTGTCGATGGATTCGTCATCAGCGCGCTCTATGCTTTGGGCGCGATCGGCTTCACCATCATCTTCGGCGTATCCGGCGTATTGAACCTCGCACACGGTGGCATTCTCGTCGTCGCCGCCATGGTCGCTTGGTATCTCGGCTCGGCCTTTGGCCTCAGCGTTTATCCGGCGTGCCTCGTCGGCATGCTCTCCGGCGTCGCCATGGCCTACCTCACTTACTACGTGGTCGTTGCTCCGATCGAGCGCTCGCGCCGCATTCCGGCCGAGGAGAAGGAGATCTTCATCCTCACCGCGACGCTGCTCTGGGGCATCATGATTCAGGAGCTGCTGGCCTATATGTTCAGCTCCAATCCGATTTCTGTGCCGCGACTAGTTCCCGGCATCACCAACGTCTTCGGCGTCAACACACCAACCAACGAGCTGGCGATCGGGGCCGCATCATGGCTCGTCATTCTGGGGGTTTGGTTCCTCATCAACAACACGCGCTTCGGCAAGACGATTCTCGCGGCCGCGATCAACCCGCGTGGAATCGCGCTTCTAGGCTTCGAGCTGTCGTCCATCTATCGCTGGGTGTGGGGCCTCTATGGGCTCCTGGCCGGCCTTGCCGGCGTGCTGCTCGCGACCTTCATCGGCGCCAGCCCGGGAAACATCGGCGGTCTCACGGCAAGCGCCTTCATCATCGTCATTCTCGGCGGATTGGGAAGCGTGCCGGGATCGCTGCTCGCCGCCTATATCATCGGCTTCATCGAAACGCTGACTGCCTATCTCGGCAATCCATCATATCGGACCCTGCCGGCGCTTTTCATGCTGATCATCGTTCTCTATCTCCGTCCGCAAGGACTCTTCGGCAGGCGCTGAACCGGCGCCGACAGCACGCACGTTTCACAAGCTATCGTGCCTGAGGAAGCAAGCGAAAGCCTGATGTCAAAATTTCTCCGATCCTATCGTTTCTGGCTTACCGTCGCCGCCGTCCTGTTCATGGCAGTCCTGCCGCTCAAGGCATCCGCCTATGTCCTCGGCGTCCTCACCATGGCCTATTACTTCGGCGTTTTCGCGATGTCGTGGGACCTTCTTTTTGGATACGCGGGTGAGGTAAATTTCGGCCCGACATTCTTGATTGGCCTCGGCGCGTATGGTTCCGGCATGCTCAACTCGTATACGGCGCTGCCGATGTGGCTCTGCATCGCCGCCGGCGCCGCCATCGCCGTAATCGGCGGGGTTGCGCTCGCGTTGCCGGCGCTCCGATTGCGCGGGCCCTATTTCGGTCTGGTGACTCTGGTCGCCGTGCTGCTCCTCCTGCAGTTCATCGTCATTTTCGCGGGTTCGACGGGTGGCGAGATCGGTCTCGCCGTGCCCGACGTGCTGTCGATCAGTTCGCACGTGAACTATTACTACGCGTTGATCTTCATGGTGATAAGCGGCGCGATCCTATTCGCAGTGTCGCGCTCACCGCTGGGCCTCATCCTTCAGGCCACCGGCCAAGACCCGATCGCAGCGCAAGCGATGGGCTTCAACGTCACCAAGCACAAGCTGTTCGCCTTCTGCCTAAGCGCCTTTTTTTCCGGTCTTTCGGGTGCGTTGACGATTTTCTACCTCGGCACCGCCTCGGTGAATACGGTGGTCGATCTCGCGGTCGCTATCCAGATCATCATCGCGGCGGTGCTCGGCGGCCGGCGCACGATCATTGGCGGCGCGCTCGGTGCGATCTTTCTGATCGTCGCCGGCGAGGTGCTGCGCCCGATCGGAGAACTGAGCAACTTCGCTGTCGCGGCCGTCGCGCTCGTGGTGCTTCTGTTCGTGCCGGACGGCTTTCTCGGCGCGGTCTTGAAGCGGAGGGCGGGCCGTTGAGCCTTCTCAAGGCCGAGAATCTTAGCAAGCGCTTCGGCGGCCTAGTCGCTGTCGACAACGTCAGTTTCTCGATTCGGCCGGGCGAGATTCTGGGGCTCATAGGGCCGAATGGCTCGGGCAAGTCCACCACCATGAGTCTGATCATGGGGATCGTCCGCCCCGATGCCGGTAAAGTGCTGCTCGACGATACCGACATCACCGGATGGTCGCCATACCGCGTTGCAAAGCGTGGGATCAGCATCGTGTTCCAGCACTCTCGGCCGCTGCACCGTCAGACCGTGCTAGAGAACATCGAACTTGCTCTGTTGCCGGATTCGCTGATCCGGCTCATCGCCGATCCGCAGGTGGAAGCCCGCGCACGCGAGATCGCGGCGCGAGTCGGCCTGAGCGGAGTGGTGGATCAATTGCCCGATGCGCTTCCCTTTGCCGATCTCCGCCGTCTCGAACTGGCCAAGGCGATCGCTCGCGATCCCAAGGTGCTGTTGATCGACGAACCCTTCGCGGGGCTTACGGCGCAGGAGATGCGCGTCTTCTCGGACCTGATCGCGACCTTCCGCACCGAAGGCCGTGCTGTCATGCTGGTGGATCACAATGTGAAAGGCGTGCGCGCGCTGGTCGATCGCGTTCTTGCCATGTATGTCGGGCAAAAAATCGCCGAAGGCAGTCCCGACGATGTGATGCGCGATGCCAAGGTGCGCTCGGTCTATCTCGGCGGGTCTCTGGACGAGCCGGTGGTGAAAAGCACGGCGAGCGCGGTCGCGGAAAGCGTGAAGCCGTTGCTTTCGGTGACAGCGGTATCTGTCCGCTACGGCAAGGCTCAGGCGTTGGACAAGGTCGGCTTCGAGGTCCATGAAGGCGAGTTCGTCTCCATCGTCGGGCTGAACGGCGCTGGCAAGACGACGCTCTTCAACGCCATCTCGGGCTTCGTCGCGTATGACGGCGACATCACTTGGGACGGCCGTTCGTTGCTGAATCGAAGCCCCGGCGGCATTGCCCGAGACGGCGTCGTGCAGTGCCCGGAATCACGCGAGCTATTTGGCGACATGACGGTGGCGGAAAACCTTGATCTCGGCGGCCAGCGGCTACCCAAGGCAGAGCTTGAAAGGCAGCTCGCTTGGCTGTTCGACCTCTTCCCGGTGCTTGGCGAGCGACGCCGGCAGACGGCGCGCACCCTATCCGGCGGCGAGCAGCAGATGCTCGCCATCGGACGCGCCCTGATGATGAAGCCGAAGCTCTTGATCCTGGACGAGCCTACGCTGGGGCTGGCCCCCGTCGTGCTCGATCATATTTCGCAGGCGATCGAAGCGCTGCGCAAGGAGACGAACATCACCCTCGTTCTCGGCGAGCAGAACGTCACCTTCGCGCTCAAGCATTCCGACCGCATCTATCTCCTTGAGCACGGCCAAATCATATGGCAGGGCGGCGCGCAGGGCTTCGTCCGCGAGGTCGGCGCGCAGTATCTCTAGCGCGCCGGAACCGTTTCCTTACATTTTGACGCCGAGTTCCTTGCGCAGAATCGCGGCTCCGGCGGCAAGCGCGCCGAGTTTGGCATAGGCGATGTCGCGCGCCATCGGCGCCATGCCGCAATTGGTGCAACCGAGCATGTGCTCGGGGGCGACGTAGTCGAGCGCCCGGCGAAGCGTTGCCGCCACTTCCTCTGGCGTTTCGACGCGGTCGCTCGCGACATCGATGGCGCCGACCATGACGTCCTTCCCCTTGAGCAAGCCCATGAGCGAGATCGGCACATGGGAATTGATGCACTCAAGCGAAATCTGGTCGATGCGGCTTTTCGCAAGATGAGGGAAGGTCTGTTCGTATTGCCGCCATTCTTGACCGAGCGTCGCCTTCCAATCGATATTCGCCTTAATGCCGTAACCGTAACAGATGTGGACCGCGGTCTTGCATTTGAGACCGGCCGCGGCGCGTTCCAGCGCCGCGATACCCCACTCGCGCACATCGTCCATATAGACGTTGAAGGCGGGCTCATCGAATTGAATAACCTCGGCACCGAGCTTGGCCAGCTCCAGCGCTTCCTCGTTCAGCGCCTCGGCAAGGGCAAAAGCAAGCTTTACCCGATCGCCGTAATGCTCGTCGACAACGGTATCGGCGATGGTCATCGGGCCGGGCAGGGTGAATTTCAGCTTGTGGCTGGTATAGGCGCGGGCGATCGCGACTTCCGTGCCATGCACCGAGCCGCGGCGGCGAACCGCGCCGGTCACGGTTGGACATTCCGCCTCGTAGCGATCGGCACGGATGCCCCTGGTCTGGCGTTTCGCGAAATCGATGCCGGCGAGATTCACGAGAAACCCATGCACGAAATGCTGGCGGCCCTGCTCGCCATCGGTGACGATGTCAATCCCGGCCCGCTCCTGCTCCTTCAGCGCGACCAGAACTGCATCGTGCTTCGCTTCTTCGAGCGCCGCGCCATCAAACGCCCAGGGCGCCCAAAGCACTTGAGGCTTCGCGAGCCAAGCTGGCTTCGGCAGGCTGCCGGCAATTGTGGTTTCCAGCATTAGCCTTCCTCCCGTTGATTTTTCACGAGCCTAGCACAGACGCTCGGCGCCCGCGACCCGCCCTTTTTTTGTTCATATTAAGACCAATGCTGTTCACTTGTGTTATAGATAGCGGCGCCGAGGACGCCGGCGGCATTTCGTCGCGCGCAGAGAGGCGACGAAACATTCGGGAGTCATCCCACGAGCCCGCGCGGCGGCAGGTTCTCTCTCGACCACCGGGCAACCATGGAAACGATCACAGGGGATTGAGGAGAACTTTCTGATGCGATTGATTGGCCGGCTCAATGTTCTTGAGCACTTTTTCGCATGCTCTGGGTGGTGCCTTGGCGCGCTGGCAGGTGCCGCTCTTCTGTTTTCAAGCGTTCCTGCTGTGGCGCAGGCCCAGACGGCCGCGGCCGATCCGAACGGACTTTGGCAGCGCAGCAACCTGCTTGGCGGAATCGGCGGCTTGCGGCCGGCATTGGCGGAACAGGGCATTTCACTCGGGCTTTCGGAAACCAGCGAGGTGCTGGGCAACATCACTGGTGGCATTCGTCAAGGCGCCGATTACGACGGCCTGACGCAAATGAGCCTTACTCTTAACACCGCCAAAGCGTTCGGCTGGGCGGGCGGCAAATTCAATGTCAGCGCCCTGCAGATCCATGGCCGCAGCCTGAGCGCGGACAATCTCGACAACCTGCAAACCGCAAGCGGCATCGAGGCCAACCGCGCCACCCGGCTTTGGGAGCTGTGGTATCAGCAGACGTTTTTCAACGGCCGGGCCGACGTGCGGCTGGGTCAGCAAAGCATTGATCAGGAGTTCATCGTGAGCCAATACGCCGGCCTCTTCGTCAATACGATGATGGGCTGGCCGATGGTACCCTCGGCCGATCTTTATGCCGGCGGCCCGGCCTATCCGCTGTCGTCGCCGGGAATCCGCCTCCGCGTGCATGTGACCCCGGCGCTCACGGTTCTTGGCGGCGTGTTCGACGACAACCCGCCGGGCGGTCCGTTCAATAATGATTCCCAGCTCCGCGGCAGCGAGGCCTCGGGCACCCGGTTCAACCTCACGACCGGCGCGTTGTGGATCGGCGAGTTTCAATACGCGGCGAACCCGTCGCCATCGAAGAGTTGCGACAGCGTTGCTTGCGGCCTGCCCGGCACCTACAAGCTCGGCGCCTGGTACGACACCGCGGGTTTCCCCGACCAACGTTTCAGCACCGACGGCCTCTCGCTCGCCAATCCCGCAAGCAACGGCATCCCGCGCACCGACCAGGGCAACTACAGCATCTACGCGGTGATCGATCAGATGATCTGGCGCGCCGGGCCCGACAGCCCGCGGACGATCGGCGTGTTCCTGCGACCAATGGGGGCGCCGAGCGATCGCAACCAGATCTCGTTCAGCCTTAATGCAGGGGTGACGCTGCAGGCGCCCTTCCTTGGCCGGCCGAACGACACCCTCGGTCTCGGCTACGGCTTCGCGCAGGTCAGCAGTGCCGACGCCGCGCTTGATCGCGACACCGGCTTCTTCACCGGCACCGCTTATCCGGTGCGGTCCAGCGAAAGCTTCATCGAACTCACCTATCAGGCGCAACTCGCGCCGTGGTGGCTCGTGCAGCCCGATTTCCAATACGTCTTCAACCCGGGCGGCGGCATCCAAAATCCCAACCATCCGAGCCAACGTCTCGCCGATGAAGCGGTGGTTGGGGTCAGAACCGTGATCACCTTCTGAGCAACCGCCGAGCGCGAGCTGTAGCCCCACCTTCACCTACGGTTATGACGCGGAGAACCGCGTGGTGCTGGAATATGACGGCTCATCCGGCGCGCTGGAGACATGGTATGCTTATGGCCTTGGGCCTCAAGTCATGTTGAATGCGATGAACGTTACTGCCGGCACGCGCGAGACCCTGATTCCCGATGTGCAGGGCTCAATCGCGGGCTTCGACAAGGCGACACAGCAAGGGCGAGCGGTGCCTACCCGGCACAGCAGGAAAGCATCGCGACGTTTTTGGAAAATCCGAGCGCCGCAATCTTCAAGGCTTCGACGGTGGTGAGATAGGGGAAGACCATCCCGGCGAGGTCGGCGACGGTCATCCCCGCTTTGATGGCGAGCGCCGCGGTCTGGATGCTGTCGCCCGCTTCCGGCGCCAATAGATGCGCGCCGATGAGCCGGCCGCTTTCCCGTTCCGCCACCAGCTTCACGAGCCCGCGCGTGTCGCGCGCGGCAAGCGCCCGCGGCACCTGATCGAGGCCGATCAGCGAGGTCCGCGCCGCGAAGCCGGCGGCGCCCGCCGCCGCTTCGGTCAATCCCACCGTTGCCATCTGCGGATCCGTGAACACGACTTCGGGCATGGCGGCGTTGTCGTAGCGGCGACCGTCGCCGTTCAAGGCGTTCTCGGCGGCGATCTTCCCGCCATAGGCTGCCATATAGACGAACATGTCGCGCCCGGTGACATCGCCGGCGGCATAGACGCCGGGCCGCGTGGTGCGTAACCAATCGTCGACCTGGATCGCGCCCCGCCCGTTCACTTCGATCCCCGCATCCGCAAGTCCGAGGCCTTCGGTGTTCGGCCGCCGGCCGGCCGCGACCAGGACGCGCTCCGCCGTGATCATCGTCTCCTCGCCATCCGCTTCGCGGAGGGCAAGTTCGATGCCGCTCGCCGACCTCTCTATCTTTTCATAGGCCACGCCGCAACGAACGCCGATCCCTTCGCCGCGAAGGTAGCGGGCGAGCATCTCGCCAATCTCGGGCTCGGCCCGCGGCAGGAGCCGCGAGCGGCAGAAGATGGTGACGGCGACGCCGGCACGGGCGAACATCTGCCCAAGCTCGCAGCCGACAAAACCGCCACCGATGACGAGAAGCGAGGCGGGCAGGCGATCGAACGCCAGGGCGCTCGCGCTGTCCGTCCATGGAACTGCATCAAGGCCCGGGATCCCCGGCAGGCGCGGCGAAGCGCCGGTCGCGATGATGATTTTGCCGGGCGTGATGCGCTCGCCGGCCACGGAGATTTCATTACCGCCGATCTGCGCCCGGCCTTCCCGGTATGCGACGTGGTCACCGTAAGCCTTGAGCACATCGACATATCGCGACTGCCGCAAGCCGGCCACCAAGGCGTCCTTTTGCGTGGCCAGCGCCGACCAATCGCGAAGCGTCACCGCGCCCTCGATGCCGGCAAAACGCGAAGCGGCACGTCCGCCATGAAGCGCGGCGGCAGCGCGGAGCAAGGTCTTCGAGGGCACGCAGCCGGTATTGACGCAGGTGCCGCCGATCACGCCATGGCCGATCAAGGCGACGCGCGCGCCAAGCTCGGCTCCGCGGATCGCCGCAGCGAAGCCCGCCGAACCCGCGCCGATCACGGCGAGGTCCGGCGTCGCCGCATCACCCGCCCGGCAACAGTCGGGTGCCGTCATCGTTCATGTCCTCCGCAGTCAAACCGAGGCCGGCACGCGGCCTAGCCGTTGCTCTGCTCGCCGCCCAGCCCTACTGTCAGTCTAGGATCTGTAGTCGCTACAAGGTCAAGGCAGTTTCGGGCACGGGTTCACGAGGTTCGGGATGAAGGCTGTCGCCAGCATGTCCATCGGCGCCCTGTCGCATGAAAGCGGCGTCAATATCGAGACCATCCGCTATTACGAAAAGGCCGCCGTCATGCCCAAACCGGCACGGAGCCGGAGCGGTTACCGCCTTTACGGGCCGGAGCATGTGAAGCGGCTGACCTTCGTCCGCCGTGGCCGCGAGCTTGGCTTCAGCCTCGATGCGCTGCGCGGGTTGCTTCGTCTCGTCGATGAGCACAATTACACCTGTGCCGAGGTGCATGCCATCGCCTCGGCGCATCTCGCGGAAATCGAACAGAAAATCGCGGACCTGACGCGCTTGCGACGGGTCATGGCCGGCATGGTGGCGCAATGCGCTCGCCATCGCGTCCCCGACTGCCCGGTGATCGATGCCTTGTTCCAGGCGGGGCCGCTTCCCGGCGCGCTTGAGCCCGCCCGCCGTCATCGCCGCTCCATCAAAGCCTAGCCGGTCGCCCCCAAGCGTCTGCCATGGCGACGACGGGGGGGCGTCGCGGCCGGCGCGCTTTGCGCGCCGCGCGCCGCAGCCTATATAATGGAGGTCCGCGATTTCGCCTGAGGTTGCTAACCTGACCTCGACCTTTCATCCTGCGGTTGCGACGTGGTTCGCCCGCCATTTCCCGGCCCCAACCGCGGCGCAGACCGAGGCCTGGCCCGCGATCCAGCAAAACCGGCCGGTGCTGATCGCCGCGCCCACGGGCTCGGGCAAGACCCTCGCCGCCTTCCTTGCCGCGATCGACGCGCTGATCCGGGAAGGTCTCGAAGGGCGGCTTCGGGACGAGACGCAGATCGTCTACGTCTCGCCGCTCAAGGCACTTTCCAACGACATCCGGAAGAATCTCGAAATTCCGGTGGCCGGCATTCGCGAGATGCTCCGTGCGCAGGGTTTGCCGGACGTCGAGATCCGGACCTGGGTGCGCACCGGCGATACCCCGCCGGGGGAGCGCGAACGCATGCGCCGCCGGCCGCCGCATATCGTCGTCACCACGCCGGAATCGCTTTACATCCTGCTCGGTTCCGATTCCGGCCGCGCGATGCTGGCGACAACGCGGACGGTCATCGTCGACGAGATTCACGCACTGGCACCGACCAAACGCGGCGTGCATCTCGCGTTGTCGCTTGAGCGGCTCGACGCACTTTGCGGCCGACGCTTGCTCCGGATCGGCTTGTCCGCGACGCAAAAGCCGATCGAGAAGGTGGCGCGGTTCCTGATCGGCGCTGACAGGCCGTCCGCCGCCTGCCGGATCATCGATACGGGCCATCGCCGTGCTCGCGATCTTGCCCTCGAGTTGCCACCGGCGCCGCTCGACGCGGTGATGTCGGGCGAGGTCTGGGAGCAGGTCTATGATCGGCTGGCGCGTCTGATCGAGGGGCATCGCACGACACTGATCTTCGTCAATACGCGCCGTCTGGTCGAGCGGGTGACGCGACAGCTGTCGGAACGCATCGGAGGCGACCATATCGCCGCCCATCACGGCAGCCTTGCCAAGGAGAAGCGGTTCGATGCCGAACAGCGGCTGAAGCACGGCAAGCTCAAGGCCTTGGTCGCGACGGCGTCGCTCGAGCTCGGCATCGATATCGGCGAGATCGATCTGGTCTGCCAGCTCGGCTCGCCGCGCTCGATCGCGAGCTTCCTGCAACGCGTCGGCCGCTCGGGTCACGCCGTCGATGGCACGCCGAAGGGCCGTTTGTTCCCGCTGTCGCGCGATGAACTCGTCGAATGTACGGCCTTGCTCGACAGCGTCCGTCGTGGCGAGCTCGACCGGCTAACCATCCCTGGCCGGCCGCTCGACGTCCTGGCGCAGCAGATTGTCGCCGAGGTCGCGGCCAAGGAATGGGGCGAGGACGCCCTCTATGCAATGATCCGCCGCGCCTCACCCTATCACGACCTCACTCGGGCGGACTTCGACACGGTGGTGACGATGCTGGCAGAGGGCTTCACCACCCGGCGCGGCCGGCGCGGGGCGTTGATCCACCACGACGCGGTCAACCGTGCGCTGCGCGGCCGGCGCGGGGCGCGGCTGACGGCGTTGACCTCGGGTGGGACGATTCCCGACACCGCCGACTATCAAGTTCTACTGGAGCCGGAAAACCAGATCATCGGCACGGTGAACGAGGATTTCGCGGTCGAGAGCCTAGCCGGCGATGTCTTTCAGCTTGGCAACAACGCCTACCGCATCCTGCGCTCGGAACGGGGCGTCGTTCGCGTGGCGGATGCCGAGGGCATGGCACCCAACATTCCGTTCTGGCTGGGCGAAGCGCCGGGCAGAAGCGATGAACTATCGCAATCGGTCTCGCGTCTGCGCGCCGATATGGCCGCGCATCTTGCCGCCGCGCCGGACGGCGCGACGGCGCTGCGCTGGTTGCGAGAGGAGCACGGCCTTGGGGAACCCGCCGCGTCGCAATTGACGGAGTATCTCGCCGCGGCTCACGCCGCGTTTGGTGCGCTGCCGACGCAGGACACGCTCGTCTTCGAGCGCTTTTTCGATGAAGCCGGCGGCATGCAACTCGTGATCCATTCGCCCTATGGCAGCCGCATCAATCGCGCGTGGGGCTTGGCGCTGCGCAAGCGCTTCTGCCGCAAATTCAATTTCGAGCTGCAAGCGGCCGCGACCGAGGATCACATCGCGCTCTCGCTCACCGCCGCACACAGCTTCGACTTGGCCGAAGTCGCACGTTATCTGAACTCCGCGAGCGTCAAAACCCTCCTGATCCAGGCTCTGCTCGATGCCCCGATGTTCATCACGCGCTGGCGCTGGGTTGCGGGCGTGTCCTTGGCGTTGCCGCGTTTCCGCGGCGGCAAGAAAGTGCCGCCCCAGCTCGTGCGCATGCATGCCGAGGACCTGGTCGGCGTGGTTTTCCCCGATCAGATCGCCTGCGCCGAGAATCTGCCGGGCGACCGCGAGATTCCCGATCATCCCCTGGTCAACCAGACGATCGAGGATTGCCTGACCGACGCCATGGATATCGAGGGGCTCGATCGGCTGCTCAAGGCGCTCGAGGCTGGCGCCATCCGCGTGGTCGCCCGCGATCTCACCGAACCGTCGCCGCTCGCGCTTGAAGCCATGGCGGCGCGGCCCTATGCCTTCCTCGACGACGCCCCACTGGAAGAGCGTCGGACCCAGGCCGTGATGGCTCGCCGCTGGCTGGCGCCCGAGACTGCGGCCGAGATCGGCCGGCTCGACGCCGAGGCGGTCGCACGGGTAAGGGCCGAGACTTGGCCCGACGCCCAGAACGCCGATGAGCTGCACGACTCGCTCGTTTGGCTCGGCTTCATGACCGCCGACGAAATCAGCGCCGAGCCCAGCTGGGGCGCATGGTTCGGCCAGCTCACCCGCGACAGGCGCGCAACATGTTTACGGCTGCCCCATGCGACACTTTATCTCGCCGCCGAGCGCCTGATGCAATTCCAGGCCCTTTGGCCCACGGCAACGCGCGAGCCCGCGATCGCGCCGCCGGCAAAAGAGACTGGGCAGCCTTGGTCGCCGGAGGAGGCGCTACTCGAAATTCTGCGGGGCAGGCTCGAAGGGCTGGGGCCTGTGACACGCGAGATGCTCGCCGCGCCGCTTGATCGGCCCTCGGCGGATGTCGACGCCGCGCTCGCCGCGCTCGAAAGCGAGGGTTTCGCCTTACGCGGCCGCTTCTCGCCAACGGCAACGGTCGAGGAATGGTGCGAACGGCGGCTGCTCGCGCGCATCCATCGCTACACGATGAAACGCCTGCGCGCCGAGATCGAGCCGGTGGCTGCGCGCGACTTCCTGCGCTTTCTCTGTCAATGGCAACGCGTCGAGCCCGATCAACGCATGGAAGGGCCAGACGCGGTCGAGGCCGTCCTCGCCCAGCTCGAAGGCTTCGAAGCGCCGGCCGGTGCCTGGGAGAGCGAGATCCTGCCGGCGCGCATTATTGGCTATGACCCGGCATGGCTGGATGACCTGTGTCTTTCGGGCCGCGTCGCGTGGATGCGGTTCCGGCAACGCGATAGACAATCGAACGGGGGCGAACGTGCGGCATCGCCGCTGCGCACGACTCCGATCACGCTTCTGGCCCGCCGCCACGCGGCCCATTGGCTGTCGCTCGCACCCATGACGGACACGGCACGCCCCGGTACGCGGGCGCAAGCGGTCCTCGACTATATCCGCGCGCATGGCGCGTCCTTCTTCGACGAACTGATGGAGGGCACCGGCCTGCTTCGCCCCGAAGCCGAGGATGCGCTCGCCGAGCTGGTTGCGCTCGGCATCGTCAATGCCGACAGCTTTGCCGGATTGCGCGCGCTGCTCGCTCCTGCTGATCAGCGACGCTCAAGCGTCGGGCGTCGGCACCACAGCGCGGCTTTCGGCATGGAACATGCCGGGCGCTGGGCACTCATGCGGCGCACCGCGCGAACGCGCGACCAAAGTGGATCGCGGCGGGACACCGAGGCCACTGAGTATGTCGCGAGCATCCTGCTGCGCCGCTATGGGGTCGTTTTCTGGCGCCTGCTTGAGCGCGAAGCGGCTTGGCTGCCGCCCTGGCGCGAGCTGTTGCGCGTCTATCGCCGCTTCGAGGCGCGCGGCGACATCCGGGGTGGCCGCTTCGTCGCCGGCTTCTCGGGCGAGCAGTTCGCGTTGCCCGAGGCGATCGGCGCGCTGCGCGAGGTCCGGCGCAAACAGGGCTCGGGCGCGTGGATCTCGGTCTCGGGCGCGGATCCGCTCAACCTCGCCGGCAGCGTGACTCCAGGCACGAAACTGCCGGCTCTCACCACCAACCGCCTGCTCTATCTCGACGGCTTGCCGGTGGCATTTTTTTTGGGCGGCGAGGTACGTTTTCTCGAGAAGCTCGATGCCGGCGATGAATGGCAGGCGCAGAAGGCCTTGCTGCGCAGCGCGTCGGGCCGCTCCGCGTCGAGGCCGCCCGGCCGCACCACCGCTATTTCAGAATAGCCCGATCTCCTTACGCCGGATCGAGAAAGGCCGGACGCGTCCCGTGTTCCGATTGCGGCATTTGCATCCCGCAGCGGCACGGCCGAAAGAAAAAATCGGAATCAACGGAGCGCGAGAGACGATCTGAGGCCGGCGAAGCTTTGAATTTGACATTTGATATCGATGTCTGCCGCAATCGGGAATCAAATGGAAAATTCGCTCCACTAGGGGGCTCGATGCTGTTCCACGCCGACCTGCACATCCATTCCAAATATTCGCGGGCGACGAGCCGCGATCTTGATCTTGAGCACCTCGCCTGGTGGGCGATGCGCAAAGGCATCACCGTGGTCGGCTCGGGCGATTTCACGCATCCGGCTTGGCGCGCCGAAATTAAGGAGAAGCTTATCCCGGCCGAGCCTGGCCTTTTTCGTCTGAAGCCGGATATCGAGAAGGAGATCGCACGCCGCTTGCCCACGCCGGCCGAGGGCCCGGTGCGGTTCATGCTCTCGGTCGAAATCTCGACGATCTACAAGAAGGGTGACCGGACGCGCAAAATCCATCACCTTCTCTACGCGCCGGGCTTCGAGGCAGCGGACCGCATCACGGCAAAGCTCGCGCAGATCGGCAATATCGCGTCCGACGGCCGCCCGATCCTCGGTCTCGATTCGCGCAATCTGCTCGAGATCACGCTGGAATCGAGCCAAGGCGCCTATCTCGTGCCGGCCCATATCTGGACACCTTGGTTCGCCGTGCTGGGATCGCAGTCGGGCTTCAATTCGATCACTGAATGCTACGGCGATCTTGCGCCGCACATCTTCGCGATCGAGACCGGGCTCTCGTCCGATCCACCGATGAATTGGCGTCTTTCCCTTCTCGACCGGTTTCGCTTGGTCTCGAATTCCGATGCGCATTCGCCGGGCAAGCTCGGCCGCGAGACCACGCGGTTCGATTGCGATCTTGATTATTTCACGATTCGCAAAGCGCTCGAGACCGGCCAGGGCTATGCCGGAACCGTGGAATTCTTTCCCGAGGAAGGAAAATACCATCTCGACGGCCACCGAAAATGGGAGGCGCGGCTGACGCCCAAGGAAACGCTCGAGAATGGCGGGCTGTGTCCCGTCTGCGGCAAGCCGGTGACGGTCGGCGTGCTGCACCGGGTCGATACGCTCGCGGATCGCGACGACGATCAAGCCCCGCCGCCGACGGCCGGCGCGGTATCCAACTTGGTGCCGTTGCCGGAAATTCTTTCCGAAATCGCGGTAAGCGGGCCCCAGAGCAAGACGGTCGCGCGGTATTACGACCGCTTGATCTCGACGCTCGGGCCGGAACTCTGGATTCTGCAATCGGCACCAGTCGAGGAAATCGCTCGCGCCGATTCCTCGTTATTTGTCGAGGCGATCAGGCGCCTGCGCGCCGGCCAGGTGATTCGCGACGCCGGCTATGACGGCGAATATGGCGGGATTCGCCTGTTCGAAGATCACGAATTGCGGCGGGCGACGGCCGGTAGCGTTTTGTTCGATATTCCGCCCGCACGACCGAAACCGGCTTTGGTCGACGCCGGAACGCCCGCGACGCCGCCCGCGAAAGCAGCAAAAGGAAAAGCCGGCGAACCCGCACGCCGCGGCGCGCCGGAAACAAAAGCCGAGACCGACCCCCTTGCCGGTTCCGGCATACTTGCTGCGCTCGACGGCGACCAACGCGCGGCAGCCGAGATCATCGCCGGGCCGCTTTCGATCGTTGCCGGACCGGGCTCGGGCAAGACGCGCGTCCTCACGCACCGCATCGCGCATCTCGTGGCAGAATGTGGGATGCTCGTCGAGGCTTGCCTTGCGATCACCTTCACCCGCCGCGCTGCCGCGGAATTGCGCGAAAGGCTGGCGGGGCTCCTGTCGCGCACGGGAGATCGCGTTCCAATCCATACCTTTCATTCGCTGGGTCTTGATATCCTGCGTGAGCAAATGGGGACCGTCGGCCTTCATCGCGGCTTTCGCGTCGCGAGCGAGCAAGACCGTATCGGTGCCCTGGCAGAAACTCTCGACGTTCCGAAGCGGCGCGCTCAAGCCCTGCTCCGCACGATCTCGAAATCGAAGCGCGTGCTGTCGCCGGCCGATACCGATGCTTCCGCCGCGAGGACCGCGTACCAGAACATGCTCGCCTTGCACAACTGGATCGATTTCGACGATTTGATCGGCCTCGCGTTCCGCGCCCTCTCGGACGATGCTGCCGTCGCTGCCCTCTATCAAAGCCGCTTTCGCTGGATTTCGGTCGACGAATTCCAGGACGTCGACGAACAGCAATACCGATTGCTGCGCCTGATCGCGCCCCCGGGCTCCGCCAATCTTTGCGTCATCGGCGATCCGGACCAGGCGATCTACGGCTTCCGCGGCGCCGGTGCCTCGTGCTTCGACCGTTTCGGTGCGGATTATCCCGATGCGAAGACGCTCGTCCTCAAGCGCAATTACCGTTCGAGCGGCACAATCGTCGCTGCTTCCGCGCAGGTCATCAACGGCACCGAGGCGGAGTTATCCGCCGACGCGATCGTGCGCAACATACAGGAGCGCATCATTATTCACGCCGCGCCCACCGAACGTGCCGAGGCCGAATTCGTGGTGCATGGCATCGAGCAAATGATCGGCGGCCACAGCTTCTTTTCGATCGACAGCGGGCGCACCGGCGACTCTCTCACGAGCCGCTTCTCCTTCGCCGATTTCGCCGTCCTCTATCGGACGGATGCACAATCGACGGCTCTTATCGAGGCTTTTGCGCGCTCCGGAATGCCGTTCCAGAAAGCATCGCAGTCTCCCTTCACGAGCGATCCAATCGCGCAACGCCTGCTGCATGAAACCACCATCCTATGCGAGCCTGGATCAAGGGCCGAAGCGTTCAGAGCCGCGCTGACATCGGCGGCCGAGCGACTTGCCGGCTCCGCCAATGCGGTCGATCGCATGACGATCAACACCGCGCAGCAACGCCTCATGGCGATCGCCGAAAGCTGCGCGCACGACCCGTTGCGTTTTTTCGACGCGGCAGCCCTGGCGAGCGAGACGGATTTCTGGGATCCGCGCGCCGATCGCGTGTCGCTTCTGACCCTGCATGCCTCGAAGGGCCTCGAGTTCCCCGTCGTCTTCATTGTCGGCTGCGAGGACGGGGTCTTACCGTTTTATTGGGGCGAAGCCGATGCCTCGACGATGGCAGAAGAGCGCCGTCTCGCCTATGTGGGAATGACGCGGGCCAAGGATCGGCTGATCTTGAGCCGTGCTCTGCGGCGGCATTGGCGCGGCACCCTGCGCAGGCTCGAGGCCTCGCCCTTCTTCGCTGATATCGAGAAGGAACTGGTGAAACAGCAGACGGCCGCGCCGCGCACAAGACGCGCCGACCCGCAGCTGAAGCTGATCTGATCCGGCCGCGCGTCGCATGCCGTATTCTTGGGACAGAGGCCAATCCTGTTGCCGGCACGCAGGAATTCGTGCGAGCGGAGCGGCCTTAGATTATCGCACGCCGCGTCGCGGATAATCGGCCCTGCCGTCCGGCCGGGGCTCATCCCTCGCGGCGATCGCCAAACCGGACTTCGCGATCGGCGCCCATGCGACGCTACTTTTTTTCGTGTGTCACGTAAATTATTGAAATGAATGGTGCCCAGGGGCGGAATTGAACCACCGACACGCGGATTTTCAGTCCGTGGATTTTTGCCTTAAGCCATTGATTCAGCGCGGCCTTGTCGCAAAAACCGCCGTTCTTGTCGCGGAAAAAATAATATCATCGTCAGACGGCCTTCAGAAGTTCAAGTTCTGCGGCGGCCATCTTGGCATGATCGTTTTCGCGATTCGGGAACAAATGGCCATATGTGTCGAACGTCATCGCCATGGTGGCGTGGCCGAGCATCCCCTGTACCTTCTTAGGCGAGAAGTCTTGCTCGATGAGCCACGAGGCGAAGAAGTGGCGGAGAGTATGA
>JBJKQL010000150.1:0-9115 GCA_046705265.1 Ferrovibrionaceae bacterium
CGCTCAACGGCCTCTTCCAGGCCGCCAAACGCAATGCGCGCGGCTATACGCGGTTCGACACGATGCGAACCGTCCTCTTCCTCATCGCCGGAAAGCTCGACTTCACGCGGATCAATCCACATGCCGCGTAACCCACTCAATTTTTAAAAGAGCCGGAAAGTTTTGCGTTTATCGGCGGTTCTGGGGGACAACATCAGCGCGATCGCCGCCGGAGCGCGGCTATCGCCCCGTGCGTAAAAGACACGTTCGCCGTTCTGTGCTCCCGCTCGACCAATAACCGGGTTGCGCTAGACTATCTGCTCAGCCGCATGTCACGGGAGATTGTACGGTTTGTAGACATCGTTCCGACTACCCAGCTGGACAACAGCCCTCTTTGTGCCTGCAGAATCGCGTTTGCGATCGCCTTCACAAAATGCACTCCGGGAAGAGGCAGAGCCAGGGCACGAAGAGGCAAGAAAGCGCATACAAGTGCGCGAATACGCCGTTCAGATGGCGTTACGCCCGTTGAGATGATGCCTGTGAACTGCACAAAAGATGATAATCTGGTGGCCTCTGTCTGATGTCTTTGATTCACAGGCTCGCTCTTATAACGGCGCATCGCGCTCGAGAAGAGGGTCCACCTGTACCTCCGCGAGAGGTCGATCATGTGGCCCCCACTCGCGCTCGATTTCATGGACATGAACGTTGCGGGCGCCAGCCTTGGTGAGGACGGAAATCGCCCGATTCTCCGCCTCCACATCAGGGACAGTGACCCACAGAACCAGCCCGCCCCGGGACAGTTGTTCCTCGACCCCCTCGGCATGACGGCGCGCGACGGCGTACGCAAGAATGGCGCCAAGACCCGCCCCCGTGGCAGCTCCAAGAAGAGTTGCCCCTATGGCCGCTGCGAGCTCCCCGCCGGCGGCGACGACCGCCGCCGCCCCGGCAAATCCGCCGAGATACATGGGCGCCGCGACGGCTGCCGCTTCCCCTTCCGCACGAGAGTGCCGCGACGAGGGTGCGCCCCGGGGCGCCCGAGGGTCCTCTTCGACTTCCGATACCCGCTCATACAAGTCTCCAAGACGCCTTCCGATCTCTTTGCCAGTCCCGAGCACCGAAATCCCTGCCCTGTCAAAGCCCGATTCTTCGAGCACCTCCACTGCCGCTTCGAGGGCGTCCGCATCTCCGAAAACGCCAACCGCCTCCCGTGTCCGGTAGGCCCAGCTTTTTGCCGATGCCGTCTCGTTACTCATCTGCGAGGTCCTTTCCTCTGAGCTGTGCCCCTCGGATCCGGCGATACGATCGCCATCGGTCTGGATAGCCCCCCCCTTTGCCGGATGCCGAGCGCATAATTCTGCCCACCACTGGTCAAAGTGCCTCTTCGCTCGGGGCGTCTGTGTGTCCAGCCGGATGGTCGCGGGCCCCATGTCTGGAGCCAGAAACCCATTCTCAAATTCACCCAAGCTCAGATTCGCACCCACCAGCGCATTTTCATCTTCGATAACTTGAGGGCCGAGATTCTTGCGAACCAGAACTGAGAGCACCCAATAGTCCTGTTCCACGCGCGGCTCGATGTCGAGCTCCGCCTCGACCGACACCAAGTTCAGTTCGCTTCCGTCCTGCAAGCCATAAGCGGCCCGGTCATAGTCCTCTTCTATGACGTAATCTTCCCAGGCATCCGCGTAGAGCTCAGGCTGCCCTTCCGCCGCTTCGAATTCGGCCTTGACTACCCGAACAACCTCCTCCGCCCGAATCGAAAGAAAATAGGTCGTCATGGCATAGTTTCCCGACCGCGAGTATCCCAGCGCCGGCTCTCCACCTCTCGCCATCCCTTATCGTAAGAGAACCCAACACCAGGTTCTTCCACTAAGATCCCACGACTATGCCGCCCGGGCATAGGCAAGCGCTTGATTTGGATCAACCAGCTGAAAATTGCGGATTTTGCCAAGGCGATCTAGTCCTGGCGCATTGCTTCCTCACGGGAACCCCTGGTCCGGGGAGGCCGAGAGAACGTTCTTGCCTTTTTGCCGTACTACATAAATTCCGGCATCCATTCCGTCTCCGGAAGCATGCCGGCTGCGCGGTTCCTACACTCGAATCAATCACCGCGCGGCCGATACGCACCGTGAGGGCATTACTATAGGAGCGTAGCGCCCGAGTTGTTCGTCATCAGGGTTTCCTAGGCGCGCTTGGTGTTGAAAAGCCGCACTTTGCGATTCAGAAATGGCCAGTGCTCTAACACACCTTCCGAGCGTGCCCACAGGTCTGGTATTCCAAGTCCCCTTGCCCATTGCACGAAATATCTCGGCGACACCAAAGTGGCCGAGCCGTCTTTGCGGGAGAGAGACGCAGAGGGGAATGGTTGAGCAGCTCTAAGCATAGGCCACGGTGCCAGATTCTACTGCGGAGCAGATAGGTCCGGTTTCGGGGCTCACGGTCCGCTAATCCCGTGACGCCACTCTGCATGCTACAGTCAGTGCCATCATCTTTGGCGCTTTCGGCTGGCAGAAAAAACCGGCGTGGCACCTCCTCAATCCCAGAGAGGTATCAGAGTGCGCGATTCCGGCACCCGCATTAATAAGCGACCCACCCCATCATGACGTGGATCAAAGACGCCCTTTTTACCAGTGATACGTAATGCATCTTGATAAGCATGAGAGTTTCGCGGTCAGCGCAGCCTGAAATCACGATGGGATATAACGATGGGCAAACAGCATTGGCAGGACTGGGGCCTCCTTCTTCTCGGCACATGGGTTTCTATATCCCCATGGTCACTTCCGCCGGACCTCGCCACTCTCTCAAATCCCCCTGACGTTGTCCGCTTGGCATTATGGAACCAGCACGCCACCGGCTTTTCGGTGTCGATCGTCGCTCTTGCCGCGCTCATAAGCTTTGCGGAATGGGAGGAATGGGTGAACCTTGGATTCGGCGCGTGGCTTTTTCTCTCGCCTTGGTTTATCGGATTTGGCACATCGAATGCGTTGACATGGAGTTCCGTGATCACTGGCGGCGTCATCGTCGTCTTGACGATCTGGACGCTTGTTGACGAGAGAACATCACCGCCGGAAGGGAGAACGACAAAAGCCCGTAATTCTGAGAGAGGGAAGCAGAGTAGAAGTGCGGGCAGTTCAGATGGAACCGGGGGCGCTGCATTCACAAAATCAGTCGGAGCTGACAAAGGAAGGCATCTGGGAAAGGCGAGATCCAAGCTGAGCTGACACGGAAGGCTTTGCTACGCTTGGCCCAAGTTTTGTTGAAAGCTCGGAAGACGTTTTTCAATCGCCGCCAATCCCGTCCCGGGACACCCCGGTCATGTCGCGCTTTGTGAGATCATGGGCGATGCCGTCTTTTCTCCTGCATCCAATCGCTTTTTCTTCCGGCCAAGACCTCCGCGTCCAGTTTCGGCATCGCGACAAGCGTATTCCGTCATTCCTTTCCTGCACGGCTGATCTCACGAAACCGGCGATGCCGAATGGCTGCCGCGTTTTTCCGTGACCCTCTTCGACGAAGGGATGCCCGCTTTGGGCATTTCCGCTTTCACTTGGGGCTGCAATAGCTTCCGCTACTATGAAGCGATTTTGAGCCAGAGATATTCTCTAGCCCATCAGCCTCCAAGTACATCAAACATCTCCTTGAGGCGGGTGAACTTCTCACGTGGCTTTGCCGCGCTTTCGCCACGCTGGATTTCCGCCCCATCAATCTTCTGCCAATCGGCATAACTGATCACGCGAACGCCGCGGCTTTCGAGCAGACCCTTAAGTCGTTTGGGACTTGGCCTCGTTCCGGCTTCAAAATTCGGCAGGTCGGCCAAAATCGATTTGACCGTGAACACGCTGTCCTCGCGATTGGTGCCGATGATGCCGGTCGGACCACGCTTGATCCAGCCCGAGACATACAAGCCGGGAACGATCTTGCCGTCGTGCGTCACGCGGCCGTCCTGGTTGGGAATGATGCCTCGCACATGGTCAAACGGAACCTCAGGAATGGCAACCCCACGGTAACCGATGCTGCGAAACAGCACACCACACGCAAGTTCCTCAACCTCCCCCGTCGCTTCGGCAGCCTGGCGCGACGGTTCTCCCACTAGGCGATTGCGCATCAGCACGACGCGTTCGAGCTTGCTGTCACCCTTAAGTCCGATTGGGCTCTTCAAGAACTCGATGTGGCAGCGCCGTCGCCGCGTCGGCGGCGGCCGCGCCGCAAATGTCTTCAGAACATCGTAGGTCTTGAGATTGGCGCGGTGGCTTCTGTCCGCGAGTTCCTCAACGCTCGCCGGATTCAGTTCGAGATCGCGCGGATCCACGATCGGATCGCAATCCGCCAACTCTCCAAGCTCTCTAAGTTCGGGATGGGTGAACTTCGCTTGTGCCGGGCCACGCCGGCCAATGACGTAGATGTCGCGAATCTTGCTCCCGGCCAAGACCTCGAGAGCATGAGCCGTTATGTCCGTATGCCGCAGCTCGTCCACCGTCTTTGCCAGAATTCGGCACACGTCGACCGCAACGTTGCCTTGTCCGATCACGACGGCAGCCTCATGCGACAGATCGAAAGTCAGATCGCAGTAATCGGGATGGCCATTGTACCAGCCGACGAACTCGGTTGCCGCATGGCTCCCTGGCAAGTCTTCTCCTGGAATCCCCATCATTCTGTCGCTTTGCGCGCCGCAGCTGAACAGAACCGCGTGGTAGCTATTCATCAGTTCCTTTACGCTGAGATCCCGCCCGATGGTGACATTGCCAAGGAATTGAAATTCGGGCATCTCGGCGATCCGTTGATAGACATGGATCGCTTCCTTGAGCTTCGGGTGATCAGGAGCAACGCCGCTCCGCACGAGCCCGAAGGGCGAAGCCAGCCGCTCGAACATGTCGACGAGAACAGCACGCTCAGACTTGATCAGCGCTTCAGCCGCATAGAACCCGGCCGGTCCGCTGCCGACGATAGCCACCCGTAGCGGATTGTCTCGCGTGCCGAGATTGCTCATCTTGTGAACCGCCCGATATCCGAAACCCTAGCAACAAGCCGCGGGCGACACGCCGCCTTCATCAGAATCCCAAGACCTTCTTTCGTTCTTCGGCTCCCGGATAAGGTTCCTGCTTGGTGTCGACCAGCGGCAGATTGGGGGCGCGTGTGGCATTGATTTCAATCCACCGCTCCTTGTCAGGAGGAATCGGGTCCTCGTAAATCGCCTGAACCGGGCATTTGTCGATACATGCGCCACAATCGATGCACACGCCGGCGTCGATATAGAGCATTTCGTCGTCGCCATGAAAACACGACACCGGGCATACCGCGACGCAATCGGTGAAGCGGCAGCGCTGACAATTCTCAGTTACGACAGTCGTCATTTTGTCCTCTGCTCAAAGAAGGCGCATCGCCCGCGCGTTGCGGCGATGCGCCCTCCGACCACTACTCGCCACGAGCAAACCTAGGCTTTGACGAAGGGCAGCACGCCGGGAACGAGCCACTTCTCCCACATCGCGTCGATCTTCGTCTGGACATAGGCGATGTCGTCCTTATTGAAGTGCGCGAACCGTCCCTGCCGCATCAAGTACTCTTCGACCGGCTTGCGCTTCTGCTTACCCTCGGCGATACGCTGGCTCACGCCATAGAGCTTGATCTTCCGATCTTCAACCGTGTACAGCGGCCAGATACCGGTTGCCACCGCCAACTCGCCGATCTCATGGGAATATTTCGGATCGTAGTCCCAGCCCTTGGGGCATGGATCAAGCGTGTGGATGAAGGTCGGACCACCGATGCTCAAGGCGCGGCGGATCACATTCAGGGTCTCGAGCGGGTCTGTCGAGACGGCGGTCGCCACATACTTGCACTCCGTATGACCGGCCGCCATCATCGCCGCGGTGTTCTTCTTCCAGTGCTTGATCATGATGCGGTGCACTTTCCCCGGCGGGCTGAACGTCGTGTGCGCACCGTAGGGTGACGAGCCGGAGGTTTGGATATCGGTGTTGGCATAGGACTCGTTGTCGTACATGAGAACGAGCAGGTTGTATTCGCTATGCAGCATCGCTGCCGAGATCGCCGATAGCCCCATATCACCGCCGCCGCCATCGCCGCAGAGGCCGATGACGTTGATCGGCTCCTTCTTCATCTTTCCTTTGCGCATCAGGGCCTGCAGTCCCGCCGCCGTGCCCAGAGCCGCCGAACCCGAGGATCCAAGCTGCGTGTGCATCCATGGCAGCACCCAGGGTGTGCAGTAGTAGCTCGTATTGGCGACGTACATGCACCCGGTCGAGCCAAGAACGATCGTGCGTGGTCCCGCCGCCTTGGCCAGGAGCCGCACGACCTGCGCCGATTCACATCCCTGGCAGGTTCGATGACCCGAGGTAAAATATTCCTCCCGGGCGATTCGCTTGACGCCCTTCCACGGATCAAGAACCTGTGGGGAGGTGAAATCGCGCGTCGCTTCGTTTACGTCTGCCATGGCTCCTACTCCCGTACCCCGAACCAATAGGTATCTTGTTCGTTGGCTTTGCCGCCGCTTGCCGCGTCGAGCAGGGTTTTTGTCATCTCAATCACGTTGTCCGTGCTGATCTCGCGTCCCCCTAGCCCGGCGATGAATGACACTATCTTGGGTCGGTTCAGGGCCGGGTAGAGAGCCGCGCGAACATCGGTCGCCAGAACACCAGCCATGAGCGGCGCGCCAAAGGCGTAATCGCGATCGATCACGCCCACGGCGCGCACGCCGGCGAGCGCCTCCTGCAGCTCAGGGGCGGGGAAGGGCCGGAACCACCTGATGCGAACAAACCCGACTTTCTTGCCCTGTTGCCGCATCTTGCGCACGGCGACCCGCACCGGCATTGCCAAGGTGCCCATGCCGACGAGCGCAACTTCGGCGTCATCCATCATGTAACGCTCGATGAAGGGCTCGCCGCCGCGCCCGAACTGGGCGTTGAACTCCTTGTACGCTTCAATCAGGACGTCCCGTGCCCGCCGCGCCGCAAGATCGTTCTGGCGGCGCATCTCCATCAGCCAATCTTCGCTCACCTGCGGAGCGATGGAGATCGGATTGTCGGGGTGCAGCACCTTGTCGCCACGGTCGTAACGCGGCAGGAATTCATCGACCATGGCTTGACTCGGAACCTTGACGATCGCCTGCGAGTGGGTGAGAAACGCCCCGTCGCAGCTGATCGCGCATGGCAGGAAGACCCGATGATCCTCCGCCACCCGATAAGCGATGAGCGTCGAATCCAGCGCCTCCTGCGCCGTGTCCACCCAGCAGAGCAGCCAACCAAGATCCCGCACCGCGAGCGCATCGTTGTGCTCGGTGCCGAAGGCGCCGGGATCGTCGAGGGCCCGGTTGCCCACCATGGCGACGAGCGGGAGACGCAAGCCCGCGGTCACGGCGATCGCCTCGAAGGCATAGAGCCAGCCGACGCCGCTCGAGCCGCAAAACGCCCGCGCCCCCACCGCCGAGGCATGCTTCGACATCTCAAACTGCGAGTGTTCGCTCTCGGCGGGGATGAAATCACAGTCAAACTCGCCGTTCGCGATCATCTTCGACACGAACTGCATGACGGTATCGTAAGGACGGATCGGAAACGCCGTGATCACGTCTACGTTGGCGAGCCGGAGAGCATGCGCGACCGCTTCGCTGCCGCTGACCAGCTCTTCCGTCTCGGCGCCCTTCGGCCCGCCGCTCGTCTCGGCCGGCCGCTTTTTGACCTCCGCGTTCACGACGTTCATTTTCTGCTCTCCTCTACTGCCATTTCTTCCTCGTACTGGCCGACATGGTGGAGCCCATGACTGCGGGTGACCTCAAATTTCTCCTTTTCGGCACGCCACTCGGCGTACTTCTTGTCGTCCTTCTTCCACATTTCCCATTGACTATGATGGTCGGTGAAGGCCTCCTCGCCCACCATGGTGATACAGCCCTCCACCGGACAGACTTCCTTGCAAATGCCGCAGCCGCAGCAGGCCTCCATGTCGGCGTCGTAGTAACCATCCGGCGTGATGTCAAAGACGCTGTCCGGGCATTGCAGCCAGCAGAACGAGCACTTCGTGCAGGTATCGAAGTTGATCACCGGCCGCATGGTGCGGGTCGAGTACTTCTTG
The DNA here is from genome assembly GCA_046705265.1 of Ferrovibrionaceae bacterium. Classification (GTDB taxonomy): domain Bacteria; phylum Pseudomonadota; class Alphaproteobacteria; order Ferrovibrionales; family Ferrovibrionaceae; genus JAJYTL01. Next base: position 8,050 of record JBJKQL010000150.1, read on the forward strand.
AACACGGGATTGCGCCCGGGACGATAGCCGCCCTGCCAACCCGGAGCCTCCTGGCTCACGGCCTCGCCGCGCACCACAAGGCACTCTTCCATCTCCGAGACGGGCGGCAGCGCAAACTTGATCGGCACCGCCTCGTTGCCCTGATTCGCATCCACCTTGGTCGTCGCAACCTCGTCATAGGCTCGCTTCGCCGATGCCACCTTGGTGTCGTTCTTCTTGGATTCGTTGATCGTCGCGATGAGGGAATCGAGCGTCACGACGTTCGGTGCGACCTTCGCCAAGGCACCGAGGAGCCGGACATCCGTGTGGTCGTCCCGGTAAACCCACATTCCAGAAAAACTGGCCGGCACTTTGACGATGGCAAGATTGTAAGGGGCGCCCTTGCGATGGATATCGCCGATCAGGCTGTTCGCGGACCGCGTCGAAGTGACGAGAAGCGTGCCGCCCGCTTTAAGCGCACCATTGATCGGCTGCACGCCGTTCCAGCCCCAGGACTCGATCCCCTTGCAAAGAGTGTCGTCGCAAACGACGGTGGCATCGTTGTTTCCCGGTTCATACCTCGAGAGGTACTCCTCCATCTCCTCGTCGGTGTCGGCGACGACCGCGAATTGCTTGGCCGGAATGCCGTTGCGTTCGGGAGAATCACCGTAGCGTGCGAAGGCGATTCCGACCTTCCCACGCTTTCGCGCGGCAAAGACAATTTCACGGCAGATGTTCTTCGCCAGCGTCTTTTGAAAAACGCCGCGGTATACGACTTCTACAGATCCAGTGGTCATCGCGTCCACTCCTCCCGTCAACGAAAGTACGGCGAAAAGTCCTGACAAAAGTCTGGACCGAGTGGAGGCCGCCGCCTTGATATAGATCAACGAGAAATATCGGCATCCGCAGATGCGGATATTTTGTTCAAGGAGACCGTGCCGGCACGTCCGACCAGATCGTCATACGCACGTCGGTGACGATGCAGCCGGGCTGCAAGCTCTCAAGCCCACCAAGAAACGCAGTGGCCGAATCGTATACTCTGACCGCGAGCCCGGCAGTTGCCAGGGAAAACGCCAGTGATTGGCGC
>JBJKQL010000151.1:0-6393 GCA_046705265.1 Ferrovibrionaceae bacterium
ACGATAAGATGATCGAAGCATTCGGCGGCATCGGTTATCATGTGACCGACACACCGAGCCTTACGAAGGCTGTGACGGATGCGCTCGCGGCGGGAAAGCCGGCGCTCATCAACGCTGTCATCGACCCGACAGCAGGTACCGAGAGCGGGCATATCCAGAGCTTGAATCCGAAAAGCGCTCTCGCCGACAAGAAGCCCGAAAAAGAAAAAGTGTCGTGACGGCCTTCTAGGTTGAGAAGGCGGGAACGTCCTGCATCGACGCCCCGATCGGCGCGGAATGTTCCGTGCCGGTCGGGGATTGAATGCAGACCCGCTTATCGAGTTGAGGCTGTCTCTACATGTCCCTTCCCCCGGGCCGAAAGCGAATTTCCCGCGCCAGGCTCTCCCACGCGAAACATCGGTCAGGCTGCCTCGTAGAGCAGCTCCTTCAGATGATCGAGCAATTTCTCGAGGGCGCGGAAGCCTCCTGATTCGAAGCCGGTGCCAATCACCACTTGATCTGTGACCACAGGTTGCCGCAGGCTGGGACACTTTGGAAGAGACGCAGTGCTTCGCCTAAGCCGAGGTAGGCTTCAATCCAAGCCTCTGGAACAATGCCGGGTCGTGCGCGAGCCCCAGATTGGCGGTGGTCAGAAGCTAGCCCCGGCAAAGATCGAATTTGCGCCGGCGAGAAAGTACGGTGCCTTGCCTTCAAATGCACATCAGATGCATCCGACCGGCCAAGCCACGGGAAACTTATACATCCAAAAAATCACTTACACGTATCAAGTTAACGGAGTTGAGACAAAGATTATTCAAAAAAGAACAACCAACATCTGTCAAACTTGATTGCCGGATTCAGAGATCGCCAGATTGGCGGCAGATTCATAGAGTCCGGCCTGCCGGCCCCGCTCCTGCACTAGAGCCAATACGACGCTGATGGTGGGCGTGCGAACGCCAACGAGGCAACCGAGATCACGGACGACGGTCACCAACGCGTCGATTTCCATTGAGCGCCCACGCTCCAAGTCCTGCAACATGGACATTTTATGGCCAGTAACCGTTGCCGCGGCAGCCAAGCGACGATCGACCATTTCATTTGGAATACGCACGCCGAGCGCTTCCGCGACTGATTGAGCCTCGACCATTATCGTCTTACACAGCGCTCGCAGTCCCGGTTCTGTGGTAATGCGATCGAGCGTTGCGAGGGTCAATGCGCTGATTGGGTTGAAGCAGACATTGCCCCATAACTTCAGCCAGATATTCCAGCGGATCGAGTCACGGACGGGCGCTTCGAAGCCGGCAGAAACCAACACCTCGCTCAGCGCCACGACGCGCGCCGACCGACTGCCATCCGGCTCGCCGATGGTGAATCGTTTGAACAAATGATGTTCGATCACACCAGGAGCAACAACTTCACAAGCCGGATCGACAACGCAACCGATGGCGCGTTCTGGCCCGATGATGCGCCATTGTCTCCCAGCCGGATCGATGCTTTCCAGATGCCGGCTCTCGAATCGGCTACCTTCCTTATAGAAATACCACCACGGAATTCCGTTCATCGCGGTGAGAATGCTGGTCTCGCTCCCCAATAACGGCAGGAACCGGTCGGCGCTGGCATGCGCCTGATGCGCCTTCAGCGCGCAGATGACGTAATCCTGCGGGCCGAAATCGGCCGGATCATCGCTCACGGGAAAGCGCACGACGCGTTCTTTTCCTTCCACGATCAAGCGCAACCCGCCTCGGCGCATCGCCTCGAGGTGGGCGCCGCGCGCAATTGCACAAACTTGATGTCCCGCGAGCGCCAACTCGCCCGCCATGTAGCCGCCAATCGCACCGGCACCAAATACGCAAATCTTCACGATCCAACTCTCCTTCGATCATCGAAGACGCGGTAGACCTTCCCATTTCTAACTATGGGGCGGAACCGCTCCGGCGGACCGGAGGTCAAATGCCCAAGGGAAATCGAGGTGTCCACGCCTAATTGAGGCAAAATGATCAATCCTCCGTGCTACAGAGGGATTCTTTTTTCCAGGTACTTGTCGACAACTCGATAGATTCAACTGCCATGATATAGAGAAGTCATTTGGCAAATGCGGCGGCCTCACCCGTTCGCAGCTCGTTTCAAATTAGGACAGATGATAAACTAAGGCTGTTGCCAATGTGACGCCACCAGGCTTGACCGGCCGACCCTCGGCAATCTTCAAGATAACTACGGAATGATATCGCGGCTATCACATCCGGCACGCCCACCGCTAACGGTTCAGCGGATGGCCTACGTCCCGTTCTATTGCCCGCGGCATGAAAAGTTGATTATGACGAAGCCGCCTCTCGGTTTCGAGGAGATTGCACCAAAGGACCCCGCCGCAACGTCAACCTCTAGGACGATGCCGCCCGAGCGTTGAGATAGTTGGCGTCAGGGCTGTGTTGCCGTCAATCCTGCTTTCGTTTCGTTTAGCCGTTGACTCGGGTAAGATTGCGTTCTTATAGACAACGTATGTCTTGCGCTAGAACCGCACGATCGGGAGCCCTCAACTTTTCGAACGGCCCGACACGGATCTTTGATTTCGTGGTGCGTGGTCCGGTCGGTGAATAGCGGCGGCGATCGATCAGAGCCGCCAGAAGAAGGCCATGATCCGGCCCAAGAAACCGCGCGGCGTTTCACGCGTGACGAGCAACCTCAGGTCCTCGGCGGTGCCCCGAATGTCCGGCTTCGATGTGTGCAGCGACGTCACCACGAGCCGAGCCGCGCCGCTTTGATTGAAGAGATAGACGCCAGCGCCATGGGTCACCTCGTAGGGATGATCTTTTGTCGCCGGAGTTACCGAATAGGCGACACGATAGCGCCGTGCCAGCGCCGCAAGCTGATCGGGCGTGCCACGAAGCCCGGTGATCTGGGGTGAAAAGAGCGCGGTATAGTGTTTCAGAACGGTCAACGTATCGCGGTTCGGATCAACGGTTACGAATAGCACAGCAACTTTATCCGCAAGGGGGCCTAGACGGTTCAGGGCTCGTGCGATGTTGGAGAGCGTCAGCGGACAAACATCCGGACAATGGGTATAGCCAAAATAAAGCATCACGACCTTGCCGCGGTAGTCTGCAGCCGTCACCGTTTGGCTGGTCGCGGCGCTGGTCATCGTAAATTGGAGCGGCGGCAAGCTTGTGGAAATATCGATGCCATGCCACGGAGTATCTTTGTGGCATGCCGATAGAGATATCAATAGGAGAACGGCCCCCATCAGAGTCAGAACGCAGCGTCGCAAATCAATCTTTGGTTCGTTCGTATCCATGGCGTTTTCGATCATATACCAGTCAGATTCATAAGAACGTGCGACTATATACCGCACGACAATGCCGGCCGATTGACGCGCTCATTGCCACTGCATCAAGGAGTACATGTCGACATTAAATCCTCGCGATGCGAACGATGGCTATCGAGCCGCGCACAAGTCACCACACATCGAAGAGCCTATCCTACCGGAAACGAATTCTTGCCCGCCGCAAACGTAATGATGCCCGCCGATAGAGCATCGAGAACTCGTCCGTCCGGTGTCGGATTCTTTCTAGTCCCGCACGATTGATATAGTCTGCGTCTTTCTTTTCTTCCAACTAACCGGCGGGAACCATCCGGCCGAAACATCGCCACGGAAGAAAAGTCGCTTGCCGGGTGGATTTGGGCAGCGTGACCTCATGTTCGGCAAGCGACGCGGCCAGAGGTTTCAGCACGAAAGGAGCCCCGATCTTGCCCGAGCGCACCATCAGGCCGAACCGGATGCGCACCACCTCTGGTGAAACGCGGCTGAATGTGGGCTCTGAAATACGCGCTGCGCCGTTCTGGCCGCGCACAATCCCCGCCGCCAAAGCCGGACTGGATGGAAGTCATCCAATCCGGCTTGTGTCAGTGACAGACAACTGCCCCTCTCATCTTCGCTTAGGCAGGGAAGAGCGGCGGACAAATTTACCTCGGCTACGGCCGCGCGAGATCCCAAAGATGTTTGAAGCCATTTCCTGTAATGTCACCCGGCTTCTTATCCTTGATGAAAGTATAAAGCGGCTTACCATGATAGGCGAGTTGCGTCAGGCCATTGGCGCGAACGATCTCGTTCCACCCTCCGCCGGGCAGAAACCCGAGCGGTGCTTGGAGTGGCGGCCAGTGTTTGGCGCAAACGCCTTTGCACATAGACACACCGCTGTCGGCGACGTCCTTCTTAAAGGTGTAGAGAGTCATCCCCTTCGCATTGGTCAGAACCTTGCCCTGGGCGGTTTCTCCGATCTTCACGTTCGACGGCATGGAGCCGGCCCAAGCCGGCACCGTCAACAGCAAGAGAACCAAGATGCCGGAAAAGAGACGCGATGCTGTGGACATGCGTACACTCCCTTGAAGCTGCGCTGGCGCCCGGGTCTTCGATCTTCTCTGCCCAGGCCGAAGAAACTCTATATTCCAGGCCAAAGGTTTTCAACATCCTTTCCCCTTTGTTCACCCCTTTCCGGGAACCGGCCCCCCCGATCGGCCAAGCGACCGGCGGCTTCTTGATGGCAGCGGATGTGGGACGCCAAGTAATCGGCGGTCGATCGGCACGATTTCTCGTCAGTGGCGCAGTGAAGATAGCACCCCAGCTCGGCACGCCTCAGCACCGCGATCGCGATTCGAATTCGCTCGCGGTAGGGGCGGCAGTCTTGATCACAATTGCGACTACGGACGCGCGGTAGTCAAGGTCGACGTTTGGAATCACACCCGCTCTGTCGTGATAGCCACCGCGGTTGATGTGATGGTCTTCCATAAAGAGTATAATTGGAACACCTGCTTCGGAAAACTCTGACCATCGGTGTTGAAGAGTGCTTTCCAGAACTCAGCGTCTGAGCCGTAAGGAGTTGGGCCGCTTTGGTTCAAAAATAAAATATTTTCGGAAGTTTTTTCTCAGAATGATATTCGGCTGTCTTTCTGCTCCAGTAGATCGCCGTCCGACCAATCGAGCCCAGGCTCAAACAAATCACGAAGAATTTCTCCGCGATAACCTTGACTTTGCGCCATAGCACGAACAATCAGCGCGCCGCTTCCAAAACGGCTCCCACTCGCTCGATGCGGCGGCGACATGACACCAAGCTTGCGAAACTTCCCTTCCCTTCGCTCATACAATTTTTCCCCGACGCGATACCGGGGCCGTGCGTAGTGTGATTTCCGGTGAATAGACGGTGAAGTCTGCTAGAGGAGAGGGGGCCGCATGTCCCGATCGAACCCGGCCACCCGTAATGCTTGTCGGAGAATATAACGATGCTCCACGGCACTCGCATAAGATCAGAACTAAGGATTTATTCATCCGACGAATCTGGCCGTGGATCGAGCGTGGTTATGCCGAGTAAAATATCGACATCCGTACCGTTCTGCGCCAACGGCAAGATGAGGTGCTCGATCGTTTTCCATCGCGCGTCGATCACATAGACCGGTGGTCCGCGATAAAACGCCACCTTGCCTCGCTCGGCGACCGCAACAAACTGTCGATAAGCTGTAGAACCTAGAAATCGGGGGTGCACTTCGTCATACCAGCGGCCAGTGGTATCCCGGCCAAAAGCATCGACATGTATAGTGCCGATCAGGCGATAGCGAAAGCGCAATGGCTCGCGTTGCACCTCAGTGAGCCAAATCCAGGGCAGCAGGCGGGGAATATCGATCGGGCTGAGATGACCCCGCCCAGGCAGAATTTCCGCCGACGGCCGGATCGAGCACCAGTGGTGGTAAAGGTCTGCAATCCGACGGTCGCATGGCGGCAGGTCCGCGCCCGGTTGAAGCAGAAGGCTTTGCAAAGCGAGAGCATCGCGCAATACAATTCTCCGCTACGAAGGCGGGGCCGCCACTCAATTGAAGCACCTACTATGCCACGATTGCTATGACTTCACTCATCACCACGAAGCCAAACTGCTTTGGGTCCTCAACCAAACCTTCGGCCGTTCGCCGACGATCCTGGCGTCGCAGCCCGCTCTGGCCAGCAGCTCGGCTTCACGCCGATGCGCTTTCGCCGTTCATGGCACGTACGGCCCCCGACTCCGCCCGGAAGGTTGCCGAGGCGAGGGCTCCTTCCAGCGCCAGGCTGGGCCGCACCGGTTTGTGGCCCAGCTTCGAGGCAACATTTTCGACCATGGCTAGTTTGTTCAATAAACACCTCCAGGGTCAAGTCGCCGAAGGCCATTAGGGTCGAGCTTCGCTGCAATGATGGAGTGCTTCCCGGGAGGCAGACAGTTACTAGTATTGAGACACATTAATTACGAAACATAGTGACGGCTAAGCTTGCAATCGGCGTCTTTTCGCGTAAACGTCCACTCGATGCCGCATCGAGCGGCGTTGCGTCTTCGCTGCCAGGCGGCCACCTCGCCGGTGAGGGTGGCCTGATCGGTAGCGCAACGGGCCAGGCATTGCCGG
>JBJKQL010000152.1:0-29302 GCA_046705265.1 Ferrovibrionaceae bacterium
ATATGATCACGCGAGTTGATCTGCAGCGTCACCCCCTTCGCTACCATATGAGGAGCGGTGGCGGGCCGAACGCCCGCCCTCGCCTCCATCTCTCCCACCGGCACGTCAGCTGCCCGGAAGATTGTCGATCTGCGGAAAGAAGAGCTCCTTCCACGAGTTCGGCTTAGCCTTTATCAGGCCCACCTTGGCCATGAAATCGGCGTATTTCATCACGTGCTTCGGCACCATTGTATAGGCCAAGCCCGGCTTGTGGATGATGCCGTTGACGAAGGCGAACGACAGTTTCGAATGCTCCTGTTCGATATAGATCTTCGCCGCCGCGGCCTTATGTGCGTTAATGAATGCCGTCGCCTCGCGGAGAGCCGTCAGAAATGCCTTGTAGATCTTGGGATTCTCGTGCTCGAACTTGGCCGTGGTCCAGACGCAGTTGAAAGTCGCGGGACCGCCAAGAACCTTGTAGGAATTAAGCACGAGATGAACCCCCTTGTGCTCGAGTTCCTCATACTGAAACGGTGGGCTCGACAGATGGGCGTCGATTTCGGAATGGCGCGAGAGCATCGCCGCCATGCCCTGCGGGTGACTCATCGACACGGTCAAGGGATCAAGCTTGTCGTAGTGCTTGAAACCCCAAACCTTGGCTGCCGCCATTTCAAGGGTCACTGCCTGAACCGAGACCTTGACCGCCGGTAGGGCGATCCGATCCTTCGACGTGAAATCCCTGATCGACTTTACCTTGGGGTTCGTGGTGGTGAGGAAGAGCGGCATCGTGTTTAGGCATGCAACCCCGTGAACGTTATAATTGCCGCGGGTGCGCGACCAAATGGTGATTAAGGGACCCACGCCGCCCGATGGGAACGTGAGCGTGCCGGAGAGTAGCGCCGAGTTCATGGCCGCGCCGTTGTTAAAGTGCAACCAGTTGACCGTTAGGTTCTTTATGCCTTCCTTCGCCGCCGCCTTCTGGATCAGCTGATCGTGCTGCATGACGACGAGCGGCAAATAGCTGATGCCGTATTGTGTCGCGACGGTGATTTCGCTCACTTCGGCTTGCGCATGGCCGGGCGCTCCGGTAAGGGCAAGAGCTCCCGCAAATAAGCCGAGAGCCGCCACACTGCATCGGATTCTCGATAGCATTTATTTTCCTCCCGTTGTTATGGGCGCCGGGTCTTGCCGTGCGCCATCCTCGCTACGTCAAATTCAGCAGGAAAATGAGCGCCACCGCTAGGCTGATACCGCCGGAAACGGCGACCGCTGTTTTCTGCCAATCGTGCCATGGCAGGAATTCGAGCGCGAGGACGCGCAAGCCGCCGACAAAATGCAGGGCGAGGAGAAAAACGAGGCCTCCTTCCGCCGCCCGCACCAACGGTTGGTGCGTCCAGATCAGGAATTGATTCAGGTTCTTCAACGCAAGAGCGAGAACCCAGAAATGCACGGGCAGAAACAAGGCGAGCGCCACCCCCGAGAACCGGTGCAGGGCGAATGCCCAGTAATTCGCGTGGTTGCGGTGGCGATATGACGACACGGCGGCCATCAAAAGCCTCCCGACAACGAAAGAACCGCGCGCGCACCAAGAACCAAGAGCAAGACGGCGAAAAGCACTGCGGCGCCGTCCAGGGTGCGGCCGCGCCAGGGCGTCATCTCGGCAAGGATGGTGCGCATCCCGATCGGGGCATGCACAGCGGCGGCCGCGACAAACAACAGATAGAAAGCCGCCCAGCCGACATTGCCGTGAAGCCGATCGAGGATCGCCGCGGCCGAGAGCCCGACGTGAACCGCGTAGACGATGGTCGCAAGATGAACGGCGACGGCAAGGCCAAGAAATCCGGCGCTTATCCGTTGCGCAAGCCAGAGCCGGACTTCTCCCCGCTGGGTCACAGCTGACCTCGCCACGCGGCGGCGATAATCCGCCGCTTCAGGCCGGCAATCGCGGCTGCCGGATTGAGATGCTTTGGGCAATGCTGGACGCAGCTTTGCTGGCTGTGGCAGGCATGACAGCCGGCATCGCCCGCCACCGCTTCGAGCCGCCGGGAGCCAGCGCCGTCGCGCTCGTCGTTGACCAAAGTCCATGCGCGGTTCAACGCCGCCGGGCCCAGATAATCGGGACGCCATCCGACGACGTCACAAGCCGCGTAGCAGACACCACAACCGATGCATTCGATGCCATCGTCGACGAGCCGGCGGCCAGGATCAGTCGGCGAAATCATGGCAAAGTCGCCGCCCGCCTCCGCTTTCCGCACGAAAGCACCGCCCGCTACCGCCCATTTGTCAAAGAAGACGCTCATGTCGCAAGCAAGGTCCTTGATCACCGGAAGATGAGCGAGTGGTCCGACTTCGAGCCGGTCCCCGCGGGCAACCTCGTTGACGCGCGTGCGGCAGGTCCAACGCGGCACGCCGTTGACAGTCATCGCGCACGAACCGCACATCCCGACGCGGCAGGCAAACCGGTAGGCAAGCGACAAATCAAGGTAGCGCTGAACATAGGTAACGGCGTCGAGCACCGTCTGGCTGTCGTGACGAGGCACTGGATAGACGACGAATTGTCCCCGAGCGGTGCCTCGCCAGATCGATATCTGCCAGGTTTGCGACACACTTTCACCCGTACGCGCGCAACTCAGGCGCTTCGGTAAAGCTTGGTCAACACGAACTCACGGTGGCCAAGCGCCTCCGCAGCCGTAAGCCGTCCGTTGCACGTCCTGAGCATAATGTCGATGAGAGCATCACCCGCCTCATCCAGGTTCATCTCGCGGCGGAGAATGCCGGATACGTCGAGATCGATGTGTTCGCTCATGGTTCGGGCAGTGCGCGGATTCGCGGTAAGCTTGATCACCGGCTCGACTGGATTGCCGATGATGTTCCCTTGGCCAGTGGGGAAAAGGTGCACCACCGCCCCAGACGCAGCCTGCAAGGTAACGCACTCGGCCGCGGCCGAGGACGTGTCCATGAAATAGAGCCCGGGGCCCTTGGTCGGGGCCTCGGCCGGTTCGAGGACGTCGATGAATTTGGCTTTGCGGCCAATCTTCTCCAGATTACCGAAAGCCTTCTCTTCGATCGTCGTTAAGCCGCCAGCGATATTGCCTTTGGTCGGTTGTGATTCCGAAAGATCGTTGGTTTTGTTCTCGTTAATAAAGTCGTTATAGGCGCTCCACACGGAAAGAAACTTCTTCGCCACCGCCGGCGTTGCCGCGCGGCTCGCGCAAACCTGCTCGCCGCCGGTGATCTCCGAGGTCTCGCCGAAGCAACTGGTCGCGCCCATGGCATCGACCTTGTCGATAAGATTTCCGACAGTAGGGCAGGACCCAAGGCCAGAGGTCGTATCGGATTCGCCGCATTTGACCGAGATATAGAGCTCGTCCAAGGCGCATTCCTCACGTTGCTTCTCACTCGCCCATTGCAGAAATTCTTTCGCGCGGCGCGACGCCGCAGCGATGGTTGCGAGATCACCGTTGCCCTCAATCGAAAAGCCCTCGACCGGCTTGCCGCTTTTCGCGATGCCGTCAACCACCCGCTTGGTCCAGCCAGGCTCAATGCCGATGACCACGACCGCAGCCACGTTCGGGTTAGTACCGGTGCCGATCAGGGTACGGAAATGAAGTTCGAGATCGGCGCCAAACTGAAGCCGGCCATAAGGGTGCGGAATAGCCAGCGTCCCTTTGATGTTGTTCGCTACAGCTTCGGACGCGGCATTGGAAAGATCGTCGAGCGGAAGGATGATCACATGATTGCGAATGCCAACCCTACCCCTTTCACGCCGATAGCCGAAGAAGGTCGGAACCGACCGCCGTGATTTCTTCGCTTGCCGCTTCGCCATTGTTACCACCTCTTGGTCTTCATGTTGTGGACGTGAACGTGCTGACCCTTGGCGATCGCGGCGATCGTACGGCCGACGTCGTGACCGTACTTGAGTACGGTTTCGTCCTTTTTGATATTGCGAAGCGCGATCTTATGCCCTAGCGGGATCGCATCCGCAGCACGCAGCGTGATGGTGTCGTCAATATCCATGATCCATCCAGTCAGGCGCTGCCCGGGTCGAATACCCTCGACGACGGCGACGCCGACCGTGTCGGCTTTATTGTGAATAAGAAAATGTGGAGTCATGCCTCTTGTCCTTGTTATTGGCCGACCCAGGCTAGAATCGGACTCTCGTCAGAGTCAATGGAATTATATCTTATATAAGATATAATTTTGCGATAGACTGTTCGCCATGGAAAAGCCAACCGACGTACTCCCAATCGCTGTGCCGTCAGCGACGCTCGGGTTTCGCCCTCTTTACCTGCAGGTGAAGGAGCGCCTGATGCGACGACTTGCGGAGGGCAGCCTGCAGCCCGGCATGCAGATGCCGAACGAGATGCAGCTTGCGGCCGAGTACGGCGTCAGCCAGGGAACCGTGCGCAAGGCGCTGGATGAGCTTGCAGCACAAAATCTCGTCGTGCGCCGTCAGGGTAAAGGAACCTTCGTCGCCACACATTCGCCGGACCGTTCGTTGTTTCAGTTTTTTCCGCTGGTCGGCAACGACGGGATTCGCCGCTTGCCCTCGAGCCGGCTATTGTTTTGCCGCTATCGCCGCAGCCGCGTCGGCGAAGCAAAACGCCTCGCGCTCGCGGTTGGTGCGCCGGTCATCCACATCCGCCGGTTGCGAAGCCTGAACGGCAGACCAACGGTGGCCGAAGACATCGTATTGCCCGCCGCCCTTTTTCCCGGCCTTGGCTTGCCGGCTGGAAACGATCTGCCAAACACTCTTTACGACCTCTACGAACGCGCCTATGGCATCAGCATCGCCGGCGTGACGGAACGGGTCAGCGCCGTTTCGGCCTCGGCCATCCAGGCCAAGCTTCTTGAGCTAGCGCCGGGCGCGGCGCTTCTCGAAATCGACCGAGTGGCCTTCACCGTTGATGACAAGCCAGTGGAATGGCGCCTCAGCCGCTGCGACACCAGCCAGTGTCATTACCAAGTGCAACCTAAGCCAAAAGCGCTGCCTAGTGTTTGACCGGACGCCGACTGCCATCTCTGGAAGTTGGTCTTGAAGATCCGCCTTCCAGGGAGCGCTCCTCTTATCGGTCTTCTGAGAACGATCTGCCTCCTCTGAGCAAAGAGCGAGCAACCGCCCTTTCTCTGTTATCCAACGGCCTATTTATTGGGCATATTTTGCGTCAGGCCTGCTGACCTCACCGATCATGGTTCGGCCAGCAGATCGCAAGGCTTCCGCCAGAAAATGGCTTTTCCCCATCACAGGCACGATCGTTGCTAGGGAATCATCAAAGCGTATCTCTGCCCGTTTGTGCGTTCGTTTTTCCGCGTGACCCCAGATCACCAGCCCACCACGAAGCGGTTGCGGGGTGGCGGTGACCCGGGGCCGGCATTTTAAAGGTCGACGTGCCTGATCCCTCGGGTACCGACCTCCCGGTGAAAAGTTCGGCAGCAAAAAATGGGGAGACACAGATGCTTGTTCCGTCACCGAAGTGGCTCGATGCCGGCGACAACGCCTGGCAGCTCGCTGCCGCCACGTTCGTCGCCCTGCAAAGTATTCCGGGCCTCGTTGTGCTCTATGGCGGCATTGTCAAGAAGAAGTGGGCGATCAACTCGGCTTTCATGGCAATCTATGCTTTCGCCGCGGTGCTCGTCGTTTGGGTTCTGTGGGCCTATAACATGGCCTTCGGACCGCAATGGGTTCCCTTCGTCGGCGCGCCACATCCCATTCTCTCGGCGCTCGCCGAAAGCGCCGAGGCGGTGGTTCCCGCTGCAGCCGCTGGAATGCCAAAACTCGCATTTCCAATGGCGACGATGGTCTATTTCCAGTTCGTTTTCGCCGCGATTACGGTCATTATTCTGGCCGGCTCGTTGCTTGGGCGCATGAGTTTCCGCGCCTGGGCGATCTTCGTGCCGCTCTGGATGACCTTCATTTATACGGTCGGCGCCTTCAGCCTATGGGGCGGCGGCTGGCTTGCGGTCCTCGGTGTTGTCGACTTTTCCGGCGGTTACGTCATTCATCTTGCGGCAGCCTCGTCCGCCTTCGTCGCCGCAGCCGTGGTTGGTCCAAGGCTGCAACGTGATCGCGACAGTTTCGAGCCCAACAGCTTACTCGTCACCTTGACGGGCGCCGGCATCCTGTGGCTCGGCTGGAACGGCTTCAACGGGGGTGATCCCTACTTCGCCAACGGTGATGCCGCGGTCGCTGTGCTCAACACCAACATTGCGACCGCCTTCTCCGTGCTCGTCTGGGTGGCGCTTGATTCACTCTCCTACAGCAAGCCGTCAGTCATTGGCGCCGTCAATGCGATGATCGCCGGCCTCGTCGCGATTACGCCAGCGGCCGGCTACGTCAATGGCTGGGGCGCACTCTTGATCGGCGTTGCCGCAGGCATCATCCCGTGGTTGAGCATGAACAAGTTCGCGCGCACGGCATTGATGCGGAAGGTTGACGACACCCTCGGCGTCTTTCATACGCATGGTGTCGCGGCGGTTGTCGGTGGATTGATGACCGGGATTCTCGCCGACCCGAAGCTGATCGAATACATCGGCACAGGGAAGGATGCGCCCGGCGTCAGCGTGACTGGCTGGCTCTATGGCAACTTCCATCAATTCGAACTGCAGATCATCGGAGCCCTGTTCATCATCGCCTACAACGTGGCCGGTACTTATATCCTGATCAAGCTGGTGTCATTCGTCGTGCCGCTTCGCATGAGCGATCAGGCACTCCAGGTCGGCGATGACGCGATCCACGGCGAAGAGGCCTATGCCATTTTCGGGGAGGGCTCGCGGGTTCCGGTGGTGCCGATCCCGCCTGGTCAGCCGATCGTCTGACCAAATCGTTACGCCCCGCTGCGGCCGGGCCTTCGGGCCTGGCCGTTCTTTTTGCCCCGTTCGGGGGATCAGCGACCGAGGGCGAGCGCGGCCAAGGCCGCGACAAGTCCAAATCCAAGGATGAGCGAGATGACCTTCCACACCAGAAGCGGATTGCGCTGATAAAGCGGCACGCGCCGGGGCCACGGGCGGTAGGCTTCGCCGCCTTCGAGCGCTAGCACCAATTCGATCGCATCCTCGAACCGGGCCTCGCGCGAAACGGCAAAGGCGCGGACGAGGGCCGCATCCAACCATGCTGGAAGATCGGGCCGCCGGCTGGTCAGAGAGGTCGGTCGGCTAAACCGCGGCGCCATAAAGGATCGTACCTCGCCATAAGGGTAGTCGCCGCCCGTGAACATCCGATAAAGGGTCACCCCGAGCGCGTAAAGATCGCTGCGGACGTCGCCCCGTGCGCCGCTGAAGAGCTCGGGCGCCATGTAGCTTGGTGTGCCGGGCACGATCGCGTCAGATGCCTCCTCTTCCTCCTCTACGCCCGGCACGCGGGCAAGGCCGAGGTCGATCAGCCGCACCCCGCCATGTCGTTCCAGGATCACGTTGCTCGGCTTGATGTCGCGATGGATGATCCCGGCGCGGTGCAGCAACGCCACGGCCTTGGCAAGCCTCTCGGCGATACCAAGCCCTTCCGAGAGACCGATCCGCGGCCGCTTTAAGAGCCGCTGTTCCAAGGTCTCGCCGCCGTGAAACACCATCACAGTATAGAGCCGGGTCTGGCGTTTCGGATCGGGATCGAAGGTCTCGCCAAGCCAGGGGCTGCGCAGCCGGGTGCTGATCCAAGCCTCGCGCAGGAAGGCTTTGCGGAGGCGCGGTTCAGCCGCAAGCTCGGGATTGGGGAACTTGACGATCACGGCAGCACCGGCGCCTTGGTCGGTGGCGCGAAACAGACGGCTGAACTGACCGTCCGAGAGAATCGGCCCAAGCAGATAGTTGTCGACTGTCTGTCCCGGTTCGGGCAGCGAAGCGATGGGAAGCGCCGCCTGAGCCGCCGCCAGATCGGCGCGGTCGGCCGGCGGGATCGCGATGACGTCGAGAATGACAGCCGTCGCATTGTCTCGCCCACCAGCGGCAAGCGCCTCGATAACGAGACGGCGCGCGGTCTCGTCCGGCGCTTCACGCTGCGCCATCACCTCCACCACCCGCTGATGAGGAAGCACGCCATGCACGCCATCGCTGGTTAGGAGGTAACGGTCAAAGGGCGCGACCGGCCCCTCGACGAAATCAGCGCGAGCGCCATCATCCGGGCCGAGAGCCCGGGTCAAGACATGCTTCAGCCCAGGCACCTCGGGATTGTGGTCGCTGGTGAGCTGCGTGAGTCGCCCCTGGGAAAAGCGATAAAGCCGTGTATCCCCAAGATGGATGCCGTAGGCGCGCCGACCGCGCAAAATCAGCGCCGTGAGCGTGGTAGCCATGCCCGCAAGGTTTCGATCAGTGCGCCCCTCGGCCGCGATCCATCCGGCAATCGCGGTGAGCGCGATGGCGGCGCCGCGATGCACCGGAAGCGTTTCCTTCTGGGCCAGGAAGCCGTCGATAAAGCCGCGCACCGCAAGCTCGGCGGCGATACGGCCACCGGCTGCGCCGGAAACGCCGTCGGCGAGCGCCGCGATCACCCCGTGGCTCGCGCGCGTCGCGGCATCACCAAGAAACACCAAGCCAAAATCCTGATTTTCATGACGCGGCCCCTGGTCGCTCCAGTAGCCAACCCGAACTTCGAGGGAATCCGAGTGGCCAAGAAAAGGACCTTGCGCGGCGTCTCCCGCCATCTGATCGGCCGCGGCAACCGCCAGACTCGCGTCACTCCCCGATGATCCACTCTGCGGCATCAGGCGTCCTTTCCAAAGGCGATGCCATCACCGTGCAGCCTGGTCCCTCCGTCGTCAAGGTATCGGCTGCCCGGTAGCGAGAATGTCCACCGGCCGCACGGCATCTGGCTCCTAGACGGCCACGGCGATGCCTTTTATGATTCTCACATGAGGCTCGGACAGCGATCTTTGAAAACCGGCTTGGACTCGCGGCGAATGAAGCAGAGCCGCAGATATTTGAGAGTTCTAGCTGTAGCGTTACCGGCACTTATCTTGGCTGGCACGTTCAGTTCCGCGAGAGGTGCCGAGCAGCCAAGCAAGGCAGCCTCCGGAACCGCGATCCTGCGGTGCCGTAACACGGCAAGCGGTACGACATGGACTCTCGCTGTCGACTTTGAGAAAAGCACCGTTGAATCCTTTCCGGCGCAGATCACGGCAGGCAAAATCGCTTGGCACGACACGCACGAGAATCGCTACTACAGCTTCACGCGCGCAGCTGGCATTCTCGACATCCACTACGCCTCCAGCACCGGCGGCTTTTCCGGCGAGGAGCCGTGCCGGCTTAGTCCGCCGGGGCAAACCCCGCCGCATTGAACCGCAGCAATGGACTGATGACGGCCGCGGCCGCGCAGCCAAGAATTCTCGTAGGCTATCGACGACAATCTATGTAAGCATGTCGGAAAATCCGGAGACGAAGATTCTCCGAATATCGATGCTGCGCTTGCAAGGGAGGACAAGCGATGGATCGAAACCGGCAAGACAAGACGCGAACGGCGTGGCTTGAGGCATGGGCACGGTACAAATCGGATCCAGATCGCGCGGCAACACCCGAAATCTGGTCACCGGGGCTCGAGTCATGTTCGCGTGACGAACTGACTTCGATCCAAAACGGCAAACTTGCCGCTCTCGTACCCTTTCTCTACGAAAACAGCCATTTCTATCGCCGACGCTTCGATCGCCTTGGATTAACGCCGAGCGATATCCAGACCGTCGACGACCTGCCGCGCTGGCCCGTCGTAAATAAGGCTGAAATGGTCGAGGATGCGCTGAACAATCCGCCTTACGGCACCTACACCACGATGTCGGATGAACTCTGGTCGGAGCGCGGCTGGATGATGTTTTCCTCGTCCGGCACGACCGGCCAGCCGCGCGTCTTTCGCTATTCGCATCTCGATCGGGAATATTGGTCCTGGGCCAATGCCCGCGCCCTGGCCGCGATGGATTTTCGACACGGCGACACAGTTTTTATGATGACCGGCTATGGCCCGCATGTCTGGGCTTGGGGCGTGCAATATGCCCTTGCCAAGATCGGTTTACCGACGATTCCGGGCGGCGGCATGGACGCCCGCGCGCGGGCCAATATCATCACGCGCTTCCAACCGACGGTCCTCCTATGCACCCCGTCCTACGCGCTGCATCTCGGCCGTGTCTTGCAAGACCTTGGGCACGATCCGCGCGAAACCAAGGTGCGAAAGCTTTTTCTCGCCGGCGAGCCGGCCATGGGTATCCCACGAACGCGGGCACGCATTCAGGATCTCTGGGGCGCCCGGATCGTCGAGTTCTATGGCTGCACCGAGGCCGCGCCGCATGTAGGCGGCTATTCCTGCTCCGCCTCTCAGCCGAACGACGGGCCCGTCTTCGCTCACCTCATGGAGGACATCGGCATTTGGGAACTGGTCGATCCCGAAACCCACGCGCCGATGCCCCCGGGCAAGCGGGGCCTTACCGTCTGTACCAACCTCAATTCTGAAAGTTCGCCGCAACTTCGCTTTCTCGTCGGTGATTACACCGAATTTGACGATCGCCCGTGCGACTGCGGCCGCACGCACGCTCGGGCGATCGGCTGCTTCACCGGCCGGGCCGATGATCTCATCAATCTTCGCGGCATCAAGATGTTCCCCGGCGCCCTCGAGGAAGCGGTGCGCTCGCTGCCCAACGTCGGCGATGAATACGAGATTGTGCTCTCCTGCGACGATGCCGGGATGGATGTCATGATGCTTAGAATCGAGCACCCGAGCCATCAACAACCGAACGACGTCAGGAATCGGCTCCGGGCCGAGGTGAGAAGCCGTCTCGAGATTCAGGTAGACGTGGAAGTGCTATCGCCGGGCAGCCTGCCGAAAACCGAATTCAAGGCGAAACGAGTCAAGGATTTACGGGCCAAGACGTGAACCCGTGATCCGCAGCGCAGCGGCGACCGTCGCGTAACAGGAGGCCTGGCCCATGCCGGACACCCCCCCGTCATCGATCCCGCTTTTCCGCGCTGAGCATGTCGGCAGCCTTCTTCGGCCTCGCCGATTGACCCAGGCCCATCGCGCTCTCGACAAAGGGGATATCTCACGCGATGAATACGGAGCCGTGGTCGATGAAAGCATTCACGAAGCGATCGCACTGCAGGAGGCCACCGGACTTAAAGTCGTGACCGACGGCGAATTCCGCCGTGGCTCTTACTGGGGCCATTTCGTCGAAGCAGTCGCAGGCATGGGCACCGGACCCGCCCTATTCGACTTTCATGATGCCGCCGGTCACGCACAGCCCTTTATCGCACCCCATATCGAAGGCCGGATTTCTCGCGCGCGATCGATCTCAGGCGACGAATTCCGTTTTCTGATGAGCGCGACCACTCGGACGCCAAAGCTCACCCTGCCCTCACCGCCGACCATGCATTTCTGGCGTGGGCCGGAGGGCCTTACGCCAAACGCCTACGACACGCTCTGCGAGGCCTTTGCCGATCTCGCCCGCGTATACGTTGAGGAAATCGCCGACCTCGGCGCTGCCGGATGCCGCTATGTGCAAATCGACGAAGTACCGCTCGCCATGCTTTGTGATCCTGGCGTGCGCGAGGTCGTGCGACGCCGGGGCGACGACCCGGGAACGCTGGTTGACCTTTATATCAACGCGATCAACGCTGCCGTAAAACATCGGCCGGCCGGTATGACGGTCGGGTTGCATATGTGCCGCGGTAACTTCAAGGGCAAGTGGCTCGCCGAAGGCGGCTACGAGACTGTCGCCGAGCGCGCCTTCGCCGAACTTATGGTCGATGTTTTCTTTCTCGAATACGATTCACCGCGGGCCGGTGATTTCGCGCCGCTTCGTTTCATTCCAGAAAACAAGGGGGTCGTTTTGGGCTTGGTGTCGAGCAAGACACCCTTGCTCGAAGGCAAAGATGAACTGGTTCGGCGGATCGACGATGCGAACCGCGTCATGCCCCTTGAGCGGCTCGCGCTCAGTCCGCAATGTGGTTTCGCCAGCACTGTATCAGGCAATCCGCTCACCATCGACGATGAGCGACGTAAGCTCGAGCGCATCGTCGAGGTCGCGCGCGAAGTCTGGGGACATGCCTAACCGCATGGAATTACCCGGCGCAGGGCTAGAGCAGCCTTCCGGCCGGTTAGATAAGGCTGCTCGCGCTACAAAATAATTGGGTGGTTATCCTGGGCTAACGTGAATGACGACCGCTGTGTCCGGCGCGCCAAGCTGCGGCCAAAAATAGCCGCCATGCGAACAAGTCGGATGGCGGCTTGTTTTGCTCGAACCAGTGGCGTAAATCACAGATATCGTAAACAATAAAAACCAAGAAGACCCGGGAAACGCATGCCGGTGGACAGGCAAACGGAATGGCAAGACTTCTCTCACTTACGCTCAATGGCAAGGCGCATCTCGGCGCCGCCCCGGACAATCTGCTGCTACTCGATTATCTTCGCGAACACGTTGGCCTCACGGGCACCAAAACCGGGTGTGACGGCGGTGAATGCGGCGCATGTACGGTACTGATCGACGATGAGCCGGTGCTCGCCTGCCTAACGCTCGCCGCTCTTTGCGGGGGTCGCCGTGTCGACACCGTGGAATCGTTGGCCGGAAATGGCCGGCTCTCGGCCATTCAACAAGGCTTTCATGAAAAGCTCGGCGCCCAGTGCGGCTACTGTACGCCAGGCCTGATCATGGCTTCCGAGGGCCTGTTGCGTGCGAACCCCGATCCGAGCGAGACCGAAATCCGCGCCGCTTTGGCCAGCAACATCTGCCGCTGTACCGGCTACGTGAAAATTATTGAAGCGGTTCGACATGCGGCGGAGATTCTCGCCGGTGGGGAAAATCCATGAACGAGCTTCCGCCAAGGCCGCCGCAAGCCGGTCTTGCTCATCCGATCGGCGCTTACATGCCGCTGGTCGATGGCCCCGACAAGGTTTCCGGACGCGCGAAATATACCGCCGATTTCGTTTCGCCCGGCACGCTCGTCGGGCGCATCTATCGCAGCCCCTACGCCCATGCCGAAATTGTGTCGATCGATGTTTCGGCAGCGCTCGCATTGCCCGGTGTCAAGGCAGTCGTCACCGGCTCGGATTGTGACCAGACTTTCGGCGTTCTCCCGATCGCGCGGAGCGAATATCCGCTGGCGCGGGGACACGTCCGCTATCGCGGCGAGCCAGTCGCCGCCATCGCGGCGATCGACGACGGAACGGCGGAGAAAGCGCTTCGCCTGATAAAAATGGAGGTGCGCAAGCTTCCCGCTTATTACACCGTGAAGGAAGCGATGGCTCCAGGTGCGGTGGCGCTTCATGACCACCGGCCAGGCAATATCGAGCGCGACGTGTTCTTCGAGATCGGCGATCCCGCCAAAGGATTCGCAGAGGCCGATCTCGTGCACGAAGCGACGTACAACTGCCCCGAGGTTTGCCAGAACCAGATGGAAACGCACGCGGCGCTCGCGGAATACGATCCAATACGCGAGCGCCTGACCGTCCATGCCAGCACCCAGGTACCTTACTATGTGCATCTTATGCTCGCGCGTACCCTCGGCATTGAGATGTCGCGGATCCGCGTTATCAAGCCGCATGTCGGCGGCGGTTTCGGGGCCCGCACCGAAACCCTGAATGTCGAGCTGATCGCGGCACTTCTCGCGCGCAAGGCGGGAGGCAGCGTTCGCATCATGATAAACCGCGAGGAAACCTTCATTACCCATCGCGGCCGGCCCGAAACCGACGTGCGACTCAAAATCGGCATGCGCAAAAACGGCCGCATCACGGCGGTTGAATGCGAATGCCATCAGCGCGGCGGTGCCCACAGCGGTTATGGCATCGTCACGATTCTTTACGCCGGTTCGATGCTCTATGCGATCTACGATCTTCACAACGTCAGATATACCGGTGTGCGCGTGCTTACCAATACGCCGCCTTGCGGCGCCATGCGCGGCCACGGCACAGTCGACGTGCGCTTTGCCTTCGAGAGCCTTTTGGATCGGATGGCCTCCGAACTCGACCTCGATCCCTTTGCTGTGCGCCGGGCGAACTATCTGAGCGCGCCCACCATGACCGACAACGACCTGATGGTAAACAGCTATGGCCTGCCGGAATGCGTCGACTGGGTTGAGAAGGAAAGCGGCTGGCGCGAACGCAAGGGCAAGATGGGACCGCGCAAGGGCCTCGGCATGGCCTGCTCCCACTACATCAGCGGCGCGTCGAAGCCCGTCAACTGGACCGGCGAACCGCATGCGACGGTCAAGCTGAAGCTCGATTTCGATGGTTCCGTCGTTGTTCTATCCGGCGCCGCCGATATCGGCCAGGGCTCTTCCACCGTACTGGCGCAAAGTGTCGCCGAGGTGCTTGGTCTCGATATGACGCGTATCCGCGTCATTACGGGTGACAGCGACGTGGTGCCGAAAGACAACGGCTCCTACTCCTCCCGTGTCACCTTCATGGTCGGCAACGCGGCGATTGACGCCGCCGAAAAGTTAAAACGCATCCTCCTCGAAGCCGCTGCGCGCCGCCTCGATGTCGCGCCAGAGGACGTCGAATGTCTTGGCGAAGTCTATCGCGCCGGAGTGCAAGATCGCGGCTTGCATTTCGACGAGGTCGTGTCCGAGGCTTTGAAGAACGCCGGTCCGATTACGGCAACCGGCGTCTATTCCACCATTCCGCAATCTCACGGCGGCAAGAAATATCGCGGCGCCGCGATCGGCGGCACCATGGGCTACAGCTATTCCGCGCAAGTGGTCGAGGTGACGGTGGATGAGGAGACGGGCGTCGTCGCTGTCGACAAGGTCTGGGTTGCGCATGATTGTGGCCGAGCACTGAACCGTCTCGCGGTGGAGGGGCAGGTTGAAGGCTCGGTGTGGATGGGTCTTGGCCAAGCGATGAGCGAGGAAACCGGCTACCACCAGGGCCTCTTGCTTACCGGCAATATGCTGGATTACCGCGTGCCAACGATCCAGGATTCGCCGCCGATCGAGGTCGGCATCGTCGAAAGTATGGATCCGTACGGACCCTTCGGCGCCAAGGAAGCGGGCGAAGGGTCGCTTGCCGCCTTTCTCCCAGCACTTGCTAACGCCGTTGCCGACGCCATTGGCATCCGCTTCGACAACTTGCCGATCACGGCGGACCGCGTCTTCGCCGCAATCGAAAAGGCGCGGCGCGAGGCGCGGGTGAAAGCGCCCGCGGCCATGCAAACGGCCATTGCCGAGAGCGCTTCATAATGTACGTGCTGCCCGAATTCGAACTTCTTCGGCCCACGACTTTGGAAGAGGTCTTGGCGGCGCGCGCGCGATACCCGGAAAGCCGCCTGCTTGGCGGCGGCACCGACCTTATGGTCAATATCCGCCGCGGCATCGAAGCGCCGCCGGTCCTCATCGCCATGAGCGGGGTTGCCGAGTTGCACGCTATCGACGTAACGCCCGAGGCGATATCGGTCGGTGCCTCGGTAAGGCTTTGCGAGCTTGCGGCCCACGACGGCGTCAAGACGCTCTCTCCGGTCATCGCCGAAGCGGCGAACGAGATTGCCGGACCGACCCAGCGCATGATGGGCACCGTCGGCGGCAACCTCTGCCTCGATACCCGCTGCATCTATTATAACCAGAGCGAGTGGTGGCGTAGCGCCAACCGGCACTGCCTGAAAACCACGGGCGATATGTGTCATGTGGCGCCGAAAAGCCGCGGCATCTGCTTCGCCACTTTCAGCGGCGACTTGGCACCTGCCTTCCTCGCGTTGGATACAGAGGTCACCTTGCTCGGGCCTCAGGGCTTGCGCCGGATTCCCCTCGCCGATCTCTATATTGGCCATGCGCGCCAGGACGGTTCGACCGGAGATGGCAAGCATTATCTCTCGCTGCGCCCGGGAGAGTTCGTCACCAAGGTCACGGCACGGACCTTACATGGCCTTCGCTCTGCTTATCGCAAGATTCGCATTCGCCGATCGATCGAATATCCCGTCGCCGGCGTCGCGGTTGCGCTCAGGCGAAATGGCAATACGCTGACCGACCTACGCGTCGCCTTCACCGGCACCAACCCCCGTCCCGTGCGGCTGGACGGCACGAGTGCGCTCTGCGGCAGTCCGCTCGACGAGGGATTCTACCAAAGGCTCGACGATCTGGTGCGCGATCAAGTCATGGCGATGAAGACGACATTCACCCCCGGCCATTATCGCCGGCGCGTTGCCAGCGTGTTGGCACGCCGCCTAGTAACGGAACTCTTTACCGGCTGACGTTGAACGCCCCGGCCGCAGTCACGCGGCGCGACGTGCGATTTTCACTCGCTTCACAAAGCCGGTCAGGCAGCGACTTCGGCGTGATCGCGACTGCTTCCCGCTCCCCTGCCCTGCTGCAGCTTGATCACATCATGAACGCCGACGATGCCGATCAGGGTGTACCCCTCGATGACGGGCATATAGGACAAGCCGTGGCGGTCCATGAGATCGAGAACATGGGCCAGGCTATCGTTCGGGCTGCACGATATGAATTTACGCGCCATGGCAGCGCGTACGGGTTGCTTAAGCGCCGCCGGCCCGCGCTCGGCAAGCGCCACGATAACATCACGCTCCGCGATCGTGCCAAGGACCGTGTCATGCTCCGTTCGGCATATGTCCTTGACGACCAGCATTCCGACATTGTCGTCCCGCATGACCTGAAGTGCCGCAGCAACAGTTTCGGCAGCCGAAACCGTGCTGATCCGTGTTTGGCTAATCCGAAGCAGCTCTCCGATCTTCATCGCTCTTCTCCTGGCCCGGCGTTGCGACGAAGTCGTCGCAGTCCACGGCACCATAGCGCTTCCGATAGCACACAGATTGGCATACCACATTCGAAATGTCAATTTCTAATATATGGTGTACAGATTGTTAACAACCACGCGTTATTATTTCGTTGTGGCAAGACACCGCCCGCCCGGATGCGTGTCCCGCGGTCGGCCGGGTGAAAGCGTCAGGTCGCAATAACGCGGTGTTTTGCCCCGCGCCGCCACATCAGCCGCGGTTTTGATATCGGAAGGCGCAAAACCCAAGACACCTCAGCGCCAGCGCCTCTCTATCGGGAGGCACCGGCTGAGGACTCTGTCCCGGAACCCTCGCCTTTTGCCTCACCCCCCCCAAGAAACCGTTCTAAAGAGAGGGGCTGAGCGGGTTGGGCGCCTAATCCGTATTGGGTAAAGGCTGGAATTGCCCGCTCGCGGGATCACGCACCAGAAGCCGGCCAGAGGCGACGCCGAAATAAGCCCCATGCAGCTTTAGTTCACCTGCTTCGACGCGACGGCGCACATAGGGGAAGGTCATCAGATGATCGAGGCTGAGATCGACCGAGGCCAGCTCTAGATCGTGCAGATAGCTACCGTCGTCATCCGCCCGGCGAGGGCCGAGGCGCTTTGCCGCTGGCGCTATCTGTGACATCCAGCGTCCGATGAAGTCGCCGGGCGAGAGCGGCGCTTGCTCATCCGCGAAGGCGCGGATGCCACCGCACGAGGCGTGACCGAGCACGACAATGTGCTTAACGTTCAGCGCCTGCACGCCGAATTCGAGCGCAGCGCTTGTACCGTGCTGCGAATCGCGGCCCGCCTCGTAAGGCGGCACCAAATTGGCCACGTTCCGCACGACCAAGAGTTCGCCGGGCGCGGCATCGAAAATCACCTCCGGCGAGACTCGGGAGTCGATGCAGCCGACGACCATGATCTCCGGTTTTTGGCCGGTTTTCGCCAGCATCTCATACCGCGAGCGTTCGGCCACAAACCGGCCATTGAGAAAAGCCTTGTATCCGTCAGAAAGTCGCTTTGGAATCACGATGATCACTCCAATCTTCGGTTACCAACATCAGCGCGGCGTGATTGTTTGCCGCAGGTTCATTCGGTCTCATTCGTTGCCGCAGGAGACCCGGGTTCCACGCGAAACATTGTGGTCGTACCTTCTGCCCCGCCTTGCCACGACGCGATACGGCCGTGTAATAGGTCATTATCGCGCTCGCAAGACGGCATTCGCCACCTCCACGAAGCCGGTGCCACCCGGCCCCTTGGTCACCCAGCGCGGTGGGTTGCGCAGCTGACTCTCGGATTTCTTGATCGTCGAGACCCCCGCCGAATAAGGAAAGAATTCGAACATCGGCTCGTCGTTGACGGAATCGCCAACATAAAAAAACGCCTCGCGTTCCGCCCCGAGATCCATAGCGAACAGTTCGGCCATCATGCGTCGGGACATCTCGAGCTTATTGAACTCCCCGTACCAAGCGAGAACCCAGAGAGAGTTGACGGTGCAATTTGCTCCTACGTTCCGCCACTCCTTGGTAAGGCGAGCGGTCACTTTGGAAACGGCGATGTTGGCGGACTCGATGGCGTAAGTAGTTTCACGGTAGCGCTGATCCCAGGATGTCCTCGCGCCAGCCGCCCCCGCGATTATGCGCCTCGCCGCCTCACATAAACGGGTCATGTTGCGCTCCACGTCAAGCTCCGAGAGCCAAAGGCCACGGCGCATCCCGTCTGCTTCCCACCGAAAATAAAGACCGCCGTTCTCGCCAATAACGCCGTCGACGGGCCACATGCGCGCGATCAGGTCGCACCATCCCGCGGATGCGCCGGTGACGGGAATCACCTTGATGCCAGCGTCATGCAGTCTGGCTACGGCAAAATAGGTCTCGGGGTGAAGGCGTCCTTCGCAGGTCAGCGTATCGTCGAGATCAGTCAGCACAAAGCGGATGCCGCGGGCGACGGCGGGGGAAAGTCCATCGAACGGTATCATTCCCGCTTCCTCGCCATCGCGTTTGCTCTTTCCCGGCAAAGCCGAGAATCACGGAACCGTGCCGGCGCCGGAGAACGGCCGTGCCTCTGATCTTCCCCCGAGACGATAGCGTCGACACAGTTCGCCGCATCAACGGCCGCCGTCAGATCGCCGAAGTGTCTGGCCGCTACTCGGCCGCCTTCTCCTTGAATCGCCGCGCCGCTTTTTTCACTGCCGACACGGCCGGCACGGGGCGCTCGCGGCTCACGAGCGCGATCAGCACCGGCATGACAAGCAGCACGAGCGGCAACTGCACGACGATCCCCGCGATGATGGCGATTGCGAGCGGCTGGAGCATCTGATCGCCCGAACCACTGATCGCCGCGCCGAGCGGCAACAGGGCGAGGATCATCGCCAGTGTGCTCATCGTAATCGGCCGCAACCTGTTGAGCGCCGCCTCGTAGATCGCCTGCCTCGGCGGCATGGTTTTCACGAGCATCTGGTATTCGGAGACCAGGAAGATCGCCATCTCCGTTGCGATGCCGATGATCATCACCATGCCCATCATCGCCGTGATGTTGAGCTCGACCCCGGTCAACCAGAGACCAGTATAAACCGCGCCGGTCGACAACAGCGCGGTCGAGATGATGATGACCGGAATGGAGAACCGCTCGTAGAGGAAGAGCAGTAGAACGAATTCCGCGATGATAGCGTAGATGGCAACCTTGATCATGCCGTCGACCGCGATCTGCTGCTGCTTATAAGCGCCACCCAACGTGTAGTACACGCCCGACGGCAGTAGCCCTGGCTGATCGAGAACCTTCTTTATCCCGGCGATGGTCGAGCCAAGGTCGTGCCCGCCGCCGATGTCGGCCGTCACGGGCACGATCTGCGCTAGGTTCTCGCGGAACAGCTCGGGCTGGCCGGCAACGAACTTGACGCGCGCGACGGTTCCCAGCCGGAAGACGTGCCCATCCGGCGCGCGAAGCGGCAGATCTTGGAGTTCGCGGCGATAGATCTCGGGACCTTGCCGACTGAACGGGGCGTGCGACCACAGTCGGACTCCCACATCCTGCACCGTGCCCAAATATTGGGTAACCACGGAGCCGTGAAGGTAACGATTGACCTGGGCTTCGACCTCGGTCGGTGTGACGCCGTTCAACTGGGCGGCCGCTGGATTGACCCGGATTCTCAGCGCGTCGCCGGCCGGGACCACGCCGCTATTCACCGAGGACCCCACGATACCAGGCACCTTCGAGACCGCGTCCGCAACATTGTTCGCGACATCACCAAGAATGCTTGGGTTCTTTGCGCTCAAGTTGATGACCACCGGTTCCCGGCGCCCCACCATGTCCCCGATCATGTCGCCGAGAAGCTGGTGAGGGTCGGTATCGATGCCCGGCACTTTCGCGGTGATCTGATTGTTGATCTGATCCATCACCTTCCAGATATTCGGCCGCTTGTCGGGAGGGATCAGACGAACGAAATAATCACCCTGATAGGCCTCGTTGAGGTCGCCACCCAGCCCGGCGCCGAGTCGCCGCGAATAGGCGTAGACGTAGGGATTTTTCCGCAGAATCGCATCGACCTGTTCAAGCTCGCGGTTGCTTTCAAGCAACGACGTGCCGGGCGCGGTCTGATAGTCGATGACGAAACCGCCTTCGTCCATCCGCGGCAGGAAGCCGGTGCCGACATGGGTATACCCGGCATAGCCAATGATGACCAAGGCGCCGACGCCGACGCCGATCAGCCAGGGACGGGCGAGAAGTATGCGGAGAGCGCGGCCATGAATGCGTTTCGTCGGCGTTTCGCGTCCATGGGAGGGATCGTGCCATTTCGAGAAGTCGATGATGCCATGTGCGAGCAAAGGCGCGATGAGCGCGGTCAACCCATAGGAAATGATCAGGGACGACGCCATTGTGAGCGAGAGGAACTTGAAGAACGCGCCGGTGACCCCTGAAAGAAACGCCAGCGGAACGAACATGATAATGGTGGCGAGAGAAGAGCCGGTGAGCGGCGAGAGGAACTCCCTGGCCGAGCCCAGCACCACCCGGTGCGGTTCGCTCAAGCCCGGAACGCCCGCGCGTCGGGCGATCTGCTCGATCATCACGATAACGTCGTCGATCAAAAGGCCGATTGCCGCGGCAACGCCGCCCAGCGTCATGATATTGAAAGTCAACCCAAGGAGGTGGAGCAGAAGAATGGTGATCAGGACCGACATCGGCACCACGAACATGGCGACCAGGGTTGCGCGCCAGTTGCGTAGAAAGCCGAGGATCACCAGCCCGGCGAAGACCAGTCCGATCACGATGGCTTCCTCCACCGCCGCGATCGAGGATCGCACGAGCTGGGTCTGGTCGTACCACTTGTAGAGCTTGATCGCCTTCGGCTGCTTCTTCATGAAGGCCGCGAGCCGGGCGCTCACCTCGTCGGCGAGCTGCACGGAGGAAGCGTTATCCTGCTGGTAGACGTTGATTTCGACCGAAGGGTGCCCGTTGTCGTTTACGATCAGCCACTGCGGCACCGATCCCATCTTGACTGTCGCGACATCGCCAAGGCGCACGATCCCGCCGTTGCCGGTGCGCAACATCACGTTCTTCACCGACTGCACCGATTTGAACGCGTCGTTATTGATCACGAGGTAGAGGAGGTCGTTGTCCTCGACCCGGCCAACGGTGTGGAGCGTGTTGGTGGCAGCGATCGCGTCTTTGACATCGGCCATCGTCAGGCCATAGGAGTGAAGCGCCTGCGGCGTGACATGGACCTGGACTTCGGGTGTCTCGCCGCCGAGAACGCCAACTTTACGGATGCCTGGAATGCCCGTCAGCAACGGCACAATTTGATATTTAGCGAGTTCGCGCAAAGTCGAAGACGGAATCGTGTTGGAGAACAGCGAATACGACGCGAACGGCATGAGGATGTCCGGGCTCATTTGCAGCACGTCGTAGGTCGTTCCCGCCGGCAGGTCGGGCAGCTTCTGGGCGTAGGCTGCCTGCACAGCGAGGAACTTCCGGGTCATGTCCGATCCCCACGGGAAATCGATGAAGATTTCCGCCGAACCGCGGGACGTCGTCGATTCAACGTTGACGGCCCCCGGCACCGCGCGACCGACTTCCTCCAAGGGCTCCGTCACGTCGACCAGCATCTGCTTCGCAGGCATGCTGCCAGTTGATACTTCGATGCGGATGCGTGGAAAACTGACTACAGGGAAAAGGCCCATCGGCAACGTAATGGTGGCGTAGAGCCCAGCCAACGCGAGAGCGAAGGCAATAAAAAGAAGGGAGCGGCGATGGCGCTCGACAAAATCGACGAAGGTCATTTGCCGGTCTTTCCGTTCGACGGAGATGACTTCGCGTCAGCGACCCGAAGTTTCATGCCGTTATCGAGTTGGTAATTTCCCGCCAATACCACGGGCGCCTCGGCGACGAGCGGTCCCTCGACCACGTCCATGTTGCCATCTGAACCGAGCACCCGCACTGCGACTTTCTTCGCGGTCATGTTTTTCATCGCCTGCACGATGTAGGGATGGCCGCTGTCGTTCACGAGGATCGCCGGATGGGGAACGACATAGCCCATTTTTTCGCCAATGGTGATGGTGGCGCGCACCGTCTCGCCAACGATAAGCCGGCCGCGCGGAAACCCGATCTGCACCGGAACTTGCCCGTTCGCGCTGTCGACCACGGCCGAACGCAACAGGACCCGGCCCGGAACGGTGCTCGCATCCTCGGTGACCGGCGCGAGTGTCACGGCATTGCCGGCCCGCACGGAAAGCGCCTGTGCCGGATTGACGCCGACGGTGACGACGAGCCCGCTCGGCCGCGCCAATTCAACGAGTGACTGCCCCTGACTCACGGCCGAGCCGGGACCAGCGCTGATTTTAGTCACGATTGCATCAAAGGGAGCCTTATAGGTGTGCGGTCCGTCGGCGCCCTCCTCGGTCAATGCGGCGAGGGACGATTTTGCGTCGGCCAAGTCTTTCTCGGCGGCAGCCAATTCGGGCAGCGTGGTAAGATGCACTTTCACCAGCGAGCGGTCGCGATCCACAAGCTGCTGAGTAACTTTGACCGCAACCTGCGCCTGCTTATAGGCCGCTCGCGAGTCCGGCGTCGGCACCAGGGTGACGATCGGCGCTCCCTTCGGGACTTCCTGGCCGAACTGCACCGCCAAGCGTTCCACCCGCGCGGCGACCGGCGCCGTGATGACCCGCTTCGCCGTTTCCGAAGCCTGCACGTGGCCGAAAGCATTGATCCGGATCGGCAGGCGGCCCCGGCGGAGCGGGACGACGTGGACCAGTGCGCTGATGTTATCACCCGCATCCTGAGCCATCGCCGAGAGGGGGGCAAGGGCGCAGAGCGCCGCCACAAGCACGCAAAATCGTTTCATGTTCGACAGCCGTTTCTCGTTCGTGGGCAAGTTCATGTATGGGCCTCCTTCGCGTCCGGAGGCGGGATCATGGCCTGGGGCAAACCAAGACCAAGCTCAACCGAGAGCGCGAGCGAATCCTCTTCAAGGGTCCGCTGATAGCCAACCACGTTCAGCTCGCGGTCAAGCACCGTCGTCTCATAATCGACGAGCGATCGCTGGTCGAGATTACCTTGGCGATACGCGCGCTCGGCCGCGCCGAGCAGTGCCTTGGCGACCACCGTGGCGCGGCGCGCGCCAGCGAGATTGGCTGCCGCCGTATGCGCACGCGCAAGCAGGCTTTGCGCCATTCCCTCCGCCTGATCCAGACGCGCCAGATAATCGGCGTGCAATTGAAGACGGGTCGCTCGGCTGCTCGCGATCTCACCCTGGTTGCGGTTGAAGATGGGCAGATCGAAGGTCACCTGCGGGCCGACGCTGACGACATGCGAGGTATCCGAGCCGCCGGAAACGCCAAGGTTCACTGCCGGAAACTGACCAATAATCGCAGCCCGCACGTCGGATTCGGCGGCGTCATAGCCAAGCCGCAACGCAACCAGATCGGGACGGCGGCTCGGCAACGAGGCGATCAAGGGGCCGATGTTGTCGGGCAGCTTCACTGGTGGCGGCGCGGAAATGGCAAAACGCACCGTCGGCCGCAATCCGAGAAGCGCGTCCAGATTTTGCCAGTCCTTGAGCCGCGACAACCTTGCCGCGGCGAGATCCGATTGCGCGGAAGCCTGGGCCGCGAAGAGCGGCGCCTCCGCCGCGAGGGTCAGGTTGCCGGCCGCCGTCGCCTGCTGCACCGTATTGACCTCCTCGGTCAAGAGCGCGAGCTCTTGCTTGCGAAAGCGAATTTCACGATCACTGCTGTTGATGTCGATGGCGAGCAGCCGCGCTTTCTGCGCCACTTGCCATTCCTGCCACAGTGAGCTGGCGCCGACTTGGCCGACGCGGGATTTTGCCGCCGCGACCCGGTACTTGTAGGTGACGATCGCGCGAATGTCCTGCGAGAGCGACGCGGAATAGGCGTCGGCGTTGGCCGGCCCGCTCACGAGGATGGCATACCCAAGACCGATCGAGGGATTCGGCAAGAGACTCGCCGTGAGAAGATCGGCGTTCGCCGCCGCGAGCCGCCCCCCCAAGACCCCGAGATCGGGATCATTGAGCACCGCCACAAGGCCGACCTGGTCAGGCGTCAGGGGCTTCGCGGGATTGAGCTTTTCGGGTGGATCATTGCTCGTCCGCGGCGGCAGGGTGAGATTGAGTTGGGCGAGGCCCGAAGCGAGATTGGACTGCCTCGAAAGCGCCAAGGGATGATAGGTCGCGCAGCCTGCGAGGCCGACAGCCAGCACCACCGTGCCGGCGCGAAACACGCTCCGGATCATTGCGGCTTTGCTCCTCGCAATCGTCCCGCGACGCCGGCTGACCCGTCGAACCGCATCAGCGGCGATATTCGATCCGCAGCGTTCAGTGATTCCTCTGGAGTGTCCGATGCGGCCACGATAACCGCCATTTTTCCTCCCCTTAGCTTATAATTCAGGTTGTTTTTTAGCAGTATACAACATGCCACATACGCAGTATACAGGATTCCTTGGTTAATCGGCCGCCGCCACCCGAACAGTGTACTTCACGCTCGCATTAATTCTTGCGGGTGCATCGTTTCTTTCAGCGGCACAAGAATACAGCACCGTGTCCTGTCCCCAAGCCACCTATACTGAAGAACAATGAGTGACAAATCCAGGCGCCTGCTGGCCGAGACTTAACCCAACCACGCGTAAAGGCAACGGCCTTTCATGCGCCCTCGGTGCTTCGCCACCGTCCCGACGGTCTGATAGGCCAAGCCCCTGGCCTCGGCCAAAAGCGAAACGGCGGTCCGACTGGAAAGAAGTTGTCGGACCGCCGAGTCCGTGACTTCGAAGGTCTCCCTCGGGAGGTCCTTTCGTTATGCCGGCCTATTTTGCGATCGGCTTATAGACCTTGATCGCCGCGTCGCCGCCCGCAAAGGCATAGACCTCGTCGTTGGCCAAATCGACGGTCCCGCTGTGCGTCGGCTTCTTGCTGCCCGTCCTCACCGTCGCAATCCACTTCATGTCCTTAACGTCATAGGCATCGAAGCCCGGAATGCCGCCTTGGAATGCATAGGCAAGCCCCAATTTTGGATCATAAGCCAACCCATCCGCCCCGGCCTGTTCGGGCAACGGCTTGATGATTTCCAGGGTCTTCGGATCGACCACGTAAAGGACGTGATTCGTGGTAGCTACCCAAATCGCATGATGTCCAGCGTCGTAGAACATGTCTTTCGTCCCGCCGAACTTGTTGAGCTTGAGGTGATAGTTCACCGCGAGCTCGACCTTGCCGGTATTGGGATTGATCTTCTCGACGTAGGAGTCGTTCGTGGCATAGATCGTGCCGTTGATGAGCTTGGCCACGTCCGGCCCAGCGACCGTGTTTTTCGGCACTTCATCATATTTCGTGATGAACTTCGGATGCGCGCCAGTCGTGTAGACCTCGATCCAATTGGCATCGTCCGAAATCACGTAGAGGTGATGGTTCGCCTCGTCGATGAAGATGCCGTCGGGCGAAGTGCCTTTGGTCTCTACCTTGTCGACGACCTTCCAGTTGCGCTTACTAATGACGACGACCGCGTTTCCCTTCTTTTTCGGACCCGGCGCCGCCGTCTCGTAAACAAAGTCCTTGTCGTAGGTCATCGTGTTCGGGTCGACGACACCATTGTAAATGGTGCGGATGACCTTGTTGGTGCGGGTGTCGATGACCGACATCCCCTTATCCTTCAGCGACACATAGACGTCGCCGTTGTAGTGATCGTAACTGACCCAGTCGCCATGCCCGGGCGACATCGGCAGCGGAATGAAGGCGACCTCTTTGAAGGTATAGCCTGCTGCGAGGCTGCTTCCCATCATGATGCCCGTCATCAAGGCGGTTCCTGCTAGCAACTTTATGAACTTATTCATCGTATGCCCCCGTTAGAGAGTTTGCGCCCGCAGGCGCGTTACATGCGCTCTGTGACTGGTACAACCACAATTTTTACTGGTTTAGACATGAACCGACCCGGTCGTAGTGGCCGGGTCGGTTTCTTATTTTTTTATCCGGCCCGACCATAGTGCCCGGGCCGGTCTCTTACCTAGTACTCTACCTTTAGCGGTTCGGCCTACTTCTCGACCGGCTTGTAAGCAAGCAGCTCGGCCTTGTTGCCTGCAAAGGCATAGACCACGTGGGTAGCTTCATCAACGACGCCCGTGTGAGTCTGGCCGATGTCGTCACTAATATGCGCAATCCGCGCATCAGTATTCATGTTGTAGACGTCAAAGCCATCCGAGCCTTTCCAGCGAGTGAAGGCATACAACAGGCCCAGCCCGTGGTCAACGGCCAAGCCATCGCCGCCGCCCGTCAGTGGAAGCGCTGCGACAAGATTCATGTTGTTGGCATTCAAAACGAACATGCCCAAATTGTCCTTGCCGTAGATCGAGGCATTGGTGCTGACAACCCATATCTGGTTTGTCTTCGCATTGTACCGCACACCCTTCAGGCCGCCGAACTTCCGCAGCGGGATGTGGGTGTCGTACGAGCCCTCGAGTTGACCACTGCTGGCGTTGTACATCCCTTCGGCAGAGCTGTTCGATGCGTACAGCGTGCCCAAGGACGGCACGACGGTAAGGTCATCCGGACCCGACGAGCCTGGATAGGCCGGCGGATATTCCCCGATAATGCTGTCAAGGGTCGGCTTCGCCGGGTCACTGACATTATAGACTTCGATCCAATTGTCGTCGTCCAGGCCGAGGTAAAGCTTCTTGGTCAAAGGGTCAATGCTGATCTCGTCCGGCGAGGTACCCTTGGTCGTCACCTTGGTGACGGCCAGGGTTTTGCCATTGATCGCGACGAGCGCGTTCGGGCTGCCCGGTCCGGGACCCTGAGCGACGTAGATATAGCCGTCGTAGTATTCAATGTCGCTGGGGCCAGGAATACCTGTGAGGAGCTTGATGGACCTGTCATCCTTGGTGCTGACCACGTCCACGCCGCCACCGTGCATGGAGACAAAGATCCTGCCGTTTTGCGGATCCATGTTGATGCCGTCGCCGTGCCCCTTCTTACCCTGGAGAGGGATCGTCGCCACAAGCTTCCACGTGTATGGCGACTGCGGCGATACCCACGCGGGCAATGGTTTGGCGGCGGCGTACGCCGGTGTGGCCAGCGGCGCTGTGGACATGGCAGCGACGCCCGCAAGGGCCAATAGGCCGCTGCTCAGCGCCGTGCCAGCTAGTAATTTCGCAAACTTACGCATGGTTTTCCTCCCGGGAAATGTTAGTTAGTGCGCGCAGGCGTCCGATTCGTGTGCGTGAGGACGCCCGATTCGATTCTTGCTTTTAGAACTTAAGACGTATTGGTGGAACTCAAGACGTATTGATTGAGGTTTAATTCAAAGCCAGTGGCGGGCCCATTACAGGCCCGCCAATGCCCCCTTGTCTCTAAGTCAGAACAACCACTTGTCCACGCTCTTCGGCGCTTCGCCAAGCAGGAAGCCAACCTCCACGAGGCCGACCCACTGATTGGCCTTGGTTCCGTCCTGCCCGTAGCCATCGCCCGGTATGAAATTCGAGAGATGCGTATATTCGATGCCGGGACGGATGAAGAAGTTGCCCATCTGGTAGGCTGGATCGACCTGGAATGCCAGCATGTTGGAGCCCGGACCAAAGCCGCCGGGAACGCAACCATTAGCTACTCCTGAGTTGCCTGCCAGGCAGCCCGTGCCCCCGGTTATGCCAAGGCCCAAGAAATTGCCGAGCGTGTTGGCGCCCGCAATGCCTTGGTCGCCGTATTGTTTGACATACATGACCTGGCCGGAGAGCGTCCATTGCGGGGTAAAGGAATAGGTCGCTGTCAGCTGGCCCGCCCAGTTGCCGTAGGTGCTATTGTTGTTGGCAAATCCAAGAGCGGCGTTGTCGCTCTTCGGCAGCCATTGGTTTTCAATTTCGGGGTCGAAGAGCCAGTTGCCTACCGTAATGAAGCCACCGACGCCGATCAAATTGGCATTGCAGGCATTGCCAAAGACGGCCACGCACCCATGGCTTACGTTTGCAAGGGGGTGATTAAGACGGGTATGGCCGAAGGCGAAGAGGGCGTCAGAGCCAGCCGCATTAAAGTTCCAGACGCTGGCGAAACCAAGCTCGGTGAAGTGCCCCCAGCTATGATAGCCATCACGCAACATGATCGACAAGATCGAGCCGTAGTGCGGAATGAAGACCGGCCCCGAGTTCGAGGGATTGATGAAGTCGAACTCGACTCCATCCCCCGTGGTCGTCTGCATGTTGTTGAGGTCGGAAAGCCAAATGGTCGGGTTGCGCCAGTCGACGCCGATCTCTGTCCCGTCAGGCGATGACAAGCGTCCGGCATCAATGGCGAACCAGCTGGTCGGGGCCCAGGTCACGAAGCCCTTGAACAAGTTCGGGCCGCCGCACTGATCCCCAACCGACACACCTGCCGTGCAGAACGGATACAAGTTCGGCGCCATTTGGTTTGACGTCCACCCGAGAACCGGGGTGTTCGGCGCCATGCCGACCCAGACATCCCACGACAGCTGACCCTTCGCGCCCTGCAAGCGGAATTCCGCGTTGTCGAGGGATAACGCGCCGACCGTGCTGTTGCTAGAGTTGGGGTTGGCTGCGTTGTTCCATTCCGCCGCCCACGCGCTGACGCCGCCGCTGACCTGCCATTTTCCGAGCGGGCCCTCGTCGAAATTATAGGGATTGATCTGGAACGGAGAATTGGGGCCAATCGCCGCGGCATAGCTAGGGGCGCTAAATCCGATAGCACCGGCCGCAATCAACCCTGCCGCGAACAATCCGCTCCGCAGAACCTTTCGAACCTCTGTCATGTTTCCCCCTTTATAAGGACCAGCGAAGTGTTCGCTGCTGTGCGACCTTAATCAGACGCGAAAATCTCAATTTACGATTTACGCAATCTAATTATCCAATACACCGTATACCATGACATTTTCATGTCGCCTTGGCAAACGAAAAAACCGCATTTCACCTTCTGCTTCAAGGCTGTGGCAATTATGCTACAGATGAATTTAGGTGATCTGCAAGTTTCAAGAAAATGCCCCCTCAAACCTGTTGTTTGGCTTTTGCTTTAGCCCCTTGCCCCTGCTGGTCGTGGAGGTTTTGGATGGCTTTGAGGACGAGAGGGTCGAGGCCTTTTCCGGCGTGGTCCTGGAGGTAATGGAAGATCTCGGTGCGCATGCGCGGCTCCCAGAACAGGCGGATGTGCTC
>JBJKQL010000153.1:0-4470 GCA_046705265.1 Ferrovibrionaceae bacterium
CAAAACCGTACACCCAAGCCGGGTGGTATCTTTATCCGACGCTCCGGCGGCTCGGTCTGCGCTTCGAGCTTCCCTACCAAGAGCGGCTGTTGCGCTGGGGCCGAGAACTTGCGAATCGGCTGCATGAAGCCGGCATCAATTGGTGGAATACGCAGCTCGGCGAATATCAAGCGCTTCCCGAATGGCACGATTTCCCCGGCGTCTGGGACGATGACCTTCGGCGCCGTGGCAACGATCCAGCTGATTTCCCCTTCTGGCTGATAGCGACAAAGAGCCCGCTCTACCACGCCGGCGGCAACGTCTCGATCCAACTTATGGACGAACTGGCCGGGAACCTGCGCGGCCATCGCGGCATCATGATCAATGCGGGGACTGCCACGGGCCTTGGCATCACGGATGGCGATGAAATAGAAATCACCTCGGCGATTGGCACCACCCGAGGCGCCGCAATCGTCATAGAAGGAATTCGACCGGATACCTTGGTCATCGTCGGCCAATTCGACCACTGGGTGACGCCCTACGCCAAGGACCTTCGTGCCCCGAGCCTCAATACCATCACGCCGATGTCGATCGGCCTCACCGATGCCACCGGCTCCGGCGCCGACGTGGTGCGGGTTCACGTGCGGCGTCTCGGAAATCATGCTATGCAGCACCCTACTAGTGGCCCGCTTGGCAACAGACTTAGAACGGCTGCCCACGGCGCTATCCTGGCCGGCAAGCGTCGGGCAGATAGTCAGCTGGGATCATAACAGTAAGCGGTGGTGGATTCCGCGGCATCGTTGTGAAATTGGTCAACGGAGGGTTCTTATGACCAACGGACTTGAGCCCAGTTTGCACTTCACCCAGCGGCTCACGATCGATACCACCCGCACCATAGATTTCATGGGCGAGGCGGTCCGTGTCTATGCGACTCCTGAAGTCGTCCGCGATATCGAAGTCACCTGCCGCAACGGCGTTCTAACCTATCTCCCGCCAGGACAGGACACGGTCGGCGCGAGAATAGAACTCGATCACATCGCTCCCTCCCTCCTCGGTGCCGAGGTCGAGATAAATGCACATGTCGTTTCAGTTGAAGGCCGCAGCGTGACATTCGACGTTAGTGTTCGCGAGGGTCAGGAAGAAGTTGCCCGCGGCAAGCATAAGCGCTTTATCGTGGACGTCGATAAGCTGGCCACGCGACTGAAAGCCAGGGCCGCCAAAAATTCAACACCAAAAGCAACCGAATCATAATTGCCACGCTGATCAAATCTCAACCAGGTGCTTAGTCCCAGCATTTTCTGAATCGGGTAAAGTCCGGATCGCTTTGAGTCCCTTGTCCCGATTTTGCAGACGCACTCGTACAGCGTGAGGCCCTTTAGCCTCTTGAGACGCAGGCCGCAATAGTACGCTATCCGATGTTCACCGCATTTCCAGACTTTCCTTTCTCTCTCCCGTTCCGGACCCAACATCATAACGGGAATTTTCCAGCCCCCCTGATCCGAAAAAGGTAGGGCAGGTCACAGGCTCAAGCCATGGCAGAGACTTTAACTGCGGCTGGATGAAACTTCAGTGACAGGTTAACTGAAGTGAGGGAGGATAGGACAATAAACATTCACACATGCGGATTTTTCGGAGACTGTAAATCTCTACGGCGCAGGTGCGGGATCAGTGGCGCGCGGATTTCCCTTTCAGGAAGATACGTTTGACGTCCGAACATTTTGACGTTGGCCTCGTCATCGCGCTCATTGTGGCGATAGGTATCGCGGCCCAATGGCTATCATGGTGGCTGAAACAGCCGGCGATCCTGATATTGCTGGTGGCTGGGTTGCTTTCCGGTCCCCTTCTCCACATCCTTGACCCTGACGCACTATTTGGAAACCTGGTCTTGCCATCCGCCTCTCTTGCTGTGGCGGTGATC
This sequence comes from Ferrovibrionaceae bacterium, assembly GCA_046705265.1. GTDB lineage: Bacteria > Pseudomonadota > Alphaproteobacteria > Ferrovibrionales > Ferrovibrionaceae > JAJYTL01. Next base: position 1,898 of record JBJKQL010000153.1, read on the forward strand.
CTCTTTGAGGGAAGTCTGACCCTGAAACTAGGCGAGATTCGGGGGCACGGAGGTGTCGTGACCCGCCTTGTCACGGCTGGCGCGCTATTCTCCACGGTATCAATCGCGTCGGCGGCATGGGTGTTGGGCATCCTCCCTTGGGAAGTTGCGCTGTTGTTCGGTGCGCTTGCATCCGTCACTGGACCGACGGTTGTTGTTCCTATCCTGCGGTCGGTGCGCCCAAATCGAAATCTCGCCAATATCCTCCGCTGGGAAGGGATTCTGATCGATCCGCTGGGAGCCCTCACAGCCGTCATCATCTTTGAGCTGCTGGTTCTTGGGGCAGAGCATTCTGGTGATTTTCTGCTGGCCGTGCGCATTTTCGGCGTCGGTCTTGCTTTGGGCTCAGCGATGGCCTTCGGGCTCGGCCTGGCCCTTCGCCGACATATTTTGCCGGACTATTTACGCAATGTAACCACGCTCGCCACCGTGCTTCTCACCTTTTCTCTTTCCAACGTGCTGGCAAAGGAGTCAGGCCTACTCGCCGTTACAACGATGGGAATAATGCTGGCCAACACAAAAGGCGTGAACACGGATGACATCCTCGATTTTAAGGAAAGCCTGACGGTTCTCCTCACCTCGATTCTCTTCATCGTTCTGGCAGCGCGGGTACCCTTCGCCGGTTTTCGGGTGGACTGGTTATCTACGATGATATTGCTGGGCTTCATTCTCTTTGTCGCACGCCCTCTTTCGGTTTTCGTCGCGACGGTGGGCTCGAGCTTGACTTGGGCGGAGCGTGCACTCCTCTCTTGGATCGCGCCCCGTGGCATCGTTGCGGCTGCGGTATCGGCATTATTTGCCTTGCAGTTCGAGCGTGCCGGCGTGAAGGGAGCGGAGAGCCTGGTGCAGCTTACATTCGCCGTCATCGTGACAACCGTGTTTATACAGGGATTAACGGCACGGCCGTTGGCCAAATGGATGGGAGTCGCTGAACCCGAAGCGCGAGGCGTTCTCGTGGTCGGAGGAAATCCCTTTGCACAAGCTGTTGCGCTCAGTCTTAAAAAGCTTGATATCGAGGTCATCCTAGCCGACACTTCGTGGGCGCAAATCCGCCGGGCGCGCATGAATGGGGTTCGAACCTTTTTCGGCGCGGTGGTTTCGGACGATGCCGATCGGCACCTCGATCTCGTCGGCATCGGTATACTCCTCGCACTCTCAGATAGCGCGCCCCTTAACACGCTAGCCTGTCTTCGCTACGCGAATGAATTTGGCTCTGCAAACGTCTTTAATATCGGCATCGCCGATAGCGCCGAACGGGCCGCCATCCGCGCCGGGCGCAGCTTTATGAGGAAAGACATAACATTGGAACGCCTGGAAGAATTGATTGCTGATAGGGGATTCCAAGTCCGTCAGACCACGCTTACTGAAGACTCCGACTTTCAGAAGATTCAGTCTGCGCAAGGCGAAGAGAGGATTTTTCTATATGCCGTTTCACCGGGGGGAGCGGTCCATCCTTTTGCCAGAGACCAGACTTTCCGCGCTGGGCCAGGATGGAGGATCGCCTATCTGGAGGAACCGAACCGCTTTAACAGCGGTGACGGGCGTATGCAGCAGTAAGGTACGGAGGCCGGGTCGCAGTGGGACGCACAGTTCCGCCGAAGGGGCGTGACGGCTGAGGATATCGGAATAGGAGTCCATGAACGGGAAGAAAATCGAAACGGGGCCAGGTTCCGCTAAAGCACAGCGTGGTGGGGTTTCCGGGCCAGTGATTCTGGCTCTTGCAATTGTCGTGGTTTCTCTCGTCGCCGCGGCAGGCGGTTTCTTTCTCGGCCGTGCCGGCTCGAGAAGCGCGGGCGCCCATCTTCCAATTCTCGGCACCGCGCCAAGCTACGAACTCACGAACCAGCTCGGCCAAAAAGTGAGCTCGAAGACCTTCCTGGGTAAGATCCAGGTAGTCACGTTCGTCGATCCCTATTGCACCGATTTCTGTCCACTGATCGCCGTCAACCTTGCGAATTTCGCAGCGAGTTTCCGTGCCTCGCCGCTTGGCGACAAAGTCGTCTTCGTCGCCTTCAACGTCGATCCCTGGCAGACCGGCGTACCGCAAATGCGGGGCTTTCTCCGGGAGTTCGGCTGGAACCCGAAGACGCCGGACCTTGAGTTCCTGACCGGGAGCGTCACCGAGATGAAGCAGATCGTAAGGCAGGGTTTTCACGTCGCCTTCGAGCGGGTGCCGAACGGACCTGGGGACAATGCACCCGTCTCAGGCACACCGGGGCATCTGCAAATCGCCCTGCCCAATCCTCTCGCCGAGAAGGCCGACCCTCGATACGACATCATTCACAACGACACCATCGAGATCGTCGACGGAAAAGGCCACATTCGCAAGATCTTCGACGAGGGTACGCGCGTTAGCGATCGCCAGCTGATGCGAGCGATCCAGGCTCTGGTATCGACGACGCGTTAACCAACGGTGCATTTCTCGCGTCGGCCCGTGTATATCTTGCGCTGCCGAAGTCTCGCGGGTTTTCGAGGACTGTCGTGCGCCTGGTCGAGTATTCCGTCGGCTAAATTCCTGTGCCTCAGGATCTGGC
>JBJKQL010000154.1:0-45534 GCA_046705265.1 Ferrovibrionaceae bacterium
CAGCAGTCGGTGGTTTGAACCCTGATCCTGTAACCCGAGTTCGGGGGGCCATCCCCCATCTCTTGTGCAGCAAGGCTGCTCAAAGGTGCTTACATGTCCACACCTCCTTCGCGCCGTCGTGGCGCACCATCATCGGCATAGTTCACGATCCGACTGCCGAGGCTCCATTCCAGCCCAAGTTTATTCCATCCCAGCACAAACCGGCGCATGTAGAGATTCGCCAGCAGCGGAGAAAGCACTCCCCGAATGCAAAAGGTAATTTCCGCTTCGATCGGGTGATTGCGCTTGATCGTTCTCGTACGATGCTTGATTTGCGCCTTAAAACGTAATATACATATGACGCATGTCACGATCGACAGAAGCGGAGAAGGCGGAACGTCTCAATGCGGCCTATGCGTTCCTCGCGCGGGGAGAAAGTGTGGCGGAGGCTGCTTTGTCGTTGTCGCGCCAGTTCGCGATATCACGGCGTCAGGCGTATCGATACATCGGGGAAGCCCAAGTGATGGACCGGCCGGCGCCGATCGTCGAGCCGGCGATGGCGGTAACGTTCAAGCTACCACCAAGTCTGGTCGACGCCATCCGGGCGCGGGCGGCGGCGGAAGGAACGACGATCAGCGATACGATGAGCCGGGCGCTGCGGGCGTTTCTTGGCGAAGTCGGCGGCAATGGTTGACCGGCGCGGTAATAATGATCGCCGCGTCCATTTCGAGCATGCCTTCGATCGTCTTCTCTCCGTCAAACTGGAGCAGGTTTACGGAATATTGGTTCCGGAACGGGTTCGCGCCGTCGGCGCTGAGCCGCGCGTGAGGGAGGAAAGCGACGAAGGTTGCCGCCATCTACGCCAGAGTATCCTCCGAACAACAGAAGGAGGAGAACACGATCGCCAGCCAGACGGCAGCGCTGGTCGAGTTTGCGCGCGAGCAAGGATACAGCGTACCCGATGAGTGGGTGATCGAGGACGAGGGTTTTAGCGGTGCCAGTCTGCTACGGCCAGGTCTGGAGCGGCTGCGTGATCTCGCTGCCGAGGGCTACATTCAGGCCGTTCTGATCCACTCGCCGGATCGGTTGAGTCGCAAATATGCCTGTCAGGTTCTATTGACCGAGGAATTCGCCCGCCATGGCGTCGAGACGATATTCCTGAAGGCGCCGCATTCCGGCACGCCGGAAGATCAGTTGATGCTGCAGTTCCAGGGCATGATCGCCGAGTATGAACGTGCGCAAATTCTCGAACGTTCGCGCCGCGGCAAGCGTCACCGCGCCAGGGCCGGAGAGATCTCCGTTCTGTGTGGCGCGCCCTACGGCTATCGCTACATTCGCAAAACCAATGATGCGCCGGCCCGCTATGAGATTGACGCCGTCGAAGCTGAAGTGGTCCGTTTGGTATACGAGAAATACACGGTTGACGGCCTCAGCATCGGCGCCATCGCCCGGCTGCTGCGGGAGATCGGGCGCCCCACACGCCGACGGGTAACCCGATGGGAACGGTCGGTTGTATGGGCGATGCTGCGCAACCCGGCCTATAAAGGCACCGCCTGCTTCAACAAGACGCAGGTCGGGCCAAGGCAGAAAGTGACGAAGCCATTCCGTCTATCGGGGCGGGCGGTTCATGGCGAAAAGAGCAGCGGCCATGAACGACCGCGTGACGAATGGATCGAAATACCGGTGCCGGCGATCGTCAGCGACGAGACATTTGCGCTCGCGGCAGAGCGCCTGGCCGATAACAAGCGCTTCGCGCCCCGTCGGACCATCGAACCCAGCATCGTCCAGGGACTGGTCTCATGCCGCAAATGCGGCTATGCATTGTCGCGAACATCAACCCGCAGCACAGCGCGCAAAATCCATTATTACCGTTGCCTTGGCTCAGACGCATGGCGGCATCTCGTTGGGGCGGTGTGTGACAGCAAACCGATCCGCCAAGATCTGCTCGACCAGATCGTGTGGCAGGAGGTCATCCGGCTGATCGAAGACCCGACGCTTATCCAGGCCGAACTTGACCGACGCCTGGATGCGGCCCGCGCAGCCGAACCAACGAAGCGGCGAAGAGAGGCTCTCGAACGTGAACTCACCCGCATCGGAAAGAGCATAGAACGCCTCGTCACGGCATATCAGGAAGAACTCCTCTCCCTGGATGAGCTGCGGCACAGAATGCCCGAGCTCCGCGCCCGCGAGCAAAGTCGGCGGGCGGAACTACAGGCTATCCTCGATCAGGCTACCAACCGGATGTCGTTCCTGCGCCTTGCCGAAACCCTGACGGCGTTTCTCCAGAGGCTACGTGAATCGGCGGAAACGCTGGAAACCACCGACCGACAGAAGATTGTCCGCCTGTTGGTCAAGGAAGTCTTGGTCGACAACGACACCATTACCATACGCCACTCGATTCCTATCCCATCGACAACGCCTCCGACCGGCAGCGAACCGCTGCCGCCCAGAGCCAAATCCTGGACGACTGCGAAAAGTTACCTTTTGCGTTCGGGGAGTGCTAGGTGAACCCTGCGGAATACCGCGTCCCTTGGACAGGAGCCGACCATATCATGCAAAATGAAAGTCTCTTGTGGGAGGGGTGTGAGCGCGGTCACGGTATTTGATGGAGCGGTTTTCACGATCGGTGATGGAGGGGTGGCGTAGTTGAGGGTGGCGACGCGGCCGCAAATTTCGAGGCCCGGGATCACCGAGCGGCGGCGGCGCGAGGTGAGGTCTGTGTGTGGGGTTTGCCGTAGACCTGGAGATAGAGCTTCTCGTCGAGGATGGTGATCTCACGCTGAGCGGCGCTCATGAGGAGTTCGGCGGCCATGGAGAGCAGGATGCGGAAGTTTCCGGCGGCGTGATCGACGAGGGTGTGGCGCATCTCGGGTGTCATGAGGCTGGCGTTGCCGGCGGCGACGATGAGGTGCTCCAGGCAGGCGAAGAGCTCCTCGCGGGTGGCGACTTCGGTAGCGAGACGGGTGCGGATGCGCGAGCCCAGCGGGATCAGTTCTTCACGACGGAGTTTCTCGAGGAGCCTTGCATCGCCGGCGAGCACGGTGCAGAGGAGCGCCTGGGAGTCGAAGCGTGCGCTGGAGAGCGGGCGCAGCTCGTTGAGGACCATCGGACTCATCACCTGCGCCTCATCGATGAGCAAGACGGAGCGGCGGGTGGTGGATCCCAAGTGGTCGAGCCAGCGGGTGCGCAGCGCCTTGAAGCCAACCCAGCGGTTGGAGACGCGGATGGGGACGGCGAAGATGTCACCGAGCTCGCGGTATAATTCCGCACCCTGAATTATTCCGAGCGGCCGTCTGGAGGCCGCAGGGTTCGGACGATTTCCGTCCTGTCAGTCGACATAATCAGAGCTCCTTCAGGAATGCGAGCAGCCTGTCGTCGGGCTTGAAGCGCTTAACCTGCAATTCGGCTGGGTTCGTCTTGGCCAGGGCTTGCTCTTTCAGTTTCATGTCGCATTATTTATCGAAGCAATTTTGACGATCCTGGGTACAATATCGTGCGTTTCAACGTGGATAACGCGGAAATCCTCAATTGCACGCCTTACACCGTCAAGAAGCTCACAGTCGAATTCGAAGAATGCGGCAACGGTTGGTTTCGTAAGGGCGACCACGACGGCACTACATCTACGGCCAATCCCAGCGACCCATGATCAAAGGCTCGTCCTACTTGATCGGCGTATTGGTGTAGTAGTGAAAACGTGACCGACAGAGGATCCGCCCGCTAGGTATCAGTCGCAAAGTATATTCCAACCGATGCGATTGATGCGCGCCTATGCGTGAACAGAATACAGCAATTTGTACCCAAGGCGTCGGCTGTTCCGGGGCGATGGTTTTCGACCTGTTTTCATCGCTTGGCAGCCTTTGTCCCGGGCATACTCGTGGCTTCAACGGCATCCAGAAGCGGCATGACTTCCACGCCGCCCGCGCCTGGGTATGTGTCGCGCACCGGATAGACGAGTATCTTACGTTCTGCCTCGATGTCGGCTGAGGCGACGTGGAATCCCTTTTCCACCGACGGCGAGAGCGATTTCTTAAACTCGAACGTCCAGCGGCGGGATGCCGACAATTCGAGCACGAAATCGATCTCATGGCCCGCTGCCGAGCGATAGAGATAGGGCTTCGTGCCATCCGGCGCGGCGGCGATGATCGCTTCTATCGCAAATCCCCCCCAGCTCGCGCCGGCAACCGGATGGCCCAGCACGTCGTTGAGCGTCGGCAAGTTCAGCAGGGAATGCAGCAGGCCGGAATCGCGCAGATAGATTTTCGGCGATTTGACCAGCCGCCTGCCGACATTGGCGGTTCATGGCTGTAACCGCCGGACAAGCAGCAGATCGACCAGCAGCCCGAGATAATGCGAAACCGCATGCCAGCCGACGCCAAGACTTTGCACGAGGCGTTGAGCGTTGAACAGGCTGCCTTGTGTGTGCGCCAGCATGGTCCAGAAACGTTCGATGGTTTCCGCCGGAACGCGCACGCCGAATTGAGGAATATCGCGTTCGAGATAGGAGCGTATGAAGGCAGTGCGCCACAGGCTGCTTTCGCGGTCGCTCTCGGCGAGGAAGCTGCTCGGAAATCCACCGCGCAGCCATAGCTTGTCGGCCGCACCGGCGCCTTCTATCGGAAGAACCTCCTGCGGTTGGAACGGCATCAATTCGAGAAAGCTGATGCGTCCGGTAAGGCTTTCGGAGGATTGCCGTAAGAGATCGAGCGCTGCCGATCCGAGAATGAGGAATTGCCCCGCTTTTTCTCGAGCACGCCGCCGCGCGTCGATTTCGCTTCGCAACACGGAAAAAATCTAGGGGATGCGATGTGTCTCGTCGAGAATGATCAACCGCCCGCGCTGCGCGCGGAAATACGCGACTGGATCGTCGAGACGTCGCCGGTCGGCCGGATTCTCCAGATCGAGATAAATGGCTTTGTCGCCGCGTTGCTCGGCCAGTTCCAAGGCAAGGGTGGTTTTTCCCGATTGGCGCGGACCGAGCAGCGCCACGGCTGGAAATTGCTTGAGCCGGTGTTCTAGGGTGGGCTTGGGGCGGCGCGGAATCATATATGCAATATCGCGCATAGTGCGCGAATTTGCAGGGAATTACAAATTATATAGCATAATCAATAAAATAATGTTCTGGACGACGGCCAAAATGGCCCCATTTCAGGCATTTTGGCTCGGGCCTTTAGCCCCCGCAGATAGCCACGCCCGTGAACAGAATACAGCAAATTGTTCGCGCCAGGGCAGAGGTCAAAAGACGGTAGTGTCTCACTTTGAAATTTTCCGATAGGCCGCCGGTCGGTTTGGTTTATCGGACCGTGCGTCGATGAGCGCCGCGATATCCTCCAAGCTCCAGAGCCGATCCGTAATCCCCGCTGCCATGGCAGGTGTCACTTTCAGCGTCTTGTGGATGCGGCAGAAGTTATAGAACGCGAAGTAAAGCGCCAGCGCGTGAATGTGGTTTTCGAGCTTCTTTGAGAAAGCATTTGTCAGGCGAGTGAAGCGCCGCATCGACATGCGCATCGTAAGATTGGAACGCTCGACATACGACGTCGAAACATGCGCCATATCGGGCTTGCCTTCGACCGGCATCTTGCGAGCGCCGATGCACTCTGCCGGGCTGTAGCGTCCCTTAGCAGCCTCAGAAACCGCGCCGTAGAGCTTCACAAGCTGCGCATAGTCAACGTCGCCACCGAACGCACCTTCAACGGCCTCCAGATAGGCTTTGTGGCCATCTGTCGTTAGTTGAACGCGATTAACGATGCGGCTGCGCAGATCGTCCATAAGAGCAATCGCAGACTGTCCCGAACGATCCCCGACAAAGTAGGAGATCATCAACTTGGTCTGCGCCTCGATAGCCGTCCACGTCCACACATCGCCAGCGCCGACAACCGCAGCCTTAGCGGCTGGGACGTTCTTTTCCTTGGCGTAGCAGAAGCTCCAAATCTCATCGCATTGAACGCGGGACGCCTTCACGTTGCGCACCATCTCATCGTGGAGCGCCAGGCACGCCTCGCCAGCATCGACCAGCAACTTGGAAACCGTGTTGATGCTCACGTCAGCCACCCGAGAGATCGACCGCATCGACGATCCCTCGCAGAGCATCGACAGGATTTGAACGCGGGATTTCAGGGGCAGCTTGTTCATGCCCCCAGTATCTGAAATTATATGCTTAGCGTCAAGCATAAAGTTCATTTATGCGACCCGGTGCCGATCCGGAAGAAATTGCATATACTGGGTTGCAGGAACGAACCCATCTTTAACTTTTGCGGTATTGACTTATATGTCAACACCGGATGCAATCAAGCGGCGTATACGAGAGATCGAGGGGCAGCTTCTTTTCCACTTGCCGCCTCTGTTTATGGGCGACCCCGCAGTGCGGGAGTTGCTCGTGTCGCAGGAGGTACGGGACGATGTTAATCCGCCGTGGCCGAAGTATCGCGCTGGTCTCCGGCATGCAGAATTTCGGCAAACGCTGGATAATTTCACTATGGGAGAAATGATCTCCGTAGCGGAGAATCCTTTCGACAAGTCCATCTATGCGGATATGGCTCGTACGGCGCCCAAGCTGTTAGAGATATGGGACTTTAGGGTCCAGATGCCAGATCAAGGAATACGATGCTTTGGAGCCTTTGGAGATCGCAATCTCTTTATTGCGCTAACATGGGAGTATCGGGAGACCATTACGGATTTCGATGCCGAAGTTAGGAGGTGCGCCAAGGAGTGGGAAAGACTCTTTGGTTCCATAGGGCGATATCGAGGGAAAGACTTAGATGACTATCTCACGGGATACATGGCTGTATAAGCCCACATCTGACGAGCGCGTGCCATATGCTACGCAGGGATATATGCGGTCTCGCTTTCGGAACCACGTACACTCCCTCTTGCTGAGAGAACTTAAAAAGTCTGGACTTACGCAGGCGCAGCTCGCCAGACGCGCTGGCAAGCGGCCAGACATCGTTTGTCGTCTAATTGGCACTCCTGCCAATATAGAACTTAACACCCTGAGCGATTTGCTGTTTGCAATGGGGGGGGGCGAGCCCCGTATGGCGGTGGCATATCCTCTTGAGGCGCCCCCACGTAATAGTCAGCGACCAGAGTGGCTCAAAGAAAAAGCGGACAGCGTGCCTCCGACGGAGTTCGAGGAGACGCCTCCTAGCACTAGCAGCCCTGTTAAGTTTTTCGAGAGAGAGCCGGTCCCCGCATGACCTCTCCCGCGCTGAAAGTCCTCTACTCCCTGCTGTGCGACGACATACGCCGCGAAGATAATGGGAAACTTATCATCATTGGTTTGTACGGAGCGGACGTGGTGCTGCCGGTCGCTCCTGTGGCCCTCCGGTTCGATTACCTCTTAGCGCTCCGCGCAGACGCTCCCGGTGATGCGGAAGCAAAAGTACGCGTGATACATAATGGGCGGCCGATCTTCGCGGCGACTGGTAAAATGCATTTTGCCGATCAACAGCAGGTGGCGCTTAACGCCCTTAAGGGCATTGTTGTACAAGTTGAAAAGGACTGCGCCCTGGACTTCCAGCTTAGCTTAAATGGAGGCCGATTCCGGTCCGTCCTGAAGGTGCCCGTAAAGGTCACGGCGCCTTCGGCTCCCATCGCTTAGCTGCCGCTTTTCTGGCGATCTCGCTCCGCTGCTTCTTGGTCAGCTTAGCGGCACGCGCCTTTCCGCCCTTAGCCCCAAGGGCCTTGGCGGCCTTGTTCTTGCCGCCCTCGTCTAGGTCTTCCTCGATCTCGCCAGTAGCGATCTTGGCGACCTTGATGGCGGCCCCGATAACATCGGCGGGGCGCTTCTCGCCCTTGGGGCCTTTAGGCATCTTTATGCCCGCGCTCGGCCAATTCAGTTTCGATTTCCTGGAGGATGGACAGAAGCTCTTCCTGCGCCGATACATTGGGGCGCGTTATGCCAAAAAAATCGACGCCCCCCGTTCCCGCTCCTAGACGCTCGCGGATTTTCGTGCGGGCTTCCAAAAGCTCAGGGACGGTCATCTCTGCATTGGGTTTGTCTGCCATGCCGTCTCCATGCCTACCGCTAAGCATATAGGAGGCGACGCGCAAAATCGACAGGCGTCAAGCCCGACAAATTTCAAAGTGAGACACTACCCAAAAGACCAGATGATCACCCCAACCGAGAGTCCGCAATGGGGCACGAAGAGCCAATACGAGCGACTGACGCCAATGATCCCATTAGGATCTCGGGGCCAGAGCAACATCCCCCGTGCCCGACGGCTCCTATGGGGTCGAGCAGTCATTGAAGACATCACCATTGCCGCTGCCGCGAGGCATTGCACTGGCTTTTGCCGAAGTTCGGCTACCTCCCTGGCAAGGCCGTTGTCAGCGATGGCGGCGGTCGTCTGGATTATCCCCAATACGAGCGTGGCCCAAGGAGAAAGACCAGTCTCACAGTAGGCTTGGGTCCAGCGATCTTCTTGACAATCGGTCCGGCTGCAGAATGTCTATGACAGCGGCAACTATGGAGCCGGGAAATTACCTCTGCGTCGCGAAGGCGCAGCGGTCGGGAAATGACTTGAGGCGTACCGCTGTCTTCTGCCCGCCGACAAATTCCGCCAATCTGGCTCGGAAGGCACACGGCGCATCGGCGTCTGGAGCTGAACGATGAACCATTCGCGAAGAAGCGCCGTAATCCAGGTGACCCACCACCTCGCGATAGACAGGCGCGATATTGAGGAGACGTTTATCCGTGCCCGGGGCCCGGGCGGACAAAACGTCAACAAACTTGCGAGCGCCGTTCAGTTACGCTTCAACGCGGAGCGCTCCTTATGCCTGGATGAAGAAACGCGCATGCGATTGCGTCGGGTGGCCGGCCGACGGATGACGGCGGAAGGTATCCTCGTCATTACCGCACGTCGCTTCCGCACTCAAGAGCGCAATCGCGAGGACGCCTATGAGCGGCTGATCGATCTCATCAGCAGAGCTGCGGCGACGGGTAAGTTGCGGCTGGCGACGCGACCGACTGTGGCATCTCGGATCCGTCGCCGCGAAGCGAAAATCGCGCGCGGCGGCGTCAAACGCATGCGCCGAACGATACATCATGTCCCGGAATAGAAAATCAGCGAAGACATTTTCGCGGACTATCTTTTCCTCCTGGATCGGGTCTGGCGGGCATACGACCAACAGACTGCGATACGACCTTCCGTTCTAACCGCATTTCCTCGAAATTGTTGGTCTCGGCAGAATTGAGGCCCCGGCAGGCGTTGCACCCGACGCTTTGATAGCATGACAAAGAATTTCCGTGACGGGGAAGACTGATCAGACCCCCGCGAGAAAAGCGGCCTAATCGAGGTGACCCACGAATTCCTCGGCCAAGAATCGCTCTTCAAGTGTCCGCAACGAATTCGCTGTCAGGACGCCGCCGATCGCCTGCGCTCCCGGTTTGCCGGTATTCGGCATTATTCCAAGACAGGGTTTGCTGCTCGGGACGGGACCACGCATCAATCCTGATCCACCCCAGCGCGCCTGGAGACTGATCTAGCGCAATGCGCCGCGAATGATTTTCACATTGCCTGAATGGATCAGATTGCGGGACTGAATCCCATGACCCAAAAGGTGGAGATCATCGAGCGCCTGGGGGAGAGCGCTATCTTGCTGCCATCGCTCCTGGGTGATGCATTGGCCGCGAACGACCGGTTGAAGGTTAATCTCAGTTGCTTGCAGGAGGCGGTCCGCCGAGCGCAGTCGCCGAGCAGCAAGGAGAGGATTTTCCCAGGGTCACAAGCTGACACCGGTGCAGAGGCGCATGAGTTGGAGGCACTGGCTTCAGGCGCGCAGCTGGTGGACCCCGAGCATCTCTTCGCGCCGGGTCTCCATACACTGCTCACCAGAATTGGCGACGATCTCGGGGTGATGCTCGCGCCCATCGAGGCCGCTGGAGACGACCCGAGCCGGACCTTCGCGGACCGGCTTGCGGCGGCAAGAGAAACCATTCCCGTGGCCGAGACCGACCAGATCGAGCTCCGCGCCATCGACAGGCTCACCTCCGTCCGCGCCGGCCAGGAGAGTGTTCACTCTCTCGTCATGGATCTGCACAAGGCGCTCAACCGGCTTGCTGCCGATACAGCGGTCGAGACCTTAGACGGTGCGCACGTCCATGCCCTCAACGATCGGGATCGACGCATTATCCGCGCGTTCATGCAGGGGCTCAATCGCACTGCATCCCTAGCGTTTGGCCACCCGGGACTCGGGACCACGGCCATCCGCGCCGGCGGGCGCCTCACCATCCAGAACGACATTGGCACCACTGATGCACACGTACTCGTGGTGCATATCGATGCGAACGACGTGACGATCACTTATGCGGATAATCACCGGCCGAGAGCGGAGTTCTTCATCCGCCTGTTTGCCGGGCGCGGCGTTACCTGGGAGCCTCTCGCTGAGCAGAATGCCAAAGGGCTCGAAAAAGACACTTTTTATCTCCTGAACGGCCGTTACGTCTCCGGCGATGACAACGCGCTTCAGTCCTTTCTCGAGTTTCTCGGATCCCGGATCGTATTCCTTATCGACTGGAACAGGGCGCGCAAGGCGTTGCAGATCTTCGTTGGGACAAATACCGCGATCGGGTTGCTGGCCTGGGCAGCAGAGCAGGATTTCGGTCATCGGGCGTTTCTCGAGCTTGGCGGCGCCGACTTGATTTTCGAGGCCGTCGACCGTGGTGCAGCCGGGCGCATTCGCTACGGGGTCCGGCTTGATCAGGCCCTCGGTGTTGCCGAATGTAGCGCTTTCCTCAGGAACGTTTTGCGGACTGCCAGCCAGGGGCTTGCAGCCGGTCGCGGCGTACGTCTCATCCGTGACGAAGTGCAGGCTGAGCTCTCGCGTCGATTCGAAACGGCAGAGACTTCAATCCTCACCGTCCTCATCCGTCATCTTGGTCTCACGCGGATGCTCGCCGTGGCGATTGCGGATCTGTTGGCGACGCCATGCTTTTGGACCGCTTCCGCACGGCGGGCCTTGGCGGCGCGGGCAAAGCGGCTCGAGGAAAAGGGGGACCGGCTCACCATCGCCGCGCGCGAGCGCGCGGCGAAAGTGCATCAGGCCGATCGGCTGCGTTTGGTTATCGATGAGATCGAGAACGGCACCGATTCCCTCGAAGATTGTGCTTTTCTTCTCGGTCTTATGCCGGAGCCCGACATGCCAATGCTGAAGGTCGAGCCGCTACTTGGGCTTTCCGAGATCGTAATCGACAGCATCAGCAATGTTGTCCGCGCGATCGAAGCCGCATCGCGATTGGCCGAGGAGCAGCGCTCAGACGCGACGACGTCGCTGCAGGCAATCGATGCGGCGGTCGGCGCCGAGCGTCTCGCTGACACCGCAATGCGGGACACTCTTGCCGCCGTGGTCTCCGAGCCATCGACGGATGCGCGGGCGCTTGTTCTCGCCTTTGAGATCACCCGTGCCCTCGAGACCGCTACCGATCATCTTTCGCACGCGTCCCTTTCTCTGCGCGAGCGCGTCCTTGAAGAGTTGGCCGCATGACTGGCGCCACGCCGCTCCTTATCGGCGTGAGCGGCGCTACCGTCGAGCTAACAGCGGAAGTGGCAGGATCCAAGGCCAGCATCTTATGGCGTATAAGCCGGCTCGGCCTCCGCGTGCCGCCAGCCTTCGTCCTTCCGACGACGCTCTGCGCTGCGGTCAATCGCGGCGAACCGACAGCGATCCAAGCTCTCGACGCGGGATTGCGCGAAGGTATGGCGCGGCTGGAAGCAGCGACGGGACGGCGCTTCGGCAGCTCTCGCGCCCCACTCCTGGTCTCCGTCCGCTCGGGCGCGGCCCAGTCGATGCCGGGCATGTTGGCGAGCGTACTTAATGTCGGGCTCAATCGAGACAACGTTCGCGGCTTGATCGGTCTCACCGGCAATCCGCGGCTTGCCTGGGACGGCTATCGGCGTTTTGTCCAGGCATACGCTGAGGTTGTCGCCAACGCACGGGCGGCGCCGTTCATGGAGCAGCTCGCCGAAATGGTCCGCTCCGAAGCTGTAGCCGATGACGATGACCTTGATCCCGAGGCATTGGAGAGGCTGACCCATGCTTTCCTGGCGCTCACCGAATCAAACGGGCAGCCAATTCCAGACGATCCATGGGCCCAGCTCAGCGCCGCGTCGCAGGCAGTCTACCGGTCATGGGAATCTCCGCGTGCGAAAGAGTATCGCCGGCTCAATAGGCTTGCCGAGAGCGCCGGGACGGCCGTCACCGTCCAGGCCATGGTATTCGGGAATGCTGGGGGTAAGTCCGGCGCTGGCGTTGCCTTCTCGCGCAATCCGGCAACCGGCGCAAAGGCGCTTTACGTCGATTTTATGTTCGATGCCCAAGGCGATGACGTCGTCGCCGGCCGGCGCATACCGAGCGACGTAACGCTCCTCGCCATGCGATTGCCCGATGCGGCAGCCGAGCTTGCAAATAGTGCGGAGCGACTAGAGCGCGAGTTCCGTGACGTACTGGACATTGAATTTACCATTGAGAACGGAACGTTGTTCTATTTGCAGACGCGCCCCGCCAAACTGACGCCGCGGGCAGCCCTGCGGACCCTGGTCGACTTTGTCCACGAAGGCCTTCTAAGCCGCTCGGCGGCGCTGGCGCACGCGGCGAAGATCGATTTTGATCGCGCCGGGCTGACACGCTTCGCCGATACAGTGGTCCCCATTGCTAACGCCATCGCGGCTTCACCCGGCGTGGCAAGCGGTCGTGTCGCCTTCGATACCGGTCGCGCCGCCGTTCTCGCCGAGCGCGGCGAACCGGTAATCCTGGTGCGGCACGACATCGCGACTGAAGACATCGCAGGATTCGCAATTGCCGCCGGAATACTCACCGCCGTCGGCAGTCGGACCGCTCACGCCGCGGTCGTCGCCCGCCAGCTTGGAAAGGTTTGCCTCGTCGGCTGCCGAGATCTTGAGATCGATATGCGTGACCGAAGCGGCAAGATCGGCAGTAGCCGAATTGCGGAAGGCGATTGGCTATCTCTCGATGGCGATACGGGTGAGGTTACGCTCGGCCGGCGAGAGATCGTAAGCGACACACCCCGCGCCGAACTCGCCGAAATCGAATCCTGGCATCGCGATAGCCCAGCCGGCTTTGCCAGCCCGCTGCCCGATTCTGAAGCGATTGCTGGACGCGCCGCAAGCCCAGAGTCCCAAATTGCGTTGAGGCCCGGCGACAAAATCGAGCCTCGATCGAGAAGGTAAAGACCATTGCAGACGCTTTCAGAAATCCGCCGATTACTGTTCGATGCCCAGAAAAGTAAGACGGGCAATAGATACTCTGGGGTGCGAACGGCGAGGGTGGAGCAGCCGCATAGTATGTTCTCCATTGCCAATCGAGCGGCATCGCACTTCGATCTGTTTCATAGTAACGAAGGGGCTCCTCACGCTCCGGTATCCCGCGGCTGGCCCCCGGCGTCCGACACGGTGCTGCCGGAAACGACGTCAAGCTGTCCAAGATCGGGCTGCTTTGGGACCGGAGTGAGATGCGCGAGGAAACCCGCTTTGCCCGCATCGCGTGGAAAACGCCCCGTGACCACAATGTTGATCGCGCAGTTCGACCATGCCATCGCCGCTCTTCGACACCCGATCGATTGCTTGGGTCTCGGGAATCTGACCTTCCTGATCGCGCAGGATCCCGTGGCGCGTATGCAAATTTCTCATTGCGATCGGGCTATTTTCCTTCGTCGATATGTTTTATTTTCTACGAAGCCAACGCTCATGGGGTTTCTCTATGGTGTGGTCTATGCCTATTTCTCGACCGTGGCGCGGGCCTGGATATTTCCCAACGCCCCTGTCACCGTGCGTCCGAAGGCGTGGCTCGCACGATAATTGTTTACTTCGCCGCGGTCATTCCTTGAAAGGATGCGCGTGGCCGGGGGGGGCTGCTTTGCCATGAGCCAGGCACGCGACGTCATGACGAAGGAAATCGCGGCCGTGGCTCCGGACACTCCGGTTCCCGAGATCGCGCATCTTCTTCTCACCCGCTCGGTCAGCGCCGTCCCTGTAATCGACGGTTCGGGGGCACTTCTTGGGATGGTCAGCGAAGGCGATCTTATCGGACGGAGTCCTTCCGACCGTGAAGAGCGCCGCGATTGGTGGCTTGCGCTTCTTGCCGAGGGGGAGACGCTGCATCCCGACTTTCTGGCAAGCCTAAGAAAGCTCACGCTGCGGGCGCAAGACGTAATGTCCACACCGGTCGTCAGTGTCGAAGAAACAACCGAAATTGATGAGATCGCGCGGCTGCTCGCGAGCTATCGGATCAAACGTGTTCCGGTCCTGCGTGAGGGAAAAGTTGTCGGCATCGTGAGCCGGGCGGATCTGCTTCATTCGCTTGCCGAGGGACAGGCCGAGGGTGCAAAGCCGCAGACCGCGACCCACGGCCTGCTGTCCGATGCGCTGACGCACCTCGATCAGCGCTTTTTCGGAGGGCATCAACAACCGCAGGCGCAAAAGCCGGCGCCACAGCCGGTGGAGCAGGGGATCGGCGTTACGCGGGCGGATTTTCAGACCTTGGTTGCCGATTCCGAGCACCGCAAGGCGGCCCAACAGGCATCTGCCAAACAGGAGGCCATCGCGCAACGGCGCGCGCGGGTTGAGGCGCTGATAAGTCATCACATCGACGATCCGAATTGGCGCGCACTGCTGCACCAAGCGCGCCTTGCTGCCGAAGCAGGCGAGCCGGAAGCCTTGCTGCTGCGTTTCCCAAGCGGACTTTGCAGCGACGCCGGGCGATCGATCAATGCACGGGAGGACGATTGGCCCGCCACACTGCGAGGAGAGGCCGCGGAAGTCTATCTGCGATGGGAAAAGGACCTGAAGCCGGCCGGATTTGGCCTCGTCGCGCGCGTGCTTGACTTCCCGGGCGGCTTTCCGGGTGATATCGGCCTGTTCCTCGTTTGGGGTGCTTGATCGGCATCCCCACGGCAACGATTAGCTGTTCTGGCGCAACCGGCCAATGTGAAAAGTCGGCTCCTGCCGAGATGACGTTCTGTCCCGGCGCGCGGCGTTTGCGAGGCACATGCTATCGCTGCATTTTCATCCGGCCGGCGTCCAGTTTTTCCTCCAATTGCGTAAAATCGTCGAACAGCGAGCTGAAATCACGAGAAAATTCGGCCTTGACCATTTCCCAAGATGTGCCCGCGTGCTCCGCAGCGCTCACCCGGTGAGCCAGTTCCGCTTGGCGTTTGCAAAGTTCGGCAACGGAGCCCCGATGCAAGTCGGAGAATTCGCCTCGGTCGTCGAAGTCACGCGTGCGTGCTTCAAGGCGGCGGGAAAGCTCCTCGAGCTGCTGCCGCAAATCGTTCTTTTCTGCTTCACTCATCGCACCCGTCCGCTCCGATGCAATCCCGCAACAATGACCACGTCGAGTATATATTAAAATCTTTGCCTCAAGGTGAGGAAAGGCAGCCTGCGATACCGCCTGCGAGGCGGCTCATCATGGCGAAATAGCTGCTCGGACCAGGCGTTACGCCGGAGCCGTAAGAATCCAGGACGCTTATGTGAACGCCGAGACCTTCGGCGAGCTTCGCCGCCGTGGCCGGCCGGTATTGCGACTCGCTGAATATGCAGTGGACGTGCAGCCGCTCAATGGCGGCTTTCAGCGCCGCAGCACGGCTCGGACTCACCGACTTCCCGGGCGCCGCGATAACGGTGCCGACGTTGTTCAGGCGGTACGTCTGATCCAGATAGGCGTATGAATCGTGCATGACAAGAAAAGGAATCTTACGCACCGGCGTCAGCGTCGCGTCGAGTTCATATTCGAGCGCTTGAAGCCGCGCGTCGAAACTATCGGCATTGGCGTGATAGACCGCGGCGTCATTCGGATCGATAGAGGAAAGCGCCTGCTGGATGGCGCGGGCGATCACCGCGGCATTTGCGGGATCCAACCAGAGATTGGGGTTGATGGCGGATTTGCCCGCCGGCGCTCTCGCCACCGTTCCCGCCTGAGACCATATCCCGGCCGGTCGCGACGGCAGAAGCTTGATGCCGGGGAGCCGGCTTACGGTGATGACATGCGCTGTCCGTGGCAGGGCGGCGATAATCTTCGCGAGAGATTTTTCCAGTGGAGGGCCGATCCAAACCACCACTTGAGCGCTCTTCAAGACTTGTTTTTGCCTTGCCGTCGGCACGAAGGTTTGTGGCGTTTCTTTGGTGGGGATGAGAACGTCGGGCTGGCCGGCGCCTGCCATGACGTTGCTCGCGATTGCGCCGAGCGGCTCGATCGTAACCGCCACAGTCAGCTGCTGTGCGAACGCGGGGGCGATCGAGATCCAGAAGAGAAAAACCGTGAAAACAGCTACCAGCCGGCGACACATGGGAGTGGACCGTTACGCGTCTGCGATTATCGAAGTGGCACCGACGTTATGATATAAAGTAACATATCCGCAAGTGCTAAAGAGGTACCTTTCGCCCATGGTATCGTTCTCCGGCTTTCCCGACCACCAACACGATCATGTTGCCTGCATCGATGGTGCTCTGGATGTGGCGGATCGGCTATGCCGCGACCGCGGCGCGCGGCTCACCGATCTTCGACGCGAGGTGCTGGCACAGGTTTGGCGCTCGCATCAACCAGTGGGAGCTTACGAAATCCTCGCGCGTCTGACGCCGACGGGCGGTCGGGCGCCAGCACCGCCGACAATATATCGCGCGCTCGAGTTTCTGTTGCACCAGGGGTTCATCCATCGCATTGAGACGCGAAATGCCTTTATCGGCTGCGCGCGGCCTGAGGCGCCGCATGCAGTGGAAATTCTTGTATGCACGGACTGCGGGCGTGCTGCGGAGGTGCCCGACGACCGCCCCCTGCGGGCGATAAAGCAGGCCGCGGCTGATATTGGGTTCGCGGTCGAGAGTCAAACAATCGAACTTGCCGGCCGGTGCGCCGAGTGCCGGGAACAGGTTGACTATCTTCACGCTCGAGCATAGCGGGGCTGAAAATCACGATAGACTTTATAAAACAACATATTAGGATTTTTTTCTAAAGTGCGGCATTGAATCGAGAAAGGCCTGATTCGAGATCCTTGATCAGATCGTCAGCATCTTCGAGACCGGCATGAATCCTAAGAAGCGGGCCATGGCCTTCCCAGGATGTCGCTGAGCGCACTCGTTGCGGGTCGGTTAGGACGATCAGGCTTTCGAAGCCGCCCCAGCTATACCCAATTCCGAACAGTTCCATATGGTCGATCATCGCCGCGACGGCTTGTCGCGAGGCTGGCTTGAGTTCAACGCCAAACAGGCCGGACGCGCCGAGGAAATCGCGCTTCCAAAGGGCGTGACCGGGATCGTCGGGAAGCGCGGGATGGAGTACCCGCGTTACCTCGGGACGGCCATTGAGCCAGCGAGCCAGTGCAAGGCCGGTTTCCTGATGCCGCGCGAGACGGACGCCGAGCGTGCGAAGGCCCCGGAGCGTGAGATAGACGTCGTCCGGCCCAGCGCCCAGGCCGAGCATGCGGATGGTTTCACGAATGGCGGGCCAGGCTTCCTCGGTCGCGGAAATCGTACCGATCAGAAGATCGGAATGGCCGGCAAGATATTTGGTGCCGGCCTGGATTGAGACGTCGACGCCATGCGCAAAGGGCTTGAAGTAGAGCGGTGACGCCCAAGTGTTATCCATAAGAACCAGTGCGCCCCGGACATGCGCCGCGGCCGCGATGGCCGGAACGTCCTGCACTTCAAAGGTGAGAGAACCCGGGCTTTCGACAAAGACGACGCGGGTCTCGGGCCTCATCTGATCAGCGACCCGCGCCCCGATCAGGGGATCGTAATAGGAAGTCTCGACACCATAGCGCGCCAGCACGCTATTGCAGAAATTCCGTGTTGGTTCATAGACGCTGTCGACCATGAGCAAATGATCGCCGGCTTTAAGGCAGGCGAGAAGGGCCGTGGTCACGGCGGCCAATCCGGACGGGACGAGCCCGGCCCGATAGCCACCTTCGATCTCGGCCACGGCGTTTTCCAGCGCAAAGGTGGTCGGCGTGCCGCTCAAACCGTAAACGACGACCTGCTCGCCCCTTGCTCGCTGCGCGCGCACCTGGTCGTGGGTAGCGAGATCAGGGAAAATTACGGTCGAGGCGTGGTAGACGGGCGTATTGACCACGCCGTGATGCTTGCCGTGGTCACGCCCAGCGCTGACCAGTTTGGTCGAGTCCTTCATCATGACATACCATCGTTGGAGATCATCGGAAAATAGCGCCGCAATTCCCTCTCTGATGTCAGCCGATATCCGCGCGTACCTCGGGTCGGGCGCCCCATTCGCTCCACGAACCGTCGTAGATCGCGACGTTGTGGCAGCCAAGAAAATCGAGCGCGAGAGCGAGGGCGCAGGCGCTTACCCCCGATCCGCACGAAGTGACAATAGGTTTCGCCAGATCGACGCCGGCGGCGGCGAACTTTTCCTTCAATTTCGCGGCGGGCCACAGACATCCCGCTGCGTCGACAAGGTCTCCGAAAGGCAGGTTGCGGCTTCCCGGAATATGCCCGGACTTGAGTCCGGCCCGAGGCTCGGGCTCGATACCTTTGAAACGGCCAGCCGAACGGGCATCGAGGACTTGTTCGGTTTGGTTCGCGAGATTGGCCAGCATCTGATCGAAATGCCGCACCAGTCGATGATCGAAGCGGGCAGTGAAATGGCGTTCGCGCGGATAGGGCAGGCGATCCTCCACCGGCCGGCCCTCGGCCTGCCATTTGCGCCATCCGCCATCCAGCACCGCGACCTCGCGAGCGCCAAAAACCCGAAACATCCACCAAACACGAGCCGCGCTCAGGTTCACGCCTGAACCATCGTAGACAACTATGCGGTTGCCGTCGCCAAGTCCAAGCTTGCGCACGCGGCTCGCGAATTTTTCGGGGCTCGGCAGCATGTGTGGATAGGGACTGTCGGTATCGGCAATTTCGTCAATATCGAAGAAGACCGCGCCTGGAATGTGGCCAGCTTGATATTCTGCCTTGGCGTCGCGGCTCATTTGCGGCAGGTACCATGAGCCGTCGACGATACGGACATCCGGGCTCTCCAGATGATCTGCGAGCCAAGCCGTCGAGACCAGGCTTCGCTGATCGGATTCAATCATGGTCCTCTCCCCTTGACCGGCACGGTACCGGCTTGGACCCGAACGTCGGCATTCAGCCCAGTTCCAGCGCGACGCGACGATTTTGCCGGCCCTTGCTCTCTATCTTGCGAACGACGACAGTGCCGATTTCCCCCGTGCGAGCCACATGGGTCCCGCCGCAGGCCTGAAGATCGAGTCCAACGATCTCAATCAGGCGAACCTGACCTTGTCCGATCGGTGGCTTCACGGAAAGCGTCTTGACCAGTGCCGGCTGCGATGCCAGTTCTTCGTCGCTGATCCAGCGTGGCAATACCGCATGATCCTCGGCGATCAGACGGGTCAGTTGCTCGCCGATGGCTATCTTGTCCGGCACCTGATCGGCACAATCGAAATCAAGCCTACCCTTGCCGTCGCTGACCTGCCCGCCGGTGACCGGATAAACCAGAACGGCCGAGAGCAGGTGCAGCGCGGTATGCATCCGCATCAGTCGATAGCGGCGCTCCCAATCGATCTCCAGCGAGACCTCGGCGCCAACTTCGGGGAGCAGGCTGCCGGGCTGGGGAAGATGCAGTACCTGGTTGGCCGCAGCGCCCTTACGCGTATCGACAATCGAAACATCACGGCCGTCGGCGAGCCTGAACCGCCCGGAATCACCGAGTTGACCACCGCCCATGGGGTAGAAAATCGTGCGGTCAAGCTCGATTCCTGCTTCGGTGATCGCCGTCACCCGTGCGGCCGCAGACTTGGCGTAGGCGTCGTCGCGGTAAAGGAGCTTGGTCATGAGGCTTGCCATCCTATGAAAGCCAAGGCGGCACCGGAAGGTTTTTCCCGCGCAGGAATTCGGGATTGAAGAGCTTGCTCTGATAACGTGTGCCGCTATCGGCAAGAATCGTCACGATGACATGCCCGGGACCGAGTTCCTTGGCAAGGCGGATCGCCCCCGCCACGTTGATCGCGGATGAGCCACCAAGGCACAGTCCTTCATGTTGTAACAGGTCGAAGACCACCGGTAGCGCTTCCGCATCGGGAATCTGATAAGAAAAATCGGGCCGGAAATCTTCGAGATTCTTGGTCACGCGGCCCTGGCCAATGCCTTCCGTGACTGAACCGCCGTCGGCCCTTAGTTCACCGGTGGTGTAATAGCTGTAAAGCGCCGCGCCCATCGGATCGGCGAGCGCGATCTTCACAGCGGGATTGCGCTCGCGCAACGCGATCGCGACCCCGGCCAGAGTGCCGCCGGTGCCGACGGCGCAGGTGAAGCCATCCACCTTGCCATCGGTCTGGCTCCAGATCTCAGGGCCGGTGGTCTCGACGTGCGCGTCGCGGTTCGCGACATTGTCGAATTGATTGGCCCAGATTGCCCCATGCGGCTCGCTGGCCGCCAGTTCTTCCGCAAGACGCCCGGAATAGCGCACGTAGTTGTCGGGGTTGCTATAGGGCAGGGCGGGCACAAGCCGAAGATCGGCGCCACATAGGCGCAACATATCCTTCTTTTCTTGACTTTGGGTTTCTGGCATCACGATCACCGTACGGTAGCCGAGCGCATTGCCGACAAGCGCCAGACCGATGCCGGTATTGCCGGCGGTCCCCTCGACGATGACGCCACCCGGCTGCAACCGTCCGCGCCGCTCGGCGTCGCGGACGATAAAAAGCGCCGCACGGTCCTTGACTGAACCGCCGGGATTGAGAAACTCGGCTTTGCCGAGGATCGTGCAACCTGTCGCTTCCGAGGCTCGCCTGAGACGAATCAGGGGCGTATTGCCGACAGCCCCGACGAAACCTTCGCAAATTCGCATCGCCACCGCCTTTTCCCGATATCCGCTCCGCTTACATAATCTCCGTGGCCGTTGAGATTCAAGGCATTGTCAGTGCACGCTCAATTAACGCCAGAGCTCACGCACTTCGCTGCGATGCCGATCGAGCCACTGCAAGGCCATGATCGTGACGCCATTCGTGATCTTCCCTTGGTCGAGAAGCGCGATCGCATCGGCGAACGATCGGACGATTACACGGATATCTTCTCCCTCTTCGGCGATTCCATGAATGCCTCCGAGTCCGCCACTCTCGCACCTCCCAACGAATACGTCGACATGCTCCGAACCGGCACCTGGCGTCAGAAAGCAACTTAGAATTGGCTTTAGCGGCGGGATCAACTTGCAGCCCGCTTCCTCGACCGCCTCGCGTATGGCGACTTCTTCCGCAGTCTCGCCCTCATCGATGATGCCGGCAACGACCTCGATAAGCCACGGGTCGGTGCCCTTGGCATAGGGGCCAACACGAAATTGTTCGATCAGAACGACTTCGTCCCGGATCGGGTCGTAGGGCAGAACCGCAGCCGCGTGACCCCGTTCAAACACTTCACGGCGGATTTCAGGCCCATATCCGCCGGCGAAGAGCCGATGGCGAAGACGGTAGCGATCGACACGGAAATACCCCTGGAAGACAGTTTTTTTCTCAATCAACTCTACGTCGCCACTGCGAAACATTCTGTGCAAGTCCTTATTTCGTTTTTGTTGCCGGCTGCGCCGCTTCATCGGCCTTGGCCTCTTGCCAAAGCTTCTCGAGGGTTGCGAGGTCGGTGTCCTCGACCTGGGTTCCGCGCGATTTGAGACGAGCCTCGATGGTGCGGAAGCGGCGCTCGAACTTGCCATTCGTCGAGCGTAACGCGGCTTCCGCATCGACGCCGAGATGGCGCGCGAGATTGACCAGGGCAAAGAGGACGTCGCCGAGCTCATCTTCGAGGCGCGCATGGCCCGAGGCTTCGGCGATCTCGCGTCTAAGCTCGCCGATTTCCTCCGACAGCTTATCCAGAACCTGGGCTGCTTCGGGCCAGTCAAAGCCGACGCGGGCCGCACGGCGTTGTAGTTTGTCGGCACGGATTAAAGCGGGGAGGGCAAGAGGCACGCCATCCAATGCGCCTTCCGCTTGATTTTTTTCAGCCCGTTCCCGCGCCTTCTGCGCTTCCCAAGCCTCCGACTGGGCCGCAGCCGATGCGATGATCGCGTCGGCAAAAACATGAGGATGTCGCCGAATCATCTTGTCGGAGATCGCGCCAACTACGTCATCGAAGCCGAAATCCCCGACCTCGGCCGCCATTTGGGCGTGATACACCACCTGAAACAGCAGATCGCCGAGTTCGTCACGAAGCGCGGAGCGATCGCCGAGCCGGATGGCCTCCGAGACCTCGTAGGCTTCCTCGACCGTATAAGGTGCGATCGTCGCGAAATTCTGCTCGCGATCCCAGGGGCAACCCGTCGCAGGGTCCCGCAGCCGTTTCATGATCTCAAGAAGCCGGTCAATACCGGCCGGACTCAATTTTTCCATGGCGCGGCAGTATCGGAGGCGGAAGCGCGGCTTGCAACCATCTTGAGCAAGCATTGAACCTGCGCGATCCGGTGGTTGATCCCCGTGTCAAGGATTTAAATCCACATTTGGCGAACCGCCTAATTCGCGAAGAGTGTCAGGGGCTTTCTTGGCCGCCTTGAGCGGTAAGATCATCTCTGCGATCGCTGCTGACGCATCGAAAGACCGTTCGGAATGGGGCTTAATCTCTCGGCCCATATGGCATAGTGCGCCCTCTGGGGCCATGGTTAGGCAATAGAAGAGACCTGCGTGCGCATACGTACTCGCCGCTCGCGAACAGCGGTGAGTTTTGGTTCATTGATATTTTCGCAGGGTAGCCGTCCCCTCGGTGGCACAGCCACGGCATTCCAGCCGAAAGGGGTTGGTATTCAGCAATACGGCGTCACAACACCTTTGCCGGTTCATTGCTGGTTGTGCGGAGGACGATTTTTCAATTATGGAACACGAACGTAGTAGCGGAAGCGGGGAGATCGTCAGGACGATCGGTGATGCGTCATGGCGACCTTTTCGACACCGGAACGCGGGTTCGCCGTGGCGCATCCAGAGACAGAGCGTCATGCATCGATGGAACGCCGCGAACCAGAGAATCGTCTCGTCTTCAAGATCGGCATTCACGAGGCTTCTGCCTCGCGACAGCGCTGGCCCGCTTGCGGTTTACGAGGTTCCCTAAGCGGATGGACCTAGACCGCGATCACACTCTCTCCAAGGCGAGCGCAATTCCTTGACCTCCGCCGATGCAAAGCGTGACGATACCGCGCTTCAGTTTATCACGCTCCATCGAATGAAGAAGCCGGGTGGTCAGCACGGCGCCAGTCGCGCCG
Source organism: Ferrovibrionaceae bacterium (assembly GCA_046705265.1). GTDB lineage: Bacteria > Pseudomonadota > Alphaproteobacteria > Ferrovibrionales > Ferrovibrionaceae > JAJYTL01. The sequence continues at coordinate 23,185 of JBJKQL010000154.1, forward strand.
ATGGGGTGGCCATGCGCGATAGCGCCGCCTTCGACGTTGACGACATCCTCGGCGAAACCAAGCTCACGATAGACGGCGATCGCGATAGCCGCAAAGGCCTCGTTGATCTCGATGCGGTCGACATCCTTTACGGTCCATCCGGCGTGCTCCAGTGCCCTGCGAACAGCCGGAACAGGCCCCATTCCGAACATGCCCGGTTCGACCGCTGCGACGCCATAGCTCACCAGACGCGCCATCGGCTTGAGGCCATTGTGCTCCGCGAAGCTACGTTCGGCGATGATCATCGCCGCGGCGCCGGTATTCAGCCCCGGAGCATTGCCGGCGGTGATGGTACCGTCCTCACGAAACGCGGGTCGCAGCTTGGCAAGCGTTTCGAGCGTCGTCTCGGGGCGATTGTGCTCGTCCTTCTTAAATAATTCAGGGGCTTTGCGCCCCTTGACCTCGACGGGCACGATCTCCGCATCGAACTTCCCGGCAGCCTGGGCGGCGGCGAAACGCTTCTGAGAGCGCTCGGCCCAATGATCCTGCGCGTCACGGCTCACTTGATAAGCCTTGGCAAGGTCTTCCGTGTGCCACCCGGAGTGCTGATCGGAAAAGGCGTCATTCAACCCGTCACGCAGCATGCTGTCATAAATCTGGGCGTCGCCCATGCGGTACCCCCAGCGTCCGCTGCCCATCAGGTATGGCGCGGCGTCCATGTTTTCCATGCCACCGGCAAGGCCGACATCGCTATAGCCGAGCCATATCTCTTGCGCCACCGATGCGATCGCTTGAGCGCCCGAACCACAGACTCGGTTCACGGTCATGGCCGGAACGTCTACCGGGATGCCACCGTGGATCGCCGCTTGACGGGCGGGATTCATCTTGTTGCCAGCCTGAATGACATTGCCAAGGACGACGCTTTTCAACTGGGCGGGATCGAGACCGGACCGGCTCACGGATTCACGTACCACGGTAGCACCGAGGTCCGCCGCAGGCACCGCCTTAAGAGTACCGCCGTAGGTTCCAATGGCAGTGCGGACGGGCTGGCAAAGAACGACTTCGTGATTGGCCTTGGCCATTACAGGTCTCCTTTCGTTACGAACTTGAAACGCTTACACGGGGATATTAATGGGCTGCATTGATCTCGATCATACAGCGAGTTCTCGCTTCCCGGCGGCTTACCGAAACAGGCTTGGTTAGAAATCACAAACTCTCTCCCCAAGCGTTAGGGTGTAGCCCGACAGATACGGGGTATGGATCGTGTGTCATTTGGATAACATGGGCCACTTGTGGCAGCTGCCAACCGGTAGGCCAGACCGCTTTGTTTGCCTTGCTTGTTCCCCGGTTATTGCCAGGCAACGTGCCCGCACGTGCCCCAGAGACGCTGACGGAACACATTATCTCCACATGCCCGATAGACCCAAATAGCCAGCACCACGATCGTCAAATCGCAAACCAGGCTACCATGCGGCAGAGAGATCGTTGCTTGCCGCGAATACGGCGATCGCAACTCGGTTCTTCAGCGATAGCTTTTCCGCAACGTTGTGCACCAAGCTCTTTATTTCTCGTTCGGAAAGTCCTGTAGCATGAGCAATACCTCTGTTGGTCATGGCTTGACCGAGACAGGCGAGAATTTTGCGCTCACTCAGGGACAGATTCTGCACCAATTCGAGCCGGATTTGATCCGACTTAAGACGTCGGAGCAGATGAGATGACACGACAATGTATCCCGCAATCGCGAGTTCCGTTCGGACCGACAAAAAGCGATCGTCGCCATTTTGAATGACAAGCAACCCAAAACGATTGCCGAAACATCCCAAGACCTCGAAAAGCTGGCGCTCGTCCACGAGAACGATAATCCGTGTCTCCTTACCGGGAGGGGATACCTCCGGACCGCCGCGCGAGTGAAGCCACAGCAATTCATCGGCACCGATAAGGACAACGTCCGCAAAATCATACCAATCCGATAGACTTCCGCCAATCCTCGGGTCGATAACACCGATGAGCTGTAATCTTTCGTTTGGTGCGCGCAACAGAAATTCGTCTCTCAGACGAATGGCGAGCTCCGGTTGGTGAAGTGCGAGCAATATGCGCTGTCCAGTCATTGCCCCGTCGACGATGCCGCGCGCCCCTTTCGTGGAACGAAATACCATTGGCCGACCCCCCGTCTAACTTTTTTGTCTGGAATGCGCCCTCTCTGACCTGAAGAAAATTCCTCCCTCGACCCGTCCTATTTTGAAACAACACGGGTTTTCATAACGCAGGCAAATTCGGCTTTTTGAGGGGAACAAGTGGTAGCCCGGAGGAGGGGTGGGACGAGGGGTGAATATTCAGTTCGGTAGGTTCAAGTGTCTCGCTCCCCCGCAAGGCCCAGAGCTGAGGCCCACACCGATGAGGCCACGGCCGGCCACGCCGAAGGGTTGCGGTGAATACGCTTTCAGGCCTGCGGCGTTCGGCGCGATATGTGTCCTCAAATGCTGCCTGGCCGCCTTGCTGTCGATCGACGGGCGGGTTTCGTGATTGGCGCCTCACACCTACAACTAAGGTAGAGGAGAGATCGCGATCAGCGAGCAAGCGCAAATTGCCGAGCCAGGCGTTACGGTGGCCATGCTCGTGCTGTGTAAGTAGCTGGTTGTACCCTGCAAAGCGATCGTTGCGGTGCACTGCACGTCTTGCGAACCAGATGCGGCCGCCTGACCATAGCCGAGGCCCAGGTCAACCACCTCCTGTCGGGCACTGCGCGCCACCAAAGGGCTCGTCGGATAAACATCGACTGCCAGGATCTTCCCCTCAAGGATTTTAACCTCAGAGATCGTCGCGGTGAATACGCTCGGACCGCGGGCGAAGGCCGCGAGATTCATCGCGATTTGCATTGCTCCGGCAGTGATGGCGTCCATCTCCGTGTCCGACAGACGGACCAAGCTGGATTTGTTGTCATCAGGAGATGCCCGCGCCGGCGCGGCGTACAGGACGCCTAGACCGCATAGCACGGCGATCGTGGCGAGCGAATACCGAATGAGGCCGGCGGCTGGGCTTTTGATTCGGCGCTCTTTGGTGCGGCGGTCAATTGTTCCCAACCTCTTCGAGTGCTTTTCACGCGTCAGGGCTTCAGGCAGTCCAGGGAAAAGGGGGTAGTACATGGCCTATTAACCATTTCGATCTTGACCCTTAGCCTTGATTACGCCCGGATGCCTTCTCAGTGGGATGAGAAATAGGGGGGCGGATAAGATCATTCGGGGGAGGGACCTACCTCTTTCGCATAAGCGGCGCTTAACCTCCGCGCTGCAAACAAGAGTCTTTACTGCCGGAATAGCGCGCATGGCGTCCGAATCCGCGCGGTCATGAAACCCGATCGGTACCTGATCTAAGTCATTCATGGGGTCTTTGGTTCGGCTCTTGGAGCAATGTCCGTTGTTTCCGCTTGCGAAAATCGCTCGTTGCGCTCGTCTGAACGAGCAGCATTATTCAGTCCGATGACTTGATCTGGTCGGGCCTTGTCCTATTAAAGCGAATTTGACATTTGATGGCCGATTTCGGTAGGGACCGATTCTATATGTCAAATGAGAAACTTCACGAAATTTATCGAGTTGGCCGTGCTCTTTCGATCCCGTCAAACGTTCTCGGCCACGCGGTAAGGGGACGCCAATGTCGGCATCGGAACACAAGAGCCGGTGCGAGATGGCGAAGGCTTTTGTTGGATCGCTTAGGGTGAGGGTGTGCGCTTAGAGACCGGTAGCAAAGCGGAACGGGAAGGAAAGTACGAGGCCGAAGTTCGGCGCCTCGGGTGTCACGCCCACCTGGGCATTGAGGTTTACGACCAGTCCGGGGGCCAGGATGCTCAAGACTCCGAATTGGACGATGCCGGCAACCTGGTTCGAACCGAGAATGGGTCGGCCGTCGAACCGCGTGTCGTTTTCAACGTCGACAAGCGTCGAAAATTGAAGCGACGTTTCAGGACTGAGGGCGAATAGAAAGCCGAGCGAGGGTGTGTACTGATCGCCGGGCTGGAAGCCTCCTCTTTCGAACGACCTTGCATAGGAGAAGCCAGCGGTGAAGACAAGGGGATCCTGTCGCTTGGTCGCAAACAGAGATCCGTTGACCTGACTGAAGCCGGTTCCCAGCGTGGCGTTGAGGGGCTGTCCCTGATTGAGGTGGCCGCCGATGCTCGCAAACAAACTTGGGCGCCATTCACCCTCGCGCAGAATCTGCTTCGTGAACAAAATGTCGGTGCCGCCGTAACCGAGCGTATTGGTGGTCTGCGACGATAATCCTGCCCCTTCGACCTGGACCGTCGTCGCCGTCCCCGCGTAGTCATAAGGCGCGGCGATTTGCAGCTGGGAAGCAAAGGGCAGTCCGATACGGAGCGTGGCACCCCCCGAGGCCTGATTGCTGGTAATATTCTGCTCCGACGCGACGAACGTGCCATTCGAAAGTTGGGCAAGCTCGCCCGGATATTTGAACTCGCGCCGCGTGTAACTAAACGTAGGCACAATTTCGGCTGTCCCGGGCGAAAGTATAAGCCCGCCGGTCTGAACCAGGGCTCGCTCCAGGGCGTGCTCCGCCGCCTCCTTGCTGACGACGAATGCTCCCGGTTCGCTCGGTGCCGTTTGTTTTGTCGCCGGCGCCGGCGGATCTTGCGTTTGTGACGATGTGTTTGGCTGCGTGCTCAGTTGTACCTGCTGTTGCGCGGATTGCTGTGGTGCGGGCTGTGGTTGCGTCGAGGTTCTGCTCGCGGTGGAAGTCGAATTTTTCTGAACCGGAGTCCCGCCGGGATCCACCTGGCCCTGCAAGGCGGAGACTTCGCGCTGCAGCGCATCGACGCGGCGCGCCAGTTCCCGGATCAACGCGTCCCGCTGCTGGAGTCCCTGCTCAAGCTGCGCGGTCGTCGGCGTATCGGGCGTGCCTGCGGCATCGCCGGCGAATGCCGTCGTCGCCAAGCAGGCGAATATCGGCGCGAGCGCGACGAAACTCGCCGCCTGCTTGCACTTCGACGAGAAATTCATACTTACCCCCTGGCCCAAACGGATACCGGCACCGGCTGCCCGGCAAGTCGGTTTAAAACGGTAGCGTCTGCCGCACAAAGTCGCTGGACGGTGCTGCGAGCTGCTCGCGCTTTGGCGCCAGGAGGCCGGGTTTCCCCGGCTTCCCGTCGCGCGTCACGATAAAGCCCACTCTGCCGAGTTTCGGAAATTTTATCCAAACCCGCTCAAATGCTCGCAGCGACATCGTCCGGTTGCCGAAGGCCGGATCGGCAAGCAAGACCTCATTGCCCACCATGCCGCGAAAAATTACGAAGTGATTGTAGCCGATCGGATTGACGGGAACGATGATCGGGGCAAGACGGAGAAGATCTTTCAGCTCGAGCTGGCCATAGCCGATGCCGACGAAACCCAGCCGATCGGCATACCGCTTCATATCGAGGAGCGAGAAGCCCTGTCTGACGCGAATCAGCTCCGGGTGCTCGATATAGATCTTGCGGCTGACCAGTCCTTCCGCGACCTGCTTTTCCGTAAGGTGCTCGCCGTATTGGAAGTCGAGAATGGTGGCGAGCGCTGCCGCGCCGCAACTCAAATCGTAATGTTGAACGATCACGTTCTCTTGCCGCATTTCGAGAAGTGACTTGACCGGGCCGTGCCGTTCGTTGGCCACAGCAGGTCGCGGGGCGCCAAGGCCGATCAGCAAAGCGGCAAGCCCCGCGGCGAAAAGAACGAGCTGGCGAGACCAGGCGCCCCACTCAGACAGGGAAGGTCGCCTCGGAAAGCTCAAACTGCCGGGGGGTTGGGCGCGGCCGTGCGCCCCATCTCGCGCTATCGGTTCGGCACGACTGAGCGCCGGCTCGTCTTCACCCGGAGTATGGGATGGATTGTGGCGCACGCGCTGTCCTCGCCCCCTCGCAGCCGATGAACTCCCATCACCAAACGGAGCGAACCGCTCCTTAGCACGCGATGACATTGAGGAAACCGCAAAGAGTTTCAATTGTAAAGCCTGGGGATGGCCGTATCCTTGATTTGGCAGTGGCGTGTGTCTTTCGCGCTTTTTAGGCTGCGTTCGAGGCGCGAAAGCCGGACAAGGGCGTCTCTCTGGCCGTCGCGTAAAAAAGTGGCGTCCCGCACCCGGGAGAGCGCGGGACGCCGAGCCTTCGGGGGGGAAGGCTTTTTGACTTACGGACTTGTCACCAGAATGCTCGTCTGCGCTCCGGCGATGGCCATCCCGCCGAAATCGGCAGCCGCCGATATAACCTGCCCGCTACCGAGCGCACTGGAGCCCGCAACAATAGCATTAGCGGTAATGGTCACGGCTGAGGCCACTGTGCCGAACGCCACGCCGCCATTGAGGCTCAGCGCAAACGCGCCCGCCGTGACGTTGTCAAGCTGATTGTTGGTCAGCGGAACCGGGCCTTGAGCAAAGGCCGTGCCGGCGAAGCCGAGCATCGCGGCGCCGGCGAGAAGGGAAAGAAGCTTGCTTTTCATAGCCTATCTCCTGTGGTCTTATCTTCCGAAGACGAGATTGAGTTCCTTGTCGTCGCGTTAGGACGCGGTCAGTTGTTCGAGGCGAGCGCGCCGCCGGTTGCCAAAATGGCACCGCCATACAACGTGACCGAGACTCCTGATAAGGTGAAAGTCTCCGGGTCCTGGACGATTGCAGCCTGGCCGGACGTCGTCGCCAGTGCATCGGCCGTTCCCGAAGCGAGCGCGGTCAGATTAATGAGCGCGCCCGAGGTCCCCTGCGAGAGCAGCGAGCCCATGGTTCCTGCCGTCACGTGATCCATCTGTGCACTGGTGAGCTGCATCGGCTGTTGAATCGGCTCCTGGGCCAGGGCGACGCCCGACAGGCCGAGAAGCGGCAGAACCGCGAGTGCGGCATAAAGCTTCTTCATGAGGTCTCTCCATGAGTTGAGTTGAACCATAAACGCGCCGTTAAGAACCCTCCCTCCGGCGGCAAAGCGCGAGGGCCTCTTACGGCAGAAAGAACAAGCCGCCGGCAACGTACGTGAAGCCGATGGTGCCCGAACCCATCAGTCCAGAAAGCGTGCCGCCTCCCGAAATCGTCACCAGCGGCACGCCGCCGGCCGTACCGGAAGTCGAAACGGAAGTGCTGTTGGTGCCGGTCCCTGTCGCCACGGCGGTACCGACGACTAGGCCGCCGTCGACGAATGCGTTCCCCGCAAGCGGCGTTTCCGACGAATATGCGCCGCCGGACGTCGCGGCATTGACGAAGTTGCCGCCAATCGACGTGGCGGTGCTGATCAGACCGAGCGTGGTGCCTGACCCCGCTGTTATCCTGTCCAATTGCGCATTGGTCAGAGGTTGCGGACCGGAATAAGCCGGCGCCGCCATGGCTGGCACCACCCCGCCCAGTCCCATCAATGCGACGCTGAGCATCGCCATACGTGCGGTTACATGCATTTGCGCCTCCGAGTCCTTAGAGTTCATCGAAAAATACAGAAAAAGTACGAAATAATTCCATTTCTTGATTGTTCATGGAAATATTCATGAAGCAATTTATCCCATCTCTAAACAATCGCGCTGCCACGCCGACGAAGCGAATTCATGATCAAGGCTTCCGAGGTCAATTTCAAAGGTTCAGGGGTAGTATTCGCTTGGCGCTTTCGTGCTACTCCCCTTTCAACCAACGGGAGTAAGGGCGAATGATGGGGGAGCGTTACACCTGAAGGAGGTACAACGGGGTAGCCCGCACGGCTCAAAAGGCGCCCATGTGACAGGAGCCGCGGCTGATCGGGATCTCCCCGCGGTCGTATGACCGCAAACGGAACGCGCAATCTCGAATTAGGGCACTCATCGGGGCCAATCCGATCAGAGCGGCGAACTTGCGGAATCAGCGGTATCGGGAGGGGCCGATCACCGGTCTTTCGATTTCAGCATCGGGGAATGCTCGGGAATCGGTAGCAGCGATTTTCCGATCTCAACAGTCGTATCGTTTGAACGTCCGCCGTTTCTTCGTTATCGCGCATGCGGGATGGCTCTCAGGCGGTCTTTCGCGCGACCGGCGGACCAACGCCTTCCGCGATCTCGGGTACGACCGAAGCGCGGGGCTATCGGCGCCGCTCAAAGAGAGACGGATGTCCCTTCACGCCAGCAGAAGGAGAAACCATGCCGGCCATCGAGCAGATCATGACGTTAGGCGTCTCGGTTTCGAGCCATCAGCGCGCGACGGATTGCCAGACGGCGGAATCCTTCCCTTTCGTTGCGGTCATCTGCCGCTCGGCAGGTCGTGTCAGCCGCGTGGCTGTCGGGGACTCCGCCGTCACGCCATCATGCCTCTGGCGCCGACCCGAAAATGCATCCACGCCGATGCCATTGTTCAAGGCCCAGATCGCGGCCTGGGTTCGATTGCGGACGTTGATTTTTTTCAATACCGCCTTGAGATGGACCTTGACCGTTCCTTCGGCGATATTGAGCTCGTTGGCGATCTGCTTGTTCGAGGCCCCGTTCAACAGGCAGGTTAGAATTTGTGCTTCGCGCTGCGACAAGCCTCCAGTGTCGGCCTGGAGCTGATTGCCCTCCCGGGCCGCCATTCGGCGGTTGGTCAAGAGATGCGCCAGCGTCGTCGGGAACACCTTTTCGCCGAGAAGAACCAGTTGCAGCGATTGGAGCAACGCTTCCGCGGACATATCCTTGAGCAGATAGCCGTCCACTCCTTCCGACAACGCGTCGCTCAGTCGGTCGACGCGAATCTGCTCGGCCAGGATGACGATGCGCGCCTTGGGAAGCGCCGCACGGATATCCGGAATCCTCTCCAACGCCCCGTCGCCGCTGTCCGGCGATCCGAGCAAAACGAGCTCCGGCCGTGCCGCGCCGAGCGCGTTTAGCGCTTCTTCCGAACACGATGCCTCGTAGTCTACGGAGAATGCAGAGCCAGAGATGATCTTCCGAAGTCCCTCGCGGAACAACCTGCTTCTGTCAATTAACAGCGTCGATATCGTATTCATGGCCGACCCCCTTCCTGTAGGTAGCATCGGGCCGAAGAGACGCGCGAGGTACGCGCCTTCGATAGCCCCGTTGAAACATTCGGACCAACGGCCTATTCCTCCCTCACTTGGCATAGAATGTGGATATTAAGCAAAAATAGAGACAAAATGATGAAAATAATGGTATAAGAAGTTCTACTAACTCCATATTTCATCAGAGGTATCCCGAAAAATACAAACTATTACCTTAAGTCTGTTCTTGTGCATCATGCGAGATCGCGGATCTAGCGCAATAAATTAAATTCATCTAGGTGCTTACACCGCGTAATTCATCTCCGCACCTGAATCCGACTGGGATTGTATAGAGGCTGCCGAAGTGACGTTCAGGTTCTCCGCCCCGGGCCCGGGAAAGGCCCCGGGGCGGGAACGGCAGGGCCAGGGCAACACGCGGGTCGCGCGTGGCCGGTTGGCGTGGGATGCGCTGATCTGCTGCCTCTCCCAGGTTTTTGGTACGTTCGTCGCCGCGTCGGAGTCTCTTCCATACGTCTTTAGCGACGGTCATCGTCGTGCCGATGACTGGCCGTATGCCTTCATCCCAAAGAACGATAGGAAGCATAGCCAGTGCTGGTACACCCAACGGGGCTGACCTTGCTTCGAGGCCGCGCGAGCCCGCCGATTGCTGCCGCACGGGTACCCCTGCATTTCCACGCGCTCTATTTTGAGCGCATTGGTCTGAAGCCGACGATGCGACCGCAAGGCATAGGCCCCTAAATGCCACGACTCTCGCCATTGCTCTCTCTCATCAACCGCGGGCGCGGTGGCCACCCGATGACACCTTGGTCCTGATGAAGAAATCTTGGCCCTTCGTCGCCACCCTGTTTGTCGTGCGCCGAAGTCGATCCTTGATCGGGACCAAAGCAACTCTCGCGCCAAATATCGTAAGTTGCTGATTTTTCATTGCAAAAAGCCTGATGGGACCAGCTCGGATGATTGCAGATTGTTCATATTTCGAGACGTGTGAGAGCCGTTCAACGTCGAAATTCCCGCCACATCTGTTAATGGAATTAACCATGTTCTCGCTAAGATTCAGTTCATTGCTGGCCGAACATCGAGCAATTTCTCAAGCCGCCGTGACTGTTTCATGATCGACACAAAGGATTTGTGACAGAATCATGACTTGATCTGCATACAAAGCGTGCGCGCTCCGGGTCGGCTCCCACCGCGGAACAGGCGGCATCATGCGAGCCCTGGAATGGCTTTATTCGCTTTTCGCTCGGGAAAAAAGATCCGAAAAATCGAACGATGATTCGCAAATCCGGGGACGTACTACGTGTTGAGCAATTGATAAAAGCAATGGCGTCCTACCTCGATCGAAGTAGTAGGCGCTAATTTGTCATTTTCATTAGGGCCGAAAAATAGGGATTTTCCGTATATCGCTGCTGTCTTGTCTTGGTAGGGTAGTCAGGCCACCTGACATAGAAGACGGGGCACGCAAGCGGAGAAGGGGATCAGAGGCATGGCGCACTCGGAAAATCCCATTGTTCTGTACATTGGACCCGCCACGTTCGCCGCAGAAATTACCGAGATAATCAAGACCCAGCCACACTGGGGCCTTTACCTCGCGCGTCAACCGCTCGAGACCGCGGGCGTAATCAGCGGCCGAGGCATTACGGTCGGGCTTGTCCGGTTAGACGGAGCCCAACAAGCCTATTCGCTCGATGCCATCAAGGCATTGGTTACGCAAGCGCCGGTGATTTCATGGATTGCACTGATCAGGGCCGAGGATCTGCAAGATTCCGCAGTTGCGCGGCTGATCGCTGACTGGTTTTGTGGTTTTCACCTTCTTCCCATAAATCCTGCGAGGCTTATACCTGCGATCAGCGACGCCCACGATATGGACGCCCTGCGCCACCGAATGTTCTCCGACGAAGACGAGCCTTTCGATGGCGGCGAAATGGTCGGGTCGAGTTCCGTTATGATGGATCTGTTCGCCGCCATCCGCAAAGTTGCTCAAAGTTCCGCGCCAGTCCTCATCGCCGGCGAGAGCGGCACCGGCAAGGAGCTGGTCGCGCGCGCGATTCACGAGCGATCGCGGGCTGCCAAGGGTCCTTTTGTCCCGATCAATTGCGGCGGCATACCGCCAACCTTGATCGAATCGGAACTTTATGGCTATGAACGCGGTGCTTTTACCGGCGCCTACAAGCGAAAGAAAGGTTTGATTGAGAGTGGCGCCAACGGCACCATATTTCTTGACGAAATCGGAGAACTTGATCCGAGTGGTCAAGCGTCTCTGTTACGATTTTTGCAGGAAAAGACCATCCTGCGCGTGGGCGGCAGCGGCCCCCTTCCGATCGAAACACGGGTTCTCGCGGCGACCAACGTCGACATCGCTGCCGCTGTCAAAGCGGGACACTTCCGCGAAGATCTCTTCTTCCGTATCGGCGTGCTCCAGATCGAAGTCCCGCCCTTGCGCGAACGGGGGGGAGATGCGGAACTTCTGGCACGGTATTATCTGCGGGTTTTCGCGCATGAAGAAGGCCGAAAGATCACCGGCTTCAGCAAGGATGCTCTCCCCGCCCTAAGGTCCTATCAATGGCCGGGCAATGTCCGCGAGCTGGTCAACCGTACGCGGCGCGCACTGGTGATGTCGTCGGGGGGCGAGATTTCCGCGGCAGACCTGGGGTTGGCTGTCCCAAACGAGATATCAAAGGCATTGAGTTTAGAGCGCATTCGGCGCGTTGCCGAAATCGAAGGCATCCAGCGCGCCCTCGCTCAATCGGACTATAACTGGTCGAAGGCCGCCATGCTTCTCAAAGTCTCGCGCGGCACGCTTTATCGGCTTGCTGAGCGGCACGGCGTATCAAGCCATAGAACCTCCGAGCAAGACCTCCCGGAAGCCCCGACAGGTCTAAAGAATTAACTCTAAGCTTCTCTCGCGGTTCCTGTTCCGCCAATGTAACGGCAGGTTGGCACCGCCCGTTGTGAGTGATTTGATTTAACTCAAGTCCTGCCCCCGGAATTGCCGATATCGTCTTCCGTCAGGAGCCACCCGTAACAGGGAGGAGCGCGTGACCGGGCATGCCCTCGCGATCGGAGCTAAAGCCATGATGACGCGGGACGGGCTGCAAGAGCTAATGACGATGCTTCCTACCCGCGGCTATCGACTCGTCGGGCCGAAGCTGTGCGACGGCGCGATCATCTATGACGACGTGACTGGCGTTGACGACCTGCCAATCGGTTGGACTGAGCGGCAGGAGGCCGCGCACTATCGCCTCGAACGCCGCACCGACGTGGCACTCTTTGGCTATGCGGTCGGACCTCATTCCTGGAAGCGCTTTCTGCATCCTCCGATCGAGCGACTCTGGCGAGCGCACCGTGAGAACGGCGACCTTTCTATCGTCTCGTCTGAGAACGAGGCGCCCAGATACGCATTTCTCGGAGTCCGAAGCTGCGAGCTGCACGCCATTCACATTCAGGACCGCGTTTTCACCCAAGGTTCGCACGTCGATTCCGCCTATGCCGCCCGGCGGAAGGATAACTTCATCATCGCCGTCAATTGCGGCGAAGCTGGAGGGACGTGCTTCTGCGTCTCGATGGGAACGGGTCCCAAGGCCGCGGCGGGATTCGATCTCGCCTTGACCGAACTGATCGATGGCGGCGATCAAGAGTTTTTGGTCGAAATCGGCAGCGCTGCCGGAGCCGAACTGTTCACATGGATTCCGCACCGTGAGGCGAACGCCTACGACATCGCGGCCGCGGAGGCTGTCATGGCGCGCACTGAGCGCAGCATGGGTCGAAAGCTCGATACCACGGGAATCAAGGAGCTTCTGCAAGGCAATCCCAATCACCCGCGGTGGGATGACGTCGCGGACCGCTGCCTGACCTGCGCGAACTGCACCATGGTTTGTCCGACCTGCTTCTGCACCACGGTTGAGGATCGGAGCGATCTTGCCGGCAAGGAGGCGGAACGCGTCCGGAAGTGGGATTCCTGCTTTACGCTCGATTTTTCCTTTATTCACGGCGGCCCTGTTCGCAGCGAACCCCGTTCACGATATCGCCAATGGATGACACACAAGCTCGCAAGCTGGATCGATCAATTCGGCAGTTCCGGCTGTGTCGGCTGCGGCCGTTGCATCACCTGGTGTCCCGTCGGCATTGACATCACGGAAGAGGTGGCGGCGATTCGGGCCACAGCAGGCATTGCTGAGGGGACGAGCAGCGGAGATACGTGATGGAAAACATGGAACAGCTTCTGGCCGAGCAACCGCTTTTTGCCGCGTTAGAGCCAAAAATCGGCCAGATCGTTTCCGGTTGCGCGCGGAATTGCCGCTTCGAGGCTGGCGCTTACGTTTTCCACGAGGGTGATGCCGCTAATGAATTCTATCTCATCCGCCACGGCCGGGTTGCGCTCGAGGTCGCGGCGGCCGGTCAATCTACGGTCGTTTTCAATACGCTCGGCCCCGGCGAGGTTCTTGGCGCGTCCTGGTTGATTCCGCCATACAAATGGATGTTCGATGCCCGTGCGGTCGAGCTTACTCGCGCCATCGGGATCGACGCGAAATGCCTGCGCGGCAAATGTGAGGCAGATCACGATCTCGGCTACGAGATGATGAAACGCTTCCTTCCGGTCTTTGTCCGGAGACTACACGAGACCCGGCTTCAGATCCTGGATGTTTACGGGAAGCGGGGGAAATGACCGCTACGCCTGAGGCCGATCCGTTCGTTCCTGCCCTGTACCGGGTTACCCGAGTCCGCCGGGAACTGCGGGACGTCGCGACGATTGATCTTGTACCGGCGCAAGGCGAACCGCCGGCCTTCACGCCGGGGCAGTTTAACATGCTCTATGTTTTTGGCGTCGGCGAGATCGCCGTCTCGCTGAGCGGCGATCCGGAGGATCGCACCCGTTTCGTTCATACCGTCCGAGCCGTCGGCGCCGTGAGCGAGGCGTTGACCCGGCTTGGTACCCGCACAATGATCGGCCTCCGCGGTCCTTTTGGCAGGGGTTGGCCGACGGCCGCACCGCCGGGCAGTGATCTGGTCATCGTCACCGGCGGGCTTGGCCTGGCCCCGCTTAGACCCGCCATCTATCATGTGCTCGCCCACCGATCGGAATACGGTAACGTTACGGTGCTCTACGGCGCGCGTCACCCTCTCGACATCCTCTATCGCCGGGAGATCGAGCGCTGGCGCAGAGAACTCGACCTGGAGATCGAGGTAACGGTCGACCACGCGGACCGCGACTGGCACGGCCATGTCGGCGTGGTGCCCATCTTGATTAAACGTGCCGCCATTCAGCCAAAGAACACGCTGGCATTCGTTTGCGGCCCCGAGGTGATGATGCGTTTCACCGTGGCCGGGCTGCGCGAGGCCGGTCTCGGGCCAGAACAAATCTACCTCTCTCTGGAGCGCAATATGAAATGCGCGATAGGGCTGTGCGGCCGTTGCCAGTTCGGTCCAAATTTCGTTTGCAAGGATGGCCCCGTGATCCGCTTTGATCGTATTTCCCAATTCTTCGCCACACGGGAGATTTGACATGCCGACGGCAACACGCCCTCGTCTCGCGGTGTGGAAGTTCGCTTCCTGCGACGGATGCCAGCTGTCTCTGCTTGATTGCGAGGATGAGATTCTGGCTTTGGCAGAGGTTATCGATATCGCCTCCTTTCCGGAGGCTTCGAGCGCTGTCACGAAGGGGCGCTATGACCTCTCCCTGATCGAGGGCTCGATTACCACCCCGCATGACGAGGAACGGATCAAGAAGGTACGGCGGCAATCCAAGTTCCTCATCACCATCGGCGCCTGTGCGACAGCCGGCGGCATTCAGGCATTGCGCAACTTCGCGGATGTCGACCAATGGGTCGCCGCCGTCTATGCCACCCCGCGCTATATCAAGACCCTTGCCACCTCGACACCCATTTCGGCCCATGTCCCGGTTGATTATGAGCTGCGCGGCTGCCCGATCAACAAGACGCAGCTTATCGAAGTGATTACCGCTTATCTTGCCGGGCGGAAGCCGACGATTCCGGACCAGAGCGTGTGCATCGAATGCAAGCAGAGGGGCACCGTCTGCGTCATGGTGGCACAGGGTACGCCTTGCCTCGGGCCCGCAACCCACGCCGGCTGCGGCGCGATATGCCCCTCATTCCGGCGCGGCTGCTACGGCTGTTTTGGCCCCATGGCGCGGCCGAACACTGTGGCACTGGCGCGGCAATGGCGAGACCTCGGCGCCGCAACGCGGGATATTCAGCGTGTCTATCGCACCTTTAATGCCGCGGCTCCGGCTTTCCAAAAGGAGAGCGAGGCTCATGACGACTAGAACCATCCGGGTCGACATGCTTGCCCGTGTCGAGGGCGAGGGGGCTCTTGATCTCCATATTCGAGAGGGCAAGGTGACGCGGGCCGAACTCAAGATCTTCGAGCCGCCGAGGCTTTTTGAAGCCTTGCTCAAGGGCCGGGACTTTCGCGAGGCCCCGGATATCACCGCGCGCATTTGCGGCATTTGTCCGGTGGCCTACCAGATGAGCTCGGTTCACGCCATGGAGCAGGCGGCGGACGTGAAGATTGAAGGTCCGATCCGTGACCTACGACGCCTGCTTTATTGCGGCGAATGGATTGAAAGTCATACGCTCCATATCGTCATGTTGCATGCCCCGGATTTCCTCGGATTTCCCGACGCGATCGCCATGGCGCGGGAACACGGAGACATGGTGCGGGGCGGACTTCTGCTGAAAAAGGCCGGCAACGGATTGATGCGCCTCCTGGGCGGACGTGAGATCCACCCCATCAACGTCAAAGTTGGGGGGTTCTATCGCGTCCCGAGCCGGAATGAATTTCGTGCCATTGAAGACGATCTGAAACGGGCGCGTGATTTTTCGATTCAAATGTTGCGCTGGGTTGCCGCGTTTCCATTTCCTGCCTTCGAACGGAATTACGAGTTCGTCGCGCTCCGTGGTGAGAACGAGTATCCATTCAACGACGGCCGTATCGTTTCGAATCGCGGCATCGATATCCCGGCTGCCGAATACGATAACGTGTTCGAGGAACATCACGTCGCTCGCTCGACGGCACTTCAAGCGACGATAAAAGGGCGTGGCGCCTATCTCGTGGGGCCACTCGCGCGATATAATTTGAATTTCGACCGGCTGCCTCAGGCGATCCGAACCTTGGCGCAGGAAGCTGGCCTGGGTTCCACCTGCCGCAATCCGTTTCAGAGCATCGTCGTCCGCGCAATCGAGGTGATCTATGCCTGCGAGGAGGCGCTTCGCCTGATCGGGGCTTACGAACCGCCAGCCGCTCCCGCGCTCGCCGTCGAACCGCGCGCTTCGGTCGGCCATGGCTGTACGGAGGCGCCGCGAGGGATCCTTTATCACCGCTATGAACTGGACGAGGACGGCACCATTCTTGATGCCCGAATCGTCCCGCCAACGTCGCAAAACCAGAAGAGCATCGAAGAAGATCTTCTCGACGTCGCGACACGTAATATGACACTTGCCGATGATCAGCTACGCGGGCGCTGCGAGCAGACGATTCGGAATTACGATCCATGCATCTCGTGCTCGGCTCACTTCCTGAATCTTTCGGTACATCGATCATGACGGAGATCCGACGTTCAATTCGCGTCATCGGGATCGGCAATCGGGACCGCGGCGACGACGGATTAGGTCCTCTCGTCGTGGAGCGATTGAGCGGAAGGATCCCGCGGGATGCCTCTCTTGGGGTTCGGCACGGCGATGCCCTGTCCCTGCTTGATGATTGGAAGGGCGCCGATCCTGCGATCCTGGTGGACGCCGCTGCCTTGATATCTGCGCCCGGCGTCATCCACCGCATCGACTTGATCGCGGAAATGATACCGCTTGAGCTCTCTCTGGCATCAACGCATGCCTTTGGAATATCGCAGGCTATCAGTCTTGGCCGGGTCCTCGATCTGCTGCCGCGGCACCTGATCCTATACGCCGTCGAGGGCGAAAATTTCGCCCGCGGCTTCGGCATGACTCCCGCAGTCTCGGCTGCCGCCGAACTCGTGGCGCAACGCATTCTTGGCGAAATCTCGGGCCTTCGCCACGATACGAGAGATATTCCGGGGACCTCCGTTCATGCATGAAACGGCCTTGGTCAGAGATCTCGTACACCGGATCGAGGCGGCAGCGCACGCCGCGGGCGCTGAAAGAGTTTCATGCGCGAGGGTCTGGCTCGGCGCGCTCTGCCATTTCTCGCCTGAGCACTTTCAAGAACATTTCACCGACGAAGCGCGGGGGACCCTGGCCGAGGGCGCGAACCTCGTGATCGAGACGTCGGATGACGCGGGTCACCCCGAAGCGCAGAGCGTGATCATGCAGAGCATCGATCTCGAGGTGCGATCAGGATGAACGGGGAAGCAGCTTTCCACGCTGATGTTGAACGACAGCGTATTCGCTGCGACGTGACAGGTGCCGTTCAGGGAGTCGGTTTTCGACCTTTCGTTTACCGTTTGGCGAGAACCGAGGGTTTGGTGGGGTTTGTACGAAACTCCGCCCAGGGTGCGCAGATTGAGGTGGAAGGCCCAAGTTCGGCGATCGACCGTTTCCTCGGCCGGCTCGAATCTGAAATCCGGCCGCCCGCGGCAATCCAAAGCCGCGACAGCGCGCGGCTGCCGGTGAAAGGCGAGAACGACTTTATCATCGCCCAAAGCGCCGCATCGGGGGTATTGTCCGCGCTCGTACTACCGGATCTCGCGACCTGCCCGGCATGCCTCCGGGAAATTTTCGATCCCGCCAATCGTCGCTACCGCTATCCCTTCACGACCTGCGTTCATTGCGGGCCGCGCTACAGCATCATCGAGGCCTTGCCTTACGACCGTTCGCGAACCTCGATGCGACAGTTTTGTATGTGCCCCGCGTGCCAAGCGGAATACGACGATCCGGGGTCACGGCGTTTCCACGCTCAAAGCAATGCCTGTCCCGAGTGCGGTCCCACACTTCGCCTGCGGGATCAAGACGGGAGGACGCTTGCGTCGGACGATGAGGCATTGAAACAAGCCGCCGAAGCACTCCGGCAAGGCATGATCCTCGCGCTCAAAGGCCTGGGCGGCTTTCAGCTTCTCGTCGACGCCACGAATGAGCGAGCCGTGCGGCGCCTCCGCGCCGGTAAGCGCCGGCCGCGGAAACCACTCGCCCTTATGGTGTCCTCGCTCGAAAGCGCGGGGGACCTGGCTACGATATCGTCTTTGGAGAGGGATATTCTGACCTCGCCGGAAGCGCCGATCGTCATTTTACCTGCCAAAGCAAGCTTGGAAACCGCGGCGGTCCCGCACCTCGCATCAAGCGTGGCACCGGACAACCCGACGCTCGGCATCATGCTGCCCTATACGCCGCTGCATCATCTGCTGTTGTCGATGGTTGGCACACCGTTGGTGGCGACCAGCGGCAATCTCGGCGACGAACCCATCTTGATCAAGGAAGACGCAGCCCTGGCGCGGCTTCGTGGGGTCGCGGATCGCTTCCTCGTGCACGATCGGCCGATCGTACGGCCGGTCGATGATTCGCTTGTTCGAGTGACGGCTGGGCGGCTCATGGTACTGCGCAGCGCCCGCGGCTATGCGCTCCGTCGCTTGCCCACAAAGGCGAAAGACAGGTCGGTTCTTGCGCTTGGCGGACACCAGAAAAACGCCATCGCCACGGCCTCCGGCGGCGACGTTCATGCGGGGCCGCATATCGGAGACCTCGGTGCGCCGGCATCGCGCACCGCTTTTGCCGCTGCGGTGGAGCAGCTTACGGCGCTGCACGCGCTCCGGCCGGCGATCGTCGCCTGCGATGCCCATCCGGATTACCATACCAGCCACTATGCGGAGCGGAGCGGCATTCCCGTCACCAAGGTGCCGCATCATCTCGCTCATGTCCTCTCAGGCATGCTGGACAACGGGCTGGATGCGCCCGTGCTCGGCGTTGCCTGGGACGGTACCGGCTATGGCGCCGACGGCACCATTTGGGGCGGCGAGTTTCTAAAGATCGACGGGCAGCGATTCACCCGCGTCGCGCATCTCGCAATGTTCCGTCTGCCGGGCGGCGAAGCGGCCGTGCGCGCGCCGCGCCGCGCCGCGCTGGGTATGCTGTACGCGCTCTATGGCGGTAACGTGCTGAACATGCAAGGGGTGCCACCGCTCGAAACGCTTTCGGCGACCGAGCGCCGGTTACTCCATGGCATGTTAAGCCGAGGCGTGAACGCTCCGCTGACTTCAAGTGCCGGGCGGCTGTTTGACGCGGTGTCGAGCCTGCTCGATCTGTTTCAGACGGCAAGCTTCGAAGGCGAGGCCGCCATGGCAGTTGAATTCGCCGCCGACCGGGCAAGAAAGATTGCAGTTCTGCCGCTACTGGCGCTGCGAGAGGAGGGGAGGCGGCTCGTTCTCGACTGGCGACCGATGTTGCGGGGGCTTGTCGATGCGATCAAAAGCAAAGTACCGCCAGAACCACTTGCTGCTGCGCTGCATGAGAATCTGGCCGGCGGTATCGTTACCGTGGCCGAGCGGATCGGGATCCATAGTGTGCTCTTAACCGGAGGCTGCTTTCAAAATGCGCGCCTGACTGAATGCGCGGTTGATCGCCTCCGGAGTGCCGGCTTTGCGCCCTATTGGCATCACCGCATACCGCCGAACGATGGCGGTCTTGCGGTCGGACAAGCGGCATATGCGCTTCATCCGCTGGTCGAGGAGAGAAATTGATGTGCCTCGCGGTTCCGGGCGAAGTCCTGAGCATCGGAGGGGGCGACGAATTGAGCCGCGAGGGCCGGGTTGCCTTCGCCGGAATTGTGAAACGGGTCAATCTCGCCTACGTGCCGGAAGCCAAGATTGGTGACTACGTTCTCGTGCACGCAGGGTTTGCCATCGCGGTGATCGATGCGCTCGAGGCTGAACGGACCCTTGCCTATCTTTCCGCGATCGAGGAGGCAGGCACATGAAATTCGTCGATGAATTTCGTGATCGTGACATGGCACGGGGTTACGCTGCCGCGATCGCCCGGATCACAACACACCCGTGGACGCTGATGGAAATCTGCGGCGGCCAGACCCATTCCATTCTGCGCCATGGTATCGACCGGCTGTTGCCGGAAGGGGTCTCCCTTTTACACGGCCCGGGCTGCCCGGTCTGCGTTACCGCGGGGGAGACGATCGATATGGCAATCGCCATTGCCGCAGAGCCCACGGTCATCTTCTGTTCCTTTGGCGATATGCTGCGGGTGCCAGGTTCGAATAGCAGCCTTCTGAGCGCGAGGGCCCGGGGCGCCGATGTCAGGATGGTGTATTCGCCCTTGGACGCGCTTGACCTTGCGAGACGAAATCCAGGCAGGGAGGTCGTTTTCTTCGCCATTGGCTTCGAGACCACCGTCCCGGCGACCGCGATGGCGGTTGCGCAAGCCGAGCGCGAGGGCATCAGGAATTTCTCGCTCCTGGTTTCCCACGTCCTGGTGCCGCCGGCAATTGCCGCGCTTCTAAGCGAACCGGACAACCAGGTTCAGGGTTTTCTGGCTGCCGGCCATGTCTGCACTGTCATGGGCTACCGGGAATATGAGCCATTGGCCGAACGCTATCGCGTTCCCATCGTCGTCACCGGTTTTGAGCCGATTGACCTTTTGCAAGGAATCTATCTTTGCATTCGTCAACTCGAGGCGGGGCGTGCCGAAGTCGAAAACCAATACAGCCGCTCAGTGCAACCTGACGGAAACCGTGCTGCCCAGGAGCTGATAGCGCGTATTTTCACGGTTCAGCCCCAGCGTTGGCGCGGTATCGGCGAGATCGGCGCGAGCGGCCTCGGCCTTACGCCGGCCTACGCACGTTTCGATGCGATGGCGCGCTTTCCTCAGACCAGCGTGCCGACGGAGCGCCCAAATGAGTGCATCAGCGGTGAGATCCTGCGCGGGCGCAAGAAGCCCGGCGAATGCGCCGCCTTTGGCACGCGCTGTGCGCCCGAAAGACCGCTCGGCGCCACGATGGTTTCGTCGGAAGGGGCCTGCGCCGCGTATTACCGCTACCGTCGCGAAAGGACTGCCAACGCCGATCCTGTCACTCCTTGATGCCAGGGGATTTCGCAATGACAGATTCATCATCCACCACCCGAGGGTTTGCCTTCAGCTGCCCGCATCCTGAACGGCCCGAAGATGTCATCGAGCTTGCTCACGGGGGCGGCGGGCTGCAGACGCGACGCTTGATCGAGGGAATCTTTCGGCCAGCCTTCGGCCGAAATCCGGACGATCTTCGCCATGACGGCGCGGTGTTTGACATTGCTGGTGCCAAAGTCGCGTTCACAACGGATTCCTATGTCGTGCGACCGCTCTTTTTTCCCGGCGGCGATATCGGGTCGCTCGCCGTCAACGGCACGGTCAACGACCTCGCCATGTGCGGCGCCACGCCGCTCTATCTAAGCGCCGGCCTCGTGTTGGAGGAGGGGTTTCCGATCTCGGCTTTGCGGCGCGTTATCGAGTCCATGCGCCGTGCCGCAACGCGGGCAGGCGTTCGCCTGGTCACCGGCGACACCAAGGTCGTCGAGCGCGGCAAAGGTGACGGACTTTACATCAACACGTCGGGCGTTGGCACGGTGCCGCCGGACATGGTGATCGGTCCAGCTCAGGTGCGTCCGGACGACGTGGTGCTCTTGAGCGGCGATATCGGTCGCCACGGGATCGCCATCATGGCGGCACGGGAACAACTTGATTTCGAGACCCCAATCGAAAGCGATTGTGCGCCGCTTGTTCAGTCGATTGGCACCCTCAAGTGCTTAGGTCGCGATCTTCATTGCTTGCGTGACCTGACCCGCGGTGGGCTAGCAACAGCACTGATCGAGATCGCGGAGACCGCCGGAGTGACTATCCGACTTGATCAAGGGGCGATCCCGGTCTCACCGCAGGTCCGGGGCGCGGCAGAGATCCTTGGCCTTGATCCACTTTACGTGGCGAACGAGGGCCGCTTTGTTGCCTTCGTTCCAGCCAAAGCCGCAGAGCGCGCATTAATGCTAATGCGCCAGGGGCCGGCCGGCGCCGAGGCCGCTGCCATAGGCGCGGTCGAAGCAATGAGTTCCGCTGGTGCGCTTCTCGCCCAAGCCGTCGGCGGCGAACGCGTGCTGGATATGCTAAGTGGAGAACAACTTCCGCGGATTTGTTAGGCCACTCCATCAGTTTTTCGTCTCACCTATAAAGTCCGCCGTGAAGAATAGGCGGGTGTTGATTTTCATACCGATTGGGGACGGAGAGCTGCGGCTGCGAGGTCGTGGAATAGGGCACGCAAAAGCGCCGCGAGCCAGCGGATGAGCAGGGCGAAGTTATAGCCGGCGGCGGCGAGGACGGCGTTGATGCGATCGCCGTCTCTGCCCTTGAGGTAATTACGGTCCATTCGATGCTCGGCCTTGACGTGGCCGATGACGGGCTCGACGGCGGCGCGGCGCTTCATTTCGCGGCGGATGGCGGCGGTGGTGCGGCGCA
>JBJKQL010000155.1:0-9027 GCA_046705265.1 Ferrovibrionaceae bacterium
GCTCAAGCTCGCGGCGCGCGTGGTCGCGGCCGACGCACTGATCTGGCGGCCCGAAACGCCGGCCGGCGCGGTGCTGCTCGATGCCCCCTGCTCGGCGACCGGCACGCTACGGCGCCGGCCCGATGTCGCCTATGCCAAGCGCGAGGCCGATCTTGGCCCGCTTGCCGCGGCGCAGGCGGCGCTTCTCGACGCCGCCGCGGCGATGCTGACGCCCGGCGGGCGGCTTCTTTATTGCGTCTGCTCGCTCGAGCCCGAGGAAGGTCCGGAGCGAATTGCCGATTTTCTCAGCCGTCACGAGGGGTTCGCGCTTTCCCCGATCATGCCGGAGGAGGTCGCGGGCGAAACCGCGCTGCTGACGGCCGAGGGCATGTTGCGCACCTTGCCCTGCCATGTCGCCGATCTCGGCGGCATGGACGGCTTTTTTGCCGCACGTTTGCTGCGCAAAAAATAATTGCCGACCGGCCGGTGCCCCAGGACGCTTGAGGGCACGCCTGAGGATGCACTTGACCATACGGCTTGCGACCCTCCGGCCAACCTGCTACCAGAAATGCCATGCAGCAGCGGGTGCGAATCGCTCCCTCGATCCTGGCGGCGGACTTCGCCCGGCTTGGCGAGGAGGTGGCGGCGGTCACGGCCGCCGGCGCCGATCGCATCCACGTCGACGTCATGGACGGGCATTTCGTGCCGAACCTCACCATCGGCCCGGCGGTGATCGCCGGTATCCGGCCGCATACCAAGCTGCACTTCGACGTCCACCTGATGATCGCGCCGGCCGATCCACTGATCTCCGATTTCGTCAAGGCAGGGGCCGACATCATCACCGTGCATCCCGAGGCCGGGCCGCACCTTCACCGCACCCTGCAGATGATCCGCGCCGCTGGCAAGCGGAGCGGTGTGGCGCTCAACCCCGGCACGCCGGTCGAGATGGCGCTCACCGTCCTGGACGAGACCGACCTGATCCTGGTGATGAGCGTCAACCCGGGCTTCGGCGGCCAAGCCTTCATCCCGAGCCAGCTCGAGAAGATCAGGCGCCTTCGCGCCGCCATCGACGCTTCGGGCCGCGCCATCGATCTCTCCGTCGACGGCGGCATCAATCACGACACCGCGAAGGCGGCCATCGCGGCCGGCGCCGATCAGCTCGTCGCCGGCACGGCGGTGTTTGCCGGCCAGGCCGCGGGTTACGCCGGCAATATCGCCCGGCTTCGGGGCGGTGGGCCGTGAATATGGCGACGCCACCGCGCCGCCCCAGCGCGGGCGAAGGGCTGAAACCCGCGGTCGCCCAGCTTTTCTATGCCCTGCCGCTCTATTCCGCGACCTTGTGGCGGCCGCGCGCGGCGCAGCTCAGATACTGGCTGCACGACCCCTGGCCGGGCAACGTGGCGGAAGCGAACAGCCTGTTCCAGGGCCGCTACCGCTTCGCCGGGGAGGAGGTCTCGGCGCCGATGACCGAGCCGTGGCGGCTCGCCAACATGAGCGACGCCTGGCGGGCGGAGCTGCAGGGCTTTGCCTGGCTGCGCCATTTCGAGGCCGCGGGCGGCGACGCCGCCCACCGCCAGACGCGGGCCCTGATCGATTCCTGGATCAACAATTACCACGCCTTCGAGCGCTTCGCCTGGCGGCCCGACATTCTCGCCCGCCGGCTGATCAGCTGGTTCGGCCACGCGGAATTCATCTTCCGCAACACCGATGCCGCTTGGCGCGACATCTTCCTCGACAGCCTCGGCCGGCAAGGCCGCCACCTTGCCCGCACCGTGGGCCAAGCGCCGCCCGGCCCCGGCCGGCTCACCGCCGCGGTCGGATTGGTCTATGTCGGGATCGGGCTACTGCCGCGCAAGCTCCGCCACGGCCTCAAGGCGCTGGAGCATGAATTGACCGGCGCCATCCTGCCTGACGGCGGCCACGTCTCACGCAGCCCCTCGGCCTTGTTCCAGGCACTGCAGGATCTCGTCGCGCTGCGCCACGCGATGATGCAGACGCAGACCGAAGTGCCGGAAAGCCTGCAGCACGCGATCGACCGGATGGCGCCGGCCTTGCGCGCCTTCCGCCACGGCGATGGCGGGTTCGCGCTCTTCAACGGCGGCCGCGAGGAGCCCGAGGCGATGATCGATTTCACCCTCGCCCGCAGCGAGGCCAAGGGCAAGGCGCTTTTGAGCATGCCGTTCTCCGGCTTCGAGCGCATGGCGGCGCGGCGCATGCTCGTGATCACCGATGTCGGGCAGCCGCAATCCACCGCGCCTGGCACCACCGCCCATGCCGGCACCTTGAGCTTCGAGCTTTCGCTCGGCCGCGAGCGCATGATCGTGAATTGCGGCGCGCCGGAAAACCCGGACGGCGATTGGGCGCGGGCGATGCGGGCGACCGCCGCCCATTCCACGCTTTGCCTGAACGAGGTAAATTCGCTGCAGCTCGGGGCCTGGGGGCGGCCGTCGCGCCTGCCACCACCGGCGCAGAGCAACCGGGCCGAGGCCGATGGCTCGATCTGGCTCGAGGCGACGCACGGCGGCTATCAGGCGCAATTCGGCCTCGCCCACCGGCGGCGGCTTTATCTCGATGCCTCGGGCGACGACTTGCGGGGCGAGGACGCATTGGTCGGCAAGCCGCCGGCGAAGCCCCTTTCCTTCGCCATCCGCTTTCATCTGCATCCCGCCATCCAGGCCTCGGCCATGCAAAGCGGCGTCGCGGTTTTGCTCCGCACGCCGACCGGCGCCGGATTCCGCTTTCGCGTGGAAGGCGGCACGGTGACGGTGGAGGAAAGCGTCTATCTCGGCTTCGGCGGCCCAAGGCGGGCGGAGCAGATCGTCATCCGCGGCGAGGTGGCGGGCGAAGAGACGGTGGTGAAGTGGCGCTTGAGCCGGATGCCGAATTAGGGGTGTGATGCGCTTAAAGGAGCGGGTCTCGAACGAGAAGAAGAACCTCAACCGCCTAGCCGGAGAATTCCTAGTAGCTTCACGCCTCGCGCAGCGCGGCTATATGGTTGCGCTGCAATGGGGCAACACAGTAAGCTACGTCATTCTTGCGTTTGATAAGCAAGGGAACTCTGCATTCATCGAAATCAAATCGACGGCGTCGTACCGGCGCCGTTGGCTCTTCCAAAAAAAGAATATGCCAATCCGAAGCACGATACCGTCTCGGCGGCGAGGCGGTTTGTGTGCTGTGTAGACCTGTCCCAACCGTCACGGGAGCCAACGGTTCATGTGTTTCCGGTACAAATCATTGCCGACGACCTGAATTATTATTTCAACGGTAAATTTCCAAACAGCGCGAGTTATGACCTGTCGCTAGACTTCAAACCCCAAGGCCGCTCCAAGCTTGACGCAAGGACAGTCGGTGGTTTTATCGAAGAAAAAAATACGCCGAGTGCTTTGACGAGCTGATCTTCACATGGGTCGCGGATTAGCGAGCATGCTCAACGGCTCCAGCGCTTCGATTTGTTGTCGAATGCCCACCACCCACAATGAACGCTAGATAGGGCTGCATAATGACTTCCCTCCGTCCTAACCTTGTTAAACGGATAGAGAGGCTGCCAAAGCCAATAAATTTAGTGGGCCCGATGCAGCCTCTATTCTAGGCGATAAGCAACGCGATTCACTCCACACAAGAATAGTTTGTTGACTAAGTTACGCGAAAGGGGCGCATTACCGCGACGGTTAACTTGAATCGCAAGAAAGAGGGGTCTGGGCCTCCGTAGAAGACAATGGCGTTGGCCTGGATGAACGAAACTGGCAGGCGTTCATAACGACAGACACCGACAACAAGATTCGGACCGGAGGTAAAGGCGATGGATGTCTTCTCTGGTTGGACTGTCTTTTCGAGAAGAAAGTCAGCAGTGTTTTTGACACCACGCAAGGGCGCAAGCGCCGCGCCTTCCGATTCGTTTTAAAATCCGAGGATCAGATTCGAGACTACGCCGTAACGGACACGCCTAGTGAAGACACCGCCTGCTTTTGCGTTCGCTTCTCCGACCTCAGAGGGAACGGCTACCGGAATAAATTTCCGGGGCGAGGTAACTTTGTCCTCCACCATCTAAGCTCCCATTTTTTGCCGGTGTTCATTGGGCGCCAAAGCCCGTTGGTGAAGGTCCACGCCGGCGATGGCACGAAACAATATCCTGACGAGATCAACTCACTTGTTTTTCGGCGGGAGCCTGAGATTTCCATTGCTACAAAAGGATGCGGGTTACTTTGGCCCAACTTCCGCACTTTGGGTGTTTGCGGAGGCAAAAACTGGCGGAAACGCTAGGGTTTTTAGCGGGACCGCCGATTTGTGGTGCTAAATTTTTTCGGGTCCAGGAAATGAAAAACTATTGAGTGCAGCGCCCGAGATGTGATTCACTCACCCCAGATCGTGGTCTTAACGCATGCCATCGTCAATCGCCTGGTTGCAAAAGGCCTGCTTTTTCAGCCGTCTTTCGCTTCGACATTGTTAGCACCACGCGAGCAAAAGCGTGGTGCCTAAAACTTTTTTTGTCTGTTATCGCGTTGATATTTCCCAGTATTTTTTCGCGCACTGTGGAAGTTGGGTTTGGCTAACGCGAATGGAATGCGACAAGGTGGCGAGGTCGGACCTCAAAGGGTCACATTTTGTGCATTTCGTCGCACCCGATCGTACGGTTCACTCTCAATGCATCGACGGGAAGCTTGGGCTTGGCTATTTTCGTGAAAACAACACGCGTGTCTCTCACGCCGTCCTTAAGGGCGAATATCTGCATAAAAACGTCAACCAAGAAGGAATGGCATTCCTGTTTGAGGATATTGTCATAGAACGTATCATTAACGATGTTTATCAGAGCGCATCGGGCGATTTCTCGAAGAGCCTTTGGAGAAGCTCAGCGCCGACCAAAGGGAAAAGATTGAGGAAATCACGCGGTCCTATCCTTCTGTTGCGTTCGGCGGCGCGGAGGAACTTCAAACGAAGCTTTCGGCCGGCGAATTGAATAGCAATGCGATATACGGGCACCTGTCTCGGAAGCGCTTTCGCCGGGACCAGCGCCAAGCAGACAAAATACGATCTGAATTGAGGCGGCTGAGAAGGACGGGGCGGCTAGCATGGAGGCGCTTTTCGCTGCAATGGCCGAGGCAGGAAAGGCCGTTGAGGAGGTTGAGGAGCGCAGTTCCTCGGAATACATCGTGCGATGAAAGGTGGTGTTGGACTTCGTAGCAATGCTGTTGGAGAACGTCCGGGATGACACGGATGACAGCTCGTATCAGCGCGAGGAGGTCCTGCACTCATTTATCTGTCCATGGCGAGTGAACACGCTTGCTGACGACGGAAAGAAGGTAGATGCGGCCTCATCGCATGACCTGTGGCCCATCGATGAGCGGCTAACTTTCGCCCAATATTTCAGCTCTGATGCCGAGTTTTCCGTTCTTGCCGCGGCGGTTGAAAGCGAGGAGCGCCCCGACGTGCTCATCTTCGACCACGTGCGCGGGCGCCGGCAGACCGAGCAACCGTCCAAGGTATTGCTGGTCGAATTCAAGCGGCCGGGACGGACTTCGTATGGAGACGACGAAAATCCTCAGGAACAGATTGAGCGGTATATTCGGCGGTTGCAAGGTGGGGGCTTGAGGGATGATTTCGATTTCGGGCCGCAGCATCACGCGAACGAAACGGCCCGAGCCATCGGCATTCTCATGCATCAAGCCCTCGGCGCGGTCGATGTAAGACATCACCGCGACACCGGCCTCGGCGCAAAGGTGCAGATACCAAAGCATGTGACAGCCAGACAGCGCGGCGACCAGCATCTCTTCGGGGTTATGGCGCGCGGCATCGCCGCGAAAGGCGGGATCGGCCGAGCCCGCGATTGCCG
Organism: Ferrovibrionaceae bacterium; assembly: GCA_046705265.1. Lineage (GTDB taxonomy): Bacteria > Pseudomonadota > Alphaproteobacteria > Ferrovibrionales > Ferrovibrionaceae > JAJYTL01. The sequence continues at coordinate 5,807 of JBJKQL010000155.1, forward strand.
GCTTGCCCACCGCCTCGATCTCATGGCGGCGCTCATAGGCGCGATAATCGGCGGTGCCGCGCCCGGTGTTGCCGGTCCAGCGCGTGGTGATGGCGTAATGGTGCTCGCGCTCTTTCGCCATCGCTTCCCCCTTTGCCGCGCGGCGCGGCTTACACCACGTTATCCGGCCGAAGCTCGCAAAGCCGCGCCACGCTCGCGGTTTCAAGCTGGATCGTCGCGTGGCCGATGCCGAAGCGCCGCCGCACCTCGGCCGAAACCTCGGGCACCAGGGCTTCGTTGTTGAAGCCCTCGGCGCAGACGAGATGAACGGTCAAGGCCGCGTCGGTGGTGCTGAGGCCCCAGATGTGAAGATCATGCACCTGCACCACGCCGCGAAGCTGCGTGAGATAGGCCTCCACCGCCGCGGGGTCGATGCCGGGCGGCACCGCGTCGAGCGAGAGCTGCAAGGCCTCGCGCAACAGCCGCCAGGTACCGACCACGATCACCGCGCTCACGATGAGGCTCGCCGCCGGGTCGAGCCATTGCCAGCCGGTGAGAAGAATCAGGCCGCCGGCGATGACGACGCCGAACGCCACCAGTGCGTCGGAGGCCATGTGCCAGAACGCGCCGCGGATGTTGAGATCGTGGCGCCGGCCGGCCATGAACAACAGCGCGGTCGCGCCGTTCACCGCGATGCCGGCGCCGGCGACGATCATCATCGTCGCGCCGCCCGTGAGCTCGGGCGTCGTCAGCCGCTGCACCGCCTCCCAGCCGATGCCGCCGGTGATGACGAGAAGCGCGACGGCGTTGGCAAGCGCGGCGAGAACCGTGCTGCGCCCCAAGCCATAGGTGAAGCGGGTGGTGGGCTCGCGGCCAACCAGGAGCGCCGCGGTGCCGACGGCGACAAGGCCCAAGACATCGCCGAGGTTATGGCCGGCGTCGGCCAAAAGCGCGAGCGAATGCGCGGCGATGCCGAAGAACGCCTCCACCGCAACATAGATCAGGTTCAGCGCGATGCCGATCATGAAGGCGCGGCCGAGCGTAGGGCTCAACGCCCGGCCATGGGCGTGGCCAAGCCCGTGGCTGTGGCTGTGATCGTGGTGGTGGTGAGCGGACATTGGCGCAGTTCCTAGCGCGACAACCTTTCCCACATCATAGCCATCATATAATCATATGTACAGCTATTCATATATATGACACGGCAACAGCTTGCCTTCCGCGCCGCCGCCGGCACCCGCCGTCTTTCATTAATGCCGGAAGTGGCGCATACCGGTGAAGACCATGGCGAGCCCGGCCTCGTCGGCTGCGGCGATCACTTCCTTGTCGCGCATCGAGCCGCCTGGCTGGATCACCGCCGTGGCGCCGCCGACCGCCGCCGCCAGCAGGCCATCCGGAAACGGGAAGAAGGCATCCGATGCCGCGACCGCGCCCTCGCTCCAGCGCGTCGGCTCTCCGGCCGCTTCCGCCGCATCCTCGGACTTTCGCACCGCGATGCGCGACGAATCCACCCGGCTCATCTGCCCGGCGCCGATGCCCACGGTGGCGAGATCGCGCACGAAGACGATGGCGTTCGATTTCACGTGCTTCGCCACCGTGAAGGCGAAATGGAGATCGGCCATCTCGCGCGCCGTCGGTGCCCGTTTCGTCACCACCTGCAATTCGTTCGGCGCGCTGCGGCCGCTGTCCCGCGTCTGCAGAAGATAGCCGCCGGCCAGCGAGCGCAGCACGATGCCGGGCGCCGCCGGATCGGGCAGGCCGCCAGTGACCAGAAGCCGCAGGTTCTTTTTCCGAGCGAGAATCTGTATCGCCGCCTCGCTTGCCTCGGGCGCGATGATGACCTCGGTGAAGATCTCGGCGATCTTCGCCGCCGTCGCCGCGTCCAGGGCGCCGTTCACGGCGACGATGCCGCCATAGGCGCTCACCGGGTCGCACGCCAGCGCCTTCGCATAGGCGTCTTCAAGCGAGGCGCCGCGCGCGACGCCGCAGGGATTGGCGTGCTTGATGATGGCGACGGCGGCGCTTTCCCTGGGATCGAATTCGGCGACCAGCTCGAAGGCCGCGTCGGCATCGTTCAGGTTGTTGTAGGAAAGCGGCTTGCCCTGCACCTGGCGCGCGGTCGCGATGCCGATCCGCTTCTGCCCGCCCTTGTATAGCGCCGCCGCCTGATGTGGGTTCTCGCCATAGCGCAGCAGCTCGCCGCGCTCGGCGGCGATGAGCAGCCGCTCGGGGAAGGTCTCATCGGCCTGCGCCGCGAACCAGTTGGCGATGGCGGCGTCATAGGCGGCGGTGCGGGCGAAAGCCTTGGCCGCCATGCGGCGGCGGAAATCGGCCGTGGTGCCGCCAGCACTGGTTTTGATTTGCTCGATCAGCGCCGCGTAATCGGCGGGATCGACGATCACCGTCACCGCGTCGTGGTTCTTCGCCGCGGAGCGGATCATCGCCGGGCCGCCGATGTCGATGTTCTCGACGCAGGCGGCGATATCCTTGCCGGCCTCGACCGTCTCCTCGAAGGGATAGAGATTGACGACCAGAAGGTCGATCTCGGCAATGCCGTGCGCCTTCATCGCCGCGCCGTGAGCGGCAACATCGCGCCGGGCCAGCAATCCGCCGTGCACCTTGGGGTGCAAGGTCTTTACCCGGCCGTCGAGCAGTTCCGGAAAGCCGGTGTAGTCCGCGACCTCGACCGGCTTCAGCCCGGCCTCGCCAAGCGCCTTGGCGGTGCCACCGGTCGAGAGGATTTCGACGCCGCGCGCGTGCAACGCGCGCGCGAGATCAAGCAGCGCGGTCTTGTCGGAAACGGAAATCAGGGCGCGGCGGATCGGATGCGTATCGGCCATGCGGCAACTCCAAAAAACGGACGCAGGTCTACCCGCCGCTCGCGGCGGCGCGCGGGCGCGGGGCGGTGAATTCGGGCACCAGGCGATGCAGGAGCGCCCTTACGTCGTCTTCGCCACCGGCCTCGGCGGCGGCCAGCATCTGATCGACGAGCGGCGACAGGATCGCGTGATCGATCGCCGCCGGCGTCGCGCGCAACACGCCCTCGGCCTCGGTCGCGCGCGGCGTCTCTTGGCTCAGGAACAATTCCTCGTGCCGCTTCTCGCCGGGGCGAAGGCCACTATAGACGATCTTGATGTCAGCGTCGGGGCGAAGCCCGGCGAGCCGGATCATCTGATGCGCGAGATCGCGGATCCTGACCGGCTCGCCCATGTCGAGAACGAAGACGCCGCGGCCGTCGTCATCCG
>JBJKQL010000156.1:0-68074 GCA_046705265.1 Ferrovibrionaceae bacterium
TCGGTCTCTTTCGCGATAGTCTCTTTCATGGCGTGATCTCCTCCGGCGGCGCCAACCGCCGGTCTGTTGAGCTTCCTATGAGGAGATTACGCCAACCTCAAATTTCCACCACTTCAGCGACACGACCGGAGGCTACGCCGCCGATCAAATCAGTGCTTCTCAGGGTAGCTATCAGGAGAATTTGCGCGCCTCGTTGAATTTCCGAGTATCGTGATTTAAACGCTCAGGCGTAGGAGGCATTTATGACTGAGGTCTTGTTTTATGAACGTGTTGTACCGCTCAACCGCGAAACCCACCGCGATCTAAAGCTGAGAGCGGAAGTTGAAGGCTACCGCTTCGCCCGGAACGTGATCTCGGTTCCAGTGGTCGGCGTCGAATTTCCAGCGGTGTCGCGGGAGTATCCCATTCTCTTTACCGGCGCGGGCGGCGAAAACCTGCCGGTTGCGATGGTCGGCCTGCGTCCCGGCGAAAACCTCTATATCGAGGCCGACAATCGTTGGAGTGAAAGCACCTATGTGCCGGCCTTCGTGCGGCGCTATCCCTTCGTCTTTGCCAAGTCGGGAAGCGATGATCGGCTAACCGTCTGTGTCGATGATTCGAGCGTTAAGCTCGGTTCTGAAAGCGGGACGCCACTGTTTGACGAAAGTGGCAACGAGAGCCAACTCCTCAAGCAGACCCTAGCCTTCTTGCAGGATTTCCAGGCCCATATCGAGCGCACGCGGAAATTCGTGATCCGTCTGGACGAATTAGGACTCTTGAAGACGCGGGATCTACAGGCGGTGCTTCAAGATGGCAGCCGCTTTCTCTTGCGTGATTTCCGCGTGGTCGACGAGGAGAAATTACAGGGCCTTGCGGACGGCGATGTCCTCTCGTTTTTCCGCTCCGGTGAGTTGGCATGGATCCAGGCTCATTTGCTCTCGGTATCGAATACGTCGCGACTCTTGGAGCGGTTGATGCGCCGACGCGTCGCGACGGCAAACTAAACGCCTCTCACGCGAGCGGCGCCGGGAAAGGGACGGCAGACGCGGGGAGCCAGAAAACGAATTCACCCCCCAGCAACGGAGTACTCTCTGGCCCCGCTTTGCGGAGCCAGAGTCCCGATCGTGAGACAATGTCTACCGGGGTAGCTCTGAGCGGCCCATGAGGAACTCATCGACCGCTCGTGCTGCCTGGCGCCCTTCCCGGATCGCCCAAACGATGAGCGACTGGCCACGGCGCATATCGCCGGCGGCAAAGATCTTTGGATTCGACGTCTGATACTTGAGGGTGTCAGCGGTCACATTGCCACGGGAATCGAGGCCAAGTTGGAGTTCACGCACCATCCCGTCATGGATCGGATGGACGAACCCCATGGCAAGGAGAACCAAATCTGCTTTGATGTCGAAGACGCTACGCGGAATTTCGGTCATTTTAGGTCGGCCATTTTCGGCCGGTGCCCAGCGCACGCGGGCACAACGAAGGTGTGTGACCCGGCCTTCGTCATTGCCGCCGAATTCCTTGGTCGTAATGCTCCAGTCGCGTTCGCAGCCTTCCTCGTGGGCATGAGAACTCCGTAGCATCATAGGCCAATCCGGCCAAGTCATGGCGATGTCTGGATGCTCAGGCGGCCGCGACAGGATTTCGACCTGGGTGATAGATGCTGCCCCCTGGCGGTTGGCGGTGCCGATACAATCGGAGCCGGTGTCGCCACCGCCGATCACGACGACACGCTTGCCCGTGGCGCTGATCAGATCGCCTTCGGGCACGTTATCGCCCGCAGTGCGACGGTTTTGCTGAGTCAAGTAGTCCATCGCAAAATGGATGCCCTGAAGGGCGCGTCCCGGCACGGGCAAATCGCGCGGCGCCTCGGCGCCTCCGGCCAGCACGATGGCATCGTAGTCCTGCGTCAGTCGTTCGGCCGGAATATCACGACCAATATGGCAGGAGGTGCGGAACTCGACGCCCTCCGCCGCCATCTGCTTCAAGCGGCGGTCGATCAGCGCTTTTTCGAGCTTGAAGTCCGGAATGCCGTAACGAAGCAGGCCGCCGATCCGGTCCGCCTTTTCAAACAGAGTCAGGGCATGGCCGGCACGAGCGAGCTGTTGTGCCGCTGCCATGCCGGCGGGTCCTGAACCCACGACCGCGATTTTCTTCCCGGTTTTCGCTTTTGCTGGTTCTGGCACGAGCCATCCATTGGCCCAAGCCTCATCGACAATCTGACATTCAATCGTCTTTATCGTTACTGGCGCGTCGTTGATGGAAAGTGTGCAGGCCGCCTCACATGGCGCCGGGCAGACCCGCCCGGTGAATTCAGGAAAATTATTGGTGGAATGGAGGATTTCCGACGCCTCGCGCCAGTGACCGCGATAGACTAGGTCATTCCAATCCGGAATCATGTTGTTGACCGGGCAAGCCTGGTGACAGAACGGGATGCCACAATCCATGCATCGCGCCGCTTGCGTGCGCAGATCCGGTTCCGGCAATGGCAGTACGAATTCGCGGAAGTTCTTTTTTCGATCGGCGACTTTGCGATAGGGACGGTCTTGGCGCCGGAACTCCATAAAGCCGGTGATTTTACCCATTCGCTGGTTCCATCACGACAGCGGGCGTCAGCTTCGATTCCTCCGCCGGTCCACCGAGCTGTCCCGAGGTCAAGGCGCGACGGAAATCCCGTGGCATGATCTTGACGAACTTCGGCAGGTAGGTCGGCCATTCGGCAAGAATTTGCCGCGCGCGTTCGCTGTTGGTGTAGTGCAAGTGTCGCTCAATCAGCCGCTTGAGCCGTGCCGCGTCATGGCGCAGTGGCTCGGCGAGCAGATCGCTCACGCCGTTACCGTTACCATTGGTGCCAACAGCCTCTGCCTCGGCTTGAACAGCTTCGAGATCGACCATCCCCAAGTTACAGCGGCGCTCGAAATCACCCGCCTCATCCAGCATATAGGCAATGCCGCCGCTCATGCCGGCCGCAAAATTGCGTCCCGCCTGCCCGAGAACGACCACCACCCCCCCGGTCATGTACTCGCAACCGTGGTCGCCGACACCCTCGACTACCGCGACAGCGCCGGAGTTGCGGACGGCAAAACGCTCGCCGGCAATGCCCGAGATGTAGCATTCACCTGAGATCGCGCCATAGAGCACGGTATTGCCTACGACAATGTTATCGATCGCCGACAACCGGCATTCGCGCGGTGGGTAGACGACAATACGGCCACCGGAAAGCCCTTTGCCGAGATAGTCGTTGGCATCGCCGATAAGTTCGATGGCAATGCCACGGGCGAGGAAGGCACCAAAGCTCTGTCCACCGGTGCCATGCGCTGTGATCGAGATCGTGTCTTCGGGCAGGCCTTCGTGTCCATAGCGCCGCGCTACTTGGCCCGACAGCATGGCGCCTACCGTGCGGTTGACGTTTCTGACCTCGACGTCGATCTTGACGGGTTTGCGTCTTTCGATCGCTGGTTTGGCGGCGGCAATCAGCTTGTGATCAATCGCTGCTTCGAGGCCATGATCCTGAGTTTCGCAATTATAGCGCGGCACTTCAGGGGGGACCTTTGGCTGATGGAGAAGGCGCGAAAAATCCAGGCCGCGTGCCTTCCAATGATCCACCGCCTTGCGCATATCGACGCGGTCGGTGCGGCCAATCATTTCATTCACCGTCCGGAAACCCATTTCAGCCATGATTTCGCGTAGCTCTTCAGCAACGAAGAAGAAGTAGTTGATCACGTGCTCAGGCTGACCAGTAAAGCGTCGACGGAGTTCCGGATCCTGCGTCGCAATGCCGACAGGGCAGGTGTTGAGGTGGCATTTACGCATCATGATACAGCCCGCGACGATCAACGGCGCGGTTGCAAAGCCGAATTCATCGGCACCAAGCAATGCACCGATCGCGACGTCGCGGCCGGTGCGCACGCCGCCGTCCACCTGCACCGCGATGCGACTACGAAGCCGGTTCAAAACCAAGGTCTGGTGGGTTTCCGCGAGGCCTATTTCCCAGGGTGAGCCAGCATGGGTGAGTGAGGTGAGGGGGCTGGCGCCCGTTCCTCCCTCGTAACCCGAAATCGTGACGTGGTCAGCACGTGCCTTCGCGACGCCCGCTGCTACTGTGCCGACACCGACTTCGGACACCAGCTTGACGCTGATCCGCGCCTCGCTGTTGACATTCTTCAGATCATGGATGAGTTGCGCCAGGTCTTCGATCGAGTAGATGTCATGGTGCGGCGGCGGCGAGATCAGGCCGACACCAGGCGTTGAATGACGTACCTTGGCGATCAGGCCGCTTACCTTGTGACCAGGCAGCTGGCCTCCCTCGCCAGGCTTCGCGCCCTGTGCCATCTTGATCTGTAATTCGTCGGCATTGACCAGGTATTCGGCGGTGACGCCAAATCGACCTGACGCTACCTGCTTGATTGCCGAGCGCATGGAGTCGCCGTTCGGCAACCGCTTGAAGCGGTCCGGTTCCTCGCCGCCCTCGCCGGTATTGGAGCGGCCACCGATGCGATTCATCGCGATGGCGAGTGTGGTGTGAGCCTCTCGGCTGATCGAGCCGAAGGACATTGCACCTGTTGAAAAGCGCTTGACGATGTCCTTTGCCGGCTCGACTTCCTCAATCGGGACAGGCCCATTCCCTGGTTTCAGAGCAAAGAGGCCGCGCAAGGTCATCAGTTGCTCGGACTGATCGTTTACCAGCTGCGCGAATTCGGCGTAGGTTTCTCGCTGATTGCCGCGGGTCGCATGCTGCAGCTTGGCGATCGTATCCGGGCCCCATACATGGACTTCGCCCCGCAGGCGGTAGGCGTAATCGCCGCCGACGTCGAGCGCGTTGCGATAAATCGGCGCGTCCCCAAAGGCCGCCTGGTGACGGAGGACGTTCTCAATCGCGATCTCCGCAAGACCGACGCCTTCGACCGTGGTCGCGGTGCCGGTGAAGTATGTGGCGACGAAATCGCTGCCCAGGCCGACGGCATCGAAAATCTGGGCACCGCAATAGGACTGGTAGGTGGAGATACCCATCTTCGACATCACCTTGAGGAGCCCCTTGTCGATCGCCTTGATGTAGTGGTGCTGGATCTCATCGGAGGTCAGTTCCGGTGGCAGATCAGGCTTAAGCGCGAGCAGCGTCTCGAAGGCGAGATAGGGATTGATTGCCTCGGCGCCATAGCCTGCGAGAAGGCAGAAGTGATGGACTTCCCGCGCTTCGCCAGTTTCGACGACGAGCCCGGTCTCGGTACGGAGCCCGTGGCGGATCAGATGGTGATGTACTGCTGAAGTGGCGAGCAACGCCGGAATCGGAATTCGATCCGGTCCGACTGAGCGGTCGGAAAGCACCAGGATATTGCTGCCTTCCTCCACAGCGCGAAGGGCTGCTTGGCAGAGCGCCCCGAGAGCGGTCTCCATGCCGGCCGCGCCGTCGCCTGCCGGGTAGCAGATGTCGAGTGTCGTCGTGCGGAACGCACCGCCGACAAGGTCGCTGATATGACGAATCTTTTCCAGATCCCCGTCGGTAAGGATCGGCTGACGCACTTCAAGCCGCCAATGCGAGCCGGCTTGGTCAAGGCCGAGAAGGTTCGGCCGCGGCCCGATCAGTGACACCAGTGACATCACCAGCTCTTCGCGGATCGGATCTATTGGCGGATTGGTGACCTGGGCGAAATTCTGTTTGAAATAGGTGTATAGAAGCTTCGGTCGGCTCGAAAGCGCCGAGACCGGCGTGTCGGTACCCATCGAGCCTACGGGATCGTCGCCTTTCATCGCCATGGGCTCAAGGAAGAACTTGATATCCTCCTGTGTATAACCGAACGCCTGCTGGCGATCCAGGAGCGGAGTCGATTCGGGCCGCCTGGTGGGCGGCCGCTCGGGCAGATCCTCGAGAACGAATTGAGTGCGTTCCAGCCATTCTCGGTAGGGCTTTGCCTTGGAGAGCTGGTCCTTGATCTCGTCGTCGTCGACGATGCGTCCCTCATCGAGATCAATCAGCAGCATCTTACCCGGTTGGAGGCGCCATTTTTTGGCGATGCGCTCCTCGGGAATATTGAGTACCCCGACTTCGGATGCCATCACCACCATGTCGTCGTCGGTGACCACATAGCGGGCCGGCCGCAGGCCGTTGCGGTCGAGCGTGGCGCCGATCTGACGACCGTCAGTGAAGGCGATGGCGGCGGGGCCGTCCCAAGGCTCCATGAGTGCCGCGTGATACTCGTAAAACGAACGCCGTTCTTCGCTCATCAGCGGGTTGCCGGCCCAAGCTTCAGGGATCAGCAGCATCATCGCATGAGGCAGCGAATATCCACCGGCGACGAGGAGTTCGAGCGCGTTGTCGAAGCTCGCGGTATCCGACTGGCCCTCGGGAATCAATGGCCAAAGTTTGGCAAGATCGTCGCCGAGAAGCTTCGAGCTCATGGCATGGCGACGCGCGGCCATCCAGTTGAGATTGCCGCGGAGCGTATTGATTTCACCGTTGTGACAGATCATCCGGTAGGGATGGGCGAGCCGCCAGGAGGGGAACGTGTTGGTGGAAAAACGCTGATGCACGAGCGCCAGCGCCGTCACCATGCGCGGGTCGGACAAGTCTGCGTAATAGGTGCCGACTTGACGGGCAAGGAACATGCCCTTGTAGACCAGGGTGCGCGAGGAAAGTGAGGGAATATAAAAATCCCGCGCCGAGACACCCGTGAGTTCGCTCCTTGCGAAATTCTGTACCAGCTTGCGGATAACGAACAGGCGGCGCTCGAAGCTCGCCTCGTCAGAACAATCCGCACTGCGTCCGACGAAGAATTGGCGCACCAGCGGCTCGATCGCGCGCACGTCGTCGGAAAGGCAGGAATTGTCCACAGGCACATCGCGCCAGCCGAGCAGCGTCTGGCCTTCTTCGGCGACGAAGCGCTCGATGATGGCCTCGCAGCGGACACGGTCCTCGGTCGGCTTCGGCAGGAACACGGCACCGATGCCGTATTCGCCGGGCCCCGGCAAGTCGATACCGAGAGGCGTCGCGACAGCGCGCATGAAGTCGTCTGGTGTTTGGATCAGGATGCCAGCTCCGTCGCCGGCAAGTGGATCGGCGCCGACGGCACCGCGATGCTCGAGATTCACCAGAATTTCGAGGCCCATGCGGATGATCTCGTGGCTTTTTCTTCCCTTTATGTTCACGACAAAGCCGATCCCGCAAGAATCGTGCTCATTCCGCGGGTCATAGAGACCTTGTCTTTCGGCTACGCCAGGCACCAATATCTCTCCGTTCCCACCTGGATCCGGACTGAAAGGCGCGTCAGCGAGCCTCGCATTTCCGGCCACTTGGACCAACTTCTGAGTATGACCGATCCGGGTCACGAAGGCGACGATTTTCGACCCAAGCCATCCCCGTGCGGCCCAGCCCAGGCCACGCTCCGCCAAACCCATCCCAAAAAGGAAATCGTCACCCTCTGATAGGGAAAAAAACGCACTGCTGTCAATTGTCAAGGGCAAGAGCGGCTGTGATATCGTCGGGTTTGTCGAGCGGGGCTATCGGGCTGGAAACAATGGCATCACCAACGAACGGAGGAACGATGACCACGAAGCGCTGGAAAAACCGGCCGGAGGGTTCGACGTGGGGCGATTTCGGCGCTGATGACCAACTCGGCCGGCTTAATCTTTTGACCCCGGAAAAGGTCCGCCAAGGCGTTGCCGAGGTGCGCGAGGGAATTGTCTTTTGCCTCAGTCTGCCGCTCGACTATCCGGGGGGCGCAAAGCTCAACCCGCGCCGGTCCGGGCCGGTTCTTTTTGCCACCGGGCCCGAGGATAGGCCACGCTATAATTATCCGACTGCGCTTGATGATGCCAAGTATACCGACGTGATCTCGGATGACCGTGTGCTTCTGACGCTGCAGTATTCGACGCAATGGGACAGTCTTGCCCATGTCGGCTGCCAGTTCGACGTTAACGGCGATGGCCACGCGGAACCTGTCTATTATAACGGCTTCCGCGCAGGTCGTGATGTGCTGGGACCGGTCGATTACCAGGCTGGCGGCGGCTTGCCGCGAGCCGGCGAGATCGGAGCCAAGGCGCTTAGCGTTGCCAATATGGCGGTGAAGGGCATTCAGGGGCGGGGTGTCCTGGTCGATCTTCACGCCCATTTCGGCCGGGGGCGCAAGATGGTCGGCTATGACGATCTGATGCGGGTGCTGGAGGTCGATAAGATCGCTGTGGAGACAGGAGATCTTCTCTGCCTCCACACCGGGTTCGCCGAGATGGTCTTGGAGATGAACCGTGACCCGGATATTGCGGCGTTGAACGCGGCCTGTGCGGTGCTGGACGGACGCGACAAGCAGCTTCTCCAATGGATCGGCGACAGTGGCATTGCTGCCTTGATCGCGGATAATTACGGCGTCGAGGCCATCCCCTCGCGCCCGGCAAGTGGCGACCATTACGCGATGTTGCCGCTGCACGAACACTGCCTGTTCAAGCTTGGCCTCAATCTCGGCGAACTGTGGTATTTGGACAAGCTTGCCCGGTGGCTCCGTAACCATGCACGGAATCGCTTCCTTCTCACCGCGCCACCGCTGCGGCTGCCGGGAGCGGTGGGATCACCGGTCACTCCTATCGCGACGGTCTAGCCACGCAACGAGAGGCCAGAAATGAGCTTGAAGTCTGGTTTTCTGGGGACGCTCCGTATCGAGATCGGGGATAGCCATTTTCTAGGCGACACGCCCGCCGGATGGCGAAGGGTCGATGTCTTTCGCAGCGGTACCTTTATCGGGCCGCGCATCAAAGCAAGGATCGTAAGCGGCGGCTCAGACAATCTCTTGCGCCGGGCCGATGGTGCCCTGCAGCCGGACGTGCGTCTTACGGTGCAGACCGACGATGACGCCCTAATCCTTATCACCTATCGTGGCATCCGCCACGGACCGTCCGAAGTCATGGCCCGGATCGCGGCCGGGGAGAAGGTAAGCGCTGACGAATATTATCTCCGTAGCGCGCCTTTCTTTGAGACTGGCGCAAGAAAATATGATTGGCTGAATCGCGTTCTTGCCATCGGCATTGGCCGTCGCGAGCCAGAGGCCGCCATCTACGACATCTACGAAATTCTCTGAAGTTTTGTGTCTAACATCATGATAAACGGTTGAAAAAACCAAACCACCACCCGGCCGCGATGGCGATCAGGACGATCGCGAAAAGAAGGTAAAGCAGCCAAGGATGACGCCGTTCCGCGTAGGGATCTCTGAGCGAACGCTCAGCGTTCTCGGGGAGTTTGGCGAGCGCGGTCAGAGCGGTGCCAAAGGGAATATTGATGCGAAGCCTGGTATTGACCGCCCATCCGCACGCATCAAGGATCGGACCGAGGTTTCGATTCTTGAGCTTCATCGCGGCAATCAGCACGGAAGGCCCAGAGATCAGGACCAGAATGCCAAGAAGCGCGAGGGGCATCTGCCACCAGGTCAGGCGTAGAAAACCGGTAACGGTAGAAGCGATGGCCGTTCCCAGGGCGCCGAGCGCGAGGCCGACGGCGGCAAAGATGCCGGCGAAACGTGCCGCGTCATACGCCGCGGGTCGGGCAGGCGCGGCGGCCTCCGCCGTGGTTGGCACCGCGGCAGCCTCGGTCCGCACCGTGGCCAGGGCGAGTTGTGCTTGAGTTGTAGCGGAACGCGCGGCGGCGAACTTCTGTACCTGATCGCCGATAAAGGCCGCTGCTTGCCGATAAGGGAGCCAGAGGGCTTGACGCAGGCTGATTGGGTGTTCGACGATGCGGACGATCGTAGCATCCCAGTCCTGCCCCTTACGGTCGTAAAAGACGCCGTTCCTTCCGACCGAGATGTTGTCGGCATCGCCCGCCGTAATGGCGGCGGCGATGGTCATTCGTTCAGCCGTTCCGCCCTGGCTTCCTTGACGCGTGCAGAGACAGTAGACGAGATAGATCCGGCTCAAGGCGGCGAGCTGAGCGTGCTTCGCGATGTCGGTGACCGTGACGCAAAGATCACAGCTGCGGCCGTCAAGATAGAGCCGGCCAGCCTGAAACAGCGCTGGGGCCGTGCGGGAATAAAAATGGCGGAAGGAAACCGTATTGTTCAATAGGGTCACGAGATCACGCTGGAAGCGCAAGAGTTTCTCGACCCGTGCGATGGCGTTCGTCTCGGCCTCCAGCGCCTTGTCACGCGCGAGAAGGCCATCGATCCGTGCTTTGACCGGGGGGGCGATAAGGTCTTTGATGCGTGCGATGCTGAGGCTTGAAAGGGCAGTTTCTGGCTGACGGTTCCGCCACGCCTCGAAGGGCGCGATCCGCGCCTGGATGGCGCGCCAGTCGCTTTCACGCAAGCATTGCTCGGCGCCAATCAGAGGCTTTGCCACCGCGGAGCGGAAACGATCGATCGCCTCGGCAAACCCGGGGTTGATGCCGGAGCCGAACGCTAGCGTGCCATCGTGTCCGACATGAGCCAGCGGCAGCGCATGGATCTCCGGTCGCTCTGCGTCAATGACCTGTGTAATCAAGCTGTCATAAAAGCTTGCCGGTGGGTTCAGGGCGGAGGCTCCTTCCGGATCGAAGGCGGCGAGCCGGCAGCGGGTGAAGTAGTCATCGAGTTTCGGAGCGAGCATGCGCGTCAACGTGGCAGCGCTCTCGGTGTCGGGGCCGAGCGGTCTTATGATGTCCGCCGCGGCGTCGGCTTCGTCCGCCCAGGCGGCATAGGCTGCGGCCTCGGCGAAAAAGCGGTCAACGATTTCTTGCGAGACGCCGGGCTTGCCGCTGCGATCGGGCGCTGAGCCGAGGCAGTTCATAATGTCGACGAGCACCGACCGGGTTTCTGCGTCCTCGGCTGCGTCCTCGGCGATCACGCCGTCGCCGTTGAACGGTGTGGCATTGAAAATGCGTTCGACGTCTCCGGCGTCCTGAAGCGAGATTTCCGTTGCGGTTGTCTTGCCAAGAAGCCGGAGAATGGTGCTCGCCGAGGCCCTTAGCTCTTTGCCTTCATCGCTTTGATCAGTAATTGCGGCAAGTGGAAGGACTTCCCGGCCCTTCGCCAGCCCCTCCTGGTCGGCGAGAAGGCCAGTAGTCCAGCTTGCCGCGGCGACGATGTCCGGAACACGGATGCGGCCGTCGCGATCAGCGTCGATCAAATCGAGAGTGCGTTCGTCAAAAGCGATGCCGCGCGTGGGGCAGGCGAGGGCAACCCAAAGCTTCTGATCGAGTTCCCCAATCGCAGCCACGTCGCCGCCGCTCTCGATGCGCACATGATCGAAGCCTCCGGCGCGAAAGAACCGCCACACGTGTCGCGCGGCTGTGTTCTCCGTGTCCGACATTTGCCTCCCTTTCTCGGTGTGGTTGGGGGGTGTCCGCTTATTGACCGAAGAGTTTCCCTAGGTTGGGAATAGGTGAAGACGGTGCTGTTTGACTGCCGCTTGTAGTTCCGGAGGAAGACGGCGCGGGGCTCGTCGGTGCGGTCGGTAGATTTTTCAGGATGTTGCCGAAGCCGCCCAAATTGGGCAGCTTGACACCAAAACCCTTCGCCGTTTGCGCCAAGTTGGCGGGAAGGTTCTTGAGTCGCGCTGGGTCCTTGGCCATGGTCTGGAAGACGCTTCGCCAATCGACCTTGTAGTTCGGACTTTGCCAAGAACCGGTGATCTTGATCGGTATCGGCAAGCCGGCGAGAGCGTTCTGACCGCCCTGCCCCGCGAGTGTCGGCACCAGCTTGGCGTCGATCTCATAATCGACGGTTTGCGGCGGCATCGGCACGGTGCCGGCCCCGGAGAGCCGAACCAGTGGCGCCAGCATCTTCAAATCGCGATTGTCGATGGTGCCGGATTTGATGGTGTAACTGCCGCTGAGTTCCGCGAAATCCGTCTTCTCGGTCTGGGACGAGCCGAACCCGAGGGTGCCGGCCCTACGCAAGGTCGCGGCAAGGTTGATGCCATAGATCGCGCCGTTGGTTATTTTGAAGCGGCCATTGCCGTTAAGTGATCCGATCATCGCCTTTTCATTCTGTCCGCTAGCTTGACCCTGGCTGTCGAAGACCACCGTGCCGCTTAAGCGGCCACTGCCGGCGAAGGTCTGGAGAAGCGGGCGTGCCTGAACGCCAGTGGCCGAGGCCTGATAGTTGAGCTTCGGCACTGCCCCCGAGGCATCCAGCGTTACGGCACTCGATACCGTCCCTTGTGCAACCTGGAGCTTGTCGGCGACGAATTTCAACACCCGGTTCGCAAGGGCGATTCGGATCGCGCCGCTGGTGACGTCGAGATCGCGGTATCGTACTCGGTTGAGGTGGATGGCCACCTGACCATCCGCACTCCCAAGCGCCGAGGCATCGAAGGGCTGAGTGCTCCAACCGGCCGCTGGCTTGGCGGCGGTCGCGTGAGTCGGTGCTGGTTTCGTGGCCGACTTTTGAGCGGGAGGCAGGTAGGCGTTGAGATCTGCTTCCTGAACGTTAATGTTGGCATCGAATCTGGCGGTCTTCTTCGATCGATCGAAGTGTCCGTTGGCGGTGGCCTGGATAGCCTTGCCAACAATCGTAAGTGTTTTTAATGCGAGTTTTGGTCCCGCGCCTGCGATCACCGCGTGAAGCTTGAGTGGGCCGGGATCAGGCTGCCCGTGACCGAGCGGTCGGCCAATCCACGACGCAAGCCTGCCGACTGAGGGAATATCGACGTCGAAGGTACCAGCCGCGGCTGGTATTGGCTGGCTCTGCACCGTGCCGTCATAGTCGACGGTGAAGAGTCTCGAACGGACAGCCAATTTGGCCGGAGCACGGGCGCCGGAGAGGAGCTTGATCAGAGGCGCCAGGCTGGCGTCCACAGCGACAGGTTCATTCCTGTAAATCACGCTGGCCGTAAGGTGTGAGGGCTTGCTTGGGCCCGGCACGGTGAGGTTGAGCTGAGCCCGGGAAATCAGCGGTGTGCCCGGCTGCCGCATCTGCATATTGGCTAGACCGAGAGCGGCTTGCCCTTCAAGGTTTTCCATGAGGCCCCGAGGGCTTTTTCCCTTGGCCGCGACGTTGATTGTGGCCGTGACGGTGCCACCGACCGGTAATTGGCTGCTGAGCGCCTCGGCCATCTTGTCGATACGGACATGGTCGACCTTAAGATCAGTCTCGATTCCGAGGACATCGCCGGACGCATCTAACCTGAGCTGTCCTTTCATGTCGCCGCCGTAAAGCCCGAGCAGGCCCAGATTGGCGGTGACGACGCCATTCTTGGTGATGGTGGTGAAAGCGATCGGTCCGATCGCTTGACCACGGTCCCTTATGCCGGCGATCGCGACTTTGATATTAGCGTCAGTGTCGCGAAGCGGCTTAAGATTGAAAGGTCGGTCGGAAAACTCGGCCAGAAGGTCCTGTGGCCGAAGGTGCGGTGCCGGACGCGAAGACACCCCGGAAGGTGCGGCTTTGGCCGGTGGCGTCGGCGGTGGCAGATAGCGATTGAGATCGAGGACGCCGCTTTCGACATTAAGGGCAACTTTGGTAACCGGTCCGCGCGCGTCAAGACTGCCAGTCGCCTTTAATGCGAGCGCTGTGCCGGTCAAGGTTAGCGACTTCAGCTCGGATTCGGCACCTTTGGCGGCGAAGACCGCCTGGAGCTTCACAGGTCCGGGGTCTGGTTGAGATTGTGGCAGCGGCCGGTGGAGCCAAGCTAGAAGCTGACCTACCGAAGGAATGTTGAGATCGAACGCTCCGTTCAGACCGGGAAGGGGTTTCGCCTGAGCTGTTCCGTCGAAGTGCGTCGTAAGGTCCTTCGTATCGAGCGCGAAGGTCACCTTAGCCTCTTTGCCGCTAGCCAGAAGCGCCAATGAATCAAAAGAGAAGCTTGACGTTACGGGCTGCTCGTTCAGCGTCATGCTGCCGTCCAGGCGAAACGGCTGCGTTGGATCGGCCATCGTGCCTTTGAGCGTCACACCGGTCGCGCGGAGGGTCTGGCCGGTTTCAGCGTTGCTATAGGTAACTTGACCGTTGTCGATTTCGAAGATTCCAACCTGAATTGCGCCAAGCATCGAGCTGCCTGTCGCGTTTGACGCTTTGGTGGCCGGCGGTGGCGCGCCGCCTCGAGTGGTCGCCTTAGGCGTGAAAGTCCAATTGGGCCGCCCATCTTTGTCGACCGCAAGATCGATGGTCGGGTCCTGGATTACCAGAGAATGGATGACGACATGGCGGGTGATGAGAGGCCAGAGAGCGATGTCGACCTTGAGGCTTGCGACCGACAGCATTTCTGGCGGTTTCATGCCGGCTGCGTTGGCGAAGTGGATACCGGAGGCGGTAACGTGGATTTCAGGGAAGATCGAGACGCTGAGCGGCCCGTCGATGCGAAGTTCGCGGCCGGTTGCCGCGCGCACGGCGGCGATGACCCGCGGCTTCCAGTTGATCATACCGGGCACGATAGAGAGTGCGGCGACGATCACGACGACGAGGCCGACAAGAGCGGCAACTAGCCATTTTATCTTTTTCATTAGGCGGCCTCCCACGAATTGTTACCAGTTCTGCAAGAATGCCACGCCATGCGAAACCTTATCTGCCGACGAGGGGCTAATGTGGATTATATCGCAGGATTGCCGTCGGTCGGCACGTGCTTTTGGAGGTTACTCAAAGATTTGCCCACGGCACGGCAGCGGTCCGCCGCCGTTTCATCCTCGTCAACGGCCAATGAGCCAAAAAATCAGGGTGAGAACAAGGCTTAGAACGAGGCTGGTTACAATTGGGAAATAGATGGTGACGTCGCCGCGCTTGAAAACGATATCACCTGGCAGGCGGCCGATGCCGAGCCGTGACAGCCACGGCCAGAGCAGGCCGGCGGCGACGAGGGCCATTCCAAGAATGATGAGAAGACGGGCCATGGCGACAACGAACTATAGCCCACGGGTGGGGACCAGGAAAGACCGAGTCGCGCGGCTGACGCCGCATCCAATCATTGACTTGCCGTATGCTGGACGGGTCCTATGGGCGCCGCATCAAAAGCGGGTAGGCCGGAAAGGAGAACCGGATGCGGGTTATGCAGGTCTTGGCCGGGGCGAAACAGGGCGGGGCCGAAACATATTTCGTCGATTTGGTAACCGCGCTGCATCGTGCCGGAATCGAGCAGAAGGTGGTCATCCGCCGTGATTCAGCGCGTTGTGATCAACTGCGTGCTGCCGGCCTCGATCCGGTCGAGCTTAGTTTCGGTAATTTTCTCGACTTCAACACGCGCCGTCGACTCCGCTACGAGACCAACGCCTTTCGCCCTCATGTGATGCAAACCTGGATGAAGCGAGCGACCGCCGCCTGCCCGCGCGGTGACTTCATCCATGTCGGTTGGTTCGGCGGCTATTACAGCATGAAGTATTATAAGCACTGTGATCATCTCGTCGCCGTTACCCGCGATATCGTGCGTCATATCACCGAGGGCGGGTGGCCGGCGGCCCGTGCGCACTATCTACCGACCTTCGCTTCCGACATACCCGCCGCGCCGATTCCACGCCGCGAGTTCGACACACCGGAGGAGGCCCCCCTCATTCTAGCGCTCGGTCGGCTCGATCCGGTCAAAGGGTTTGACGTGTTGTTGCGTGCGCTCGTTGATGTGCCGAAAGCCTATCTCTGGCTTGCGGGGGAGGGACGTCTGAAGGAAAAACTGAAAGCGGAGACCGAAACGCTCGGCCTGTCGTCGCGAGTCCGGTTTCTCGGCTGGCGCAACGATCGCGGCGCTCTCTTCACTACCTGTGATCTCTGCGTCATGCCGTCTCGTCACGAGCCGTTTGGAACCGTGATGATCGAAGCCTGGGCCTATGCAAAACCGCTGATCGTCGCGGCGGCGCAGGGTCCGCGCGGTTTGATTCGCGATGGCGAGAACGGCGTGATGGTGCCGATCGACGATGCCCCAGCGCTTGGCCGGGCGATCAACAGACTGCTCAATTCTCCGCATCTTATGAATCAGATTGCAACAACCGGACGGCGAGACTATGAGGCCGATTTTACCGAGGCCAGGGTGGTCGAACGCTATCTCGCCTTCTACGACCGGATAGTCCAAGAGAGCATGAGCGCATAGTATGCCGAATTCCGATTCGAACACCAGAAGCGCTGGACGCTATGGCCGCCGGTGCTATAGAGACGGATCTCTGACAAGGGACCGAAGATGACCATGAAAAGAAATTTGGTGGGCGTGACGGCACCGCAAAAGAGCACGGTTGTGCGAAGCGACCTTGAGGCGTCTGATTCCGTTCGCACGTCGGAGACGTCCACTCATGCGGAAAATGCCTCTGCCACCGCATCATGGCCCCGGTCGTTTGATGAGATTCGCGTTATTGATAGTGAATACAGAGGCGAAGGACGACCGATTGCCGAGCCCGATCTTGTGCGGTGGATTCTCTTACATCCACGGGCGCCTTGGAGCATTGCCCGTTTCATCGACGCACTCTGCTGGCGATTGATTGGGAGTGGTGTGCCGCTGTCACGCGTCTCGCTCTTCACCAACACGCTTCACCCGCAGATCGATAGCCTGGGTTGGCGTTGGTGGCGGGACCGAGGCGTCACCGAGGAATTCCACTTCGAACGCGGTCTCGAGAACACGCCAGGTTATGCAGAGCGGCCGATCTACCGAGTCATTGAACAGGGCGTTCCGCTCCGCCGCCGGCTTGAAGTCGATCGCAGCGAGTTCCCGCTGCTTGCTGAGCTCGCGGCCCACGGCGCGACCGATTATCTTGCCATGCCGCTCAGTCGGCTGGTGCGGCGCTACGCCGTCGTCACTTGGACGAGCGATCGCCCAGGGGGCTTTAGTGCCCGTGACCTTGAGTTGTTGGAGGGTATCCGTCCGGCGCTTGCGGTGGTGATGGAAGCGAATACCGTTCGTCGCGCTGCGCGAACCTTGTTGTCGATCTATCTAAGCAATGAGATCGGCGAGCGAATTTTCGACGGTCAAGTGGAGCGAGGTAAAGTCCAGCACATGCGCGCGGTGGTGATGGCGTCCGACCTTCGCGGATTTACGAGCCTTTCTGATCGGTTGCCGGGGGAAGTGGTGATCCGCGCGCTTGATGACTATTTTGAATATGTGGCGGATGCGGTGAATGCCGCAGGCGGCTTTGTCCTGAAATTTGTCGGTGACGGCGTTCTCGCCCTATTCCCGACCGATACCGAGGGTGAGGTTTCGGCGGTCAGGGGAAGCCTCGACGCGGCCCGCACCGTTGTTGCGCGCCTTGCCCAGCATAACGCGATACTCGGGGCACGGGGCACGATATGGCTTCGCGCTGGATTCGGACTTCACATCGGCGACGTCATGCTCGGGAATGTCGGCTCTCACGACCGGCTGGATTTCACGGCCATCGGCCCGGCCGTTAATATGGCCTTTCGTCTCGAAGGCCTAACCAAGCATCTCGATCGTCCGGTGCTGACCTCGCAGGCTTTTGCGGAAATCTCAGACACGCCACTCCACTCTCTTGGCTTTCATCCGATTCGCGGCTTTCTTGATCCGGCAGAGGTGTTCGGCCTGCCGGAACACGAATCGACGACCTCGTTTTCAAACAGCCGATAGGCTCCGATTGCTCCTAGGGCGCCGAAGCGAACTTCATCTCGCTCATTGTTTGTCGGCGAGGAAATGGCCATTAGCTTGGTGAAGCGAGTCGTTTCTGGCGCCAGTCGCGCGGTGCCACAGAATGGCCGCGAGGTAAATTACGCCACTCAAGGTGCTGATCCAGAAGCTCGTCGGCCAGTCCGTTGCATAGGCTAGCGCGATGCCGGCCCATGCCTCGCCCAGCGCAAACGTCACCGATAGACAAAGCCCCCAGCCGAGGCGACTGGTGAGATTCTGCGCTGCCGCCGCTGGTCCGACCATCAAGGTGAAAACGAGAAGGACGCCAACAATCTCAGTGCATTCCGCCACCGCAACCGCGACCAGCGCCATAAACAGAATTGCCAGAAAGAGAAGCGGTAGGCCACGGGCTTCG
Source organism: Ferrovibrionaceae bacterium (assembly GCA_046705265.1). Lineage (GTDB taxonomy): Bacteria > Pseudomonadota > Alphaproteobacteria > Ferrovibrionales > Ferrovibrionaceae > JAJYTL01. The sequence goes on from JBJKQL010000156.1 coordinate 17,831, forward strand.
GCCACTTCGGGTTGCAGGGTGACGAACAGAAGCGGGCGAGCGATGACGCCGAGTGCGATCAGGGTCGCGAGACCGAGGCTGGCGAGTTCAATCAGCATCCGCCGATCTACCGCGAGCACGTTGCCGAAGAGCAGGGTCATCGCCTGTGCGGCATAGGCGGTATAAAAATTCAAGAAAAGAAGGCCGAAACCCAAGGCGAGCGCCAGAACCATGCCGATGGCGACGTCGCGATTGCTGAGCCTTTCGCCGAGAGCGCCCATGGCGATGCCGCCTGCGACGGTGAACCCGAGAAGACCCCAAAGCGGCGCTAGGCCGACCAGGGCTGCGCCGGTGGCTCCAGCGAAGCCGACATGCGAAAGCGCGTGTCCGGCGAAGGTCTGGCCTCGCAACACCAGGAAATAGCCGATCAGGCCGGCGACGATGGCGACGATCGCGGTGGCTTCGAAAGCTCGAATCACAAAATCATAGGCAAACATCGTCTTAGCTCGGGCCGTTCAATCGGCTGGCGGCGGGGGACGTGTGACGATGCACTTCGCGTTCGACATCGTGACCACCCGACATTACGAAGATGTGGCCATCGGCATGCACGACGTCGATTGGGGCGCCGTAGAGCGTAGAAAGGACGGGACCAGTAATTACGTCATCGACGATACCAAGTGCAGCTTGGCCGCGGCCGAGGTAGAGCACGCGGTCCAGCACATCGAGGAGGGGGTTCAATTCATGGGCGCTCAAAAGTACGGTAACGCCGAGGTCGCGCTTCAGCCGATCCGCGAGTTCCACCACCGCATGTTGATGCGGCGGATCGAGGTTCAGGAGTGGTTCGTCGAGAAGAAGAAGACGTGGCCGGCCAATAAGTGCTTGGGACAGAAGTAGTCGCTGCCGCTCGCCGCCGGAAAGTTCGTTGAGCGGTCGGTGGGCGAGTGCCGTTACACCGACAATCTCAAGCGCCCGTTCCACCTCGCCTCGCGCCGCCGCATCCAAAAGCGGCAGACCCCAACGGCTTCCCCCGGCGGTGCAGGCAACAAAATCCCAGCCCGTTAGCGTAGCCCCGGCGGCAAGACTATGGTGCTGGGGCATGTAGCCGATATCGGCATTCGAAACGCCGGCCGGGCGCCCGAACACGCGCACCGATCCCGCCACTGGCCGGACGAGGCCGAGAAGCGCTCGCATCAGAGTCGTCTTGCCTGCACCGTTCGGTCCGAAGACGCCGATCAACTCACCGGCCTCGACGGTAAGATCGACATCGCGGAGCACCGATCGGCGGCCGAGCGTAAGGGTGGCATGGTCGATCGAAATCGCTGCGGCGTCGACCTTGAGCGGAGCGGCCGTTGGCGGGGTCATCGGGTGGGTCCGGTTCAGGTCTTTTCGGATGCCGAAGTTTGCGCTGTCATCAAGGCCGCATCGCTGACGAGCGGTGCTTGCGTCCCGCGGGTGTCGGCGACGTTGCCGGGCGGAGAACGGTCAATGAGGAAAGTCCCGTCGTTGAGACAAGGTAACGTTCGCGATGTATACCCCTTCTACGGAACCGCATGAACGGAAGCAATGATATATCATAACATCAAGAATAGGCAACAACGTGTGAGGTGCTCGGTGCGGGGCCAATCACCCCATGCGAGCGACTGATGGGGCGCGATACCCGGCGACGGTCTTTCTGATCTAGCCACGGGCCCCGTTTGGCGCGACAGCATCATCCCATGCGCTGTGTTTCTCCACGACGGACGCATGCGGTCGCTTTATATTGTGCACAGATGGACGATTTAGCTTGGGGTTCCGGCGGCTTGGCTGACTAAGGAGTCGTTCATGCGAATGTGTTCGAAGTTGATTGGTCGAGGATGGGGTTACGAACGGCAACAACGGCGATCTGGGCTCGCCGGAGCGCACGACCACATATCAAGGCCCCCGATGTTGTGCCCGACGGTTTGATCATAATCAATGCAAGGGCACGTTTCCATCGTTTCATTATATCGTAGAGATGCAATTCGATTATCAGTCGAATGACAAGATCGGCTGCAAGGTCGCGATACCCATGCCCCAGCCTTACCGTGATCAGGACGGTGACTATCTCGATCGTCGCCGTGTGACGGGCGAGCAGCGGTTCACCGCCATTGGCCGTGTTGTGTCAGGCCAACGAGCGGCCGGGTCGACATTCCCGGTCGAATGCTATGTTGGGGAGCTTCGATGTGGCGAAGATCACCCTTTTGCCGGTTATATCCGCGATCTCATCGAGCGGCTGCGCGGGCGAAATCGTTGGCAGGGGTTGCAAGAGAAGCTGTTTTGTGTAGGCCCTCCCGACGTCGTTGACGAATCGGCTTCAGCGGTTGCCCATGACCGCGATCAACCGCGTACTGCCGTCGTCCGTCCCATAGAAGCCAACGCTCGGGTGGTGAAACGGGAAGAAATTAATCGGCAACCGTTGCGAGAAGTCGTGGATAAGATGATCGAGGTTTCGGCCGGCGGCTCTGGTCCAGAACTCGCGGAAAACCTCAACAACCGCCGTTTCCACCCATTCATGACCCTCAACGCGGACGATATCGGCCTTGGCCTCACAACCCGCCGTCCAATCGTCGAAGCCCCTGGCGCCCGGCATGCCGCCGCACGGAATCCATCCCACGGGGTCAGGTTTCAGTTCGAACTTCCGACCGAAACGGTGGCGGACTGACGTCATGGTCGAAAGCCAAACCATCTATATCGTCGATGACGATGAGGCAGTGCGGGACTCGGTGACGATCCTGCTGCATTCCGCCGGGCACCCGAACGTTCAGGGCTATGCCTCGGCGCGCCAATTTCTCGATCGGGCGAATCCCCAGGCACGTGACTGCGTGTTGCTCGATATTCGTATGCCGGACATGGATGGGCTCGAACTACAGGCGGAACTCAACCGGACCGGCCAAAGTTTTCCCATTATCATGATGACGGCTCATGGCGATGTGCCGATTGCGGTCAGGGCCATGAAGGCCGGCGCTTTCGAGTTCATCGAAAAACCGTTTTCCGAAGAAACGCTCTTGAGTTGCATCGACCGAGCCTTGGCGCGGGCGGCTCACGCGAGCTTTAAGGAAACCGAGATTCAGGAAATCTTGCGCCGTATCGAGACACTTACCCCGCGCGAGCGGGAGGTTATGGACGGCATGATTTCCGGACAGCCCAACAAGGTGATCGCCTATGATCTCAACATCAGTCCACGGACGATCGAGATCCATCGCGCTCGCGTGATGGAAAAGATGCAGGCGCGCAGCCTTTCCGCCCTGGTACGCATGGCGGTGACCGCCGGCATCGATCAAAAGCGAAGCTAACGCCGTAGCGCCGACCGCTGGCGCTCCTGATAGGGCCTCCGACGTCAGAACGGCTTAACTTCGCTGATCTGTACGACCGGTTCGATGTTCGTGTAATTCGCCACGTCTGCCATGAGCGAGGCCGCGTGGGGTGCGAAGGCCGCCTGGAAGGCTTCGAGCGATTCGAAAAGCAGATGTGCTGCTGCGGTATAAACCGGCTGCGATCCGGGTGCGCCACCGGCAAGCCCCTGATCGACCTCGGTACGTTTGCACGACGAGCCAAGCTTTTTCCGCAATGTCGGCATATGGTTCTGGATGTAATAATCCATGTCGAAGGTCGCACCCTCGATAAAAGGATACATTACACTGACTTTGATCATGCGCTCCTCCCGCCTCCGTTTCTTGTCGCATCATTCATCTTGTCGCGTAATCCATCGGCTGGCGACTGCAGCATAAAAGCGCAATAACGACAAGATGCCTCGCCGCGCCCACTGGCGCGACCCCGGCAAAGAGAGGGTGCTGGCCCCGGCTGCCGTTGCCTTGGCTTCAAGGCCTGGTGTTGCTATCTTCGGGGCTCCATCACGAAGAGGAAGATGTTATTGCAATGGCCGCCTCGCATGACATGCCGCCCCGCGTTCTTGACCATCCGTTGGAGGTTGGTCCCGCCGATTGGAGCAACCGCGATTTTTATCAAGTAATGACCGCGCTGGTTATCCCGCGACCGATAGGCTGGATTTCCACGCTTTCTGCGAAGGGAGTTCCGAACGTTGCGCCTTATTCCTATTTCAATCTTCTCGGCAACGATCCGTTTTATTGCGCATTCGGTTCGACTGGCGTGAAGGACAGTCTTGCGAATCTCCGCGAGGTGCCGCAATTCGTCGCCAATATCGTGACGATTGAAGTGATCGAGAAGATGAATTTCACATCCACCGACTTTCCACGCGACGAGGATGAGTTCAAATGGGCAGGCCTGACGCCTGTGCAGTCGCAAAAGGTTCGGCCGTTTCGGGTCGGAGAGGCCAAGGCCCATCTTGAATGCGAGGTGGCGCAGATCATCGATGACAACAATACGCACATTACCCTTGGCCGTATCGTTCACGTGCATGTCGATCCGTCGGTATGGAACGACGGCCGCGTCGATCCGAGGTTGCTTAATCCGGTTTGTCGCCTCTCGGGATCCGCCTATGCGACGCTCGGCGACCTGATCAACGTGCCGCGGCCAGAATGGAAAAACGTGCAGGGGAGCGAAGGCATGAGGGCGATGCCGCGGGCGGAGCGGCGCTGACTGGCCGCAATGCAGACCGCCGTCCGTCCTTGATGTAGGGAGGGCGGGAAGGCCCCCGCTTTGTGCTTATGGGGCGAAATTGGCGCGGCAGAGGTGTTGACCAATTACGCGCTGCGACCAGCGGATTTGGCATTTGCCGCGAAATAAGGCAACATAGGCGGGGCGGCCCTGGATTTTTGTCCGGCCGGGCTTTCCATTCCATACATTGGCGACGATGAGGGTGAGCCATGAACAGCCAATTCGTCACCGTCATCGAGCAACTCAAAGGGCGTCTTGCATGGCTGCCCAATGGAATTGCTGCGGCGATTATTCTGGCGATTCTTTGCCTGGCTGCTCTTGGTCTGCAAGAGTTCCTGCTGCGCTGGTTGCGGAAGGCGCGGTTCGCACGAAGTAAGGAAGCTCAGTGTCTGATCGCGCGTGCAGCCGGACCGACGCGGGTCGCGATGGTACTTGTCGTCCTCATTGCAGCAGTGCCTGCGGTCAGGCTCGCGCCGACTCTGACTGGAACGATCCTTTCGTTTCTCGTTGCGGCATTGGTGGTCACGGTCGGATGGGGTGCGGTTACGGGCGTCGGCCTTGCGAGCGACCTCTATCTTGAGCGTTTTAGCGAGGGACTTGGTGAAAACGTGCTTGCGCGGAAGCACGTTACTCAGGTTCGGGTATTGCGTCGGGCGGCGCAGGTACTGATCGTCCTGATGACAATTGCTGCCGTCCTGATGGCGATTCCAGGGGCGCGACAATATGGCGTCAGCGTCTTCGCTTCGGCTGGCGCCGCCGGCATCATCGTCGGACTCGCGGCGCGGCCGATCCTGTCCAATCTTCTCGCTGGACTTCAGATCGCCATCACCCAGCCGGTGAAGGTCGAGGACGCGGTGGTAATCAACGGTGAGTGGGGGTGGGTCGAGGACATCACAACGACCTATATCGTGGTGAGGATCTGGGATTGGCGGCGACTTGTGGTTCCTCTGAGCTGGTTTCTTGAACAACCTTTTCAGAACTGGACTCGTGAATCCAGTTCGCTCATCGGCTCGGTCCACTTCTGGGCGGATTACACGGTCCCGATCGAAAGTCTGCGCCAGGAACTTGAGCGCATCGTGCACGCAAGCAAGCTTTGGGATGAAAATGTGGTCGTGCTTCAGGTGGTCGAGGCGACGGCCGATGCGATCCAGCTCCGCGCGCTCGCGAGCGCGCGGAATTCCGGACAGGCTTGGGACTTGCGGTGCGAGATTCGCGAGAAGATGATCAGCTATCTGCAAACCCAACATCCAAAGGCATTGCCTCATCGCCGGTTTCACTTGGCGGAAGGCGGGGAAATTGAAAGAAATGCGCCGGTCGAGGATAACGCCGTGCCGAGTTGATTCGAGACAACCATCGAAATTCTTGAATGGGATAAGCGAAAAATTCCCTCTATCCCGACGCGGCAGATGCCGTTACCTGTGATCTGACATTGAACGGAAGATATTGCTGCGGATGGATGAGTAAGTCGCGCAGGTTGCCGTTTTCCATATGAAGGGCCGGATCATATAGGCCGCGCCGGAGAACGCCAAAGCTGGCCGCGACGTTCGCCTAAAGCCGCACCCATAGCCCTGAGGAGAAGCCGATGGCCAGGATCCTTGTCCTTTATTATTCTACTTATGGCCATGTAGAGAAGATGGCCGAGGCGGTCGCCGAGGGCGCGCGCTCAGTCGCCGCCAGCGAGGTCACAATCAAGCGTGTTCCCGAACTGATGCCGCCCGAGGTGGCAAAGGCCTCTGGTGCCAAGCTCGATCAGGCGCCGCCGATTGCCTCGCCAAACGAGCTCGGTGACTTTGACGCCATCATTTTTGGCACGCCGACCCGCTTCGGCAACATGGCGTCGCAGATGCGTAATTTTCTCGACCAAACCGGCGGGCTCTGGATGAAAGGGGCGTTGGTCGGCAAGATCGGCAGCGTCTTCGCCTCGACCGGAACCCAGCATGGCGGCCAGGAGACAACTATTACTTCGTTTCACAACACTCTCCTGCACCAAGGCATGATCATCGTCGGCGTGCCTTATTCCTGCGTCGGCCTGACCAAGATGGACGAGATTACCGGCGGTTCGCCCTATGGTGCGACGACATTGGCCGGCGCCGATGGCAAACGCGCGCCGAGCCAGAACGAACTCGAGATCGCCCGGTTTCAGGGGGCCCACGTGGCTGGCATCGCGAAAAAACTCTTCGGTTAGGCCCCTGCGACCGCAGCCTCCGTCAGCACCCGCCGCGACTGGTTGGTTGCCGATGAAGAATGCGTAGGACTATCCGCTGGTTCTGACGCCGGTGTTCTTTGCATTCGGTACCGGCACGTGGGGCTTTTGCGTCGCTGGTAGGGTGGTTGCGGCGCTACGCTTCAGCTCTCCCGAGGGGCGTGTCGTGATGTCGGCCAAGTGCTCCATCATCCATTGTGCCGCCGGTCCGATCGGGCGATCCGACCGGCACGCTACAGAGGTCGGGACTTTTGGCACTTGCGCGGTTCTGGCCCATTCGGTCGTTGCGAGCCGCACGAGATGGCCTTGGCAGAGATCCTCCGCAACCATGTGAAGCGGCATGCTGCCCCATCCCAGTCCGGCGCGCAGCATGGCGTGCTTGGCGCCGAGGTCGCCAAGTCGCCAGGTTTCGGTGGCATAAACTCCGTGATCGCGATGACCCGTCAAGCCGGAACGGTCGGTGAGGACAAGCTGCAGATGATCGCGCAGCGCGTCAGGCGTTAGCGGTCCGGGAAGCTGCGCGAGCGGGTGATCCGGCGCCGCGACTACGGCCAGTTCGACATCAAGAAGAGGCACTCGACGTAACCCAAGTCCGTCGCCGGCAAAAGAGATGATAATCCCTATGGTGCAGGTTCCATCCAAGATTAGGCGCACCGCCGAACCCATGCTCTCGACATGGATGCGCGGCTGGATCGACGGGTACCGTGCCCGAAAGGTTTTCAGCAGCGCGAGAAAAGGCGGCATTGGGAACATCGTGTCGAGCACGAAACTGAGTTCCGGCTCGAGTCCGCCTGCAACACCGCGGGCCTGGAGGCGGAAGGTCTGAATGTCCTCGGCGATGCGGCGGGCCCGCGGCATCAAGACCCGGCCAGCCTCGGTCAGTGCCGGGCGATAGCTGGAACGGTCAAAAAGAGCCGTGCCAACCTGCTGCTCAAGTTTTCGTACCGTGTAGGTGACCACCGATTGCGCTCGGTTCAAGTGCCGCGCCGCCGCGGAAAAGCTTCCTTGATCCACCACTGCGAGAAAGACCTGGATCTGATCGATCGAAAGCCCGTCCATCAAAACCATCTATGTTTTGGATAGAGAGTCGCCATGGTCTCATAGTTTTATCGAAAAGGAGAGTCCCTAAATTAAGCTCAGATTCGTTAGCCGCGACGCTCGGCTCGGGGTAAGAGATTCGTGCAGCTGTCAGCGATGGAAACGTAAGCTATGATGGAGCAGATCATGACGGGATCCCTGAAATCGACCGCAATGTCAGCGCTGAAGGGAGGGGTAGCGCCCTTGGCGGTTCGTCCAGTGCAGCAGGTAGTCCGAGGCAGGCCTACCAGTGACGGCGCAGGAGTGCGGCTCACGCGCGTCATCGGGACGTCGAGTCTTCCCGATCTCGATCCCTTTTTGATGCTGGATGAATTCCGTTCAAACGAGGCCACCGACTACATTGCGGGCTTTCCAGAGCACCCGCATCGGGGTTTCGAGACCGTCACCTATATGCTGGCCGGGCGCATGCGCCATCGCGACAACCAAGGCAATTCAGGACTGCTTGCGGCAGGCAGCGCGCAATGGATGACGGCCGGGCGCGGCATCCTGCACTCAGAGATGCCGGAGCAGGAAAATGGTCTCATGTGGGGTTTTCAACTCTGGGTCAATTTACCCGCAAAGGACAAGATGACCGCGCCCCGCTATCAGGACATTGCGCCTGCGGCCATTCCTGTCGTCACGTACCCGAATGGTACCTTGATCAAGGTAATTGCCGGCTGGGTCGGCGACATCGAAGGAGCCGTGAGGGGGATTGCCACCGATCCTATCTATCTCGATGTGAAGCTGCCGGCAGGCGCGGCTTTCGGCCATATCGTGCCGGCGGGTCATACGGTCTTCGTCTATGTCTACGAGGGGACCGCGGCGGTTGGTGGTGAAAATGCTACCGCTGTCGAAGGCGGACAGCTTGCGGTGCTCGGTCTAGGAGAGGCCATTGCCGTCGCGGCGGCCGCCGACAAGGCGGCCGGGCTTCTCCTCGTCGCCGGCCGGCCGCTCGGCGAGCCGATCGCAAAATACGGCCCCTTTGTCATGAACACGGCAGAAGAGATCCATCAGGCGATCGCCGACTTTCAAGCCGGGCGTTTTTGAGGAGCCTCAGCCGCCCGCGACGCCTTGGGTATTGACGTAAAGCGAATAGAGGCCATGGCTCGCGGCCATGAACAGCCGGTTCCGCAGGCGTCCGCCGAAGCAGACATTGGCACAACGTTCCGGCAGGTGAATATGTCCGATGGGCTTGCCTGCGGCGCTGAACACGCGGACGCCGTCGGTTTCCGGGGTCATGCCCCAGCCGGCCCAGATATTGCCATCGACGTCGCAACGCATGCCGTCCGGCGTGTCGCTCAGGCTACCGTTGATCAGGATGCGCCGGTTCGTAATCCGGATGCCGTCAGCGGTCACATCGTAAGCGAGGATGCGCCGTGGTTCCGAGCGTGACTCTACGACATAGAGGATCTTTTCGTCGGGCGAGAAACAGAGGCCGTTCGGCGCGGTGATATCGTCGGCGACGATGGTTGCCTTTCCCGTATGGGCATCGAGACGGTAGACGTTGGTGGATAGCTCGGACGTCGCGACATGGCCTTCGTAATGGCCGAGAATGCCGAACGCCGGGTCGGTGAACCATATCGAATCGTCCGACTTCACCACGACGTCGTTCGGCGAGTTAAGCCGCTTGCCCTCGAAGCTGTCCATCAACACCGTAATGGCGCCGTCGTATTCGGTGCGGCTGATGCGCCGCGTGTCATGCTCGCAAGTCACGAGCCGGCCTTGGCGGTCGCGGGTTTGACCGTTGGCGTTGTGCGAGGGTTTGCGAAAGATGCTGGTCGCGCCGGTTTCCTCCTCCCATTTCAGGATGCGGTTGTTCGGGATGTCGCTCCACAGAAGATAGCGTCCGTCGCCGAAATAGACCGGACCTTCGGACCAGCGGCAGCCGCTTGCCAGCTGCTCGACGGAAGCCAACGGCAATCGGTACTTGTTGAACGCGGGGTCGAGCACTTTGACGTTCGGATCGGGATAACGCTGGCTGGGCTCCCACATGGTGTATGTCCTTAATCTTGTTCATGTCGCTAATGGATTTCGCCAGCACGCCGGATCGCTTCGCGAAGCTTCTGCAGCGTGAAGCCGGAACCGCGGCAGATATCGAGAATGACTTCTTCCCGTCGCGCGACGAGATCGATCGCCGCCGGCAATTTGCGCACCGCATCGGCTGGGATCATCACCGCGCCGTGAGAATCGGCGTGGATGATGTCATCGTGTGCAACCTGCATGCCGGAGACATTGACGGGCCGGCCGAAATCGACTAGGTGGACATGGGCGTGGCTCGGTCCGATGCGGCCACCGAGGATCTGGAAGCCGGGAGCCAAGGCCCCGCAATCGCGAAACGAGCCATTGGTGACGCAACCTTCGGCGCCGAGGGTCTTGTGCACCGCGCTCTGAACCTCTCCCCAAAAGGCGCCGTAGCCAGGCCGGTCGTCGATATCCTGCAATACCACGACGGTGGGAAGATCGGCCGCGGCGACATAGTCATACCATTCGAGGCGCTCAGCGACCGGCCCGCGCGGCGGTTCCTTGGCGCGGATGGTGCCGACGCGGGCTAGGCCGACGATCGGCCTGAGCGTGCGATCAGCCACCACCACGGGCTCGACCGTAAAGCCGATGGCGCGGCGCTCCGGCACCACGACTTCGAGGCCGTTGCAGATGGTCGGGGTATCCCATTCTTTAAGCCGCTCGAGATCGGCACGGACAAAAGGCCTTTCCACCATGGCATCCTCCTTATCGAAGCCGACGCGAGTGTAACGGCTTCCAGCATGATTTCGGAGCCGGGAATTTTTCCAAGCCTAGATGACCGGTGCGGCGTGACTAGAAACGCGCGCCTCTGGCCGTGCTCCCAACCGCCTGCTAGCTTGGTGCATTCGCCTTATGCAGGAGTGATCATGGATCGTACGGTCATCGAGGTGCCGGTTATCTCGGACGCAATCCACAAGCTCGGTGTGCCTCTGTCGCCGGTGATCAAGGCCAACGGCTTCGTTTTCGTCTCCGGCCTGCCCCCAATCGACCTGAAGACGGGCACCCTCATCAAAGGCGACGTCGCAACGCAAACCGAGGCTTCGCTCAAGGCGGTGAAACACGCCCTGGAAAGCGCCGGCTCGTCACTTGAGAAGGTATGCAAGGTCACCGTCTATGTTTCGAACGCGGCAAGCTTCGCCACGGTAAACACGGTCTATGCGCGCTATTTCGCGGTCGCGCCGCCGGCCCGTACCTTCATCGCCGTGGGCTCCTGGCCCTTGGAGTTTGATGTCGAGATCGAGTGCGTGGCCTTGGCGTGACGCCAGAGCAAGATGCGGCCAGACCATTTTTCCGCCTGGTCAGGTAAAGTTTCGGGCGCCGTAGAGGATTGGGGAGTTTTCTATCAGCGATAGACAAGGGAACCCGCCCTAGACGCTGCCGCAGACCGATGCCCGGCCTGTCCCCGATATTGTCTCGCTCCGGGAGGGCTTTTTCGTATTCGGTTGGAGATTAGCCCGGGTCTGTCTGCAAAAGATCTATCTAACCAATTGAGTAACAAGAAAAAAGTGGCGGAGGGAGAGGGATTCGAACCCTCGATACGGGTTTACCCCGTATAACGGTTTAGCAAACCGCCGCCTTCAGCCACTCGGCCACCCCTCCGCGAGATGAGCGGTCGTCATCACGGCGTTTGCTGGCTTCTTCTAAGGTGACTAGCAGGCCGCTGTCAACGGAGCCGCAAGCGGCCGCGGCGGAGCCCCGATAAAGCACCGTGCCCGGTTTCCCGTGGCTCGGCTGCTGCGAGGAACTCCGCCTTAAGGGCGAAAGGCGGGCCTCAATGGCATTTTCCCCAGAGTTCCCGGGCCAGGCGTTGGGCGGCCGCGATCTCGGCCGGCGTCATGTCCTGGGCGATTTCCGTCCTCATTTCGCGTGCCCGGCCATTTCCGCCAAGAGCCGCGAGATTGAAGAATGTGTGCGCCTTGATCAGATCTTGCGGTACGCCCTGACCGGTGGAATAGCAAAGGCCGCGCTCGAAAAGTTTGTCCGGCGTCGTCAGGAAATGGTCTTCGCCAGTGGCGTGCAGCGGCACAGGGCTGCTCCGGCGCGGCTTGGCGGCGGACCGTGATCGCAAAACGGCGGTTACTGGGATGCGCTTTGCTTGGGTACTTTCTGTACTCCCACGCATGGACAAATCCCCCATATCCAATCAAGTCTTCCAGTTGGACCTAGGGCGGGCCGGTACATCCGGCCGCCCCCCTGATGATCGATCGTGAAACCCGATTGGTTAATAAACCGTGGAGCAGAGCGCCGGCGCGCTCCGCTAGTGGCGGCCGATAGTTGTCGTTGGCTGGCCTCGGCCGCGGTGCCGGCCTTGCGTCAGGCGCGAGATTCTTTTCTACGCGGTTTCGTCAGTCCTCGTTGCGGGGAATCAGCGATGTCAAGCGACGGTCATGCAGCCGGGGTCGGGCCGAGGAGTTCGGGTTCCGGAGCAAGGATCGTGGCGCGCGCCTCTTCGGGGTCTGGAGTACCGCTCGCCACCGCCAGCACCATGATCAGAATGCTGAACGCCGCCACAACGACGAGATCGAAGGGGTAGTGAATGACGTTACTGCCGCCGACCAGATCCTTGGGGCCAAGATAATCGAGCACCCACATGCCGAGGAAATATGGGATCAGCCACCAGGCTCCGCGCCATTCCAGATGTTGAAGCGTGCGCTTTGTCGCCAATTCATAGCCGAGATAGACGAGGAAGAAGATCGCGAGCATGCCGAACAGCCAGCTATCTGTCTTCAAGCCCGACCAATAAATAATCAAGTTCGAGATAATGAAGGAAGCGCCGGAAACCAGTTTCGGCCATGCTAAGGTGAACGGTCGTGGATGCTGGTCGATGGGGAGGTTCTTACGCAAGGTCAGAAGAACGACCGGTCCAATGCCATAGGAAAGAACGACCGCCGAGGAAATATAAGTGACGATCTGCTGCCACGACGGGAAGGGGAGAAGAAAGACGAGACCGACGATGAATGTAATAACCAGGGCGAACACCGGCACGCCGCGCTCGGAGAGCGTCGACAGCCCTTCGCCCATCAATCCCTCCTTGCCGATCGCATAAAGCACGCGGGACGTGGTCGTTGCATAGATGATGCCGGTGCCGGCCGGCGAAACGACGGAATCGACGTACAGCACGAAAGCGAGCCAACCAAGCCCGAGCAGCGAGGCGAGACCGGCGAAAGGCCCAGCGATACCCTTGAACGTCAACGTAGCCCAACCTTGGGCCAAGTCATGCGGATTGACCGCGACCAGAAGCGCGATTTCGAGGGCGCAATAGAGGAGCAGGCCGATCAGCACCGAGCCAACCACTGCAATCGGCAGATTGCGGCGTGGATTGGCGGATTCGCCCGCGAGTTCGACGGCTTGGCGGAAGCCGAGATAACTGAAAATGATTCCAGAAGTGGAAACGGCGGAAAACACGCCTTTCGTGCCCATCGGGGCGAAACCGTGGCTGGTCAGGTTGCTGAAATGGCCGCCGACGGCAATCAACATGATAACGGTCAATAAGGGGATCGCGAGCTTCCACCACAGGAGGACATTGTTGACTTGCAGCACCCAGCGGATGCCATAGAAGTTGATGACGACAAAGATCGCCAATATTACGCCGGCTTCAATGAAGCCCAGCACCGAGCCGGCGCCGCCCGCTGGAACGATTGCTGGAATGTAGTTGTGAGCATACTTCACTACGGCGAGAACTTCCGCCGGCGCCACGGCAACATAGCCGAGGAATACCACCCAGCTCATGATGACGGCGATGAACGAGCCATGGCTGAGCTTCGGGAAAGCCACCACGGCGCCACCCCGCGGAAAAGCCGTCACCAACTCGGCAAAGACAAAGGAGAGAAGAAGAACCGCAATGCCGCCGATGACCCAGGCAATCACGGAGGCAGGCCCTGCCTTGGCGGCGGCATGCAGGGGACCGAACAGCCAACCCGATCCGATGATGCCGCCAAGGCTCGCGAACAGGAGGCTGATAACGCCGGCCTCGCGGCGAAGTGTACGACCGCCCTGCTCTGTAACCATAAACAATCCCCCTCTGTTCATGTTCAGGTCGGCGCAGCGAGAAAACGGTAAGCGATTGGAAAGTGTAAAGCAACTGCGGATAATCCACCGCAAGACCTTGGACCAGACGGGACGCAAGGGCCATGTGGTGCGAAATTCGGTCACTTCTTCCGGCGGTACGTTAGAATGGGACTGTCTTCTCTCATCTACCCGATTGTGGGGTGACAAGCTCCTGCGCAGAGGAGTGATCGTTGCCGCCGGAACAGGACGCGGATCCTTGGATGTTGGAAGGGCAAAGAAGGCGAATGGCAAGGTCGAGGGTTTGCTTGGGGGTGATGCTCGACAGCGGGAGTGCTTCGGTCGACTGTCGCGGCGGGAGCCTGTGATCCAAGAGGAGTAAGAAATGTCGGCTGAAGCCCCAGAAATCGATCGGCCCGGTCTACGCTGGTTCAATATACCGCGTCCGCTTTCCCTCGCGGCGTTGCGCGGTCGCTTCGTCATTCTCGATTTCTGGACCTTCTGCTGTATCAACTGCATGCACGTTTTGCCCTCGCTCCGGCGGGTGGAAGAGGCGTTTCCCGAGGAAGTCGCAGTCATCGGCGTTCATTCGCCGAAGTTCATCGCGGAACGCGAGGCGCGCAATGTCGAGCTCGCTATCGCCCGCTATGGCGTCACCCATGCGGTGGTTCATGATCCTGAGTTCACGTTGTGGCGGGAATACGGGGTTCGTGCCTGGCCGACCTTGGTGTTCATCGGACCTGACGGCAGGATAATCGGACAAAATTCCGGGGAACCGGACGCCAATCGGCTCCTCGAAGTCGTGGGACAATTGGTCGAGCAGGCGAGGGTCGGGGCAGGGTTTAGGCCCGGGCCACTCGCGCTCGAGCCGGTCGCGGTCAATTCCGGACGCCTCGCCTTTCCGGGCAAGATGAAGCCGCTTTCCGGCACCGATGGCAAGCTCTTGTGGGGGGTTTCCGATGCCGGCCACCATCAGGTCGTGCTGATTGACGATAACGGCAAAGAGGTGCACCGGATCGGCTCGGGCGAGTCGGGTCTTGTCGATGGCAGCTTCACGGCGACGCGCTTTACCGGTCCGCAAGGCCTGATTGGCGCACCCGGCGTCGTTTATGTTGCCGATACCGGGAATCATGCGATCCGCCGGATCGATCTGGTTACGGAGACGGTTGAGACGCTTGCCGGCTCGGGCCGCCGGGGCCCGCCGCTTGCCGAAGGGGCGCCGACGGAAACCGTGGCTTTGGCCTCACCTTGGGATCTCGAATGGGATGGCGCGCGGATTTATTTCGCCAATGCCGGAACGCATCAGATCGGAAGCTTGAATCTCGAACGAAACACCGTCCGCCGCTTCGCTGGCGATGCCGGTGAGGACATCACCGACGGGCCGGCCCAGGATGCCCGTCTCGCGCAGCCAAGCGGGCTCGCGCTCAGCCGTGACCATGAGCGGCTCTATTTCGTCGATAGTGAGACCTCGTCGGTGCGGGAGCTGCGTCTTGGGGCAGCCCCGGAAGTTCGTACTCTGGTCGGCACCGGGCTTTTTGATTTCGGGCACCGTAATGGCGGCTTTGCCGAAGCCCGTTTCCAGCATCCCTTGGGCCTTGCCCGAAGCGGGGACGATCTCCTCGTCGCCGATAGCTACAACGGGCGGTTGCGTTTCCTGGATCTCAGGGCCCGCCAAGTCAGCGATTTCGATGCGGGCACCTACCAGTGCGAAGATGCATTCTGTTTGCCGGCCGCTGAACCTGCGGGTGTCGCGGTCGACGGTAACCGCGTCTTTCTTGTCGATACTAATAATCACCGCATCCTGCTTTATGAGCGGGATACGCGGACCTATCGAACTTGGTTTGCCTGAGAGTCAACTCCCGCGTTGCCGCCCGGGCAGCGGCGCTTCGCGCGCGAGAGCAAGGAAGGTGGGGGGCTTCTGTTGCCCGGTGCCCCCCGAACCGCGCTTGCTCAATTCAATTAAGCAGCGAGTGCAACGCTATTGTCGTTGGCACTTTAGGTTTGACCCGATAACGGCGGTATCATGCCGGGCAAAAGCCGATCCTTTACCACGCACGTCGATCCTGGTTCGCCCCCATAAGAAGCCTGCCGTCCGTCTAGTATTGTGCGGGCTATGGTGGAGGCGCCGGGCACTGCCCCCGGGTCCGTCACGCTTATTTCAATCGGCGTTTATCGCCATAGTCGATTGCTCGACGGAGATAATATAGGCGCGACTCAGGGCTTGGAAAAGGGCCACGTGCGGGATCTTGCGGCTTGACCGTGACACCCGGATCCTGAACCCGCTAGACTCGCTACCGCGAATCGCAGGGCCGAAAGCCGGCTTCCGAAGGGCGTAGATCAGGGGGGCGGATGCCTATTGGAGACGATCATAAAGCGGAAATCGAGGCGCATCGCGGAGTGACCGCGACAACGCGCCGACCGACGGTTCCCGCTTTGGAAGAGATGCTGTTCGAGCCGGTGCCAGTGCTTGATCACGGGTTCCTGCGAGTGATGGATTACATGGGCGACGACGGAGCCGTGGTGCAAGCGGCCCGGGTGTCCTACGGCCGCGGCACCCGGCGGGTGAGCGAAGATCGTGGGCTTATCCAGTATTTGATGCGCCACCACCACACCACGCCTTTCGAAATGTGCGAAATCAAGTTTCACGTCAAGCTGCCAATTTTCGTCGCGCGCCAGTGGATTCGCCACCGCACGGCTAACGTGAATGAATATTCGGCGCGCTACTCCGTACTTGACAACGAATTCTATATCCCGGCACCCGAGCACCTCGCGGCGCAATCTGCAACCAACCGCCAAGGCCGGGGCGCACTGCTGGAGGGGGCCGAGGCCGAACGCGTCCTTACTCTCTTACGCCAAGATGCCGAGCGGGCATACGCGGATTACAACGAACTTTTGAATGAAGGAGAGGACGGAGGTAAGCGGGACCAAGACCGGAGCGGGCTTGCACGGGAACTTGCTCGCATGAATTTGCCGCTCAATTTCTATACTCAATGGTATTGGAAGATAGACCTGCATAATTTTATGCATTTCATAGCCCTGCGGATTGACCCTCATGCGCAATATGAGATCAGGGCATATGCCGAGGCTATGGCGGAGGTACTCCGCCGTTGGGTGCCGCTTTGTCACGATGCCTTTGTCGAATATCAGCTGAAAGGGGCCCGGCTCTCGGCAACGGCGGTCAAATTGGTGCGTCGTCTGCTTGCCGGCGAGGCCGTCACCCAACCGGAGAGCGGTGTAAGTCCTCGAGAATGGCGGGACGTCATGGCAATCTTAGGGCGGTGAATTGTTTTGGGCTATTCTGGTAGGCACGAATCGGCGGCCCATCCTTGCTGGCCGTGCGGTGCGAACGGGGGCGAGATGGAGAGCGGAGCATTCGGCATGAGGAGATCCGGCGTTGTCACTGTTTTGATGGCGGCGTTTTTGGCCTTGGCGGGGTGCGCCTCGTCCAGCAGCAGCAGCACCGGCAAGCAGGCGCCGCAATTCAGCGACATCCCGCTGCCGCAGGGGTACAAGATCGATACCGGCAAGACCATGGTTCTTGGTTCCGGCAGCAGCTGGAGCGGCCGTCTGGTCTATTTCATCAATTCGACGCCGTCGCAGATGTTCGATTTTTACCGCAGCGAGATGCCGAACATGGGTTGGCGGGTGATTTCACTTTACCGGGCGCCGACCAGCGTCCTGACCTATTCGAAGAACCGCCGTATCGCGACGGTTCAAATCAGTTCGGGTTGGATCTATGGCTCGGACGTCAGCATCGTCATGGCGCCCGAAGCAAACGCGCCGCCCTATAATGGCGCCGCCCCGACGGGCGCTGCTGGTGCCGCACCGCAACAAAGTGGGGTAACCGTTCAGCCGATGAAGTAGCCGGTACCGCCCGTGTACCTTGAGTGGCTTCTCCCGGTGCGGCGAAAACAGCCGGCCAGATGGTCGTCGACCATGCCGACCGCCTGCATGAACGCATAACAGATCGTCGGGCCGACGAAGCGGAAGCCGGCTTCCTTCAGCGCTTTGGACATAGCGCGGCTCTCGTTCGTCTCCGCGGGTACTTGGCCGAGCGTCCTCCAGTGGTTGACGAGGGGGCGTCCTTCGGTGAATTGCCAGAGAAAGCTGTCGAAGCGCACGCCTTTGGCGCAGAGCTGGAGATAAGCGCGGGCATTGCCAAGAGTTGCCTCAATTTTTGCCCTGTTGCGGATAATTCGTGCATCCACCATTAGGCGGGTGATTTTGTCCGGCCGATAGCGCGCGATCTTCTCTGGCTCGAAGTTGCTGAAGGCCTTCCGGAAGCCGTCCCGCTTGCGCAGGATCGTGAGCCAGGAAAGTCCTGCCTGGAAGCCATCCAGGATAAGCTTTTCGAACAGAGCCCGATCGTCATACTCAGGCACGCCCCATTCATGGTCATGATAGTCGATGTAGAGCGCATCCTCGCTGACCCAGCCGCAGCGGTGTTTGCCATCCGCGTAAGCCGCGGCACCGTTGTCCTGCGGCATGGTATCGGCTTTCGGGGTCAAAACTTTGCCCACTCTGGCTTCATCGGCGTTAGCTTTGCTTCACCGGCACGAAGGGGCCCTTCGTTCCCCAGTGCGTCGACAGCTTCGGTACGGATCAACGCGATAGCCATGTGATCGAGCCCAGAGCGCATTTCTCCTACTTCCGTCGTTCCCATCAAGATCGGCGTTCCCGGCGCCGGCAATGGCCCGTCAACCGCGACTCGGAATAGACGCTTACGGACAAGACCACGATGTTTGGTGCGTGCCGTCAGTTCCTGTCCAACATAACAGCCTTTGTTGAAATCGATGCCATTCAATTCGTCAATATTGTGCTCGAGAAGGAAGGCCTTCTCGACGGGAAGGTCGCGGCTTCCATCCGGCACGCCCTGGCTAAGACGCAGATGCTCGTAGGCCCCTGCCGGGGCGGTTTGGAATCCGGCTTGATCGAAAGCTTGGACAGTGGATTCGGCGGATAGGATGGCGCGAAAGCCCAGGGCCACGAGCCTTGGGTCGCAGAATACGACGCCATTGGCAAAGGTCTTGGCCCTGCCGGGCTCCGCAGGAAGGCCGAGACGTTCACCGGCGGCGGGGCCAAAAAGCGCCATGACCCGGAGTGACGCGCTCATATCGGACAGCATTATCTTAGCACGAAGCTTATAGAGGCCGAGACGACGCAAGAGATCGCCGGCGCGCTCACCCTCGCAATCAAGCAAAAGCATTCCATTCCATTCGACGATGAAGAAATCGTGCAGGAATTTGCCTTGCGGTGTGAGTAAGGTAGCGTAGATGGCCCGATCAGCCTGAACCTTGTTGACGTCGTTCGAGATAAGGCCCTGAAGAAATCGGCGGTTATCTTCACCCGCGACGCCGATCACTCCGCGATCGGCCAGGGGCACATAGGTTGCGCCGTCCATCATTATTTCTCCCCCGCCGGCATGGGACGTTTCTGAGTTTTCATCGTTCATGAGCTAGGGCGGAGCGGGGTAAACGGCAAGCTTCTGGCGCACGAGGGGTGGATAGTTCACATTCTAGCCGGCTTGATCGGACGTTCCAACTGCGGCCGCAGGTAGGGTACATAAGCTCGGATGAAGATCCTGTTCATAACCTCGAACCGCATTGGCGACGCCGTGCTCTCGACGGGGCTTCTCGCAGCCTTGATTGCGCGCTACCCCGAAGCTCGCCTTACCATAGCCTGCGGGCCGTTGCCGGCGCCGCTTTTTGCCGCTGTGCCAGGTCTCGATCAGATTATTGCCCTGCAAAAGCAGCGCTATGGGGGGCATTGGGCGTTGCTTTGGCGACGAGCCGCGAGGACGGCCTGGGATCTGGTGGTCGATCTCAGAGGCTCGCTTTTTGCCTATACTGTGCGCGCCCGCCGTCGGCGGGTCCTGCGGCCGGAGGCCGGGGTACGTCATCAGGTGCATCGACTGGCGGACGTGCTTGATCTTAAGCCGCCGCCGGCGCCACGCATTTGGATCAGCCCTGCGGTGGCGGCCAGTGGTGAACGTTTGGTGCCAGCGGGTGCGCCGGTCCTCGCCCTAGCGCCGACTGCGAACTGGCGTGGCAAGGAATGGCCGGCGGCGCACTTTGCGGAGGTTGCTTATGCACTCACGGCGCCCGACGGAATATTGGCCGGTGGCCGGGTTTTGCTTCTTGGTGCGGTGGCTGAGCGACCGCGCATCGCACCGCTCGTCACGGCGCTGCCAGCTGACCGGACGCTTGATCTCATAGGCAAGGTCGATGTGCCGACTGCTTATGCTTGCCTTGCGCGCGCCGCCCTTTTCATTGGCAATGACAGCGGGCTGATGCATCTTGCCGCGGCGAGCGGTATTCCAACCCTTGGCTTGTTCGGGCCGAGCAGGGATGAACGCTATGCGCCCTTCGGTCCGAATGGGGCCGTCGTGCGCACGCCGGAAAGCTATGAGAAAATCGTCCTCGCGCCTGACTACGATGCGGGTTCCGGACGGAGTTACATGAGTTCACTTTCCGTAGGAAAAGTCGTTCAGGCAGCCGAGCGCTTATGGGAGAAGCAACGGAAGGCGATATGATGGAACGTTTTGACTTATTGCTGCGAGGTGGAACGGTCGTGGGGCCCGAGCGGATCGCGGAAGCCGACGTTGGTCTCCGTGATGGAAAGATTGCGGCGGTCGGGGCCCTTCGGACAGCCGCCGCCGACACCGTCTTCGAGGCACGAGGCCTTCATGTGCTTCCGGGCGTAATCGATAGCCAAGTGCATTTCCGAGAGCCTGGCGCGGAGCACAAGGAGGATCTTGAAACCGGTACCCGGGCCGCAGCGCTGGGCGGCGTCACCGCGGTCTTCGAGATGCCGAATACCCATCCGCCCACGGTGAGCGAAACGGCGCTCGTCGATAAGCTAACCCGAATTCGCGGCCGTGCCCATGTAGATCACGCCTTCTACATCGGCGCGGACGGCAAGAACACCGCTGAACTAGCACGGCTGGAACGGCTTCCAGGCTGTTGCGGCATCAAGGTCTTCATGGGCTCCTCGACCGGGTCTCTGTTGGTCGACGACGATGCCACATTGGCGAAAATTCTCGCTTCCGGGAGCCGACGGGTTGCGGTGCATGCCGAGGATGAAGCCAGGTTGCGCGAACGCCGGCCGTTGGCCGAGGGCAATGGACCCGAGTGCCATCCGCTTTGGCGCGATGTGGAGACAGCGGTGCGGGCCACGAGCCGGCTTCTGAAGCTAGCGCGTGCGGCGCGCCGGCGCGTGCATGTCTTGCATGTGAGCACAGCCGAAGAAATGGCGTTGCTGAAGGCGGCCGAGGATATCGCGAGCGTTGAAGTTACGCCTCAGCACCTGACGTTGGTAGCACCGGATTGTTACCGTGAATTCGGCACCTTGGCACAGATGAATCCGCCGATCCGAGAAGGGCGTCACCGCGAGGCCCTATGGCGGGCGGTGGCCGATGGCACCGTCGATGTGATAGGCTCGGACCATGCGCCCCACAGCCGGGAAGAGAAAGCCAAGCCCTATCCAGGAAGCCCTTCGGGGATGCCGGGCGTACAGACCCTCTTGCCTTTGATTCTGGACCACCTGCATGAAGGCCGGCTTGATCTCCGCCGCCTTGTCGACCTGACTTCGGCAGGGCCGGCCCGTGTCTTCGGCATTGAAGGGAAGGGATGCGTTGCCCCTGGTTTTGATGGGGATATCACATTGGTCGACCTTGGCCGTCGTCAAGTCATCGAAGCAAGCTGGCTTGCCAGTCGCTGCGGCTGGTCACCTTTTGTCGGACAGCGTGTTACCGGCTGGCCGGTGGCGTCCATCCTGCGCGGTATGTTCTTGATGCGCGATGGTGCCCTAGTTTCGGCGCCGCGCGGCGAGCCGGTTCGCTTTCGTCTGGATTAGAGTAACTCGATCTGGGGGCTTGACGCGGGATATTTAGATTAGGGATTAATCCGAGGATACTTTCGTTGCGGCAACTTAGTGTTAGGGCATATCGTTAACGACGATTTAAGCGTTTTCGTGTCCCATCACGGGATGGCGGGGGCGCAACAGCTCAAACCTAGATCTTCCGGCAACGCCGCACGCGATCTTCTCGCGCGCCTTCGGGCGGTCAATGGAAAATCGTCCGAAGCAAGCCACCTGCTGGTTATTGCTCTTGGTGAGCTGACGCTTTCGATCGGCCATAGTGAATTCTTCGAGCAGATGGAAGGAATTTTGGCCGCATTGGCCAAATCCAACGATTGCGATCTGTTCGTGCTTACGCGCTTCGATCGCGCCATCCTCGCGCGGAGTGATTACGCCGCCACTCGTATTGTTAGCGACGTCAAAATTCGTCTCCTGCAACTAATCGAACGTATCGTTCCAGATTACTATAACGTCATCGATCAGGCGCGGCTGTTTCGTACGTTTGATCTAAGTCGAAAGGGGGCGGCCGCGCTCAGCGTTATCGAGAGCTATATCGTGCTTGCGGGTAACCAACCGGAGCCGCGACCATCTTTGCGGCGCAGCGTGCTTACCACTCAGCATATTCAAGAGGTCGAGACGCTGTTCGAGCGCGGCGGGCCCGCAGCTTTTTGCCGGAACTTCATAACCGGTCAGGACTTGATGCTCACTGCGGGCGATCGCGCACCGGAGCCCGTAATGACTGAATTCTTCGTCAGCACGGAGAGCCTCCGTAGTCGCCTTTTCCCGGGAATCGATCTCACCGCCAATACGGCCCTTTTCCGGCTCCTGACTTTGTCGCTGGATCGCATGATGATGCGCGCCTTTCCCTATTTTGGCCGCGCGGTACGTCAAAGTTCGATCAATCTTAATGTCGAGACCAGCGAGACACAGGAATTCGATGCTTTTCTCGCCGCAAAGGGCGGACAGCCGGCGGCAAGCCGGCTCGGTTTTGAGTTCCGTGTTGCAGATATTCTAGAGAATATTCAAACCTTTCCCAGAATTGCGCAGCGTATCACTGACACCGGCGCCATGGTTACGGCTGACTCGGTCCGTCCCGAGATGCTTGGGGTTGTGAACTTCGAGAAGCTTCACGTCCGAATGGTAAAGATTCTATGGGAGCCAGGGTGCGACGAGATCTTGCGAACGCGCCGCAACGAGATATCCGCACTCTCACGCCATCAGGTTGCGATCGCCCTCTGCCGTGTCGATGATCCCAAGGCGATCCGTTTCGGCCAAAGCCTCGGCATCGTCCTTTTTCAAGGCTACGCCGTCGATAGTCTGATCCGTTAGTCGGCCGTGAAGAATTAGTCGGCGGTAATTTTCATGCCGGCTGCGGAGTGAATTGCGTGGCTGCGAGGTCGTGGAATAGGGCACGCAAAAGCGCCGCGAGCCAGCGGATGAGCAGGGCGAAGTTGTAGCCGGCGGCGGCGAGGACGGCGTTGATGCGATCACCATCTCGGCCCTTGAGATAATTACGATCCATTCGGTGCTCGGCCTTGAGGTGACCGATGACGGGTTCGACGGCGGCGCGGCGTTTCATCTCGCGGCGGATGGCGGCGGTGGTGCGGCGCACTTGGCCGGAGATCCAGACCCGGAACCGGTTTGGGTGATTATGGCCGCGATAGCCCTTGTCGACGTGGATGCGGCGGGCCTCGATGCCGGTGAGCTTTTCCATCTCGGCCACCACGGGTCCGAGGGTATGGCCGTCGAAGGGATTGCCGTGCAGCGCCTTGGCATGAAGCACGAACTGACCGCCCTTGGGTGAAGTCACCGGCGTTGCGATCGAGACCTTACAGCCGAATTCATAGGGCGCCCGCGCCTTGCCCTTGCCGATGCATTCGACCTCGGGCGCGTGCAGGGAATAGACCTTCGGACCCCGCTGGCGATGGTCCTGGTAGCGCACCTTGAGAGCCAGGTCACGGAGCGGTGCGAAGCGGCTCTCGAGCTCAGGCTTCCCCTCGATCTTGCGGTTGAGGTCGCGGATGAGGCGCCCGAGCCGGGTGCGCAGGAACTTCACGGCCCGGGCGGCGCGCTTGAATTGATGCGCGTGCGTATAGCGTCCGACCATGATCGCCGCGCGCTTCGCCACCCGCAGGTAGCTTTGGCGCAGCGGCACCCCGGAGCGCTTGGCAAAGGCGACCAGCTTCTCGATCGCCCGATGTATAAGCCGCGCATCCGTCGGATGGGCGATTGCCTTCGGTTGCACCGTCGTGTCGACAACCACCCGCTCGAGATCCTTTGTCGCCAGGGCGCCGGTTTGATGCGCCACGGAGAGGCTTTCCTGGATCACCGCCGCGAGATGCTCCTCTCCCAGCCGCTGCCGCCAGCGTGTCAGGGACGAGCGGTCGAAGGGCAGATCGTGCCGGAACACCGCCTCGCCGCAGAAAAACTGATAATACGGATTCTCGATCCAGCGGGCGCACAACGCTTCGTCCGAGAGGTTGTGCATGTACTTCAAAATCAACAGCCCGGCCACCAGCCGCGTCGCCAACGGCGGCTGGCCGGGGCCTTCGCGGCAGACCGAGCCGAACCGGCCGTCAATGAAATCCCAATCGATCTTTCCCGCCGACACCACCAGCGGATGACCCATGTCGATGATTTGTTCCAGGGCCGGCCGGAACACGTCCTTCTGACGTTCGTCCTTGGGCTTCGCCATCGCAGATCCCCCGCCTCTCACGGAAGAATCGAATCATGAACCGCCCTGCCTTGGGAATCCTAAAACGCAAGAAAACCGCGGTTACGCCGCGGCTTTCCCGCAAACCCCATTACTTCCTCGACTCAAAAAACCCTTATTTCTAAAGGGCTTTCGCATTCTTCACGTCCGACCCGTTAGTCAGCTGAGGCTAAGCCTCCGTTATCCACGGCCACCGCACGGGTCGGACGCCTGCCCTTGAATGAATCGTGCCTTGTCCACTGAACGGCGGATGATGGCGAGGACCACTAAGGCCGACACAACGCTAAGTCCGGAAGCTGTTGTTCACCGCCTTTTTTCCAGAGGCAGGTACGACCTCTGGGAGGGGCCGGTATAAAGTTGGCGGGGGCGGCCAATCTTGTGCGAGGGATCTTCGATCATTTCGTTCCACTGGGCGACCCAACCGACAGTTCGGGCGACGGCGAAGAGAACGGTGAACATGGAGGTCGGAAAGCCGAGTGCGCGCAAAATGATTCCAGAATAAAAGTCGACGTTCGGATAGAGCTTGTGCTCGACAAAGTACTCGTCTTCAAGCGCGATCCGTTCAAGTTCCATGGCGAGCTTGAGAAGGGGTTCGTCCTTCACGCCAAGTTCATCCAGTACTTCGTGACAAGTACGCCGAATTACCTTGGCCCGGGGATCGTAGTTCTTGTAAACGCGATGGCCAAATCCCATTAGGCGGAAGGGGTCATTCTTGTCCTTCGCGCGCTTAATGAATTCAGGTACGCGCTTTACGTCGCCGATCTCGGTCAGCATCTTAAGGACCGCTTCGTTAGCGCCGCCATGCGCCGGCCCCCAGAGACAGGCGATACCAGCCGCAATACAACCGAAAGGATTGGCTCCCGAGGAGCCGGCGAGCCGCACGGTCGAGGTCGAAGCGTTCTGTTCATGGTCGGCGTGCAGAATGAAGATGCGGTCGATGGCTTTTGCCAGTACCGGGTTGGGTTTGTAGGGCTCGCACGGCACCGAGAAAGTCATGTGCAGGAAATTTTCCGCGTAGCTGAGGTGGTTCTGCGGATAGACAAAAGGCTGGCCAACGGAATATTTATAGGCCATTGCCGCGATCGTCGGCACCTTCGCGATTAGGCGGTAAGAGGCAATCACGCGTTGGCGTGGGTCGGAGATGTCAGTCGAGTCATGGTAAAAAGCCGAAAGCGCGCCGATCACGCCGACCATCACCGCCATAGGGTGGGCATCCCGGCGAAAACCACGGAAAAAGGCAGTCAGCTGCTCGTGCACCATGGTATGGCGCGTCATGTCGCGCTCGAACTGGCGTCTCTGGTCTGATGTCGGCAATTCGCCGTTGAGCAAAAGATAGGCGACTTCCATAAAGTCGCTCTTTTCGGCCAATTCCTCGATCGGATAGCCACGATAAAGGAGAACCCCTTCGTCGCCATCGATATAGGTGATCTTGCTTTCGCAACTTGCCGTCGCGGTAAAGCCGGGATCGTATGTGAAGTGGCCCGTCTGAGCGTAAAGACTCTTGATATCGATGACGGTGGGCCCGACGGTTCCAGCGACCAGCGGCAACTCCACCGTGGTGTTCTTGCCGTTGTCGGTCACTGCGACGGTGCCCACGGAACTGCTCATAGCTTTACTCCTTCCCTCACAACGCGCGGCGTCCGCCGCGTACGATCCTGACGTATGACACCAGGGGTCACGGCCAAATATAGCCCGCCGGATTTTGCACGTTAAGGGCGCCGCGAAATAAAGTCGATAGCGTCCCGAAGGCGCGCAAGGCTCTCGGCCCGGCCGAGCGCGCCAAGCACGTCGAAAACCGGGGGCGAAACCGATCGGCCGGTAAGGGCCGCGCGGAGGGGCTGCGCCACTTTTCCAAGCTTCAGGCCGTTCGCTTCGGCATAGCTACGGACTGCTGCCTCGGTCTCGGTGGTGTCGAAGGCGGCGAGGGTCCCAAGGCGCTCCGCAACAGCCACAAGGAGGGGCGAGGCCTCGGCGTCAAGCAGTTTTTCGGCGCTGGCGTCTGGAGCGAGCGGCCGGGGCTCGACAAGAAACTGGGTCATATCGGCGAGCTCAGCCACTGTCTTTGCCCGGATTTTGACCGTGGGCATCAAGGTTTCGATGCGATGGCGCTCGGTAGTTGTCAATGACCGTCCGAGGCGCTGCTCAAGCAGGGCCGCGCAAGATTCAAGGAGGTCCCGATCGTTGGCCGCCCTCAAATAGAGGCCGTTCAGATGTTCGAGCTTGGCGAAATCGAAGCGCGACGGCGAGCGCCCGACATTCACGAGGTCGAACCAGGCGATGGCCTGCTCCGTCGATATTAGTTCGTCATCGCCGTGGCTCCATCCGAGGCGGAGGAGATAGTTGCGCATGGCCGCAGGCAAAAAGCCCATTTCGCGGTACGCATCGACACCAAGCGCACCATGCCGTTTCGAGAGCTTAGCGCCATCGGCGCCGTGGATTAGCGGGATATGGGCGAAGGTCGGAACGGACAGCCCGAGCGCCTGATAGAGTTGGCTCTGGCGAAAGGTGTTGGTTAGATGATCATGGCCCCGGATGACGTGTGTGACGGCCATCTCGTGATCGTCGATCACGACGGCGAGGTTATAGGTCGGCGTACCATCGGAGCGGAGCAGCACCAGGTCGTCGAGTTCGGCATTTTCGACCCGGATCTCACCTTGCACCTCGTCCTTGATTACGGTTGCTCCCTCGCGCGGTGCCCTGAAACGGATCACCGGCCTTACGCCGGCGGGCGCGGTCGCAGGATCGCGATTACGCCAGCGCCCGTCATAGCGCCAGGGCCGGCCTTCCGCCTTGGCCACGGCGCGCATCTCTTCAAGCTCCTCTGGCGTCGCGAAACAGAGATAGGCCTTGCCTTCGGCAAGAAGCCGTCTTGCCGCGGCGACGTGTTGTGCAACGCGGGTCGATTGGAAAATGGCCTCGCCATCCCAATTAAGCCCGAGCCATTTCAGGCCATCGAAAATGGCTGCTATGGCAGGCTCGGTGGAACGGGCCCGATCGGTGTCCTCGATACGGAGCAGAAAGCGGCCGCCATGGTGGCGACTGAAGAGCCAGTTAAAAAGCGCCGTACGTGCTCCGCCAATGTGGAGGAAGCCAGTGGGTGACGGGGCAAAACGGGTAACAACGCTCATATTTTTTCAAAATGCGCTGGGCGCGCTAAGGTCGAATGATCCCAGGCGGACTATTCATGTACCATATTGACGTTGTCTATTCGACAGTCTGATCATAAAAATCATGTAAGCCATGGAAGCAACCGGACGGCTAAGGCGCTTTGCTGCGGTGCTGAGCCCGACCCGTGCCACGTTTCTTGACGAACGCGAACGGTAGATTCTGTGGCTCGCCCCAGCGATCGGGACCGGCATCGGCCTTTATTTTGCACTGCCCTTCGAACCCCCCGTTCCGCTCGGCTGGCCGGCCATGCTGCCGGGCCTGATGGTCGCAATCAGCGGCCACCGGCGAGCGAGTGCGTTGTTGCTCGGTCTCGGATTTTTTCCGGTTGGGTTTGGCTTCGCCTCTGCCAGCTGGCGCAGCCGCGAGGTTGCAGCACCGATCTTGGGCCGGCCGAAGCAGGCAGTGGACATGAGTGGATGGATCGTCTCCCTTTCGATCGGCGACTGTGGTCCGCGGCGTTTGCTCGACCGGCTTCGCATCCGTCACTTGCCGCCGAGGCACACACCGGAACGGGTGCAGATTTCGCTCTGCCGGTCGATCTCCGGACTTCCTATCGCCGGTTCGGTCTGGCTCCGCGGCATGCTGTTTCCGCCGCCGCCCCTGCTGCGCCCTGTGCCTTTGATTTCGCACGCGAAGCCTATTTCGAACACCTCGGCGCCCTCGGCTTTAACTTCGGCACCGTTCACCCGGAAGCCCGGCCGCGTCCCGCCAAGCCAGATCCACTTTCCACCCGGGCCGTTCTTTGGCTGGATCGCCTGCGCGAAAAGCTGCGCCTACGGGTCGTGCATGAACTCAAAGGGCCGGAAGGCGGATTCGCGCCGCGCTGATGACCGATGATCGCTCGAGCATTCCGCCCGAGGTCGTGCAGACGATGAGAAACAGCGGGCTTGCTCATCTTCTCGTCATAGCCGGACTGCATCTCTCGTTCGTCGCCGGTATCCTGTATTCACTTTTCGCTTCCTCTTTGCCTTGGTACAGCTCCTAGCGCTGCGTTTTCCGGCCAAGAAATGGGCCGCTATGGTCGTTCTGATCGGGGCCTTTTTCTACCTGCTCTTAAGCGGCGTCTGGGTGCCGACCCAGCGCGGCTTTTTCCTGATCGCCATCGTCATGGTTGCGATCCTTTTGGATCGGCAGGCAATTTCCATGCGACTCGTAGGTTGGGCTGCGATCGTCATTCTCGCGCTTCAGCCGGAAAGTTTGCTGAGTGCGAGCTTTGAAATGTGATTCGCGGCTGTGGTCGCGTTGATTGCCGTCTACAAGGAGGTCGGACCCTGGTTCTCAGCCCGCTATCGGCGTTTTGGGAGGATTGGCCACTGTGGAATTTATCTTCTCGGCATTGCGCTTACCACGGTCGTGGCGGGTGGTGCGACTGCAGCCTTCGCTGTCTACAATTTTCATACGTTCAATGGCTACGGCGTTCTTACCCACCTGATCGCAGTACCCTTACCGGCTTCTGGATCATGCCCTGGGCGCTCGTCACGTTGCTCGCCATGCCTTTTGGATTCGATCGTTTCACCCTGGTTCCCGTGGGCTCGGGAATCCATGCTGTGATCCGGGTCTCTGAAGCTGTCTCGTCTTTACCCGGCGCCGTCGTGCCGGTGGCAGCCATGCCGGATTGGGGCTTAATCGCGGTTACGGTGGGCGGACTTCGGCTCCGCCTTTGGCGGCGCTCGCGATCGGACTTTGCAGCATCTGGCTCGCGTCGCAACCAGATATCCTGGTCGACGAACAGGTACGAAGGGTCGCTGTGCGGTGCGCAGATGGAGCGCTTCTGGTCTCACCCGGGCGTGGCGATCGCATGGCTGTGGAAACCTGGCTTGCACGGAACGGCGGTAGGGCGGCGCTGTTCTGGCCCGGAAACGGAGAAAGCCACGACGGACGGCTCCGTTGCGATGAGAACACGGGATGTACCTATCGAGCGCGGAACCTTGTGGTGGGCTTGCCGAAAATAGAGGGAGCGATGGTGGCAGACTGCTGCGCCGCTGATTTGGTGGTGAGCCTTGGCGTTGTCCCTGGCTGTTGTGCCGGCGCGCGGATCGTCATCGACCGGAATGATCTGAGATGGCAGGGAGCCAACGCCATCTACCTTGAGCGACTTGGCCGCATCCGTATCGAGAGCGTCAACACCGAACGCGGCCGGAGACCCTGGTCCGAGCCGCAACAGAATCCCATGCGCGCTCAGTAACTGCGGTATAGAGCGACAAGGCGGCCCTGGACCCGAACACGATCCGGTCCGAAAATACGGGTTTCGTATGCTGAATTGGCGGCTTCGAGGGCAACCGAATTGCCCTTGCGGCGCAGTCGTTTCAAGGTCGCCTCCTGTTCGTCGACTAAGGCAACGACGATGGCACCATTTTCAGCCGCGTCGCAGCGTTCGATAATTACCGTATCGCCGTCTTGAATTCCGGCCTCAATCATCGAATCACCAGCGATCTCAAGCGCATAATACTCCCCACGGCCAATCAGTGCGGCGGGCACGTCGAGCGTCCGAGATGGATCGCGCAAGGCCTCAATCGGCGTGCCGGCGGCAATCTTGCCATAGAGCGGCAACGAGACCGTCGTACCGGTGCTGGGCAAAGCAGCGCGTGGGGATGCGGCGGCGCCGTTGCCGTTCGGGAAGCGGCCCTTGATGACATTTGGGGCGAAACCCTGACGCCCCGGGCTTGAGGCCGCATCGGGAAGTTTCAATACCTCGAGAGCCCGCGCCCGATGCGGCAACCGGCGGATGAATCCGCGTTCCTCAAGGCCGGTGATCAGGCGATGAATCCCGGATTTCGATTTCAACTGCACCGCCTCCTTCATTTCGTCGAAGGAAGGTGAAATGCCAGTTTGCTTCAGGTGTTGGTGGATGAAGATCAGGAGCTCATGTTGCTTCCGCGTCAGCATCGCCGGATCTCCCGCATCGGGAACAAATGTAAAACAGGAAACGATGTTCTAGTTTAGTTCCTCTGTTTGTCAAGAAGAAAGCATGCATCCCCCGGCGGACGCCACGAGGATCTTCAGCGCTACCAAAGGCCAGCGCGGCGGATGACGGTGACCGCGTCGCCCGTTTTGGCGGCAGGCGCAAAAGGTTGACGGACGATAAGACAATCTGCGTCGGCCAGCACCGAAAGCATGGAGGAATCCTGGATGGGAAACGGCGTAGCAACGAGCTTTCCACCCGTATTCGGCTGTAGATTGGCCCGAATATAGTCCTGCCGTCGGTCATTTTCCCGGAGGTCGCCGGCAAGAAGTGCGGTCGTGGTGGCAAGTGGCTCATTCTCTAAGCCTAACAGGCGATGCAGTGCCGGCCGAAGAAAGACCAAGCCGCATATCAATGATGAGACGGGATTGCCAGGAATGCCGAGCACCGGGATGCCATCGCATTCACCGAACATCAGCGGCTTGCCAGGCCGGATTGCGATTTGCCAAAAGTCGAGCCGAAGACCGCGGCTTCCGAGAACATCGCGTACGAGATCATAGGCCCCGACCGAAATTCCCCCCAGGGTTACCAGCATGTCAACGCCGCGCGCGGCCTCGACCAGGCCCGCGAGCGATTCGCGATTGTCGCGCGCGATGCCAAGGTCGACGGCGATGCCGCCCGTCGCCTCGATCATGGCCGCGAGGGCTAGTGCATTGGAGGAGACAATCTGGTTCGGGCCGATTGGCTCGCCGGGGCGGACCAGCTCATCGCCAGTGGACAACAGCGCGACGCGTGGCTTGCGCCGGACCGAAAGCCACGGGTTGTCCATCGCCGCGGCAAGGGCGATGTCGCCGGGCCCGAGACGGCGTCCGGCCGTCAGACGGACCTGACCAGCGCGGAAGTCTAGGCCGGCCGTACGGATATGTGCGTTGGTGCGGCCGGGGACCGTGACTTTGATGCGCTTACCGTCGGTTTCGACATTTTCTTGTATAACGATGCAGTCGGCACCATCCGGCACCGGAGCGCCCGTAAAGATGCGCACCGCTTCGCCTGGGCCGACGGCGCCGGCGAAATTTCCGCCAGCCGGCGATTCGCCGATCGCAGTGAGTTCGGCAGGTGCCGTCGCGACGTCGGCTGCCCGCACCGCCCAGCCATCCATGGCGGAGACGGCGACCGGCGGTTGGCTGCGGCGCGAGAGGACGTCGGCGGCGAGAATCCGTCCTGAGGCATGGGAAATTGGCACAGTTTCCGATGGCAGGACCTCGAGCGCCTCACTAATGGCCTTAAGCGCCTCTTCAATTGAAATCACGATTTATCCTTATAATCGCCTGATTTTCCGCCAGATTTTCTTATCAATTTGATATCAGTCAGGCGCATCCCGCGGTCCACCGCCTTGACCATGTCGTAGATGGTGAGAGCGGCGACGCTGACCGCAGTGAGCGCTTCCATCTCGGCGCCGGTGCGGCTCGTAAGCTTGACGGTGGCGCGGATCTCGACGCCCTGACGCTCGGCATCACAACGGAGATCGACCGTGACCGCAGCGAGAGGTAACGGATGGCAGAGCGGAATCAAGTTATGCGTCCGTTTCGCGGCCATAATGCCGGCGAGGCGCGCAGCGGCGAGGACATCGCCTTTGGGCGCGGTGCCATCGATAATCAGGTCGAGAGTCTTTGACCGCATTAACACCCATCCGGCCGCAGTCGCTTCTCGCGCCGTTTCGGCTTTGGATGAGACATCGACCATCACCGCCCTGCCTTTGTCATCGAGATGGGTGAGGCGTCCGTTCATCGCGCCGCCAGACTTGCCATCGGTTGCAGCAGCCGGCGCGTCGCCGCTGCCACGTCAGACTCGCGCATAAGAGACTCACCGACTAGGAAGCAACGTAGGCCGACCTTGGCCATGCGAGCGAGATCGGCAGGACGGTTGAGACCGCTTTCGGCCACCCCGAGAGCGGCAGCCGGCACATGAGCGGCAAGCATCTCGCTGGTCTTGAGATCGACATTAAGGGTTTTGAGATCGCGGTTGTTAATTCCGATGAGGACACTGTTCAAGGTGGCCGCGCGATCGAGTTCAGCCCGGTCGTGAACCTCGACCAGCACGTCCATGGCGTATTCGGCGCTCGCCACGGCAAGCTCGCGAGCCGTTTCGTCCGAGAGGGCGGCCAGAATGAGGAGAACGCAATCGGCTCCAAGCGCTCGCGATTCGGCGATCTGATAAGGGTCGAGCATGAAGTCTTTCCGCAACACAGGAAGATCGACGGCCGTTCGGGCAGCGACCAAATATTCGTCCTCACCTTGGAAATAGGGCCGATCCGTAAGGACGGAAAGACAAGTCGCGCCGCCTGCCGCGTAAGCTCGTGCCAGGATCGCCGGAGCGAAATCGGCGCGAATCAGGCCTTTCGAGGGCGAGGCCTTCTTGATTTCGGCGATCAAGCCATAGCCGCGGGCCGAAGCAGCTTTAAGCGCGCGCCGGAAGCCGCGTGGGGCCGGCGCTGCGCGGGCCGCAGCATCGACCTCGGCGAAGGATAGAACAGCCTTCCGTTCGGCTACATGGCGGAGTTTGTCGCCGCAAATCTGGCGTAGCACGTCGCTCACGATTAGGCTCCTGGCTGAGGCGCAGCGGTGTCGGCCCGCGCCGCCGCTCGGTGTCCGGTTGGACCGTTGGTGATCGCGATGACCTGGGCGAGCACCTCGTGGGCCGCCCCACTCTCGATCGCGTGGACCGCAAGCCTTACCCCTTCCTTCAGGTCGGCGGCCTTGCCGGCGACGATTAGACCTGCTGCGGCGTTGAGGCACACGACGTCGCGAAGTGGGCTCGGCTTGTTGCTGAGGAGGTCGCGGATGGCGCGGGCATTGCTCTCCGGATCGGCGCCTTTCAGGTCGGCGGGCCGGCCGCGCGTAATCCCGGCCTCTTCTGGCGTCACTTGAAAGGTGTGAATGTGCTTGTGCACCAGTTCGGCAACGAGGGTCGGGCCAGTGGTGGTAATCTCGTCAAGCCCGTCCGAGCCGTGCACCACCCAGACCCGCTCGGCGCCAAGATTAGCCAGCACCTGCGCCATGGGCTGCACCCATTTACGCGAGAAAACGCCGAGAAGCTGCCGCTTCGCACCGGCCGGATTGGAAAGTGGTCCGAGGAGATTGAAGATCGTGCGCGTGCCGAGTTCCGCCCGGGCCGGACCGACGGCGCGCATGGCGCTGTGATGACGAGGCGCCATCAGAAAGCCGAAATTGGCCTCTCGGAGCGAGCGTTCAACCACCTCGAGATCGCAGTCGATGTTTACGCCTAGTGCGGAAAGGACGTCGGCTGCGCCACTTTTCGAAGACTGCGCGCGGTTGCCATGTTTCGCCACCGGCACGCCTAATGCAGCAATAACGAGGGCCGCCGCAGTCGAAATGTTCCAGGTACCGGCGTTGTCGCCACCGGTGCCGCAAGTGTCGATGGCGCCAGACGGCGCCTTGACGCCTAGGACTCGGCGGCGCATGGCCATCGCTCCGCCGGTGATCTCCTCGACGGTTTCGCCGCGCACGCGGAGCGCCATGAGAAAGCCGCCCATCTGAGCTGCGGATGCCTGCCCCTCCATCATCAGATCGAAGGCGAATTTCGCCTCATCGAGCGCAAGCGACTCACCGGTAGCTACCTTGGCGATGAGCCGCTTGAACTCGGCACCGGGCGAGGTCATGCCGGGACCCGCGCCGTGACCTGCAGGAAATTCTTCAGCAGCGCATGGCCGTGTTCCGAAGCAATGCTTTCGGGGTGGAATTGGACACCGAAGATTGGCAGCTTGCGGTGGCTGAGCCCCATGATCAGCCCTTCCTCAGATTCGGCGTCGATCCTTAGTTCGGCCGGCAGGTTAGCGCGCTCAACGATCAGGGAGTGATACCGCGTCGCCTGAAAATCCTGCGGTAACCCGGCGAAGATCCCTTCGCTGCTGTGACGGATGCGGGCGGTCTTACCATGCACGGGATGCGGCGCCCTTACGACTCGCCCGCCAAACGCTTGGCCAATCGCTTGATGGCCAAGGCAGACACCGAGAATCGGCAGGCGGTCCGCGGCCTTGTGAATCAGATCGAGACAGATGCCGGCGCGGTCGGGATCGCATGGGCCGGGTGAAAGCACGATACCCTCGACGTCAGCCGACAAGACTTGCTCGGGAGTGATCGAGTCGTTGCGCCAAACCCGGACTGCGGCGCCAAGTTCGCCTAGATAATGCACCAAGTTATAGGTGAAGCTGTCATAATTATCGATCAGGGCCAGCATCTGGGCGATCCTTGTGTAGGCACGAAATTTGCTTCGTTTGCGGCATGGTGTGGTGCATTTCTTTTATCAGTAAACCGCGTTGGGGACAAACGGGGAGCTTACCGTCCAGGAGCTTGAGCCATGACCATCTTACCCTACTTGGAAGCCAGGGTTCGTTCGGCGGAGGAGCAGGATCTCGACGCAGTAACTCGGATTTATGGCCACCACGTCGAGAATGGAACCGGCAGCTTCGAAGAAAAGGCGCCGGATTGGTTTGAGATCAAGGCACGGTTTGAGACCGTCCGTGCGGCCGGCCTGCCATTTCTCGTGGCGGAAATGAACGGCCGGGTCGTCGGTTACGCTTATGCCGGCCTCTATCGACAACGCTCGGCTTATCGCTTCACGGTCGAGGACTCGGTCTATGTGGATCCCGATTGTTTGGGCTGCGGTATCGGCAGGGCTCTGCTCGGTCGCGTGGTCGCAGGCTGCGTCCGGCTCGGATACCGGCAAATGCTCGCCCTTATCGGCGATAGCGCGAACGAACGCTCGATACTGCTTCATGCCAACCTCGGCTTTGAGCATATCGGCGTGCAGCGCGCGGTTGGATTTAAGTTCGGCCGTTGGCTCGATGTCGTCATCATGCAGCGCTCCCTTGGCACCGGGGGCTTGGGTTTGCCGCGCGAGGACCCGCTGCGTCCACTCCGCAGCAGCTACGGTCCGGTTGCCTCGCCCTAGGAAGGCACCGTCGCCGTAGCGCCCAATTGCCAGCGCGCAGGCATGCCTTTATCGTCAAAAGCGAGTCCGGCCCAGGCAGCGGCCGGCGGCACAGTATGGGAAGCCGGAGGAACGACATGGCGGGCGGGTGCGTCGACAATAAGGTGATCATCGTCACTGGGGCTGGGCGGGGTATTGGCCGGGGCATTGCGCTTCTTGCCGCGGCGGAAGGCGCCAAGGTGGTGGTGAACGATTATGGTGGAAGCGTCGACGGCGAGGCGGCGGCCGATCAGCATCCGGCGGTCGAGGTGGTGAATGAGATCAAGGAAAGGGGCGGTCAAGCGGTCGCCAATTTCGATAGCGTCGCGGAGGCGGTCGGCGCGGAGCGGATCGTCAAGACAGCAATCGACACTTTTGGCCGGATTGACTGCGTGGTCAACAACGCCGGTATTCTACGTGACCGCATCTTTCATCGTATGAGCCATGTGGACTGGGAGATGGTGATCCGTGTGCATCTGATGGGGAGTTTCAACGTCTCGAAGGCCGCTGCACCCTATTTCCGCGAACAGCAGGGCGGGTCGTATGTGCATTTCACCTCGACCTCGGGGCTTGTCGGTAATTTTGGGCAGGCCAACTACGCTGCAGCCAAAATGGGGATCGTCGGGCTTTCCAAATCTATCGCGCTCGACATGGCGCGGCTTAACGTGCGCTCCAACTGCATCTCTCCTTTTGCCTGGAGCCGCATGATTGGAACGATCCCGACGGAAACCGCCGAGGAGAAGGCACGGGTCGAACGGATAAAAACCATGACGCCCGAGAAGATTGCTCCGGTGGCGGTATTTCTAGCAAGCGATCTCAGCCGGGATGTGAGTGGCCAGATCTTTGCCGTGCGCAAGAACGAGATCATGCTGATGAGCCAACCGCGGCCCATGCGGACTATCCATCATGACCAGGGCTGGACACCGCAGACCGTCGCCGAGCAGATGCTGCCAGCCTTCCGGGCTTCGTTCTACAAGCTTGATCGTTCGGCCGATGTCTTCAACTGGGACCCCATCTAACGCGCCATGACAATTAATTATGAGAAGTTAAAGGCGTGGCAGTTCCCCGCGCTTGAACACCATTATACGGAACGCGATACGATCCTTTACGCTCTCGGCCTCGGTTTCGGGGCGAACCCGCTCGACGAAGGCCAGCTCGCATTTGTCTATGAGGAAAAACTGAAGGCGGTGCCTACCTTGGCCGTCGTTCTCGCTTATCCGGGCTTTTGGGCCAGGAACCCAGAGACGGGAATCGATTGGCGACGTGTGCTGCACGGCGAGCAAGGGCTCGTCATCCACCGCCCCTTGCCGCCGGCGGGGGCGGTCGTAGGCCGGACCCGGATCACCGAAATCCTGGACAAAGGAAAAGACAAGGGCGCCATTCTCTATTCCAGCCGTGATGTGCATGACAAGGCGACGGGGGATCTTCTTTGCACGGTGAGCGGCTGCGCGGTGCTGCGCGGCGATGGCGGCTTTGGCGGACCGACCGGCCCGCAGCCCGCGCCGCACCCCACTCCGGAGCGCGCTCCCGATCTTAGCCTCGATCTCCCGACCTTGCCGCAGGCGGCCCTGATTTATCGCCTGAGTGGCGATTACAATCCGCTTCACGCTGATCCCAAGGTCGCAGCAGCCGCTGGTTTTCCGCGGCCGATTCTGCACGGCCTTTGCACCTATGGCATTGCTGGACACGCATTATTGAATCTTCTCTGTGATTACAACCCGACGCGTCTTCGGCGCATGGACTGCCGCTTCACTGCGCCGGTATTTCCAGGCGAGACCCTGCGCACCGAGATTTGGCGAGAAGGAAATAATCAATTCGCCTTCCGTTGTCGCGTGGTGGAGCGTGATCGGGTCGTTCTGAACAACGGCATGGCCGAGACATTGTGATTCAAAAGTCTGACGCGGCGTTGTAGCAGGTCGAATTTCTTTTGGGGCCAAACCGTTGACGGCGGCGAGCAACGATATTCGTGTCTGGTTGAATACGATCGTCAAGAAGGTGCGAGCTTGCGCCTCGAGGCGCGGGCTTGAGGCAGTCCGTGTTCGGCTTGGAACGCCGACCGGCGCGGCAATCGGCGTCGCGCTGGGATTTGCGTTCGGCGTCGGAATCGGTTTGACCCTGCCGCATGCGGGCGATCACGGCAAACAATTGCCGAAGCGTTCACGAGAGATGGCGGTTGCGATCGAGTGGCCGGCGCAAAAAGCCGCCGTCTTGCCGACGTTTCGGTCGACGCCATTATCCACATTACCGACACAACATGATTTGGTGCCTCAGCCGACAGATAATCAGACGCCCCCAGCCGCAACTATCGGCAATATGACGACCCCGAACGGCACAGTGCAACAGTCAACGCCGAGTGGAGTACCGCCCTGGCGCCGCTATGCGGTTGCGGTTCCGCCGACCGATGGTAAACCGATGGTCGCGATTGATATCGACGACATGGGCGTCGATCTTCACGAGACGGCGATCGCGATGAAGCTCTTGCCACCGGCCGTGACCTTCGCCTTTCTGCCCTACGGGCCGGATATTCGCACCCAGGTTGACGAAGCGCGTCGGCTCGGCCACGAAATCCTAGTCCATGTGCCGATGCAACCCGATGATCCGCGTATCGATCCTGGGCCGATGGCGCTGAAGGTCGACCAAACGCCAGCACAAATTCTGCATCGGTTGGGCTGGGATCTCGACCGGTTCAGCGGCTACGTTGGGATCAATAATCATATGGGCAGCCGCTTCACGAGCGATGCCGCGGCGATGCGCGTGGTGATGCGCGAGGTCAAGGCGCGGCGCCTGATGTATATGGACTCGGAGACGATCGCGAGCAGCGTCGGTTATCGTATGGCGAAGGCCTTTCATGTGCCGGCGCTTAGGCGCGACATGTTTCTTGATGATGTTCCGACCAAGGAAAAAGTGCTGGCGCAACTGGCTAAGACTGTGCGCTACGCGCACCTCCATGGGAGTGTCATCGCGATCGGGCATCCACGGCCCGGCACGCTCGCGGCACTCAAGGCCTGGCTGCCAACAGTAGCGAAGGCCGGCGTGGTTCTCGTGCCGCTGACGGCGCTGCTGCCGATGCCGCCGAAGACCGCTGCGCAAGACGTGGCGAAAATGGGCACGGAATGAGGCGTTCTTCTTGGGATCAACTCAGGCGTTGCGCCCGGGAGTTGACGCGAAGCGGACAGCCTCCTCAGCGGCGCGGACCAGGG
The DNA here is from genome assembly GCA_046705265.1 of Ferrovibrionaceae bacterium. GTDB lineage: Bacteria > Pseudomonadota > Alphaproteobacteria > Ferrovibrionales > Ferrovibrionaceae > JAJYTL01. The sequence goes on from JBJKQL010000156.1 coordinate 56,539, forward strand.
CGCGAGCCTTGCTGATGGTTTCCTGATATTCGGACTCGGGGTCGCTATCGGCGACTACGCCGCCGCCGGCCTGAATATAAAGCGTCTGATCTTTTATGACGCCGGTGCGGAGCGCGATGCAGCTGTCCATGGCGCCATTGGCCGAAAAATAGCCAACGCCACCGTAGAACAGACCGCGGCGAGTTTTCTCCAGCTCGTCGATGATCTCCATTGCCCGTACCTTCGGTGCGCCCGAAACGGTGCCCGCCGGGAAGCCAGCGAAGAAGGCGTCGAGGGCGTCGTATTGGTCGTCGATCAAGCCTTCAACGTTCGAGACGATATGCATCACGTGACTGTAACGCTCGATCGTCATCTGCTCCGTGACCTGAACGGTGCCGATCGTCGCCACACGACCGACGTCGTTGCGCCCGAGGTCGAGCAACATGAGATGCTCCGCCCGCTCCTTGGGATCGGCGAGGAGTTCCGCGGCGAGAGCCTTGTCCTCGGCGAGAGTGGTGCCCCGTCGGCGCGTGCCCGCGATCGGCCGGATGACCACATTGGAGTCGCGAAGACGTACGAGAATTTCAGGGCTTGATCCAACCACGGCGAAGGTGCCGAAGTCGAAGAAGAACAGAAAGGGTGAAGGATTGGTGCGCCGCAGTGCACGATAAAAGGTGAAGGGTGGCAGCGAGAAAGGCAGAGAGAATCGCTGCGAGGGAACCACCTGATAGATATCGCCGGCCGCGATATATTCCTTCGCGCGGTGGACGATCTCGTGATATTCAGCGCGGCTCGTATTCGATTCTGGTTCGGGAAGAGACAAGCCGGGTTCGCTCTGCTCGCGATTGAAGGTGTGCGGCTGATCGAGATCGGCGATGACTTGCGCCAAGCGCTTCTCGGCCTGCGCATAGGCGGCATGGGCGGTCCTGTCAGTGCCGGGCCAGACAGGTGTCACCACCGTTACCACGTCGAGTACGGTATCGAAGATGGCCATCACAGTTGGACGGATGAGAAGGCCGTCGGGTATCCCGAGCGTGTCTGGCGTGGTATCTGGGATGCGTTCGATGAGCCGTACCATATCGTAGCCGAGATAACCGACAAGCGCCGCGGCCATGGGAGGAAGGTTGTCGGGCAAATTGATACGGCTTTCCCTGAGAAGCGCGCGGAGCGAAGTCAGGGGACTGTCGGCACATGCGGTGAAGGCATTGGGATCGGTCAGCGCTTGCCGGTTGACTTCGGCCTTGGTGCCGTAACAGCGCCAGATCACGTCCGGCTTTAGGCCCAGGATCGAATAACGCTCGCGCGTGCCGCCGCCGGTCACCGATTCAAGCAGAAAACTATTCGGTCTCCCGTCCGCCAACTTATACATGGCAGAGACCGGTGTCTCGAGGTCCGAAACCAGCGCCGTCCAGACCACCTGAGCTTTGCCCGCGGTATAATTCGCTTCGAAGGACGAAAACTCGGGAAAAGTGGCCATGATCAGAGCGCCGTCTGAAGGTTGGCCTGATTTACGGAAATGCCGAAGTCCTTGCCGAGCCCCGCGCGATACTGACTCACGAGATCGCTTTCCATTTCGGAGGCAATGCTTCTGGCCAACTTAGCAGTCTGATCAGGTGCCATGTCGGGGTTTGGCGTTATTACTTGAGTCACTTTGGCAACGACTGTCTGACCGGGCTTGACACCGTGGCCGGTAATGGCCGTCTCCGGCTTGGCAGCAAAAATCGCGCCGACAAGCTGTGGCGAGACTTGGTCGGCACCTTTGCCCTTTCCGTTGCGGGCAATCGGCCCGATCTCTTCGACTTTGCCGCCGCCAAGCCGAGCCAGATCGTCAAGTTTAGCGCCTTTGTCAACGGCGGTTGCGATCTTCTTTGCGTTGGTCTCCGCCTCCTTTGCCTGAGTATCTTTCTTCCAGTCGGCGACGACTTGGCTTCGAATGCTGATGAGCGGCTTTAGCTTGGGTGGGATCGCACCTTGCACCGAGAGCGCGACATAGCCGCTGCTGCCTGTGTCAAGAATTTGCGGCTGGCCGCCGATCGGCGCGTCGAAGACGGTTTTGAGGAAGTCCTTCATCGCCGGCAGATCGGCCACTGCCTTGCCGTCGGGGGCATCACCGTTGCGGTCAATCGCCGACACGCGTACTGCCTTCAGCCCTAACTTCTTCGCCGCTTCTTCGACAGTGGCACCGCCGGCGAAGGCATCCTGCAGCTTGTTGGAGAGATCATAGAGAATGTTGCCGGCACGATTCGCAACGATGTCCCGGCGTAATTGATTTTTTACGGTCGCAAGCGGTTCGGTGCGACCAGGGGTGATCGCCGTCACCGTCAGGACATGCCACCCGAAAGCGTCTTTGACTGGCTGCGTGAAACCGCCTTTGGCCAAGGCAAACACCGGCTCTTGCAGGTCCTGCGGTAACTCGCTCTTGGTTACAGAACCGAGAACAAGCTCCTGCGGCTTCTGGTGCAGCTCTTTCGCAGCCACGGTATCGAACGGCTCACCGGAAGAGAGTTCGCGGAAGGCCTTTTCGGCGGCCGCCTTGGTCGGGAATAGCATCTGCGAAACCGTGCGCTTCTCCGGCGTGACGTAGGTCGATTTATGTGCGTGGTACTCCTTTTCGAGATCGGCTTGGGTGATGCTGATTTTGTCTGCCACCGCGGCGGGATCAAGAGTGATGAAGCTGATGGTGCGGTATTCCGGCGCCGTATAGCGGGCCGCATGAGCGTGGTAGTAGGCGTCGAGCGTCTTTGCACTGGGGTCGGCGATTGACGAAAGAGGCGGCGGCGGCAAGAGCAGGAGTTTGGCGGTCCGCTGTTCTGCCTCGAAGCGGAAAAGGACATCGACCAGGGGCGACGGCGCGGTGCGCACCCCAGCCACCACCGCGTTGATCAGCTGTTTACGCGCCAGCTCGCCACGTAGGAGGTGAACGTAATAAGATTCACTCCAACCCTGGGTCGCGAGAATGCGGTCAAACAGTGCCTTGTCGAACTGGCCAGAAGCATTGGCGAAATTCTTGTCCGCGCGGATCGTATCGGCAACGACCCGGTTGTTCACGACAACGTTAAGTCGTGCCGCTTCCTGGTCGAGCAAAGCGCGATTCACGATCTGCGCCAGCGCCAAATTGGGCAGGCCCATGCGGCGTGCCTTGGCCGGATCGACGGTCGTGCCAAGACGTTCCGAGACATTGGCGATGATACGCCGATATTCGGCCTGGAAAGCTGCTGCCGTGATTTTTTCGCCGCCCACCGTGGCCACGGACGTGTCAACATGGCCGGTGAGGAAATCGCCGATGCCCCAGACTCCAAAGCTTATGACTAAAAGAAACAACAAGACGCGAACAACCCATGAGCTCGCGCTCTTGCGCAGGGATGAGAGCATGACCTTCCGATCCGTTTCAGCGCCCGGTAGCGCTATTCCGAGTGGCGCAGGGGATGATAGGGGTAGCCCCCATCGCCCGCAACCGGTTTGGCGGCCCGGTGAGCACCCAATCGGCAAGCGACTTGCTGGTCACGCTGCTTCTGTTTAGCGCTGCGGTTTGTTAAATCGTTCCTGGTTCATAGAGGGAGGCCTGATGGCAGAACATCGCCGCCGGCTAATTGCCGGCAACTGGAAAATGAATGGGCTTTTTGGACTAGGCCGGGCGGAGCTCGGCAAGTTGGCGCGAAAGGCTATGACTGCAGGGCGGCAGGACGCGGATATCGTGATCTGTCCGCCGGCAACGCTGCTCAGGCCTTTTGCTGAGCTGCTGGGCGAAGTCCGGGCCGGGCGGCGTATCGCGCTTGGCGGGCAGGATTGCCACGGCGAGACGGCTGGAGCCCATACCGGCGATCTCAGCGCCGAAATGCTGCGTGACGCGGGAGCGCGGTATGTCATTGTTGGCCATTCCGAGCGCCGCGCCGAACATGGTGAAGGAAACGCCATCGTCCGCAACAAGGTCGCGGCGGCCCATCGGGCGGGCTTGGTTGCCATACTGTGCATTGGCGAAACGGCGGCCGAACGCGCGGATGGCCGGGCGCTGGCGACGGTGAGACGACAACTGCTGGGCTCGCTGCCGGAATCCGCCTCGGCCATCAATACGGTCATCGCATATGAGCCGGTATGGGCGATTGGAAGCGGCAAGACCCCGACCGGACCGGATATCGTCGAAATTCATGCCGCCATTCGGGAAACCTTGGCGACGCGTTGGGGGCGCGTGGAAAAGGCCCGGATCCTCTATGGTGGCTCAGTAAAGCCCGACAACGCCTCGGTACTTCTCGGTCTTCGCGAAGTCGATGGTGCCCTGGTCGGCGGCGCTAGCCTGAAAGCGGCGGATTTTTGGCCAATTGTCATTGCCGCAGGCTGAAATTATTGACTGAATTTATGCATGGCGGGCAGCGCTGCTTTCGTGTAGAAGCGGGCGTGAAAATTTCAGCTTTGGATTAAGGGTCTCTGGCGACTCGATGATTACCGTCCTTCTGACGATTCATGTTCTTATCGCGGCGACCCTCGTCACCGTCATCTTGATGCAAAAATCAACCGGTGACGCGATCGGTGCTGCCAGCGCCGGACTAATGAGCGGCCGTAGTTCGGGTAACGTCCTGACCCGGGCGACGGCAATCCTGGCCACTGTCTTTTTTGTCACTTCGATTCTACTCGCCATACTGGCTGGCCATCACGGGCGGCCAACCTCGATCCTTAATCTCAAGCCCGTGAATAACGCACCGACGGCGCCTGTTAAGAGCGGCGTGACCCGGCAACCGCAGGCCCCGCGCCGATCGACCCCACAATCTTCCGCCCCCGCTCCGGTGGTACCGGCCAAGCCGGCCGCTCCTTCGGGTCCTAGCGTGCCTTTGGCGAAGTAGAGACCTTCGCCGCGTAGCGCCCAATTGTAGCGCTTCCTTTCGTAAGCATTTGTGTGTTAGTTTGTAGGCCCATGGCGCGGTTCATATTTATCACCGGCGGCGTGGTCTCATCGATCGGTAAGGGGTTGGCGTCAGCGGCACTTGGAGCACTGCTACAGGCGCGCGGTTATCGCGTGCGATTGCGCAAGCTCGACCCCTATATCAACGTCGACCCGGGGACTATGAGCCCCTACCAGCATGGAGAGGTCTTCGTTACCGATGATGGCGCCGAAACCGACCTTGATCTCGGCCATTACGAGCGCTTTACCGGTGTTCCCGGGCGGCGCAGCGACAACATCACCACCGGGCGCATCTATCAGACCGTGATTGCGCGCGAACGGCATGGTGATTATCTGGGGGCTACAGTGCAGGTTATCCCCCATATCACTGACGCTATTAAGGAATTTGTTCTTGCCGATACCGACGACTGCGATTTCGTTTTGGTTGAGGTGGGCGGCACCGTTGGCGATATCGAGGGCCTGCCATTCTTTGAGGCGATCCGCCAGCTCGGCCTCGATCTCGGACGGAACAATGCGCTTTACATGCACGTTACGCTGTTGCCGTTCATCTCTGCCGCGGGTGAACTCAAGACCAAACCGACGCAACATTCCGTCAAAGAACTGCGTTCGATCGGTATCCAGCCCGATATTCTGCTTTGCCGTTCAGAGCGTCCGATCGGCGATGGCGAACGGCGCAAGCTTGCTCTGTTCTGTAACGTCCGTCCCGAGGCGGTCGTTGCGGCGGTCGATGTAGAGACCATCTACGAGGTGCCTCTCCGCTATCACGAGGGTGGGCTCGACGATCAGGTAATGAAGGTTTTCGGCAATGCCGACGCCGCCCCCCCCAATCTCGCGAGTTGGGAGCGCATTGTGCGGCGGGTCAAGGGGCCGGAAGGCGAGGTGAAGATCGCCATCGTCGGCAAGTATACGGGCCTTCGCGACGCGTATAAATCGCTCGCCGAAGCATTGGCTCATGGCGGCATCGCCAATAACATTCGAGTCAATCTTGAATGGATTGATTCAGAAGTGTTCGAAAGCGACGAGCGAGCGACGATTTCGCTCTCCGGGGTCAACGGCATCCTGGTGCCGGGTGGTTTTGGCGCTCGCGGTGCCGAGGGCAAGATCAAGGCCGTGACATTCGCCCGAGAGCGACTCGTCCCGTATTTTGGTATCTGCTTCGGCATGCAAATGGCAGTGATCGAGGCCGCCCGGAACCTTGCTGGCATCGCGGACGCTTCAACTAGCGAGTTTGGTCCAACTCCGCACCCCGTGATCGGCCTCATGACGGAATGGCGTCGCGGCAACGTCACAGAGGTGCGTGGAGAGGATGATGATCTTGGCGGTACCATGCGGCTCGGTGCCTATCCGGCCAAGCTTCTCGATAATAGTAGGGTCGCCGGCATTTATGGCACCAACATGATTTCCGAGCGTCACCGTCATCGCTATGAGGTCAATCCCTCCTATGTCGCAGAGCTGGAAAAGAGCGGCCTGATCTTTTCTGGCCGTTCACCGGACGGATTCCTGGCTGAAATTATCGAGCTTCCCCATCATCCCTGGTTCATCGGCGTGCAATTCCATCCGGAGCTCAAATCCAAACCCTTCGATCCGCATCCCCTGTTTGCCGCGTTCATCAAGGCGGCCTTGCATCAGTCACGGTTGGTTTGAGATGGATGAGATCCGCCAAATCCGCGTCGGCGGTTTCACGATCGGCAATGACCGGCCACTGACCATTATCGCCGGACCTTGTGCGATGGAAAGTCTCGGCCATGCATTAGATATGGCTGGCAGCCTGAAGGAGATCGCGGCCAAGATCGGGCTCAACCTGATCTATAAGACTTCTTTTGACAAGGCGAACCGTACCAGCATCCGATCGAACCGCGGCATTGGGCTCGATGCAGCGCTGCTGGTGTTCGCCGCGGTAAAGCGCGAGACAGGCCTACCGGTTCTGACCGACGTCCATTTGCCCGAGCAATGCGCCGAAGTGGCAGAGGTCGTGGACGTTCTGCAGATTCCGGCGTTTCTTTGCCGTCAAACCGACCTTCTCGTTGCCGCAGCCAAGACCGGTAAGCCGGTCAACGTAAAAAAGGGTCAATTCCTCGCTCCTTGGGACATGAAAAACGTTGTCGATAAGCTGGATGCCGCCGGTAACCGCGATGTTATGGTATGCGAGCGAGGCGTCTCCTTTGGCTACAACATGCTGGTGAGCGACATGCGAAGCTTGCCGATCCTCGCCGAAACCGGGTGTCCGGTGGTATTCGATGCTACCCATTCGGTGCAGCAACCGGGGGGTCTCGGCGGCACCTCGGGCGGCGAGCGACGGTTCGTTCCGGTTTTGGCGCGGGCCGCAGCTGCGATCGGCGTGGCGGCAATATTCCTCGAAACCCATCAGGATCCTGACAACGCTCCTTCTGACGGACCGAACATGGTTGCGCTCGCGGCCATGCCCGCACTTCTCGAACAACTTGTCGAATTCGATCACTTAGCGAAATCGACGTCAGGGCGAAAAGACGGCTGAGCCAAGGTTGGTCGCAGCCTTGCCGTCGTCGGTCTGACCGGTGGCGACCGGGTGGCAGCCGCCGCAATTCCTGTCATTGTCTGTTCCGATGCGAACCGGTGAAAGCGATAAGGCCGTGATTGCCAGTGCGACCCAACGTGACGCGGATTCGCGGCAGGAAGGAGGCTCTGTCGGACGCGGCATTCTTTATATGTGCCTTGCCGTCTCGATCTTCCCGTTCCTAAATGCGGCGGCTAAATATCTCGGCAGTCGTTATCCGATTTCGGAGGTGGTGTGGGCGCGTTACCTCGGGCATCTCGTCTATATGATCATGGTCTTTGCACCGAAACGGCGTTTGAGGCTATTCGCGACTCGCCAACTTGGGATGCAAATCCTACGCTCACTTCTTTTGTTTGCCTCGACCGTATTCTATTTCATCGCGCTGGTAAAAGTGCCGCTCGCGACAGCGGCGGCGGTGACCTTTGTCGCGCCGATGATCGCGACGGCGCTTTCCGTTCCGATGCTCGGGGAGCGCGTTGGCCCACGGCGTTGGGCTGCGGTGATCGCCGGCTTCCTCGGCACGCTCCTCATCATCCGGCCAGGTGGGGATCTTGGCACCTATGGCGCCTCGTTTCTTCTTTTGAACGCCCTTTGTTATGCGCTCTATCAGGTCTTGTCTCGACGCATGGCCAGGCTTGATCCTGCAGATATTTCAATTACTTACGTTGCTCTTGTTGGCGTCGTGTTGAGCTCGATCGTCGCGCCATTCCAATGGCGCATGCCGGCGGATGTCTTCGATACGATGGTCTTTTTGAGCCTCGGTCTTTCCGGTGGTTTCGCCCATTACTTCATTGTCAAATCGGTGGAGCATGGGCCAGTTTCGGTACTGGCGCCGTTCAACTATGGGCAACTGATTGGCGCGACAGTGCTTGGGTTTTTTCTCTTTGGCACTTTTCCTGACCTCTGGACCTGGGCTGGAGCCGCCGTGATCATTGCGAGCGGGCTTTATATTGCTTATCGGGAAAGCCGCGTCGCCCGGCGGAAGAAAGCCAGCGGTACCTGAAGGTTGTTTCCGGCAAACGAACACGCTATCCCTTCGCCGTCACGCCATTCAAGGAGGGTTGTCATGAGTGCGATTGCCGATATCAAGGCGCGGGAGATTCTCGATAGTCGCGGCAACCCCACGATCGAGGTCGAGGTCGCGGTCGAGTCCGGCGCACTCGGACGGGCTGCGATCCCGTCCGGCGCTTCTACGGGCCGTCATGAAGCGGTGGAGCTTCGCGACGGAGATGCGGCGCGTTACGGCGGCAAGGGTGTTTTGCAGGCGGTCGCATCGGTGCAGGGGGAGCTGTTCGATGCTCTTTCGGGTCGCGAGGCGAGCGAACAGGTGGCGATCGACCGGACGATGATTGAACTTGATGGGACCGACAACAAGGGACGACTTGGTGCCAACGCAATTCTCGGCGTCAGCTTGGCGGTCGCCAAGGCGGCGGCTACGGAATCGGGATTGCCACTTTGGCGTTATATCGGCGGCGCCGGGGCGCAGGTTCTGCCGGTGCCGATGATGAACGTTCTGAACGGTGGCGCGCATGCCGACAATCCGATCGATGTCCAGGAATTCATGATCGTGCCGGCGGGCTTCACGCACTTCCACGAAGCGCTTCGTGCCGGTGCCGAGATCTTCCAGAGCTTGAAGCGCGAGCTCAAAAAAGCCGGCCACAACACCAATGTGGGCGACGAAGGCGGGTTTGCGCCCGCCCTTTCCTCGACCCGTGCTGCGCTTGATTTTATCCTTCGCGCGATCGAGGGCGCGGGCTACAAACCAGGCCAGGATGTCTGGCTCGCCCTTGATGCTGCTGCCAGCGAGTTCTATCGCGACGGTCTCTATCGGATCGAGAGCCAAAGCCTGAATGCAATCGAACTTGTTGCCTATTACGGCAAGCTTGTCGATGAATATCCGATCATCTCGATTGAAGACGGCATCGCCGAGGACGATTGGTCGGGTTGGGCGGCTTTGACTTCGGCACTCGGTCGGTGTATTCAACTCGTCGGCGACGATCTTTTTGTCACCAATCCAAGACGACTTAGTCAAGGCATCGACCGTGGCGTTGGTAACGCCATCCTAGTTAAGCTCAACCAGATCGGGACGCTCACGGAAACCTTGGAAGCGGTCGATCTGGCGACGCGTAACGCCTATCGTGCGGTCATTTCGCACCGCTCTGGTGAAACCGAGGATACGACGATCGCCGATCTGGCCGTTGCTACCGGCTGTGGTCAGATCAAGACAGGCTCTCTGGCCCGCACCGACCGGCTCGCGAAATATAATCAGCTTCTTCGCATCGAGGAGGCGCTAGGAAGCGCGGCGCGTTACGCCGGACAGGTGGCATTCCGGACTTCCGCTCGAACCTGAACGAACCGGACCGGACTCTTCTGATCGGTGAAAATTTCGTGCCTCCTGTGTTTTCTGTTGACCTGATCATCGGTCTTTGATTCGATTCGATCATGGGGCTGATAGACGAAATCCGACGCCGCGCCAAAGCTGCCGCCTTGCCGGCGGTTTGCATTTCGGCGATCGTCTATTTCGGCTATTATCTCATTTATGGTGGCCAAGGGCTTTATGCCTATGCCCGCCTTCGTCAGCAGGTCGAAATCGCACAGACCGTCGCCAAGTCCACCGCCGCGACGCGTGAGCGGCTGGCGGCGCGAGTTGCCTTGTTGCAACCCGATCACGTCGATCCGGACATGTTGAGCGAGATGGCGGGCGGCGAATTGAATTTGGCCCGGCCAGATGATCTAGTGATCTTCTTCCACCCTGGCGCTAATGGCGGCCAGCCACCCGAAAAATCCAATTGATCGGCGTCGCTGGCGGTGATCCTTGCATATGAGCGGTGCATGAGCCGCGGCTCGAACCGACGGGATTGTCGATCACGAATTTAACCCATTGTGGCGCTTGTAATTGAGGGGCTTTTTGCTCCATCCTGCGCTCAAGAGCGAGACGGGAGAGCGAGATGGCGAAGTCTACGCCAAAGGCGAAGCCATCGGGCAAGGCGCCGAAGTCCGAGGCAACTGCTAAAGCGTCCGCCACGAAGGCGGCTGCTGCGAACGGCGATCAACTTCTCCGGTATTACCGCAACATGCTGCTGATCCGGCGTTTCGAAGAGCGCGTTGGCCAAATGTATGGCATGGGCTTAATCGGCGGTTTCTGTCACCTCTACATCGGGCAGGAGGCGGTGGTTGTCGGCGTGCAGGCTGCGCTTGGGCCTGAGGACCAGGTGATTACGGGCTACAGAGACCACGGCCATATGCTGGCAATCGGTATGGAGCCCAGGCGGGTTATGGCCGAACTGACAGGCCGGCGTGATGGTTATTCGAAGGGTAAAGGCGGCTCGATGCACATGTTCAGCCGAGCCGAAAGATTCTTTGGTGGCCACGGCATCGTCGGCGCGCCGGCACCCTTGGGTACGGGGCTTGCGTTCGCGCAACGCTATCAAAGCCGGAACGGCGTCACGGTTTGCTATTTTGGCGACGGCGCAGCAAACCAAGGTCAAGTCTACGAAAGCTTTAATATGGCGGAACTCTGGAAACTTCCGGTCATCTATGTGATCGAAAACAATCAGTACGCCATGGGCACCTCGATTAAACGGGCCTCGGCAAGGGTCGATCTCTATCGTCGCGGCGAGAGCTTTGGCATCCCCGGACGTCATGTCGATGGAATGGATGTGCTTACCGTGCGTGCCGCGGCGGATGAAGCGGTCGCGTGGTGCAGGAACGGCAACGGCCCGATGATCCTCGAGATGGAGACTTATCGCTACCGCGGCCATTCCATGTCTGATCCGGCGAAATATCGCAGCCGTGAGGAAGTCAACAAGGTCCGTACCGAGCACGATCCGATTGATCAAATCCGAAACCGCCTGTTGCAGGGTAAGTTTGCCGACGAAACCCGGCTCAAGAAGATCGATAACGAAATCCGTGAGATCGTGATGGCGGCTGCTGAGTTTTCGCAAGAAAGTCCCGAACCGGATGCCGCTGAACTTTGGACCGACGTGCTGCAGGATATTTGAGCCGGGGACGCAGATGCCGATAGAGATATTGATGCCGGCGCTGTCGCCGACGATGACGGAAGGGAAGTTGGCGCGCTGGGCGGTGAAGGAGGGGGATCCGGTCACGGCGGGCATGGTTGTGGCGGAGAT
>JBJKQL010000157.1:0-83275 GCA_046705265.1 Ferrovibrionaceae bacterium
GCCCGAGCCTTCGCATGAGAGGACCTGGTCGCCGCTGAAGTAGTCGCGGTCGGGCAGGGCAATGATCCGCTCGCAGCCCTTAGCTTGCTGGGACTTGAACGCCATGGGCGCAAGCTGCTGGCGATCGTATCCCTGATTGGTCACCTCGTGGGATTAAGCGGACAATTCGCAAGGGCGCTGAGGCGGTCCGGTAGCCTGAAGGAGATCAACTTCGACACCGTCGCCTTGATGCCGCCGAGAGAGGCATTGCAAAGACTTCTTCATGGTTCCCTGGCATCACAGGTTGTCGGTCGTCTCGTGTCGGGCGACATTTCGATGTATAGTCATTCCTTGGCCTTTTTCCTCGTTATCGCGCCGTCCAACAGCACCGCCGCCTGCGCCAAATCCGCGACTCGCTTGTCGCACGGCCTAATCTCTTGCGGCATCTCCAGGACGCGAAGCGCCGCTCGCTGGCCGATGTCAGCTCTCTTCTCGCCGCGCGGGCGAAGTAGGATTATGGTGCAGCATTTGTAACCCTTGTCGCTGCTTGAACCGCAAACCGTTAGGAGGATGACGATGAAGCTTTATTTTTCGCCCGGCGCCTGTTCGCTTTCGCCGCACATCGTGCTGCGCGAGGCGGGACATCAGTTCGATCTCGAGCGCGTCGATCTGGCGGCGAAGAAGCTGAAGGCGAACGGTGCCGATTATTTCAGCATCAATCCCAAAGGGCAGGTGCCGGTGCTCGAACTCGACAGCGGCGAGCGGCTGACCGAAGGCCCGGCGATCGTGCAGTATCTCGCCGACCAGAAGCCGGCGAGCGGCCTCGCGCCGCAAAACGGCACGCTCGCGCGCTACCGCCTGCAGGAATGGCTTAACTTCATCACCTCCGAACTGCATAAGTCGTTCACGCCGCTCTTTCGCCCGAACACGCCCGAAGCCTATATCCCCATTACCAAGGAAAACCTCGCCAGCCGGTTTGGCTTCCTGAACGAGCGGCTGAACGGCCATGACTATCTGATGGGCGATGGCTTCACGGTCGCGGACGCCTATTGCTTCACCGTCGCCGGTTGGTCGAAATACAAGGAGATCGATCTCGGTCGCTGGCCCCATCTCGCCGCCTATATGCAGCGCGTGGGCGAGCGTCCCAAGGTGCAGGAGGCGATGAAGGCCGAAGGCCTCGTCAAATAGCCGAGGCACAAGGTGGGAACCCGCCGCTTTACGGGGTGCGCCCTTGCCAGGGCGCGTTACCCCCGGTTGCCCCAGGGGCTTTGCGGGCCCTGCGCCGCCGCGCCTGCGCCGCTTGCCGCGGCGGCGCTCAAGCCTTCGATCCAGACCGCGGTGCCATAGGCCGTGACCTCGTTCATCGCCTGGCCCTGGCCGGCATCGAACTCGCCGGAATCAAAGCGCATGGCGAGCACGGCATTGGCGCCGAGCGCGGCCGCATGAGCACGGAGCGCCTGCAATGCCTCGTCGCGCGTTTGCGAAATCATCTGGGCATAACCCTCTTGCGAGCCGCCGAAAATCGCGCGCAGGCCGCCCAGCACGTTGCCGATCAAGTTGCGCGAGCGGACGGCGGTGCCATAACAGGGGCCGAGAATGCGGATGACCGTGGCACCCGGCACGTCGTTTGTCGTCACGACGGTAATTTCAGCGGTCGTCGGCTCTGCCATAGGGGGTTCCTCGGTGGGAGTTGGCAGCCGGCATCATAGCCCGCGGCGGCGGAACCAGGAAAACGAGAAAACCGCCGCCGGGAAGCCGGCGGCTTACGGTATCTGGAATGGCGGAGTTAAAGGGGCGGCGGGGATGGCCGGCCGCGACAGTCTGAGCCTAGAGCAGGCCTTCGCGCTGGGCGCGCTTGCGGGCCAATTTGCGCGCGCGGCGGATCGCCTCGGCCTTTTCGCGGGCCCGGCGTTCCGATGGCTTCTCGTAAAAATTTCTCAGCTTCATTTCGCGAAACACGCCTTCGCGTTGCATCTTCTTCTTCAGCGCGCGAAGCGCTTGGTCGACATTGTTGTCGCGAACCAGAACCTGCACAGCCGTTCGTTCTCCTGAATTCTCCGGTGGTGCGCGCCGCCTTGGTCGAACGGCGCGGTGAGGGGCGGGTCATAGCACAGCCGCCACGGTTTGTGAAGCTTTGACCAAAGCCCGCTCAATCAGCATATATAAAGATGTCATGGCCATTCTGAAAATAGCCCGTATGGGGCATCCGGTGCTGCGTCGGCGGGCGGACGAGGTCGAGGACCCGACCGCGCCCGAAATCCGCGACCTCGTCGCCGACATGATCGAAACCATGGAAGACGCGCCGGGTCTTGGCCTCGCCGCGCCGCAGGTCCATGCTCCGTTGCGCGTGGTGATCTTCCGTGTGCCGCCCGAGCGCGCCGCGCCGGGCGAAGCGGCGACCGGCCTTACCGTTCTGATCAACCCCTTGGTCGAGCCCTTGGGCCCGAAACAGGTGCCGGGCTGGGAGGGCTGCCTTTCGGTGCCGGAGCTTCGCGGTGTGGTTCCGCGCTATGGGCGCATCCGCTATAGCGGTTTCGACGCGGAAGGCCGGCACATTGCGCGTGAGGCTTCCGGCATGCACGCCCGGGTGGTACAGCACGAATGCGACCATCTCGACGGGATTCTCTATCCGCAGCGGATGACCGATTTGCGGCTGCTGATTTTCGCCAGCGAGATGCGATATTTTCCGGCTGCAGCGAGTGCCGAGGAGGTGGCATGAAGACCGATCATCTGATGGCGGAGAAGCGCGCGCTCCTGAAGGCTGCCTTGCCCGAGGTGCCGTTTTCGGGCTGGACCGACCGCATCCTGATCGACGCGGCAAAGACGGCGGGACTCGAGCCGACGGTGGCCCTTCGCGCCTTTCCCGGCGGCGTCGTGGAACTCGTCGACTTCTTCGTCGCGGAGGCCGACCGCACCATGGTCGAGGCGTTGCAAGCTGGTGATCTCGACGACGCGCGTATTCCTCAGCGGGTCGCGCGGGCGATCCGGCTCAGGCTCGAACAGCAAGCAGGTCATAAAGAGGCAGTGCGCCGCGCCGCGGCCTTTTACGCGCTCCCGCTCCATTCCGCGCGGGCGCTTAAGGGCCTTTACCGCACGGTCGATGCGATCTGGTATGCGGTAAGTGACACCTCGACCGATTTCAGCTTTTACACCAAGCGGTTGACCTTGGCCGCCGTTTATGGGTCAACGCTTGCCTATTGGCTTCAGGACCGTTCCGAGGGTCATGCCGCGACGTGGGATTTCCTCGAGCGGCGGCTCCGTGACATCGGGCAGATTCCGAAGCTCCGCCGCCGCTTCAACGATCTTGCCGCCGGCGTGTTGCGGCCTGGGCGCGATTTCATGCGCCGGCCGCGACGCCGCTGATCGCGATCACGAGGAAGCGGGAACCTCAGGCACCGCGTCGGCGCGAGCCTTGCGCCAGGCGGCCAGCCGTTCCGCGACCTTTGCGTCGGAAAGCGCGATGATCTGGGCGGCGAAGAGGCCGGCGTTGGTCGCCCCCGCCTTGCCGATCGCGAGCGTTCCAACCGGTACTCCGGCTGGCATCTGCACGATCGAGAGCAGGCTGTCCATGCCTTTCAAGGCGGCACTTTCCATCGGCACGCCCAAGACCGGCAACGGCGTCTGAGCGGCGGTGACGCCCGGCAGATGCGCGGCGCCCCCGGCGCCCGCGATAATCACCCTAAGCCCACGTTGATGAGCATCTCGGGTAAAGGCGGTCAGGCGCTCCGGCGTGCGATGGGCGGAAATGATACGGCACTCATTGGCGATGCCAAGCTCGTCGAGGACCGTCGCCGCGTTGCGCATCACCTCCCAATCAGACTGGCTTCCCATGATGATACCAACAACCGGCGTCGCTTTAGACATCGCTCTTTCCTTTGCTGCTCGTGAGACGGGTCCGCTCGCCGCGGGAGGCGCGATTATACGGAGACAGTTGCGAGTGACAAGGGGCGGATGGGATTTTGCCGGCGCTTGGACCGGGGGGGGAATATAGTTAATAAATGGTCAATCCTCATGGATGTCATGCAATGTTTACTATTAAGGGGTAAGACGGCGGCGAGATTCGAGGAGCGCGACACGCATCGCCAACAAAGCGGGGGTTGTTCTGTGGTGGTGAAAGTCAACGGCTCTCGGCCGGTCTCGGGCCCGAGCGCAGCGGTCAAGTCGGGAAGCCCGGGGGCCAAGATCGAAAGCATCAGGTCCGTGCGCGAAATCGCCGATACCGCCTCGGTCATGGGTATTCCCGAAGCCGAGCTGACGCCGAAGGTGCGCCAGGCTATCATCACTCTGATGGGTGAGGTCGAGGACCTGCGCCATCAGGTAGAGCACGCGAGGAGCAGGCTTAAGGAACTTGAAGATCTCGCCGACCAGGACGCGGTGCTGCCGCTCTACAACCGGCGCGCCTTCGTGCGTGAGTTGAACCGGGTGTTCTCTTTCGTTCAGCGCTATTCCATGCCGGCTTGCTTGGTCTATTTCGACATCAATGGCCTGAAGGCGATCAATGATCGCCTCGGCCATGCCGCCGGCGACGCGGCGCTCCATCAGGTGGCGTGCCTTCTCAGGGCGAACATTCGCGAATCCGATGTCGTCGGCCGTCTCGGCGGTGACGAGTTCGGTGTCGTTCTGGTGCAGGTGGACGAAGCGAGCGGTCGCGAGAAGGCAGAAAGCCTGGCTGCCGCGCTGGCACACCATCCGCTTGAATGGCAAGGGACCACCGTGCCACTCGGTGCGGCCTACGGTGTCTATCCCTTGACGCTCGGTTTGCACGAAGACCCGCAGAAGGCCCTAGCCGCGGCCGACCGCGCCATGTATCTGCATAAGAAAAGCCTGCAGGCCGGCGAGAAGAAAGTGGAATTCGTTTCCGACAAGGCCGCGCCCGCGGCAGCGGCGGCGATAATCTCCCACTAGCTCGCAATATCCACGCGGCGATCAGCGGCCTGCCGGTGCGAAGCCG
The DNA here is from genome assembly GCA_046705265.1 of Ferrovibrionaceae bacterium. Taxonomy (GTDB): domain Bacteria; phylum Pseudomonadota; class Alphaproteobacteria; order Ferrovibrionales; family Ferrovibrionaceae; genus JAJYTL01. The sequence continues at coordinate 4,931 of JBJKQL010000157.1, forward strand.
GCATCGCGTGGCCGCCGGTCGTCAGCGAAGACATCCCATGCGGAACAATCGCCGAAAGCGGCTTGACACCTTTCATTTTCGGCTGCATTTAACCTACTAGTTATTTAACCTAATTGGAAACTATGGACACCGATTCTCTGAGCGCCACCTTTGCTGCCCTAGCCGATCCGACGCGGCGCGCGATCCTCGCCCGTCTGGCTCGAGGCGAAACGACCGTCAACGAGCTCGCGGGGCCCTTCGACATCAGCCTGCCCGCCGTGTCCAAACACCTGAAAGTTCTGGAACGAGCCGGTCTCATCACGCGCAGTCGCGAGGCGCAATGGCGGCCGTGTCGCATCGAAGCGTCGGCGCTGAAGCCGGTGGATGACTGGCTGCGGGAATATCGGCGGCTGTGGGAGGCGCGTCTTGACCGGCTGGAAGATTATGTGCGGACGCTACAAACGAAGGAAACGTAGGAAATCAAGCATGACCGAAACAAATGGCATCGACCTTAGCGGTTCCAAGGCGATAGAAGCCGTGCGCTTGCTTGATGCACCGCGTGACCTCGTATGGACGGTCTTCAGTGACCCGCGGCACAGCGCGGAATGGTGGGGACCGGACGGGTTCTCGCTGACAACGCATTCCTTCGATATGCGGCCAGGCGGCGTGTGGCGCTTCGTGATGCATGGTCCAGATGGACGCGATTACCAGAACCGCATCACCTTTGAAGAAGTCGTGCCACCCGAACGGCTCGTCTACCGGCACGGTGGCGGTAAAGATGTCGAACCGGTGCAATTCAAGGTGGCCGTCACCTTCGAGGAGGCAGGCGGCAAGACCAAGTTGACCTGGCGGATGACGTTTCCGACGGGGCGGCACCGCGACGAGGTCATCAAGACCTACGGCGCGGACAAAGGGATGGCGCAAACGCTCGCGCGGCTTTCCCGTCATCTCGCGGGCATGGGCAAGAAATGAACATCACGCGGCGCGAGGCGGCGCAGATCAAATCGTCAGCAGCGCATGCTGGCGAAGGCGATTTGAGCCTCCAAATTCAAAGACCGCCACCCCGAAGCCGCCGCGTTTTCCGGCATGGCCGTTTTCGACCGCGCCTATGGGCGACCCCGCGCTCAGGCGATGATGTCCGGCAGTAACAGGTTCTCGAGTCGCATGATCTGATCGCGCAGCGAAAGCTTGCGCTTTTTCAGCCGCTGCACCTGAAGCCCGTTAAGAGGGCCCGCGGCTTCCAGCGCGGCGATCGCGGCGTCAAGATCGCGATGCTCGCTCCTCAGCTCAAGAAGCCGGCGCTTCATCGCCTCCGCCACGTCGTCCGGAATCTCTTGCTCGTTCATCGTCGCGTGACCGAACTTACGGGAGGCAGGTGCGCCCTTTGCCTCGGCAAATCCCTGGCCATTGCCCCCGACACCGGTGCAAATATCGGAAACGCCTGCGCCTCTCAACCACTTCGCCCGTTGCCCAAACGGCCGGCTTGGGCAAACTCAAGACGCTGACCGATAGGCTATCACCGAACCGCCATGAAGCCAAAGCTCTGCTTGCCGCCGTGTCGCCTCGCCGATTCCCTCCCGGGTGCCCGGTCCCGCGCCTTGGCCGATGCATTCTGGCGCGCGGCCCTTGCGCTTTATGCCCGGCCAAACCTCGCGTCGGCCTGCCTCGCGCTTCAGGACGGCTTCGGCTTCGACGTCATGATGCTGCTCTTTTGCTGTTTTCTCGGCGCCGGCGGCCGGCGGCTCGACCGGCTTGGCCTCAGCGGTTTCGAAGCTGAGGTCCGACTCTGGCGCGAGACGGTGATCCTGCCGCTTCGCCGCCGCCGCCGTGCGTTGCCTGACACCGCGGCCGCCCGCGCTGAACGCCGGCGCCTTCTCGCCGCCGAGATCGCCGCCGAATACGAGGAAGCCCGCCGGCTCGCGCGATGGTCGGCCTGCCGGCCCCTGCGGCGCGTAGCGGTGCCGGCGGTTGCGGCCATCGCCAATCTCAAGGCTTACGGCGCCTGTCGCGGACTTATCGGCAGTCCCGGCCGGGCGGCGCTTCTTCGCCTCGGCAGGCTGGCCGTGGCGGGCTATTCGCGGCCGGCGCCGGGCCGCTTATCGATCTCGCCCCAGCGCCGCGCGAGATCGGTTTCAATGCCGAAAAGATCAAGCACCCGGCCAACGGTATGATCGACGACATCGGCGACAGTGGCAGGCCTGGCATAGAAGGCCGGCACCGGCGGGGCGATGATCGCCCCCATTTCTGCGACTGCCAGCATGTTGCGAAGGTGGCCAAGATGGAGCGGTGTCTCGCGCAGCACCAGAACCAGCTTTCGCCGTTCCTTCAGCACCACGTCGGCGGCCCGGGTGAGAAGGCTCGCCGTGATGCCGTTCGCGAGTTCGGCCAACGTCTTGACCGAGCAGGGCGCAATCACCATGCCGCCGGTCGCGAAGGAGCCCGAGGCAATGGCGGCGCCGATATCGCCGATGGCATAGGCCTTGTCGGCCAAGCCGCGGACGGCAGCCGGAGTCCATTCGGTTTCATAGGCGAGCGTCATCTCGGCAGCCTTGGTCATCACCAGATGGGTCTCGATCTTGCCGCGTAGAACCTCGAGAAGGCGCACGCCATAGATGCTACCCGACGCGCCGCTGATGCCAACGATAAGTCTTTCGCGGGCCGTCATCGCAGGTCTTTCAAAACGGTGGCGATTTTGTTGCAGCATCCTCTTGAACCGACTTCCCGGCTACTCCAAGTGGGATAATATGGGGTGACGAGCCCTATGAAAGCCTTGCCCCGCCGCGACTTGGGGAAGAGCGATCCGAGGCGCTGCGAGCCCGGGGAGGCTATATGGGAGAAAGCGGAATGAATCTTGAGCCTCGCATCGAACAGCTTCGCTTGAAACATGCAGCCCTCGACGACGTCATTTTTGAAGAAAATCACCGCCCCCAACCCGATACCACACGCCTCGCTCAATTGAAGCGCGAAAAACTTAAGCTAAAGGACGAAATCTTCCGCCTCGAACACGACCACCTCGAACGATCGTGACCTTCCGCTGATCCTAGGGAGCTGTCCGCGGGAGGAGGACGATTCTCCGGGCCAATCGAGGCCCCATCCTGGCCCATCCCAGTCCACAGCCAGCGAGTTGGCTCTGCGTCACAGCGCCTTGGCCTTGTCGCGCAGGGCGAATTTTTGAATCTTGCCGGTCGAGGTCTTCGGCAAGTCGCTGAACACCACGGTCCGCGGGCATTTGTAATGCGCGAGATTGTCGCGGCAGAAGGCGATGATCTCCTCCGCCGTCGCCTGGGCCCCCGGCTTCAGGGTCACGAAGGCGCAAGGGGTTTCGCCCCAGGTCGCATCCGGGCGGGCCACCACCGCCGCTTCCATTACCTTGGGATGACGATAGAGAACGGACTCGACCTCGATCGTCGAGATGTTTTCGCCGCCGGAGATAATGATGTCCTTGGAGCGGTCGCGGATCTCGATATAGCCGTCCGGGTGAAGCACGGCGAGATCGCCGGAATGGAACCAGCCGTTGGCGAAGGCGTCCACCGTCGCCTTGGGGTTCTTCAGATAACCCTTCATCACCACGTTGCCGCGGAACATGACCTCGCCCATGGTCGTGCCGTCGGCAGGCACGCGCTGCATGGTTTTCGGGTCCATCACCGTCAGGGCTTCGAGCATGCGGTAGCGCACGCCCTGGCGGGCGCGCAGCCGGGCGCGCTCGGCGGCATCGTTGTCGTCCCATTCGCTGTGCCAGGCGCAGACCACCGCCGGGCCATAGGTCTCGGTCAGGCCATAGACATGGCTGACCTTGAAGCCGAGGCCCTCCATGGCGCCGATGACGGCGGCAGGCGGCGCCGCGCCAGCGGTTGCGACCTCGACGCCGGGCTTCAGCCCGGTTTTCAGCTCCGTCGCTGCGTTGACCAGCATGTTGAGCACAATCGGTGCCCCGTTGAAATGGGTGACGCCATGTTCGGCGATCGCATCGTAGACCGACTTGGCCTCGACCCGGCGCAGGCAGATATGAGTTCCCGCCATCGAGGTCACGGTCCAGGGAAAGCACCAGCCGTTGCAATGGAACATCGGCAAGGTCCAGAGATAAACCGGATGCTGGCCCATGCCCCAGTCGAGCGCATTGGAAATGCTGTTCAGATAGGCGCCACGGTGGGAGTAAACCACACCCTTGGGATTCCCCGTCGTCCCCGAGGTATAGTTCAGCGCCAAGGCCTGCCATTCGTCGGCGGGCCAGGACCAGGCGAAGTCGGGATCGCCATCGGCGATGAACTCGGCATAGGTGGTGCTGCCGATGCGGTCGCCTTCCGGGTAGAGTGAATCGTCGATATCGATGACATAAGGCTTTTCGCCCGCTATCTCGGTGAGCGCGGCCTTGGCGAGGCCGGCGAACTCGCCGTCGACGATCAACACCTTTGCCTCGCCATGGCTGAGGATGAAGCCGATGGTCTTGGCGTCGAGCCGGATGTTGAGCGCGTTCAGAACGCCGCCCACCATAGGCACGCCGAAATGAGCCTCGAGGATCGCCGGCACGTTCGGCGCCAGCACCGCGACCGTGTCGCCTACGCCAATGCCGCGTTTGTGAAGCGCCGAGGCGAGGCGCCGGGCGCGGGCATAGAGCTCGGCATAAGTGGCGCGAAAGGCGCCGTGCACCACCGCCAGATGACCCGGATAGACGGCAGCGGTGCGCTCGATGAAGGAAAGCGGCGACAGCGGTTGGAAATTCGCCGCGTTGCGGTCGAGATTCTGTTCAAACGGGTTCACGGCCATCTCATCCTCCCCGACGCTTTCCTCCGCGACCGGTTGCCCGCCCAAAGCGCGGTGCGGGGGCCGGCCGCGGCATTTTTCTCATTCGGCTCGGCGCTGAGCCGGTTCCGCGAGCCTGCACGCGTGATGAGAAGCTAACCGTGCCCAAGGCCGAAGATCAATCGGCTCGTTGCGCCGCTTGCGGTCGTGGGCGGGTTTGCAGCGGCGGGATCAGTTTTCCGGGTTCTCCGGCGGGTCGGCTGGTTCGGATGGCTCGGATGGCGCCGGATCGGATTTGGCGGCGCTGGTATCGACCACCCGGAGACCGGGCTGCTTCTCACGCTTCGCTTCCACCGCCTGCTTACGCTGGGCGGCGCGCGCCACCGCCTGGTCCAGCTCGATCTGGCTGCAGATGCCAAGACTGACCGGATCGCGCGGCTTGATGTTCGACGAATTCCAGTGGCTGCGGCTGCGCACCGCGTCAACCGTCGCCTTGGTGGTGCCGAGCAGCTTCAAGATCTGGCTGTCGGGAATTTCCGGATGGAATTTCAGGATCCAGGCGATGGCATCCGGCCGGTCCTGGCGCTTCGACACCGGCGTATAGCGGGCGCCCTTGCCGCGGGTCCGCACCACCGGCACCGGGCTTTCCGAAAGCTTGAGGCGGGCGTTTTCGTCGTGGCTGCAGCGCTCGATTTCCTCCCGCGTCAGCTGGCCGTTGGCGACGGGGTCGAGCCCGGCTATCCCGGTCGCCACCTCGCCGTCGGCGATGCCCTTCACCTCAAGCGGGTGCAGGCCGCAGAAGGCGGCGATCTGATCGAAGGTCAAAGCGGTGTTCTCCACCAGCCACACCGCCGTCGCCTTCGGCATCAGCGGCAGTGGGGTGGCCTCATTGCGGCGTGTCGTCGCCATTCCTCTTTCCTTTTGCTCTTCAGCGGGCCGGATTTCCGATATTTTACCACGCCCGGCCGCCGCCCGCGCCCCAAGAAGCGGGCCACGGGCAATAATATTTCACGAAATCGGCGCCGCGTTCCGGCGGCCGGGGCTTCACGCCGTCAGCACGATCTTGCCGAAATGGTCGGCGTCGATCCGCCGGTGCGCCTCGGCCGCGTCCTTCAGCGCGAAGCTGGCCTCGACGATGGGCTTCACCTTGCCCGCGGCGATCAGCGGCCAGACCTTTTCGCTCAAGGCCTTGGCGATTTCGCCCTTGCGCGCCACGGGGCGCGGGCGGAGCGTCGAGCCGGTGATCGTGAGGCGCTTTTGCATCAAGGGCGCGAGGTTGATCTCGGCCACCGGGCCCTTCAGGAAGGCGATATAGACCAGGCGGCCCTCCGGGGCCAGAGCCGCGATGTTCCGGTTGACGTAATCGCCGCCCACCATGTCCAGGATCAGGTTGACGCCCTCGTTCTTGGTCAATGTCTTGGCTACCTGGACGAAATCCTCCGACTTATAGTTGATGGCGCGCTCCGCGCCGAGCTTTTCGCAAGCGCGGCACTTCTCGGCGCTGCCGGCGGTGACGAAGACCCGCGCGCCGAAGGCCTTGGCAAGCTGGATCGCGGTGGTGCCGATGCCGGAGGCCCCGCCGTGCACCAGCATGCTCTCGCCGGCCTTGAGGCCGCCGCGCTCGAACACGTTGGTCCAGACGGTGAAGAAGGTTTCGGGGATGGCCGCGGCCTCGACCACGGAAAGCCCGTTCGGGATTGGCAGGCATTGCGGCGCCGGCGCCGCGCAATATTCGGCATAGCCGCCGCCTGCGACCAGCGCCATGCACTGATCGCCCGCCTTCCAGCCGACGACTTCGGGGCCCAGGGCCACGATCTCGCCCGCGATCTCAAGCCCCGGCAGGTCGGAAGCGCCGGGCGGCGGCGCGTAATTGCCAAGACGCTGCAGCACGTCCGGCCGGTTGACGCCGGCGGCCGCGACCTTGATCAAGACCTCCCCGGGGCCGGGCTTCGGCACTGGCCGCGTCGTGGGGCGCAGCACCTCGGGCCCGCCCGGGCGGCTGATCTCGATGGCGGTCATCGTCGCGGGAACTTCGGCCATGGCATGTCCTCGGGATTGCAGCGAAACAAAGCCCGAGGTTTATAGTGTTGCCAAAGACCTGGCAAGCCGCCGCCGGGAGGGAGGGAAGGATGGATACCGACGATCTCGAACCGAAGCCGAAGCCAAAGGGCCCGCCCGACCTCGAAACCCTTTCCATCGTCGAGCTGAAGGAGCACATCGCGGCGCTTGAGGCCGAAATCGCCCGCGCCAAGGCGGTGATCGCCGCCAAGGAGGCGAGCCGCGGCAGCGCCGAGCAGTTCTTCAAGAGGTAGGGGGATGGAGAACTGTCTCATCTGCGATGTGCATCTCTCGTCTTCGAGGCCTGTCAACGGATACACGGTATTTAGTTGTCCGAGATGCGGAGACTGATTCTTGAAAGGCGTGATCGAACGTATCGCTGTTCACGAGCTTAAGATCAAGCCGGGCGACTGGAACCATCCTCTGGGTGGGAGTCATCCTTCGGTGGTCCATTTGCGCTCCCGGCTGAGCCACTTGGTCCGCCGAGCATCCACACGCTCCAAATGGTTTTGTATAGATACGGATGAGCTCGAAAAATTGCGATTGGACGACCTCCTGCCAAGCCCTCAAGAACAGTTAGACGATTTGGTTTTATGGACTGCCGACAATCAGCGTTCACCTGCAGAAGAAGCGCCTGCTTCGAAGGTAATGCTTTCCGCGTGGCTTGGAACGCTAATCAACCGAAAGGTTCCCTATAAGGGGTTGGAGTGGCTGGCGGATCAGAAGGGGCTCTCTACGCTGATGATAATGGTTGACCCTCATATCTAACGAGACCTGCGCAGTCCAACTCACAATGGAGGGCTGGCCGGGGGTACGAGGCCCTGAAGCATCAGCGCGTTGAGAGCCGAACGGCGTTCATGGCGATGAAGTTCGGCGATCCTGAACTCGATAGCACTGTGACGAAATGCCTTAAGCCCGCTGTTCAGGGGGCCGGTTTTGAATTGCAGCTTCTGTCCGGCGGGCAGGGTGCCGGCCTCATCGACGACCAAATGCGCGTTAGGTTGCGGCGCGCCCGATTTGTCCTTGCTGACCTAACGTACGGTAACAAGGGAGCGTATTGGGAGGCGGGCTTCGCTGAAGAGCCAGGTCGGCCAGTCATCTACACATGTCGGAAGGACGTCTGGGAGGATAAAGAGCGCAAGCCACATTTCGATACGAACCACCTGTTCACGATCATCTGGAGCTCGGATAATTTGCAAGATACGGCACATGGCTGACCAACGGCATTCTTTCGATTCCGCAAATTGAAGCCACGCCAACACAAGGGTAGCCGCTTTTTTTGGCTCATTACCCTCCTACTAAATGACTTAGCCCCAACTCCATCTCCACGCGGCGCACCCAGCGCAGCACCGCCGGCCAATCATTCAGATCGAAGCCACCTTCATGCGCCATGCGGGTATAGGCGACAAGCGCGATGTCGGCGACGGTAAGCCGGTCACCGACGAAGAAACTCCCCGATTGCAGATGCTGCTCCATCACCGAAAGCCCGGGTTCGCCCTTCGGCTTTAAACTCTCGTCGATTTCGGCCTCCGGCTTTTCGAGATACTTCTTGCGGTACCGCCGAACGGCGATCGCCGTTTCGTGGGTATTCTGTTCCCAGAACAGCCATTGATGGACCAGCGCGCGTTCATAAGGGTCCGTTGGCAAGAGATCGCTGCCTTCGGCGAGATAGAGCAGGATCGCGTTCGATTGCGCGAGCGCGCGGCCATCCGCCAGCACCACCTGCCCGGCGGGATTGAGCGTGAGGAATTCCGGCGTCCGGGTTTCCGCCTTCAGCACGCTCGTCTCGATCCAGTGATAGGGAATGCCAAGGCGTTCGGCGATGAAGCGCACCTTGTCGCAATTGCCGGAAATCCGGTCGCCATAAATGGTGATTTCCTGCATTGCCCCTTTTTCGGGCTTGGCTCCTCTCAGTTCCTTCTCCCGCGCTGCCATCGTCAGGATGCCACGGCGGTGCAGGTGGCCGCCCGCTTTACGCTCCGCTTTGCCCCGTGTAGGCTCCAAGCTCCATGGCAGAGCCGAAACCGCTCAAATTCGATACCCTTAGCCTGCACGCCGGCCAGGAGCCCGATCCGCTCACCGGCGCCCGCGCGGTGCCGATCTATCAAACCACCTCGTTTGTCTTCCGCGATACCGAGCAGGCGGCGGCGCTTTTCAACCTCGAGCGCGCCGGGCATATCTATAGCCGCATCTCGAATCCTACCGTCGCGGTCTTGGAGGAGCGCATCGCGGCGCTCGAAGGCGGCGTCGGCGCGCTTTGCACCGCCTCGGGCCAGGCGGCGCTGCATCTCGCCGTCGCGACCTTGATGGGGGCGGGCGCGCATATCGTCTCCTCCGCCAATATCTACGGCGGCTCGTACAATCTCTTCCATCACACGCTGCCCCGCTTCAGCATCGCCACCACGTTCGTCAACCCGCGCGACCATCAGGCGATCGAAGCCGCGATCCGGCCGGAAACGCGGCTCGTCTTCGCCGAAGTGCTCGGCAATCCCGGGCTCGAAGTGCTGGACATTCCGGCCGTCGCCGAGATCGCCCATCGCGCCGGCCTGCCGATTCTGATCGACAATACCTTCGCCACGCCCTATCTCTGCCGGCCTTGCGATCTCGGCGCCGATCTCATCATGCATTCGGCGACCAAGTTCCTCGGCGGGCACGGCATCGCGATCGGCGGCGCGCTCGTCGATTCGGGTGCTTTCGATTGGCGGAAATCGGGCAAGTTCCCGACCCTGACCGAGCCCTATGCCGGCTATCACGGCCTCAATTTCGCCGAGGAGTTCGGCCCCGCGGCCTTTATTCTCCGTGCCAGGGTCGAGGGCATGCGCGATTTCGGCCCGGCGATGAGCCCGACCAACGCCTTCCATATTCTCCAAGGGGTGGAAACGCTGGCGGTTCGCATGCAGCGGCATGTCGAGAACACGCGTAAGATCGTCGCCTTTCTCAAAGGCCACGCGGCGGTTGCCTGGGTCAGCTATCCGGAATTGCCTGAACATCCCGATCATGATCTGGCGAAGCGGCTGTTGCCGAAAGGCGCCGGCGCCATCTTCAGTTTCGGCATCAAGGGCGGGCGCGCCGCTGGCCAACGGTTCATCGAATCCTTGCGGCTCTTCTCGCATCTCGCGAACGTCGGCGACGCCAAATCGCTCGTCATCCATCCTGCCTCGACCACGCATCAACAGATGGACGCGGGGGCGCTCAAGGCGGCCGGCGTCGGCGAGGATCTGGTCAGGCTTTCCATCGGTCTCGAGGAGGCCGGCGATCTGATCGACGATTTGAACGGCGCGCTTCGCGCCTCGCAGAAGATGTGAGCCCGGCGATGCGGTTGCTGCTCGATGGCAAGATCGTTCACGCCGCGACCGGTGGCGCCGATTTCGATCGGCTCAAGCCCACGGTCGTTTTCCTGCATGGCGCCGGCATGGACCACAGCGCCTTCGTGCTGCAAAGCCGCTGGTTCGCCCATCACGGCTTCGCCGTTCTTGCGCCCGACCTTCCAGGCCACGGGCTATCCGATCCGCCGGCCCTCGATTCGGTGGCCGATCTCGCACGCTGGCTTTCGCGCCTGCTCGATCATGCCGGCGTCAAACGGGCGGCTCTGGTCGGCCACAGCCTCGGCGGGCTGGTGGCGCTCGAAGCCGCGGCGGCGATTTTAGATCGCATCAGTGCGCTCGCGCTCCTCGGCTCCGGCCTGCCGATGACGGTGAACGCCGAATTCCTCGCCCTTGCCAAGAACGGCCGGCTGCGGGCGATCGAGTTGATGACCGATTGGGCGCATGACGCGAAGGGCCGCGTCGGCGGCAACCGCATGCCGGGGCTCTGGCTGCGCGGGCTCGACCAACATCTCCTGATCTCGGAGCCCCAAGGCGCCCTTCACGCCGGGCTCAAGGCCTGCGCCGATTATGCGCTCGAGGCCGGCAAGGCCGCGGCGGCCAAGATCGCCTGCCCGGTGCTGCTCGTGATCGGCGGCCGCGACCGCATGGTGCCGCCCGCCGCGAGCCGCGATCTCGCCGCCGCCCTGCCGAAGGCCAAGGTCGCGACCATCGCCGGCTCCGGCCACATGCTGATGGGCGAATATCCAGAGGAAACGCTGGCCGCGCTTCGCGCCTTTCTTGCGCCCGCACCTGTCGCGGCGCGATGACGGCGCCTCAGGCGTTCTTCACCCATTTCAGGTGATGCAGCGCGACGGCGACGGTGTCGCCGTCCTGGTTGGTGACGGCGATATCGGCCTTGGCGCGGCGCTTCGCTTCGTCGATCTCGCGGATTGTATAGATCACGGTCACCGTGTCGTTGATGAAGACCGGCTTCAGGAACCGCACCCCGTCATAGCCGAGCGAGACTGCAGTCTCCTCGGCGTTTCCGGGCGCCGCCTTCTGGATCATCATGGTTGAGGCGGTCGACATATAGGCCACCATCAGCGCGCCATGGGCAATGCGCTTGCCATAGGACGAGCGCTTCATGAACTCCTCGTTCACGTGGTTGCCGGCGAAATCGCCGCTGATGCCGGCGAAGAGATAAATATCGGTCTCGCCCACAGTCTTGGCGAACGTCACCTGATCGCCCTTCGCCACATAGAAGCTCGCCATCACGCACCTCCCCGAGTTTCGCGACCGCCGGTCCGCCTTTGCTCGCGAAGCGAATTCGACATTTGATCCCCGATCGCGGCAAAGAGCGATATCAAACGCCAAAGTCAAAGCTTCACTAGGCTCGCATCGTTCCTCGTCTTCTTTCGATTCCGGTCGTCGCCCTCTGTCGTGCCGCAACGGGATGCAAGTGTCGGAATAGGAACACTATTCGCCCTCGAACGCGACCAGGGTCAGCACCTTGACACCCATGTCTTCGAGACGCTTGCGGCCGCCGAGATCCGGCAGGTCGATGATGAACGACGCGCCGACCACGTCGGCGCCGGCGCGGCGCATCAAATTCACCGCGGCCTGCGCCGTACCGCCGGTCGCGATCAGATCGTCGATCAGAAGCACGCGGTCGCCCTTCGTCACCGCATCGGCGTGGATCTCGACGCGGTCGGTGCCGTATTCGAGACTGTAGTCCTCGCCGATCGTTTCCCACGGCAGCTTGCCCTTCTTGCGCACGGGGATGAAGCCCAAGGAAAGCTGATGCGAGACCGCGCCGCCGAGGATGAAGCCGCGCGCCTCGATGCCGGCGACCTTGGTCACGCCCGATCCGGCATGGACCTGCACGAGTTCGTCGATGATCTTGCGAAATCCCCAGGCGTCGCCGACGAGCGTGGTGATGTCGCGAAACATGATGCCCTTTTTCGGGTAATCGGGGATGGTGCGGATCTTGGATTTGAGATCGGCCACGGGATTTCTTCCTTCGCCTGAGGGGTCGTTGAGCGGCGCGACGGCTAAGACTTCAGGAGCCGCCCGGCGACCGCGTCGAGCTTCTTGATGAGCGCCGTCTCGCGCGCCTCGGGCGCCGTAATCAGGGCGTTGTCGAGCGCCCGGTCGCAGCCGAAGGGGCAGGCGCCGTAATGATTCTTCAAATGCGGTGCGGCCGCCCGCACCAGGTTCTTCGCCTTGTCGGCATTGTCGAGCAGGACTTTCACGATCTGCGCCACGTCGACGTGCTCGTGGTCCGGATGCCAGCAGTCGTAGTCGGTGACCATGGCGACGGTGGCGTAGCACATCTCCGCCTCGCGGGCGAGCTTGGCTTCGGGCATATTAGTCATGCCGATCACGTCGCAGCCCCAACTCCGATAGAGGAAGCTTTCCGCCTGGGTCGAGAATTGCGGCCCTTCGATCGCGATATAAGTGCCGCCGCGCTTCACCGGGATGCTCACCTCGCGCGCCGCCGCCTCGAGCGCGTCGCCGAGCCGCCGGCAGGTCGGATGGCCGAAGGCGATGTGGGCAACGAGGCCGGCGCCGAAGAAGCTCTTCGGCCTCGCGTGGGTGCGGTCGATGAACTGATCGACGATGACGAAGGTGCCGGGCGCGAGCTCTTCCCGGAACGAGCCGCAGGCGCTGACCGAGAGAATGTCGGTGCAGCCCACGCGCTTCAACACGTCGATGTTGGCGCGGTAGTTGATGGCCGTCGGCGAGAGCCGATGGCCGCGGTCGTGGCGCGGCAGGAAGACGAGTTCGCTGTCGCCGAGCCGGCCAAACAAGAGGGCGCCGGACGGCGCGCCCCAGGGACTTTCCACGGTTTCCCAGCGGGTCTCGGCCAAGCCCGGAATTTCATAGACGCCGCTGCCGCCGATGATGCCGATCTTCGCTTTTCGATCCACCCCGCTCATACACTCCCCGCATCACCCACGCCACGAACATCGTGGGCATCTTACCCGAAAGCGCTACGCAGGGAAGCCGCGATAGCGGAAAACAACGGCGGTCGCACGAAAAGAAACGGCCCGAACCTCCGAAGCTCGAGCCGTCCTTTTCCTTCGGGCGCCTTGTCGCGCCGGTAATGGCCGAGTCTAGTGTTCGACGTCCTTCCAGATCCGCCGCTTCGCGAAGAAGAAGACAACCGCGAGGATGATGAGGAAGATCATCACCTTTACGCCGATCTGGTGGCGTTGTTCAAGGTGCGGATGCGAAGCCCACATCAAGAAGGTTGCGACATCGTGCGCCTCCTGATCCAAGGTTGCCTTGGTGCCGTCGGCATAATGCACGCGGTTCGCGGTCAACGGTGGCGGCATGGCGATGCGTCCGCCCGGGAAGCAAGGGTTGTAAAAGCGCCCGGTCGGAATGAACATGCCCTTCGGCGGCGTCTCTCCGAAGCTGGTCAAGATGCAGTAGATGTAATTCGGTCCGCCCGCGCGCGCCTCCGCCATCAGGGAGAGGTCGGGCGGCGCGACGCCGCCGAAGGCGGCCGCTGCGGCTTCCTTGTTCGGGAACGGCGAGACGAAGGCGTCCGACGGACGGCCCGGCCGCTTGTACATCTTGCCTTCCTTGTTCGGGCCGGCGGTCACCATATAACTGGAGGCAATGGCCTTGATTTCAGCCTTGCTGTAGCCGAGCGCCGCGAGATCGCGATAGTGCAGGTACTTCATCGAATGACAGGCGGAGCAAACTTCTTTGTAGATCTGGTAGCCCCGTTGCAGCGTCGCCCGGTTGTAGGTGCCGAATGGCCCGTCGAACGACCAGGAAAGGTCGGGCGGCGACTTCTGCACGAAGGGCGCCGCCTGAGCGGGCGCCGGCCGCATCAGCCCGAGAGCGAGAACAACCGCCGCCGCGGCCAGGACCTTCCGCATCACCCGCTCCATCACGCTTTCTCCGTTGCCGCGAGCTTCGCCGTTTTCTTGCCGAGCACCGCTTGGCTGATGCTCTCCGGCATCGGCTTCGGCCGCTCGAACCAGCCGACAAAGGGCAGGATGACGAAGAAGAAACCGAAGTAATATGTCGCCGCGATGCGGCCCCAGAACTTGGCCGGCCCGATCGGCGGCAGATGGCCGATATAGCCAAGCACGAAGCAGTCGATAACGAAGAGCCAGAAGAACTGCCTGAAGATCGGACGAAACTTGCCCGAGCGCACCGGCGAGGTATCGAGCCACGGCAGCAGGAACAGCACGCAGACCGAAAGCCCGAGCAGGCAAACGCCGATCAGCTTGTTCGGCACCGAGCGCAGGATGGCATAGTAGGGCAGGAAGTACCATTCGGGCTCGATATGTGGCGGCGTCTTCAAGGCATTCGCCATGATCGAGTTGTCCGGGTTCAGAAGCGCGCCCGGATCGAAGAACACCCAGTACGAGAAGAAGATCAAAAACACCATGATGCCGAACAGGTCTTTCACGGTGTAATAGGGATGGAACGGGAGCGTGTCCTGCGGCCCCTTGACGTCGATACCGAGCGGGTTGTTCGAGCCATGCTGGTGCAATGCCCAGAGATGCAGGCCCACCGCGCCGACGATGACGAACGGCAGAAGGTAGTGCAGGGCATAAAAGCGGTTCAGGGTCGGCGCGCCGACCGCGTATCCGCCCCAAAGCCAGCTGGTGATGGCATGGCCGACCACGGGGATGGCGGAAAACAGGCTGGTGATCACCGTGGCGCCCCAGAAGCTCATCTGCCCCCAGGGGAGCGTGTAGCCGAAGAAAGCGGTCGCCATCATCAGCAGCAGGATGATCACGCCCATGAACCATAGGACCTCGCGCGGCCGCTTGTAGGAACCGTAATAGAGACCGCGGAACAGATGGATATAGACGACCACGAAGAACATCGACGCGCCGGTGGCGTGGATGTAGCGCAAAAGCCATCCGTAGTTGACGTCGCGCATGATGCCCTGGACCGAGCTGAACGCAAGGCTGGCGGTCGGAGTATAGTGCATCGCGAGGACGATGCCGGTGACGATCTGCACCATCAGCATCAGCCCGGCAAGCGAACCGAAATTCCACCAATAGCTCAGATTCTTCGGTGCCGGATAGTCCACCAGGAAATGGCGGTAGAAGCTAAAGACCGGCAAGCGATACTCGATCCACTTGACCAGTTT
This sequence comes from Ferrovibrionaceae bacterium, assembly GCA_046705265.1. GTDB lineage: Bacteria > Pseudomonadota > Alphaproteobacteria > Ferrovibrionales > Ferrovibrionaceae > JAJYTL01. Next base: position 20,138 of record JBJKQL010000157.1, read on the forward strand.
GTTGTTGGTCTCAACAGCCATCTTCAAAACCTTTGGACGAGATCGACGAAACTGGAATGGGCCCGCGCAGATGCGCCGAGCCTGATTTGGTGGCGGGGCAGGAAAGCCGCGACGTCACACCGAAAAATCCGCAGGACAACTTGCATACCCCCGATGTCCGCGCCGTCGTTCTGCCCCCTTCGCAGCCGACGGTCGACTGGGTCAGGAGCATCAGTCGAAATCACGGATTGAGCGCCTACCTACCTTGGAAACCCCAGCGTTTTTTCTCATTATCCTTTGCCGTTGTCCAGCCTTTCGGCAGCCCGGTGCGACAGGTTGCCGCAGACGGTCGAAATCCGTGGAAAGTGTTGTAAACCATGCATCTTGCGCTTTATCAGCCGGATATGCCGCCGAACCTCGGCACGCTGTGCCGCCTTGCTGCCTGTCTCGGCATCCCCCTCCATCTCATTGAGCCTTGTGGCTTTCCGTTCTCCGACCGGGATTTTCGCCGTGCTGCTCTCGATTATCTCGCTGGAACGCATTTGATCCGCCATAGTTCATGGGACCGCTTCACCATCGATCGGCCGTCGGTGCGGCTGATTCTCCTCACCACCAAGGCCGCTCTCGTCTATACCGATTTTGGTTTCCGGCCGGACGACATGCTCCTGGTCGGCCGCGAAAGCGCAGGGGTGCCCGAAGTGGTGCATCGGGCTGCGGATGCTAGGCTTCGCGTGCCGATGCGGCCGGCCTTCCGCTCGCTCAACGTCGCGATCGCGGCGGCGATGGTGCTTGGCGAGGCGTTGCGGCAGTGCCGGCTGTTTCCGGCAACGGGTTTCATGCTCCGGGACGAGGGGGAAGAGGGATGACGACAGAGTTTCGCGGGGCAGCGCAGGGGTGGTTCGAGGACCTGCGCGACCGGTTGGTCGCGGCGTTCGAACAATTGGAGATAGATTGCGGCCCGCCCCTAGGCCCTGGGGGCAACGCGGCCGAGACGGCCGCGCCGGCCCGCTTTGAGCGCCGCTGCTGGCAACGGCCGGGCGGCGGCGGCGGCGTAACGGCACTCCTTCACGGCCGCTTGTTCGAAAAGGCCGGCATCAACGTCTCGACGGTTGGCGGCCGCTTTGCTCCCGAATTCGCGCACCAGATTCCGGGTGCGGCGGAAGACGGCCGCTTCTGGGCGAGCGGCATTTCGCTCGTCGTCCACCCGCTGTCGCCCAAGGTGCCGACGGTCCACTTTAACACGCGCCGCATCGAAACCACCAAGGGCTGGTTCGGCGGCGGCGCCGACCTTACGCCGATCGTGGCCGATGCCGTCGATCGCGACTCATTTCACGTCGCGCTCCAAGGCGCCTGCGATCGCCACGGCGCCGACTACTATGCGCGCTTCAAGAAGTGGTGCGACGAATATTTCTTCCTGCCTCATCGCAACGAACCGCGAGGCGTCGGCGGCATCTTCTTCGACTATCTCGAAACCGGCGACGTCGCAGCCGATTTCGCCTTCGTCCGCGATGTTGGCGAAACGTTTCTTGATATCTATCCGAAGCTCGTGCGCCGTCATATGCGCGAACCCTGGAATGGCGAGGAGCGCGCCTTCCAACTGCAGCGCCGTGGCCGTTATGTCGAATTCAACCTGCTCTATGATCGTGGCACTCAGTTCGGCCTCAAGACCGGCGGCGATACGGAAGCGATTTTGATGTCTCTGCCGCCCGAGGCCCGTTGGCCCTGATCCCCGCGGGATCGGCGGATGCATTTAGGTGCCGGCAGGCCGCCTACCTCGCGGCGTGCCGGGTACGCAAGCCGTTGCGACAGCCACTGGCGATTTTCCGATGGTTGGAGAGGGCGATGCCGATGTTGAGATCGACGACAGTCGAAGCGTGCACCGTCATTATGCCAGTCACGACTTATTTTTCGTGGTTCAAAATTTAATTACTGAGAATCTCGTCAAGCTTGGCAAGGATATCGGCTTCGCGCGCTTGATAGTCGCCCTCTTCCCACCAGCGTTCCAGCCAGGCGAGTAAAGTCCCGACTTTCGGGCCGGGGGCCACTCCGCGCGCGACGATATCGGCGCCGCGCAGCGGAAAGACGGGGCGTTCGTAAGCATCGACGTATGCGAGAAGCCGGCGGGCTCGGGTTTTGTTTGCCTTCAACTCGCTGCCAAGGGCTAGCAACAGGAGATCGCGCGTCCGCTCGCGGCCCTGGTGATAAAGCACGCGGCGCAGAGCCTTCTCGGTCATGACGATCTTAACCGCATAGGCCGGTGTCACGAGCCCGATCAATCGGCTTTGGTCGTCCTTGGAAAGCTTAAGGCGGTGGCCGACGGCCTTGGCCGCTGCGGTGTCCGGCGGCAACAGGGCGGCGAGGCGCAGGATGGCGTCGTCCGCACCGCGATGTCCGCTTGCCACCAATCGCCCTAGGCGGTCGAAATTGGTGGCCTCTGGCAGCACATGAGCGAGGATGCCGCGGGCTGCCATCAGCTGTATCACTTCCAGCGCGGCCTCGGCCCGCAGCAGGCGTAGCAATTCGATCTGGATGCGTTCGCCCGAAAGCATCCGGAGTTGGGGAGCCGCGCGCGCGGCGGCATCCAACGCCGCTTCCGCGGGCGCACTCGTGCCATAATAGGCATGAAGGCGGAAAAAGCGCAGCAACCGCAGCCGATCCTCGGCAATGCGGGTATCTGGGTCGCCGACGAAACGAACCCGTCCGGCACGAAGATCATCAAGGCCACCAACGTAATCATAGACATTGCCGTCCGCATCGGCGAAGAGCGCGTTCAGGGTAAAATCGCGCCGACTCGCATCGGCCGCCCAGTCGTCGACAAAGGCAACTCGGGCATGACGGCCAAAGGTCTCGACGTCTCGGCGCAACGTCGTGATCTCAAAATGCATGCCCTGGCAGATCGCAGTCACCGTGCCGTGGGCGAGTCCCGTCGGCAGCGCGCGGATACCGGCCTGGTCGAGAAGCGCCAGCACGGCTTCCGGCGGTTCGGGCGTCGCGATATCGACATCCTTAACCGGGCGGCCGAGCAGCCAATCGCGCACCGAGCCCCCAACAAAACGTGCCGGACGGCCTTTCGCCGTGAGCGCGGCAAGCACGACCGTCGTTCCCTTGGCCTGCATCCAGGCGGCCGGCGTATGTTGTTCGACAGGCGTCTCCATGCCCTCACCAGATCGATTCTGGAAATGCGATTCGTCCCTGGCCATCCGCGTCGCTATGGCACCTGCCGCGTGCCCGCCTCATGGATCACAGACCTTGCGCTGCAGGTCGATTAGCATGCTTGCCGTCGCGCCCCAAATGTAATAGCCGCAATAGGGAATGGCGTAAAAGTGCCGCGTCCAGCCGTCGACCGTGCGCGAACTCCGCTGGCGGTTGGCGGGATCGAGCAGGAAGGCAAGCGGGACTTCAAAGACTTCCGCGACTTCGGCGGGGTCCGCGGTAACGGTGAATCCCGGTCGGATGAAGCCGACAAGCGGCGTGATCGCGAAGCCTGAGCTGGTGACATATGAATCGAGCTGCCCGACGATTTCGATCCATGTCGCATCGAGGCCGATTTCCTCCGAAGTCTCACGTAGCGCACAGGCTGCGGCGTCGGTATCGGTCGGCTCGCAGCCGCCGCCGGGAAAGCTGATTTGTCCGGCATGGTGGCGCAGTCCGTCGGTGCGGCGCGTCAACAGAACGGTCGTTTCCTCGGGATGGTCGACCAAGCCGACCAAGACGGCCGCCGGTCGAAGAGGTCGCGGTGCTCGCGCGTAGCCGGGGTTGAGATCGGCATCACCGCCGATGCCGGGCGTGGCCGAGGCAAGGCGCGTCTTGATCCATTCCCGGACTTCGTTCCTCGTCTTGCCGAAAAATGATGCACGAAAGGCATTCGAACTCAATGGTTAAGGTCCTTTAAAAATCTCTGCCACAGCTTCACCACAATCCCGATCCCTTTGGGCCATTATCCGGTCGTCTTAATTATCCAGTGGTTTTATCGCGACGTTAGCTGTTTTCGTCGTAGGATCACATATAATCTCTAATCATGTCTCTGACGAGCCAGGCTTCGGAAGTGCTGGTCCACGAAATCGCCGCCGTCGGTGAGAAACTCACCGCCGTGCACCAGATGGTGAATCGTGTCATCTTTGGCCAGGATACGGTGATCGAGGAGACGCTGATCGCGCTTCTTGCGGGCGGTCACGCGCTTCTCATCGGCGTGCCGGGTCTTGCCAAGACCAAGCTGGTGGAAACCTTGGGCGTCGTGCTTGGTCTCGACGACAAGCGCATTCAGTTTACGCCCGACCTGATGCCGGCCGATATCCTCGGCTCCGAGGTGCTCGAGGAGAACGAAAGCGGCCAGCGCTTCTTTCGCTTCATTCCTGGTCCGATCTTCTGTCAACTTCTGATGGCGGACGAGATCAATCGCGCGAGTCCCCGAACCCAGTCGGCGCTCCTGCAGGCGATGCAGGAAAAGGAAGCTTCGGTCGCCGGCACGCGCCATCTCTTGCCGCAGCCCTTTCACGTGCTTGCGACCCAGAACCCGCTGGAGCAAGAGGGCACCTATCCGCTGCCCGAAGCGCAACTCGACCGTTTTTTGATGCAGATCGACGTTGGTTATCCTGACCGCGCGGCGGAACGTGAAATGCTGCTCGCGACCACCGGCGCCGAGGAGATACGGCCGAGCCCGATTATGAATGCAGCGGCCCTCGAGAGGGCGCAGCATCTCGTCCGCCGCATCCCTGTCGGTGAAAGCGTGGTCGATACCATCCTGTCCTTGATTCGCGCCGGCCGGCCGGGAAGCCAAGGCGCCAGCGACGCGAGCCGCCATATTGCTTGGGGTCCGGGGCCGCGGGCGAGCCAAGCGCTGATGCTGGCGGTGCGTGCCCGCGCTTTGCTCCAAGGCCGCTTCGCGCCCTCGGTTGAAGACGTGGTCCGCCTCGCGCCGCCGGTTCTCCGCCATCGCATGGCTTTGACCTTCGCCGCCCGCGCCGAAGGCGTGCAGATGTCCGACGTGGTGGCGCGGCTCGTAGAGCCCTTCACCTGACCCCATGGCAGAGAGCGCGGACATGCGGCCTTCCGCACTTCGGCTCCGCGCCGAACAACTGGCGCAACCACTGCCGCCATTGCTGGTTGCCGCCGAGCGTGTGGCCACAACGGTAGCGCAGGGCGTGCATGGGCGTCGTCGGGTGGGTATGGGCGAGACGTTCTGGCAATACCGTGTGTATCAGCCGGGGGATGCCGCGTCTGCAATCGATTGGCGGCAATCAGCCAAGCGCCAACGGTTCTATGTCCGCCAACATGAATGGGAAGCGGCGGAAAGCGTGTGGCTGTGGCGGGATGGATCGCGTTCCATGGCCTATCGCTCTCAACCGTCTTGGCCGGAAAAGATCGATCATGCGACCATCATTTTTCTTGCAGTGGCCGCGTTGCTGCTGCGCGGCGGCGAGCGGGTGGCTCTACTCGACGGCGCTACGGCGCCCGCCTCGGGCCGGCATGTTCTTGAGCGCCTGGCCGGCGCCCTCGCTCACGCGAGCGATGGGACGACGGGAGGTGGTTTGCCGCCGATGCAAGCCTTACCCCGGTTCGCCCGCACCGTCTGGATTGGTGATTTTCTCGATCCGGTTGAGGATGTCGCCCGGGCGCTCCGCGCCTATGCCACCCAAGGCGTCGTCGGCCATCTGATGCAGGTGCTCGATCCGGCCGAGGAAGAGCTACCCTTTGCCGGCCGGATCCGCTTCGAAGGGCCGGAAGACGAGGGTGGCTACCTTGCAAGCCGTGCCGAATCGCTGCGCGCCGATTATCACATGGCGCTCGCGCGTCACCGCGCGGCCGTAGGCGATCTTTGCCGCAGTGCGGGATGGAGCTTCGCGATTCATCGCACTGATCGACCGCCAACAGCGGCGTTGCTTGCGCTTTATGGGGTCCTCTCCGGCTACCGCAACCGGCCGGGTTGAGCGCACTGAGTAAGACGGTATGTTGCACTTCGGCAGCTTGGCGTTCGCGGATCCGTGGGTGCTGGCAGCGTTGCTGGTCCTGCCGGTCTTGTGGTGGCTATTGCGGGTGACGCCGCCGCAGGCGCGACGTGTGCGTTTTCCGCCGCTGCGTCTTCTGCTTGGCCTTCGTTCCAGTGCAGAAACGCCACGGCGAACGCCGTTGTGGCTGCTTCTGTTTCGGTTGTTTGTGGCAGCGCTCCTGATCGTGGCGCTGGGGCACCCGCTGCTCTACCCGAAAGCCGGCATGGCGGGGCGCGGGCCGCTGCTCCTTGTCGTCGATAACGATTTCGCCGCGGCCTCGGACTGGCAGCTTCGCGTCGACAGCATGGAGAGCCTTCTAGGCGAGGCGGCAAGGCAAGGCCGCGATGTCATGCTGCTCGCGACTGCGCCGCCCGCTTCCGGGTCGCCGATCTCGCCACCGCGCGTGCTGAGTGCGGCAACCGTCGAGGCCAGGGCCGAGGCGTTGAAACCGGAGCCCTGGGCCAGCGACCGCGTGGCCGCCATCCGTGCGCTAAGGGGCATCGATCTCGGCCCTGGCGCTGACGTGGTCTGGCTCAGCAACGGCATCGAAAGTGTTGGCAGCGGGGAGGCCAGCGATGGTTCCGGCGCGGTTTTTGCCCGGACGCTCGCTCATCTTGGGCATCTTGAAATTCTGCGTGAGCCTGCCTCCCGTTTGGTCACGGTATTGCCTTCGCCCGAGATGACCGTGGATGGCTTGAAGCTTTGGGTGCGGCGGGCGAGCGATCAGGGGCCCGCCACCGTCTCGATCCAGGCGAGCGGCAGCCGCGGCCAGATTCTCGCCCGCCGCCGCGTGACCTTCGCGCCCGGCGTGCGCACCGCGGAGGTGTCGCTCTCCTTGCCTCTCCCGGTGCGCGATCGTATCGCCAAAGTCGCCATCGCGGGCGAGGCTTCGGCCGCCGGTGTTGCCGTTCTCGGCAGCAATTTCCGCCGTCGTCCGGTCGGTTTGGTCAGCACGCAGGAAGCGGCGAGCGATCAACCCCTGCTTTCCAGCCTTTATTATTTGAAGCGAGCGCTGCAACCCTATGCCGAGGTCGAGACCGGCACGCTCTCTGATCTCCTGCACCGGCACGTCGCGGTGCTTATTCTTGCCGATATCGGCCGGCTTACGGCGCCCGAGGCGACGGCGCTTCGCGCTTGGCTCGACCAAGGCGGCGAAATGATTCGTTTTGCCGGGCCATACCTCGCGGCGGATGGCGGCACGCTCGTGCCGGTGCGTCTTCTGCCCGGCGCCCGCGCCCTTGGTGGGTCCTTCACCTGGGCGAAGCCAGAACGGCTCGCCCCGTTCCCAAATACAAGTCCCTTTGCCGGCCTCAGCGTTCCCGCGTCCGTCCGCGTCGAGCGGCAGGTGCTCGCGGCACCGGCGCCGGATCTTGCGCGTCACACCTGGGCGCGGCTTGCCGACGGGACACCGCTTGTCACGGCCGCGCGCGAAGGCCGCGGCTGGCTGGTGCTCGTGCATACGACCGCCAACGCGGAATGGTCGAATCTCGCACTTTCCGGTCTCTTCGTCGAAATGTTGCGACGGCTGATGGCGCTAAGCCGTGGCGCTGGCGGCACGATTGCGGTCAATGCGCCCCTTAAGCCAAAGCAATTGCTGGACGGCTTCGGCCGGCTTGGTTCGCCTCCCGACGCGGCGGAACCCCTCCTGCCATCCGCGATCGCGAAGACCGTTCCGGGCCCGCGCCATCCGCCTGGGCTTTACGGCACCAGAGGAGCACTGCAGGCATTCAACCTCGGTGACCATCTTGGCGCGGTTCGGGCGCTCTCTGATCTTCCTGCTGGGGTTGTCGTGCGCTCCTACGGTGGCCCCGTAGAGCACGACCTCATGCCTTGGCTTCTTATGGCGGCGCTCGTGCTCGCGGCCCTTGATCTCTTGTTGGCTCTCGGTTACGGAGGTCTGTTGCCGCGTCGCGGTGGCGCAATGGCGCTCGGTCCTGCCGTTATTGGGTTTTTGCTTGTCGGCGTCGTTCCAACCGCTCGGGCCGCGCCGCAGAACCTGGTGCCAAAACAGGCTCTGGTTGATTGGGCAAACCATCTCCATCTCGCTTATGTGGTCACCGGCGATGCCGAGGTCGATGCCATCAGCGAGGCCGGCCTCGCCACCTTGAGCCACGTGCTCGCCACCCGCACTTCGGTTGAGCCCGCGCTCCCGGTCGGCATCAATATCGACCGCGACCCCATGCTTTTTTTTCCGCTGATCTATTGGCCCATGACTCCCGACCAGGCGGTGCCATCGGCCACCGCGCTGCAGCGGGTCGACGCCTATCTCAAGACCGGCGGTATCATCCTGTTCGATACCCGCGATCAGGTGCGAGGCGGCCTTGATGCGGCGCCGCCAGGACCAAATTTGGTGGCCCTGCGGCGCATCCTCGGTCATCTCGATATCCCGCCCTTGGAACCGCTGCCCCCGAATCACGTCCTCACCAAGTCATTCTACCTGATGGAGACGTTTCCCGGCCGCTGGGCCGGAGGACGGCTTTGGGTGGCGCGTCCGAGCGCCGAGAACGACGGTGTTTCACCACTTGTCATCGGCAGCAACGATTGGGCCGCGGCTTGGGCTGCCGACGGGCACGGACACTGGCTTGATGCGGTGGTGCCGGGTGGCGCGCGTCAGCGCGAGTTGGCCTTCCGCTTCGGCATCAACCTCGTGATGTACGCCTTGACGGGCAACTACAAGGCGGATCAGGTGAGCGCGCCGGCCATCCTCGAACGGCTCGGCCAGTAGGACACTACATTGACGAACATCGTCTTTCATCCCTATTTGCCCTGGCCGGCAATCATTGGTGTCGCGGCGTTCCTCGTGTTGGTGCTTCTCTTCGGCTTCACCCGCCGCGGTCCAGGCGTGTGGTGGCGGCTTCTTTTCTGTGCTGTCGGTGTCTTCGCCCTCGCCAATCCAACGCTGGTGAGCGAAGAGCGCCGCTTCCTGCCCGATGTCGCGGTGGTTGCCGTCGACCAGTCGCCGAGCATGAAGATTGGTGCGCGAACTAGGCAGGCCGAGGCGGCCGTGAGGGCGATCCGCCGCCAAATCGGAAGGCGCCGCAATCTTGATCTTCGCTTCGTTCATGTCGCCGGCAGCGACGCCGGCACGCCGCTTTTCGCACCGCTGATGCGAAGCGTGGCAGGAATTCCACGCTCCCGCCTTGCCGGCGTCATTATGATCACCGATGGCGAGATCGACGACGTGCCGCCGGCGAAGGCACTGGCCAAGCTCGGCGGCCCGATCCAGGTGCTGCTTACCGGCCGCAAGCACGAGGTCGACCGTCGGCTCGTCGTCGACCGGGCACCGAGCTACGGCATCGTCGGTCGGCCGCAGACCATCCGTCTGCATGTGGCCGAGAGGGGCGCGCAGGGCAAGGAAGTGCCGCTCACGGTCACCATCGGCAACCACCCGCCGAGGCAGATCATGGTGCCGATCGGGATGCCCGTCACGGTGCCGTTTACTCTAGATCACGGAGGCAAGACCGCGATTACGTTGAACGTGCCTCCGGGACCGCATCCGTTGACGTTGCGCAACAAGAGCGTGGTTCTCGTTGTGAACGGCGTACTTCACCGCCTGCGCGTGTTGCTGATTTCAGGCAAGCCCTATGCAGGTGAGCGGGTGTGGCGCAACCTTTTGAAATCCGACCCCAACGTCGATCTCATTCACTTCACCATCTTGCGGCCGCCCGACAAGGAGGACGAGACACCGGTTCGAGAACTCTCCCTTATTGCTTTTCCGGTCGAGCAGCTTTTCGACGAGACGCTGCGGCACTTCAATCTGGTGATCTTTGATCGCTATTGGCAGCAAGGCCTGATCGCACCCGAATATCTGCAAAAGATATCGCAATACGTGACGCAGGGTGGTGCGCTTCTGGTCTCGGTCGGGCCGGCGTTCGCGACGCCCAACAGTCTCTATCAGACGCCGCTGGCCCAGGTGTTACCAGCGCGACCTACCGGCAAGGTGTTTGCTGGCCGCTTCACCCCGCGTCTAACCCCGGCCGGCGAGCGACAGCCAATCACGGCCGTGCTGCCCGGCGCCTTGCCGACGCCGACCTGGGGGCCTTGGTTCTCCAACGTCGATACCGAAGTTACTGCCGGCACGGTGCTGATGACGGGCCATGACGGAACACCGCTCCTTGTGGTCAACCGCGTCGGCAAGGGCCGCGTCGCTGAATTCCTCACCGACCAGATCTGGCTTTGGGCGCGTGGCTATGACGGCGGCGGGCCGACGGCCGAACTTCTTCGCCGTCTTGTCTACTGGTTGATGAAAGAACCGGCGCTTGAGGAAAACCGCCTGAGTGCCAAGGTTGAGAACAACAAGCTTGTGATCAAGCGGCAAACCATGACACCGGATACGGCGCCGGTCACGGTGACGCGGCCAGACGGTAAAACGGAAGCCGTGACCCTGCAGCGCACCGGCCCGGGCCGTGCCGCGGGGGACGTCGAGACTGCGGGTGACGGCGTGTATCGCCTGAGCGATGGCAAGCTCTCCGCCCTTGCCGTCGTTGGTTCGGCCGAACTTGGTGAGTTTTCGGATGTTCGCGCGACCGCCGCCCGCGTCGCGCCAGCCGTCAAGGCATCCCATGGCTCGATCCACTGGCTGAGCAATGGCATGCCAGAAATTCGCCGCGTCGCGGCCGTCGATCCGAGCGCCGGCAAGCACTGGATCGGTCTTGTGCGGCATCGCGCCTATAGCATCGCGGGCTTCCACGAGAAATCGCTTCTGCCGCCGGCGTTGGCGCTCGCCTTGATGCTGGCCGCGGCCTTGCTTGCGTGGCGTCGTGAAGGGCATTAACCGGCCGCGCGTCGCTGCCGCGTTGGATGGCTGATCGGCCCGGAGACACCATCGAGCGCGCCCGGTGCGAGCGCCTTGACTTGAAAACGCCGAAGCTCGACCGGGCCCGGCAGCGTCAATCCATAGGGCGCCGCCGGTTCAAAGCCGAAGGGCATATAATATTCCGGCTCGCCGACCAGCACACACACGCGGTGCCCGAGATTGGCGGCGCGTTTCAGCGTCTCGCGGACCAAAGTCTTGCCCATGCCCTCGCCGCGGCGGGCCGGATTGACCGCAAGCGGGCCGAGGAGGATCGCCGGCGTCTTGCCGCCGATCTCAATCGGCCAGTAACGGATGCTCGCCTGCAATATGCCCGCTTCGTCGAGCGCGACGAAGGCGAGGGCCGCGATCGGCGCCACGCCGTCGCGCAGGCGGTAGACGGTGCGATTCCGGCGATCAGCGCCGAAGGCGAGGTCGAGGAGAGTTTCGATCCGGGGGCCGTCATCGGGCCGTTCAGGCAGAATGGTAAACATGGGAAGATTCCAGTCGCGAGGTGGCGGGTAAAGGTGGCCGATCGGCGCTGTTCGCCGGCCATCGGGAACGGGATCCCGATAGCCGGTTGCGGCAGTGGATCAGCCTCGTCGGCCTCGGCGACGGTAGGTATGCATGAAATCCCCTTAGCACAGGTGCCCGCCGCAGCCAAGCGCCACAAACAAGCGTGTACCAGCTGCCGCGCGCTGGCTTGGGCGTTCGGCCGGCCTTGGGCTCGGGTCATGCCGGCGCGGCTCTTGCTTGTTTCTCGCCGTGCGGCTTTACTCGTCATGCGCTTCATGCGTCAGCCGAGACGTCGGTCGATGGATGGTCCCTGGCGTCAATCTTTCCGCGGTTTCTCCATGTCCCGTCAGCCGGTATTGTTCTTGAGCCACGGTTCCCCCATGTTGCCGCTCGAGTCCGGGCCCGCGACCGCCTTCTTTCGCGGGCTCGGCAAGGACCTCGAAGCCAAGGGGAGCCGGCCGAAGGCAATCCTTTGCGCCTCCGCTCATTGGGCGAGCGCGGCACCGTGTCTCTCGCTCGCCGAATGGCCACAGACGATCCACGATTTTTATGGCTTTCCCGAAAGCCTCTATCGGCTCACCTATCCGGCGCCGGGCGCGCCGGAGATGGCGCGCCGTGCCGCAGAGTGCCTCGAGGCCGCGGGTTTCACGATTGCGTTTGACGCCCATCGCGGGCTCGATCACGGCGCCTGGATGCCGTTCCGAATGATGTGGCCTGAAGCGGATATTCCGGTGGCGCAGATCGCGATCCAGCCCGATCTCGGGCCGGCTCATCACGTCGCGCTTGGCCGCGCGCTCCAGCCTCTTCGTGCCACGGACGTTTTGATCGTCGGCTCCGGCGGCGCGGTGCATAACCTCCGCGATCTTGCGCTTCGGCGCCAGGCGGGAGACGAGACGACGCCCGAATGGGCGGAGGATTTCAGTGGGTGGCTCGAGGCGGCGGTGGTTAGGGGTGACGAAACGGCCCTCGCCGATTACCGCAACCGTGCGCCCGGCGCGCGTCTCGCGCATCCGACCGATGAGCACCTCATGCCGCTTTTCTTTGCCTTCGGCGCGGGAGGCGCGACGCCGGGTCAGCCGCTCTTTCGCGGCTATAGCGGCGGCAGCCTGTCGATGGCGGCATTCGCGTTTGCGGCCTGAATACCGTCCGGTTGCGGTTGTTCGGTCGCCGGTTCGACATTTTCCGGTTCGAGGGCGGGCAAGAGATTTGACCATCCGGAATAACGCCCTCGCTCGTTCTTGCCTGACCGCGTTCGGCAGTTAGGAGACGGTCGCGCGCCATTGGCCAATTTATTGGCTGGGGCGGGAGGACTCGAACCTCCGAATGTCGGAATCAAAATCCGATGCCTTGCCACTTGGCTACGCCCCAAGCACGATGGGGCAGAACATAATACGGGTGACGCGGCAGTGCCAGCTTCATGCCGGGAGGTTTGTCGCGGTCGATGCCGGCGGTGAGGGGAGGACAGGGGTCGCCCGCACCCACCAAAGAGGGTGCGCGGTCTCGAGCGTTCGAGCCGCCGCTTCGGCGGTGGCCATCTCGGCAAAAAGTCCGAAACAGGTCGCGCCGCTTCCGGAAAGCCGCGCAAGCAAGCAGGCGGCTTGCCCACGAAGTGCCGCCAGGACCTCGCCGATCCCCGGCACCAGCGCCAAGGCCGGCGCTTCGAGGTCGTTTCGCGTTGTCGCGAGATAAGCGGCGAAAGCGGTCGTATCGGTGCGTTGGGGCGGCGGCGGCGCGGCTCCCGAAAACGGTCCTTCACGGCGGGCGAACACGTCTCTCGTCGCCATCGGCAGGCCGGGATTGACGAGCACGAGAAAAAGCGGCGGCACGTCGTCGATCGGCTGGACATCCTCGCCGATCCCGGACATGCGGGCGGGTCGGCTGGCGAGGCAAACCGGGACATCGGCGCCAAGGCGCAGGGCAAGCTGTGCGAGAAGGCCGCGATCCTCGATCTGCCAAAGCCGTGCGAGAAGGCGAAGCGTTGCCGCCGCATCGGCCGAGCCGCCGCCGATGCCTGAAGCCACTGGAAGCTCCTTCCACAACGTGATAGCGGCGCCGTCTTTCACCGCGGCCGCGTCTTTCAGGGCCTGCGCGGCCTTGAGAACGAGATTATCGGTCTCATCGAGGGCGGCGGCGAAAGGTCCGCTGAGGCTGAGCGTGACCTGGTCTGCCCGCTGCGTCTCGATGCGATCGCCGATGGCGGCGAAAACCACCAGGCTGTCGAGCCAGTGATAGCCGTCCGCGCGACGACCCGTCACATGCAAAAAGAGATTGATCTTCGCCGATGCGCCTTCGCAAGCGGCGGCTTCGGCTCCGGTTGCCACGGCGCCACTCGCTCCTACCACGATCGGCTCAGCTCCCGGCTTGAATAACCCGTGCCACGCGCCGCTTGTCGAGACCGGCGCTTTCACCAAGACCGACCGCGATCTTCCGTTTGAGGATTGGAATTTGCTTCGGCTTCGGTTTCAAAGTCAAAACACGCTGCCATTGATAGCGGGCCTCCGCATGCCGCCCGACCCGCCAGTAAGCGTCGCCCAAGTGATCATTGATCGTCGGATCCTCGGGGCTCAAGGTTACGGCACGCTCAAGCTCATGTACCGCGCGCCGATATTCGTGAAGGTGGTAATAGGCCCAACCCAGGCTGTCAACGATGGCGCCATCGTCTGGCGCCAGCGCCACCGCGCGCTCGATCATGCGTTGCGCCTCATCAAGATTGGTGCCGCGTATCACCCAGGAATAGCCAAGATAGTTCAATACGTAGGGCTGGTTGGGGTCGAGTTGCAGCGCTTTAAGAAAATCCGCTTGCGCCTTCGGCCATTCATGCGATCGCTCGTAGGCGACGCCACGCACATAGAAGAGCGACCAGTCGTCGGGTGTCAGCGGTTTCGTGCGCGCGATCGCCTCGCTGTAGGCGACGACCGCCTGTTTGTATTTGTGCTCGTCGCGTAGGATATCGCCGAGCGTGGATAGTGCCTCCGTCCGTTGCGGCTCTTCCTTGATCAATTTCCGTAACAGGGCAACCGCCTTATGGGCTTCATGCAGTTGATCGAGACCCCAGGCGATCCTGAGCTCGGCGCTCCAACGATAGGGCGATTCGGCGGGAATGCCCTGATAGGCGGCAATAGCGTGGGGCCAATCGCCACCGCTCTCGTAGGTGTCGGCGAGGAGCAGATGGGCGAAGGTGAAGTCCGGCCTGAGATAGATCGCCAGCCGGAGATAGAGAATGCCAACACCAAGTCCGGTATCCGCCTCGGTGATGGCGGCGATGCCGTACAAGGCCTCGGCGGCGCCAGCGCCCGCGTTGGGGACGACGGGCTTCGGTGTCACCGGCATGCCGGTCATCTTGAGTGCGGCTTGGATGCCCGGGTTCTGCGGTTGGCGGGTGAGGAACCTCTGAAACAGAGCGCGGGCTGCGTCCTTGTGGCCATGGCGTTCGAGGAAATTACCGTAAGCGTTGACAACTTCGGCCGATTCGCCGCCGCTCGCGATCGTCGCCTGATAGGCGGCGTCGGCCTTGGCGGATTCGCCGGCGAGATCCTCGATCAGCGCGGTGTGAAAATGGCGCAGGGGATCGAAAGCAGGCACGTCCGCTAGCGGTTGCAAGGCAGCGAGGGCGGCTGAGGTATCCCCGGCGGCGGCTTCGCTCCAGGCCGTGAGCATTGGCACGGTTAGCGAGTCAATGCCGACCGGCTGCACGGCTCTTAGATAAGCCAATGCGGCCTGCGGCTGATTTTCCTTGAGCGCCGCGACGCCAAGAACGAGATTGGCGAGACCTCGCCCGGGGTCTTTGGCGTGGATACGGATTGCGAGGCTGCGAGCGGCTGGAAGGTCGCCTCGAACGAGCGCCGCCGCCAGTGCATCGTGCAACAGAAACACGCTTTGCGGATCTTCCGCCGCCGCGCGCGCGAAGAATTGGGTGGCGCTCTTCATGTCGCCCTGGTTGCGGGCGAATTGGCCGGCAAGGTAGTTGCCGTAGGAGGATTCGAGAGCCGAAGTCGTTACCGCATTGCCCGTCCCTGGCGATGGTTCTTCCGCCTGCGGTAGCGCGCAGGCGCTGAGGAGAAGCGCACCAGCGAGCGCTGTAAAACGCACCACCACACCTCCCCATCCGGCCCTGCCAGACGGGTTCCTGCATACCATTGCACGCATCTTCATGGACCTACAAAACAACAGCGGGGCGGCCGTGGCAACGGCTATTTGGCTCCACTATCGCCTTTCGTCTTGTTCACCCGACCGATTTTTCGCGCTTTACATATTGGGATAGTTGGGTCCGCCGCCGCCTTCCGGCGCCACCCAATGAATATTCTGTCTTGGATCCTTTATATCGCAAGTTTTGCAGTGAACACAGTTCGCAGCATTGATTTGAAGTCGGGGCGTGCCGCCGCCCTCACGCACGATTTCATATACCCCGGCCGGGCAGTAGCTTTGCTCGGGCGCGTCGTAGAGCGGCAGGTTCACTTCGATCGGGATCGCCGGATCACGAAGCTGGAGGTGGATCGGCTGATCCTCTTC
Source organism: Ferrovibrionaceae bacterium (assembly GCA_046705265.1). Taxonomy (GTDB): domain Bacteria; phylum Pseudomonadota; class Alphaproteobacteria; order Ferrovibrionales; family Ferrovibrionaceae; genus JAJYTL01. Next base: position 35,921 of record JBJKQL010000157.1, read on the forward strand.
ATGGTTGGTGTTTGAGACGAAGACCGACGAGAGCTTGTCGAAGGTGATGACGCCGTCCGGCTTAGGATAGGAAATCCGCGGGGCTTCATCGGCGCGCATCAAGCTCTCGTTGTCGGGTTTGCCGTGGCCGAGCGTCCAGGGCATCAGGAACCCAAGCCCAAGGTCGTTCAGCCACATGCTGATGCCGCCGTGCAGCGTGCCGAGCCAGAGGCCCCATTTCAGTCCCGGCTTGACGTTTCGCACCTTGTAAAGATCGCGCCACACCCAAGACGCCTTGACCTCCGCAGGATAGGCGGTGAGTTCAGTGCCGGGCTCAACGCCGGCCTTGAGGGCGCCGAATGCCGCCTCCGCCGCAAGCATGCCGGTCTTCATCGCGTTGTGTGAGCCCTTGATGCGCGGCAGGTTGACGAAACCGGCGGCGCAACCGATCAGCGCGCCGCCCGGGAATGTTAGTTTTGGCACTGACTGCAGGCCGCCTTCATTGATGGCGCGCGCGCCATAGGCGAGACGCTTGCCGCCGACAAAGGTATCTTTCACCATCGGATGCAACTTGAAACGCTGGAATTCGTCGAACGGCGATAGATGCGGGTTTTTGTAGTTGAGATGGACGACAAATCCGACCGCGACCTGATTGTCTTCCAGATGGTAAAGGAACGAACCGCCTCCGGTCGCGCTGTCCAAGGGCCAACCCTGGGTGTGTACCACAAGGCCCGGCTTGTGGCGCGCCGGATCGACCTGCCAAAGCTCCTTCAGACCGATGCCGTATTTCTGCGGCTCGACGCCGGCTCGCAGGGCGAACTTCGCCATTAGCTCTTGCGACAGCGAGCCTCGCGCGCCCTCGGCGAAGAAGGTGAAGGCGCCGTGCAGCTCGATCCCCGGCGTGAAATTGGCCTTATGCGCCCCGTCGCGGGCTACCCCCATGTCGCCAGTGGCGACGCCTTTGACGCTGCCATCTTCGCGATAGAGGATCTCCGCAGCGGCGAAGCCCGGGTAGATCTCGACCCCGAGTTCCTCCGCTTGCGTGGCGAGCCAGCGACAGAGATTGCCGAGACTTACGATATAGGCGCCACGGTTGCTCATCAGGGGCGGCAACAGCGCATGCGGTATGCGGAAGGCGCTTTTCTCTCCCAAGATCAGAAACTGGTCCTCGGTTACCTGCGTCGTCACCGGGGCGCCGCGATTTCTCCAGTCGGAAAACAGTTCGGTCAAGGCGATCGGATCGATGACGGCACCGGAAAGGATATGGGCGCCGACCTCTGAGCCCTTCTCAATGACGCAGACCGAGCGCTCGACGTCTTGCGCTCGGCAGAGCTGCTTGAAGCGAATGGCCGCAGCGAGCCCGGCCGGGCCAGCGCCAACGATCACGAGATCGAATTCCATCGCTTCGCGGGCCATCGCATCGCACCTTTTTGGAATTGGTCGGTTCCGGTTCGCGGGGGCGCCTTTCGTCACTACCGCGTGGCGTGAGGAAAAGCAAGGCGCTGGCTGTCTTAGATCGGCCTATGCTAGCCTGACCTCATGCTTTTTGACGCGGCCCGTTTCGCGGCCCTTCGCTTCCTGGTCGAGGCCGGCGCCGATATCGCTGTGGCGGAGACTGCGGAAGACCGATTCCATGCCGTGCCGGCGCCCCGCCCAAGCGGTGAGGCGCTTGCCGTGTCGGCGCCGGCGACTACGCAGCCAAGCGTCAAATCCTCGCCTTGGGCGTCGGATGCGCCCCCGCCGGCGGTGGGCAAGCCAGGGTATCAGGACCATCGCGCAGACAATTCGTTGCTCGTGCGAGAGCAAGCCAGCGCAAGCGCCGATAGTCGGATCGCCGAAGGAATTGCAGAGCGATGTCGTACCATTGCCGCGCTCCGCGCCGCGCTGCAGGACTTCGAGGGCTGCGCACTCAAGAAGACCGCCGCGCAGCTGGTTTTTGCCGATGGCAACCCTGAGGCCGAGGTGATGTTGGTCGGCGAGGCACCCGGACGAGAAGAAGACCGCATGGGTCTTCCCTTCGTTGGCGAGAGCGGCCGGCTCCTCGATCGCATGCTGGCGGCGATTGGCCTCGACCGCAATAGCGTCTATATCACCAATGTCGTGTTTTGGCGGCCGCCGGGAAACCGCCATCCCTCACAAGAGGAAACCACCGTCTGCGCTCCCTTTGCCCGCCAGCACGTGGCGTTGGTAAAGCCCAAGGTATTAGTTCTGCTTGGCGGCGTCGCAGCGCAGACCCTGCTCGATACGAGCGAGGGCATCACCCGGCTCCGCGGTCGCTGGTTTGCCTATCCTGGCCCCGACCGGGCAATCCCCGCCCTACCCACCTTTCATCCTGCTTACCTGCTCCGGCAGCCGGCCTTAAAGCGAGCAGCATGGCAGGACCTTCTCGCGATAAAGGCGAAAATCGCCAGCTAGGCGCATATTTCGTTAAATTTCTGCAAAGCTCGTCTGAGCCTTCTCCGGCAACCTACGGAAGAGTCTCGTAAATTATTCATTATCCACAAGAAATCGATGGCCCTAGACGAGCAAGGGTTGCCGCCTGCAAGTTAATAGTCTATGACCCGCGCCATGAGTGCCGCGCCCTGCATAGCGGCCTCGTCGAAGATGCGGCGGCGGATTGTGTTGATCCTCGCGGCCGCAGTGTTGGGCTTGGTGACGGTTCGAGGAGCCGTTCAAGCCGCGCCGTCCGTGACGGCCGTGGTCGCACCAAGCGCCGGCATCATCGGCGAGGACCATATCGGTACGACGGTTCTGTCGGCAGCTGACGCCGCACGCTACCGGACCATCTTCAAGCTACAACAGGAATCGCGTTGGAAGGAGGCGGATCGCGAGATCGCGCGGTTGCAGAACCGCGTGTTGCTTGGATATGTGCTCTATCAGCGCTACATGGCGCCGCGCTTTTACTCGACTTACCACGATCTAGCATCCTGGCTCGCTCGCTACGCCTCGCTTCCGGGTGCGGACAACATCTATCGCTTGGCGCTTCGCCGCAGGCCAACGCGGGCGGCGCGGCCGAAACCGCCGGCAGCTCCCAATCTCGGTGCCTGGGCGACCCAGGGGCCGCGCCCGAATCTGATGGTGCCGGCGCGGGCCGCAGCGTTTCATATAGATAAGGTTCGTCTCGATCATGCCCGTTGGCTGGCGCGGGTTGCCGCGGAACGCTATTTCTCTGGTCGCGCGCTCGACGCTCACCGGCTCGCCGGCGCCGCCGTGAAAGACAGCGAAGGGACTGTCGCTGAGGCCGATTGGATCGATGGTCTATCGGCTTGGCGGCTCGGCCACATTGCCGACGCGGCAAAGGGCTTTACCGCACTGGTGCGTGCCCCCGACGCAACCGCATGGCAGAGTTCGGCCGGAGCTTATTGGGCGGCGCGTGCCTATCTCAAGGACGGCGAGCCACAGAAGGTGAACGAATTCCTCGTGATCGCGGCGCAGTATCCGCGCACCTTCTATGGCCTTTTGGCAAGCCGCCAGCTCGGGCTCAACCTCAATTATCTCTATCATTGGGGCTTGCCGGCTCTTTCCTCGGAACAGCGCGGCGCGTTGCGGCGCTTGCCCGGCGTCGAGGCGGCCCGCGCCTTGGCGCAAGTTGGTCAGTACCAGCTCGCGGCAGAAGAAATTCGCCGCCTATATGGTGCATCCGACGAGGAGGCCCAGGCCTATATCCTCATTCTCGCCGCCAAGCTGCGACTGCCCTCTTTGGCGATGACCCTCGGTCGGGCGTGGCAGCAGTACCATGGCGAGGCTTATGATGCGGCGTTGTTTCCGGTGCCGCATTGGACGCCGGCAGGTGGCTTTACGGTCGATCCCGCCCTGGTCTACGCCTTCATGCGCCAGGAATCGGCATTTCGCGTAGAGGCACGCAGCGACGTTGGCGCCACCGGCTTGATGCAGCTCATGCCGGAGACCGCGTATGCCGTCGCCAAGGGCGAGGCGCATCTCACGCGGGCCTCGACCCTTTATGAACCCGACCTCAACATCAGGCTCGGGCAGCGCTACTTGAAACAGCTGCTCAGCAATCCGGCGGTGCGTGACAATCTCATGTTTCTCGCGATTGCCTATAACGCCGGCCCTGGCGGTCTGCAGCACTGGTTACGGACCGTCCATTACCACAACGATCCTTTGCTCCTTGTCGAATCCCTTCCCTCCCGCGAAACGCGGCAGTTCGTCAAACATGTGCTGACCAACTTTTGGATCTACAGCCAACAGCTGCATAACGGTATGCCGACCCTCGACGCCCTTGCCGACGGTAATTGGCCTTACTACGTTACCGTCAACACCTCGTCGATGTCGGTGGCCGAAGATGACGCGAACTGACGAAGGCCGGGCTTTTATTCCCGTATCCATTGCCGTCCTGACCGTTTCCGACAGCCGTACTGAAGCCGATGATCGTTCGGGCCAGACACTAATTGACCGTTTAACCGAAGCCGGCCACAAACTCGCCGGCCGTGTCATCGTGCCGGACGATGTCGGCCGTATCCAAGCGGCAGTCAAGGCCTGGATCGACGATCCCGATGTCGACGTCGTGCTTTCGACCGGCGGCACCGGTGTCACGGGCCGCGACGTGACGCCCGAAGCCTTTGAGGCCCTCTACGAAAAGCAGGTGCCAGGCTTCGGCGAGCTTTTTCGCATGTTAAGCTACAAAAAGATCGGTGCCTCGACCATCCAGTCGCGCTGTACGGCAGGCGTTGCCAAGGGAACCTACCTTTTCGCTCTGCCGGGCTCGCCCGGCGCTTGCCGCGACGCCTGGGACGAAATTCTGAAAAGCCAGCTCGACTACCGCACGGCCCCGTGCAATTTCGTCGAGCTGATGCCCCGGCTCCGCGAGCACGAGAAGCGCCAGGCGTCGTAATCGGCCTTTGTGTCGACGTCGCGCAACGTTTCGATCAGGGCCACCGACCGGGAGGCCAGGTTGGCGCGCGTGTCGGCAAGAGCATGCGGGCTGGACCAGCGGACGCCTCGAAAGAGCGGCAGGTGCCGCGCGCGGGCCTTGAGGCCGACGAGCCAGAAACCGCCGTCCGCCGCCGGGCCGAACACCGCATCTGCGGTGCCCAAGGCGCGAAAGGCGTTGGCGATCATCGGCCTTTCGATTGCCGGAATATCGGACCCGGCGATGACGACGGGCCCGGGCGGCAGCACGTGGAAGGCGCGCGCCATGCGGTCGCCGATGTCGCCTCGGCCTTGGGTGATCCGGGGAAGGCGCTGCGGCCAGAACGCCGCGCTCCGTGCCTGATCCGGGCTTACCAAAAGCACGAGATGCCAGCGCCGGTCGTCCAGACGGTGCAAGAGACGCGCCGTCTCGCGGCGGTAGAAGGCCCGCGCCTCAGCTTCGCCGATCGCGGCGCCGAGACGAGTCTTGACCTGGCCGAGAACCGGCGCCTTGACGAAAATGACGAGATACCGCTGCGATCTCATGTCTTGCCGCCTTGATAAAGGCGGAGAATGAGGCGCTCAGGCATGCCGAGGAAATAAAACGCAAGGCATAAGAGATTGCATGCCGAGCGGCGAATGTATCCTTGCGCTTGCCATTTCGCCGCCGAGGTCACGGCATTGACCGGAAGCGGCATCAGGCGCCGCCAGCCAAGCCGGCGCACCATGTCCACGTCTTCCATCACCGCCATGGGGCGAAAACCGCCGACCGCCTCATAAAGCGTGCGCGGCATCAGGAGGCCTTGGTCGCCATAGGGCAAGGCGAGAACGCGGCAGCGCCAGGCGACCAGCGCGGTGAGGCGTTTTGCCGCTAGGCTTCGGTCATCCAAGGCAAAATGGAAATACCCGGCCCGGGCACCGGCCGGATCCGGCCGTGCGAGAAAGCTCTTCGTCGCCCTCGTCCAGCCTGGATCAAGCACCGTGTCGGCATGCAGAAAGAGAAGCCAGGGTTCAACGGCGGCCTGCGCACCTGCGATCAGCTGCGGTCCGCGGCCCGGCGGTGCCCAGACGATCCGGCAGCCTGCCTCCTCGGCGACCTCGATCGTGCGGTCGGTGGAGCCGCCGTCGGCGATAATGATTTCGCCAATCAAGCCCTCCGCGCGGCCGGATTTCAACGCGCGCAAGCTACGCGGCAGCTCGGTCGCGGCATTCAAAACCGGAATGATGACGCTGATCGCCATGACGGCAAATCATAGCGCAAGCAACGCCCTGTCCTCATGCCCGGCGGACGATTCGCACATTATGCATCGCGGGCTCGCCAGAGGTGATGGTTTCAGGAGAAAATGTTCTTTTTTTGTTCGCTTATTTAGTCTATCGTTTCGGTGTTATGAGCCGTCTTGAGGCCGAACATCACGGGATCACGCGGCCGCATCCCGGCGGGAGGCGCGGCCGCGGCAGCCTATCCAATGCTTCCAGTCGTTTCGAGCCCGAGATTCGAGTCCGCCAAGACGATGGTTGGGGTGCGCTAGATGAGGTATCATTGCCCCTCCGCACCACGGTGACCTTCGATGCCACGCGGCGCATCATAGCCCGCAATGCCTCGCCCGATATCCCCTTCAATCAATCGATCAATCCCTACCGCGGCTGCGAGCATGGCTGCATCTATTGTTACGCACGCCCCAGCCATGCCTATCTTGGCCTGTCGCCCGGCCTCGATTTTGAAAGCCGCCTTTTCGCCAAGCCGAACGCGGCGAAGCTTCTCGAGGCCGAGTTGCGCGAGCCGCACTACCGTTGTGAAGTGATGGCGCTTGGTACCAACACCGACCCCTATCAGCCGATCGAGCGCGGACACCGCATTACCCGAGGCATCCTCGAGGTTCTTGCCGCCTTCGATCACCCGGTCGGGATTGTCACCAAATCGGCGCTTGTCCAGCGCGACATCGATATTCTCGCGGGGCTCGCCGAGAAGAACCTGGCCAAGGTGGTGATCTCGGTGACGACGCTTGATCGCAAGCTCGCCCGTGCCATGGAGCCGCGCGCGGCGACGCCTGGGCGCCGCCTCGATACCATCCATGCGCTGGCCAAGGCTGGTATTCCGGTCGGCGTCATGGTGGCGCCGGTCATTCCCGGCCTCACCGATTGGGAGATCGAGCGTATCTTGTATGCCGCGGCCGAGGCCGGGGCCAAGGAGGCCGGCTTCACGCTTCTCCGCCTGCCGCACGAGATCAAGCATCTGTTCCGGGAATGGCTCGTCGAGCGCGAGCCCTTGAAGGCAAAGCGCGTGATCCAGCTGGTGCGGGAAACCCGCGGCGGGCGGCTCAACGATCCCAATTTCGCAAGCCGCATGCGGGGTGAGGGACCGATCGCCGATCTCATCCGCCATCGTTTTCGCCTTGCATGCACGCGCTTCGGCCTCAATCGCCGCAACCTGCGGCTCGACTGCAGCCGCTTTCGTCGTCCTCCGGCGCGCGGCGATCAGCTTGGATTGTTTTGATTCCGCCTCTTCTTCAACGCCGGCCGTTCTAAACAGCATGTGCCACGCCGCTTGCACATCCGCCCAGGCCGCCTTAAAGCTCGGCGGTCATGGTGCAACAAAGCGATTCGCAGGCTCCTGATCTCCGTTTCGAGGAAGCAGCCGGCGATTTTGTCTGCGGCATTGATGAGGTTGGCCGCGGTCCGCTCGCCGGCCCGGTAATGGCATGCGCCCTGATTCTCGACCGGCGCGCCATTCCGGCCGGCATCGATGATTCGAAACGCTTAAGCCGTACCAGGCGCGAGGCGCTTATACCTTTTTTGCTTTCTGCTGCCTGGGTCGGGATTGGCCGCGCCGAGGCGCGCGAGATCGATCACCTGAATATCCTACAAGCGACCTGCCTCGCCATGGAACGAGCGGTCGCGGCGCTGCCGCGCCGGCCGCGCCACGCCTTGGTCGATGGCAACAGGGCGCCCGCGCTATCTTGTCCCGTGACCACGATCGTCGGCGGTGATCGGCGTTCGCTTTCGATCGCGGCGGCCTCGATCGTCGCCAAGGTGCTGCGCGACCGGGTCATGAAGGAGCTTGCCGGATGCTTTCCGGGCTATGGCTGGGAACGAAACGCGGGCTATGGCACGGCGGAGCATCTCACGGCGCTCTCGCAACTTGGCCCCACGGCGCAGCACCGGCAAAGCTTCGCGCCCTTGATGCAATTTGCGCGATATCCGAAATCAGGCTTATAAGCCGTTGAATCAGAAATACTATTGACGAGACTCGGGAGTTCGCGCAGAGTGTGCCCCCATGGGGGGCACGACGAGGCAATTGCCGGTCAACCGGATTCTTCAGGGCGATTGCGTCGCGCTGATGGAAACGCTGCCCGCAGCCTCGGTTGATGTGATCTTCGCCGATCCGCCTTATAACTTGCAACTGCAAGGCGACCTCCGCCGCCCGAACGACACGCTGGTCGATGCGGTTGACGACGAGTGGGACAAGTTCGCCGATTTTCAGAGCTACGATGCTTTTACCCGCAGGTGGCTCTCCGCTGCGCGGCGGGTGTTGAAGGACGAGGGCACGCTCTGGGTCATCGGCTCCTATCACAACATCTATCGCGTCGGCGTTGCGCTTCAGGATGCCGGCTTCTGGATTCTGAATGACGTCATCTGGCGCAAGACGAATCCGATGCCGAACTTCCGCGGCCGGCGTTTCACCAACGCGCACGAAACCATGATCTGGTGCGCCAAGTCGCAAGAGCACAAACGCTATCGCTTCAACTACGAGGCGATGAAGGCGTTGAACGAAGACGTGCAGATGCGTTCCGATTGGCTGCTGCCGATCTGCTCGGGTTCGGAACGCCTGCGCCAGCACGGGGCCAAGGCGCATGCGACGCAGAAGCCGGAAGCACTTCTCCATCGTGTACTCGTCGCAGCGACCGAGCCAGGCGATCTCGTGCTCGACCCTTTCTTCGGCTCGGGTACGACTGGCGCAGTCGCGAAGCGGCTCGGCCGCCGCTTCATCGGCATCGAGCGCGAGGCGCGTTACATCAAGCTCGCCGAGGAGCGCATCAAACGGGTCGAGCCGTTGCCGCCCGATGCCCGTGAGGTTATGCGCTCGCGCCGCGAGCAGGCGCGCATTCCCTTCGGCTGGGTGGTGGAGCGGGGCCTTCTGACGCCCGGTACCGTACTTTACGATCAGTCGCGGCGCCATTCCGCCATGGTGCGCGCCGACGGCAGCCTGATCTCGGCCGAAGATGTCGGTTCGATTCATCAGGTCGGCGCGCAGGTGCAGGGTGCCTCGGCCTGCAATGGCTGGGCCTTCTGGCACTTCGAGGTCGACGGTCATCTGGTTTCGATCGACGTCCTGCGACAGAAGCTCCGCGCCGAGCTTTCCTGACTTGCGGCGGTATGATCGCTGTGTCCTTGTTTTCAATGCACCGGTAAATCCCCTTCTCAATTATGGTGTGCCGGCGGCCTCGCCTATGGATTGAGCGCACTATCGGTTGCGCTGGGAAGCCGATCACGCCATTGCGGCGTTCCTCGCCGTCGCAGGCTTCATTATCGTTGCGCGGAACTGGGGTTTCGAGACGGGAACGATGCAGCCGATAGATGATCGGCACTGATCGTCGCGCTCTTGCGACCATAGAAATAACATCGGATTTTCACAGGATGCTCACCGCTGCGATGGCGTGCGGCGCGGGCGCTCCGATGCATTCCTCCGAAGCTTGATATCGCCGCGCCGCACGATAGATGAACTTATATGGTGGGGAGGCGAGTCTCTCCACCGAGCGGGAGAGGAGACAGCTATGTGCGATTATTCTCTTGAGATGTATGGCACGCGTCCGGCCCGCGAAGCCGAACGCTATGTAACGACGCGCTTCAGGACCGGCACCATCGGATTGGCTTTGCCCGGGGACAGCGGCACCCCGGTCTGTGTGCAATGCGACACGGGCCTGAGATTCGAGAACATTCCGGCCGCTATGCAGAACCGGCTCGGCGTCGGGGCAACCGAGGAGGCGACGTTCGTCCGTCTTGATCGAGGGCCCTGGCATGACGGCGTGATGTTCCGGGACGGCCGGCAAGTCTCGCTCCAGGAATTTCCAACCGGCATTGAGGTCGTGGTGACAATGCTCTTGGAAAACCATGCCGAAGGCCGGTTCGGGATACCGGCGTTGCGCCGCCATCGGGTGACCATCGACGCGTAAAGCCCGCGTGGCGCTCGATCGTCCCCGGTCGTCGCCTCCGCAAGGACAAGATCGGGCAAAGGCGCAATTGTGAACAGCAAAACGGCGGATCGGACTGCGGAAGGCCGATCCGCTTTTGCCTGCGCGGTTCAGTCCGTCTAAGTTGCCGTTGCTGTTTTCCGTTGCCGCGCGGCCGACGCCGCGAGCGCCGCGTCGCAAAGCTTCCGCATGACTGTCGGCAGCGCCGCGGCAGCGAATTCTTCGGGTTTCAGCCAAAGACCAGGCGGTGTCGTCCGCGCCGGGACTCGCGCGACAAAGAGGCCGAGGGCGAGACGGAAATGGGTGAAACCGTGCTCGACCTCGATGCTGATCCGGCGCCAGGTGCCGGGGAATGGGGCATGCGCAAGTGCTTCCCGTTCGTCCCACGGGGCCTCGCGCCACGGCGTCGACGGAACTTCCATCATGCCGCCGAGAAGGCCGCTTTCCGGACGCCGGCGGAACAGCACGGCACCGTCCGGCCGCACGGCCCAAAAGGCAAGGCCGCGGCGGACGGGCCGAATCCGCTTTGGCGCACGGCGCGGCAGATCGGCCGCAATGCCGCGCTTCCGGCCTTGGCAATCCTCCGCCAGCGGGCAATGCGGGCAACGCGGGTTCACCGGTGTGCAAACCGTGGCGCCAAGGTCCATCAAGGCTTGCGCAAAATCGCCCGGCCGGTTGGCCGGCACCAGGGCCTCGGTACGGTCTCTGATTTTCGCTTTTGCAGCCGGCAGAGGCGTTTCGATGCAGAACAGGCGGGCCACGACGCGCTCGACATTGCCGTCCACGGCTGCGGCGCGACGCTCGAAGGCGATCGCGGCGATTGCGCCGGCGGTATAGAGGCCGATGCCAGGTAAGGTGCGCAGGTCCTCCTCGGTATCGGGGAAGCGTCCGCCATGCTCACGGCACACCGCCCTGGCGCAAGCGTGCAGGTTGCGGGCACGGGCGTAATAGCCAAGCCCGGCCCAAGCCTGAAGAAGCTGATCGAGATCGGCCTCGGCGAGCGCCCCGACCGTTGGCCAGCGAGTGACAAAGCGCTGAAAATAAGGACGAACCGTTGCCACTGTGGTCTGTTGCAGCATAATTTCGCTGAGCCAGACGCGGTAGGGGTCGGGGGCGTCACCGGGCTTCGCGCGCCACGGCAGGTCGCGACGATGGCGGTCATACCAAGTGAGAAGACGTAACGGGAGGGCTGCCATCGGCGAAAAATATCATTGGCAGGGGTTGACCAACCACTGCCATAATCAACGCCGATGGCGACGGGCTTGGCCATGTTTTCTGAGTGTTCATTGTGACAGCGCCGCAAATGCTGGCAGCCGCCCTGCCGCGGCTAACGCGAGGCGTGTTCAAGAGGCGCGGCTTCGGCGAAGCCGCCGTGGTCTTGCATTGGCCGGCGATCGTCGGTGCCACTCTGGCATCGTCGTCGTGCCCCGAGCGGCTGACGGCTGCGCGCGGGGGTGAATCCGGAGGCACGCTAATCGTGCGGGTCAGGCCCGCATTCGCGCTCGAGTTGCAACATCTCGCGCCAGCGGTGATCCAGCGCATCAATAGCTTTTATGGCCACCACAAGATTGCCCGGCTCAGGCTCATGCAGGGCCCCTTGCCTGAGCGCAGAGAAATCCGCCGGCGCGTCTTACGCTCGTTGACCCCGGCGGAGACGGCAGAACTCGCGGCGCTCGTGTCTGAGGCCGACGAAGGACCGGTGAAGACGGCTCTCGAAGCCCTTGGTTGGAGCCTCATCGCGAGTCGGCCGAGCCCGCGCGAGGCCAGCCGCTTGCCCCCGGATGGACACATTCGAAATGGTTGAGGTCCGTTCGATGACATCTTATACTCGTACAATATCTAGTGTAATGTGCAGGCTCATGACCCAAATTAAGCGTATCGTCTTGGCTTTCGGCGTTCTGGCCCTCGGCTTCGGTTTGGCGCTTCCAGTCCCGGCTCAGGCTTTGGCCGCGACGCCGGCGATGCCCGCCGCTCCGGCACTTGCCATTCCGCCAGTGATGCATGACGTGCCGGAGGGCAATCCCAAGGCGCCGGTGACGGTGATCGAATATGCTTCATTCACCTGTCCGCATTGCGGCCATTTCATGAATCATGTTTTCCCCTTGATCGAGAAGAACTACATCGACACCGGCAAGGTGCGCTGGATCTATCGCGATTTTCCGCTCGATAAGCTCGCGGTCTATGCCTCGGTCCTGGCGCGCTGCGGTGGCACTGCTCACTATTATGGCTTCGTCAAAGTGCTTTTCGAGCAGCAGACCGACTGGGTGCTGGCAGCGAAGCCGATGACGGCCTTGAAGCAGATTGGTCGCCTCGGCGGCGTTTCCGATCAGGCGTTTACCGCCTGCATGGACGACAAGACGCTGATGGACGCGCCGCTCAAGAGCCGTCTTCAGGGCGAGAATGAGTACAAGATCGACGCGACCCCGACTTTCATCGTCAACGGTGTCAAACACGTCGGTGATATGCCTTACGAAGACTTCGCCAAGCTCTTCAATTCCTTGATCAAGTCGGCCGATAGAGGGGCTGCGCCGGCGAAAAGTTGAGATTGTCAGGGAGGGGCTGAAACCATCGTGAAAATCACCCGCCTTCGTCTGAGCGGCTTCAAGTCCTTCGTCGAGCCAAGTGAATTCCAGATCGAACCCGGTCTTACGGGAATCGTTGGCCCGAACGGCTGCGGCAAATCGAACTTGGTCGATGCGTTGCGCTGGGTGATGGGCGAAAATTCGGCCCGCAAGGTGCGCGGCACGGCGATGGAGGATGTGATCTTCTCCGGTACCACGGCGCGCCCCGGCCGCAGCCATGCCGAGGTCGCCCTCCACATCGACAACAGCGAGCGGCGGGTGCCGGCGCCCTACAACGACGCTGCCGAGATTGAGGTCACGCGCAGGATCGAGCGCGACTCGGGCTCGACCTATCGCATCAACGGGCGAGAGGTCCGCGCCCGTGACGTCCAGTTGGTCTTTGCCGATCTTCATGCCGGCGCCCATTCGGTAAGCTTCGTGAGCCAGGGCCGGGTCGATGTATTAGTGCAAGCCAAGCCGGCCGACCGCCGCATTCTGTTGGAGGAAGCCGCCGGCATAACCGGCTTGTATTCACGGCGTCACGAAGCGGAACTTCGGCTCGGCGCTGCAACCACCAATCTCGAGCGGCTCGGCGATGTCATCGCGCAGATCGAAACCCAGCTTCAGGGCCTGAAGCGGCTTGCCCGCCAGGCGAGCCGCTATCGCTCGATCTCGACTCGCATCCGCGAAGCGGAAGCGGCACTATTTCGGCTGCGTCATCGTGCAGCCGCCGCGCAGCTTTCCGAAGCCGAGGCGCGGAAGCATGAAAGTCTGCGCGCCGTCGCGGCCAAAAGCGAGGTTGCAGCCGCGGCGCTGGTAAAGAAAGAGGCCGTTTCCGAGCGGTTGCCGGCGTTGCGCAGCGGCGCGGTGGAGGTACAGGCGGCGCTGCATCGCCTCACCGTTGCGCGCGAGGGTTTGGACGAAGAAGCGGCGCGGATCGCGGACGAGATCAAGCGCCTTGAGCAACAGAGCCGACACGTCGCGGCCGATATCGAGCGCGAAGAGAAACAGATTGGCTTGGCTCGCGCCGCCGAAGCGCGACTGGACGAGGAAACCGCGGGCCTTGCCGCTCGCGCGAGCGAAGCGGAAGAAGCGCAGGCGAGTGCCGCGACCCATCACGCGGCCGCCTCGGCGGCGGCGGTGGAGAAAACGCAGGCGTTCGAGGCCTTGACTGCTCGTGCGGCACGCCAGGCGGCGCAACGAGAAAGCCTGATTGAGGAGATGCGTCGCACCGCCGATCACCTCGCGAGGCTCGCTCGTAAGGCAGAGGACATCGTTGCCGAGCAGGCACGTCTTGCGACCGAGGCGGCCTCGGCCGCGGGGATGTCTGGAGAAGGCGATCTGGCCGAGCGCCGGAAGGTGAGCGCGCTCTGCCGCAATGAGCTGGATGCGGCGGAGAGCCGTCGTCGCGGCGCCGAGGGTGAGGAGGAAAGCGCGCGCGACCGGCATCAGGAAGCGGATCTTGTCCAGCGGCGGCTTGTTGCCGAGGAGAAAGGCCTGTTGCGCTTCCTTGCTGCGAGCGAAAAGGCGCCCTGGCCGCCCGTGATCGACCGTATCACCGTGACCCCCGGCTATGAAGCGGCGCTCGCCGCCGCGCTTGGCGATGAGTTGCAGGCGGCCGAAGACGCGGATGCGCCGGTCTACTGGAAAGCTCTCCCGCCGCTTGCCGATCTGTCACCCCTGCCGCCGGGAGCCGAGTCTTTGGCGCGTTTTGTCGAGGCGCCGGCCGCGCTATCGCGCCGCCTTGCCGCGATTGGGATTGTCACCGAGGAAGTCGCCCCTGCCTTGGCGACGGAACTCCGCCCAGGTCAGCGGCTGGTCAGCCGCAATGGTGGGTTGTGGCGGTGGGATGGTTTCACGATCCGACCCGGAGCGCCATCGACCGCGGCCCTACGCCTTGAGCACCAAAATCGCCTGAAAGTGCTGCGCCAGGAAATGGTGCAAGCTGAACAGGCTTTTCGCGAGGCAGATGAGGCTTATGCTGCGGCCAGGGAAAAACGCGCGGCAGCACGCGCTGCCGAGACGCAAGCCGAAGCGCAACTTCGCGCCGCGGAAGCGGCGTTGAAGCGTGCCGAGGCGGAGGCGGCAAAAGCGACGGAAGAGGCAAATGCGAGAGCGATCCGGATCGAGTCGCTTGAAACGGCCGCCGCCGAGACCGCCCGCGAAATCGCCGACGCGAACGAGCGGCAGGCGATCGCCGAGGAGGCCTTGCGCGCGCTTTCTGAAGAAACGCGGCTCCGCGAGGAAGTTGCCGCCGCCCGAGAGCACCTTCAGGCGGCGCGGGAGGCAGAAGCGCAGGCTCAGTCGCGGGTCAACGATTTGACGCGCGAAGCGGCGGCGCGCGACGAACGCTTGGCCGCGATCCGCCGCGAGCGGGTTGCCTGGGTGGCGCAGGGCGGGAACGCCGCTAGGCAGATCGAGGAACTGCACCGCCGCGCGCAAGAGACGGCGGCGGAATTGGCGAAGCGCCGCGAGGCGCCAGAAGCCATCGCGGCGAAGCGTGCCGCGCTCCTCGATCAGATCTCGGCGACGGAAGCAAAAGGACGTGAGACCGCGGATATCTTGGCCGCAGCCGAGAACGAATTGCGCGAAACCGAACGGGCGGCAAAGCTCGCTCAGGAAGAGCTCGGCGCGACGCGCGAGGACCATGCTCGCGCCGAGACCGAGGCTGCGCACGCCGAGCGTGCCTTGGCCGAGCTTATCGCCCGCATCCGCGAGACCTTCGCCGAAGCGGCCGGGGAGGTGCTTGACGGAGCCGTCGACGAAGCACCCAATCTTGCCCAGGCAGAGGCTCGCTTCGATCGGCTCCAGCGTGAACGCGAGGCCATGGGGCCAGTCAATCTTCGTGCCGAGATCGAGGCCGCGGAGGTGGAAGAACAACTCGCCAACCTCGGCCATGAACGTGCCGATCTCGAGGCCGCCATTGGCCGGCTTCGCCAAGGTATCGCCAGCCTGAATCGCGAAGGACGCGAGCGTTTGGTTGAGGCGTTTGACAAAGTTAACGGCCACTTCCGCGAGCTTTTTATGAAGGCCTTCGGCGGCGGGGAGGCCCATCTAAAATTCGTCGATTCGGACGATCCGCTGACGGCCGGGCTCGAGCTTTATGCCCAGCCGCCGGGAAAGAAGCTGCAAAGCCTTTCGCTCCTGTCGGGTGGCGAACAGGCCTTGACGGCACTTTCCCTCATCTTTGCCGTCTTTCTCACCAACCCGGCGCCCCTTTGCGTGCTGGATGAGGTGGATGCGCCGCTTGATGACGCTAATACCGACCGGCTTTGTGATTTGCTTGAGGAACTCGCACGCACGACCAGCACGCGTTTCCTGATTGTAACCCATCAACCGCTCACCATGGCGCGCATGGATCGGCTCTATGGCGTCACCATGCAGGAACGCGGCGTGAGCCAACTGGTCTCGGTTGATCTTGCGGCGGCCGAGGCAATGCGCCAAAGCGCTTAAAAGCAAAAGTCCGCTTGATCGCTGGCCGCCGCCGGTCGAACGGCGGAGCCGGGGCCGAAAGCGTGGCCTTTTGCCTTGACACTATCAGGCCTCATCCGTAATTTCGGCGCGGCTCGCGGCTTGGCGAGAGGGGGGACTGTTCGCCGATTACGGGTGGCCGGATGGCTAAGGCGGAAAAGCCCCGCTCCCTGGAAAATCTGGACGTCCGTCTTCGGGCGGCGCGCGAGGGCCAGGGCCGTCACCCGAGCCGTTTTCGTCGCCAGGCGGCAGAGCAGCGCGGCTATCGTATCGCCTTCGAAATGGTTTCGACCTTCGTCGGCGGCGGGTTGCTCGGTTGGGGTTTGGACCTCTTGTTTGGGACCGCCCCGTGGTTGATGCTGACGTTCTTTTTTCTCGGCGCGGCTACCGGTGTTGTGAATGCAATTCGTGCCGCGCGGCAGATGAACCGCGATTTGGCGCAGCAAGACGGCGCAACGGCGCCGCCGGAGAAAGAGTAAGACCTGGGTGTCCCGCTCGTGACCGACAATCCTCTCAGCCAATTCGTCATTCATCCCTACGTGCCGCTTCACCTCGGCGGCTGGAACGTATCGTTCACCAACGAATCGCTCTTCATGGTGATCGTGATCGGCCTCGTCACCGCGATCATGGTCATAGGCACGCGCGGCGGCCGCTTGGTGCCGACCCGACTGCAGTCGATGGTGGAGATCTTCTACGAGTTTGTCGAAAGCATGCTGGAGGACACCTGTGGACCGAAGGGAAAGCCGTTCTTTCCGTTCATCTTCACGCTGTTCGCCTTCATTTTGTTCGCGAATCTGATTGGCCTCATCCCCTATACCTATACGGTGACCAGCCAGCTGGTGATAACCTTCACGCTCGCCATTACCGTATTCATCGGCGCGACCATTGTCGGCTTCGTCCGCCACGGGCTGCATTTCCTTACTTTCTTCGTGCCGAAAGGCGTGCCGGTCTTGATGCTGCCGATGCTTGTGCCGATCGAACTGCTTTCCTATTTCTTCCGGCCGATCAGCCTCTCGCTCCGTCTGTTCGCTAACATGATGGCCGGCCATACCATGTTGAAGGTCTTCGCTGGATTCGTTATCGCGCTTGGATTCTTCGCCGGTTGGCTGCCGCTTGGCTTCATCGCCGCGCTCACCGGTCTCGAAGTGATCGTCGCCGCGCTCCAGGCCTATGTATTCGCCATTCTCGCCTGCATCTATCTCAATGACGGACTCAACATGGCACATTGAACGCCAATGCCGATCTGTCCGGTAGATTTTCGAGTTGCAACCACCTAGCGCAAAGGAATGTTCACGATGAATCCAGAAGCCGCCAAGTTGATCGGTGCCGGTCTCGCCACCATCGCCCTTTCCGGCGTCGGTATCGGCATCGGCAATATCTTCGGTAGCTACGTCGCTGCCGGTATCCGCAATCCCGCCGCCGCACCGAAGATGTTCGCGAACGTATTGCTCGGATTTGCGTTGACCGAGGCCGTCGCGCTTTACGCCTTGGTGGTCGCGCTCCTCATCCTGTTCGTGTTCTGATCGCCGCAGATATGAGGAAGCCGGTATGACGCTTTCCGGCATGCGGTCTTTGTTCCGGGTCGCCGCGAGCGGCGGCATCGTGGGGACGTTTGTCTTCGCGGGTACGCCGGCTTTCGCTGCTTCCGGGATGCCGCAATTCGATTTCTCGACATTTCCGCCGCAGATCGCATGGCTGGTTGTTACCTTCGTCATCCTCTATTTGTTGATGGCGGGGATCGGGTTGCCGCGCGTTGGGCGCGTGCTTGCTGCGCGGCGGAAGAAAATTGCTGACGATCTCGACCGTGCCGAAGAGTTGAAGAAAGAAGCGGAACATCTGCTTGCCGCCTACCACAAGGCGATCGAGAAGGCGCGGGCCGAAGCGCATGCGGTCGGCGCCGAGGTGCGCGAGCGGGTGAACCAGGAACTCGCGCGCAGCCGGGCGGAATTGGCGGCTGATCTCGCGGCTCGTACCAAGGCGGTCGAAGCCGAAGTGCAGGCAGCAAAGACCGCCGCCATGGCGCGGGTGGAGGAGGTCGCGGCTGAGGCCGCGGCAGCGGTACTGCACAGGCTTCTCGGCGCCTCGACGCCGCCGCAGGCGGTGAAGGCGGCGGTCATGGCAGCGGCGGAGCGACGCTAAATGATTTTCGATGTCCTTCGCGATACCGAATTCTGGATCGGCATTGCGCTCCTCCTCATGATCGGCTCGCTGGTCTATTATCGCGTGCCGGGGAAAATGAGTTCCGCGCTCGACGGCCGTGCGGTCCGCATCCGCTCGGAAATCGACGAAGCCGGGCGGCTGCATCGCGAAGCGCTGGCGCTGGTTGCGGATTACCGTGCTAAGGAGCAGGAAGCGAGGACCGAGGCGGAGGCGATCGTCGCGGCCGCCAAGGAGGAGGCCGAGCGCCTGACCGCCGAGGCCAAGCGCGAACATGAAGCCGCGTTCGCCCGCCATCAGGCGCAGACGGCGATAAAGATCGAACAGATGCAGGCGCAGGCGGCGCACGAGGTGCGCGAGCGTGCCGCCGTTCTCGCCATTGCGGCGGCACGGCAGCTTGCCGCCGCCGAGCTTGCCGGAGCCGCCGGCGGGCGGCTGATCGATAGCGCCATCGAGGGCCTTGGCCGGGGGTTGCGCTAAACGGGCCCCGACGACCGATTTGCTCCGGAGGCGGAGGCCGTCCTCGGGTTGCTCGACGAGGTGGCGTCTTATGTTACGGGCGTCATTCTTGACGTCTGCGGTGGACGCTAAAGCGTTCGAGTCCCGGCCGGCTACTTTTTCCAGATCGCGGTGCCGGAGCCCGGCAGGCCAAGCTTTGGCCACAGCTTGTCGATGCGCTCGATCACATCATCGCTCATGCGGATCGGCGTGCCCCAGTCGCGATGGGTCTCGGGCGCGATCTTGGTCGTCGCGTCGATGCCGATCTTGCCGCCAAGGCCACTTTCCGGGCTTGCGAAATCGAGATAGTCGATCGGCGAACGATCGATGAGGGTGATGTCGCGCACCGGGTCGACCCGAGTCGAGACCGCCCACATCACATCCTTCCAGTCACGGGCATCGATGTCCGCGTCCACCACGATCACCCATTTGGTGTAGAGGAATTGGCGTAGATAGGACCACACGCCCATCATCACCCGCTTGGCATGGCCGGGATAGGCCTTGCGGATCGAGACTACGGCGATGCGATAGGAGCAACCCTCGGGCGGTAGCCAAAAATCGACGATTTCGGGGAACTGCTGCTGCAGAAGCGGGGTGAACACCTCGTTCAGCGCCTCGCCAAGAACCGAGGGCTCGTCCGGCGGTCGTCCGGTGAAGGTCGAGAGATAGATTGGCTGGCGGCGCATGGTGATCGCGCTTGCGGTGAAGACGGGGAACTTCTCGACCGCGTTGTAATAGCCGGTGTGGTCGCCATAAGGTCCCTCGTCGCCGTAATCCTCGAGGCTGACATGGCCCTCGATGACGATCTCGGCCTCGGCCGGGACCTTGAGCGGCACCGTGCGGCAGGGTACGAGGTCGAGCCGCCGACTGCGGAGCAACCCCGCGAACTGATATTCCGAAAGCGTATCTGGCACCGGCGTCACCGCCGCGATGATGGTGGCGGGGTCGGCGCCGATCACCACCGCCACGGGCAGCGGACCGCGCCTCGCCTCGCCCCAGCGGCGATGATGCTGCGCCCCACCGCGATGCTTCAGCCAGCGCATCAGCGTGGTGTTCCGCCCCGTCACCTGCATCCGGTAGATGCCGAGATTGAAGGCGTCCTCCTTCCCCGTCTCCGGCCCTTTGGTGACGACGAGCGGCCAGGTGATGAGCGGCGCCGGCTCGCCCGGCCAGCAGGTCTGGATCGGCAGCCGCGCGAGATCGATCGCCTCGCCCTCGAAGACCGCTTCCTGGCAGGCGCCGTTCCCGACCGTCTTCGGCCGCATGGCGAGCGCCCGCTTGACCACGGGCAGCATGTCGAAGGCCTCGCGCAAGCCCTGGGGCGGAGTCGGCTCGCGCAGAAAGGCAAGCGTCTCACCGAAACTTCGCAAATCCTTCACCTCGCGCTCCATGCCCCAAGCCACGCGTTCGACGGTGCCGAAAAGATTGACCAGCACCGGCATGTCGAAGCGGCGGCCATCAGCGCCAACCGGGTTCTCGAACAGCACCGCCGGGCCTTTCTCGGCCAGGAGACGGGTCTGGATCTCGGTCATTTCGAGATGGGTCGAGACCGACTCCCTAACGCGGACAAGCCGGCCTTCCCGTTCCAGGCGGGCGATGAAATCACGAAGCGATGCATAGGCCATGGCGGCGTGATTATAGCGGCGAAAAGTAGATAGCGTTCAGATTAGCGGTGCGATCAGAAACGCTGCCAAGACCAGGAGCCCGAAGTCGCGATTGGCGCGGAATTTCCTCAGGCAATCGGCGGCATTCTCGGTCTTCACCGTCGCGGCCTGCCAGAGAAGGTGCAGTGCTGCCGGGATAAGGAGCAACAGAAATCCCCAGCCCAGTCCGCCGAGCCGCCCGGCCGCCGCGATCTCGGCATAAGCCGCGGCATAGACCGCAAACAGGAACGGCCGGGTTTGCGGGCCGAGCCGCCGCGCACTCGAGCGCACGCCGATCAGCGCGTCGTCCTCCTTGTCCTGGTGGGCATAGATCGTGTCATAGCCCAAGGTCCAGGCGATGCCGCCGAGATAAAGCACGATCGGCGCGGGCGCGAGATGCCCGGTCACGGCGACGAAGCCAAGCAGCGCGCCCCAATTGAAGGCGAGGCCAAGAAAGACCTGCGGCCACCAAGTCACCCGCTTCATGAACGGATAGATCGCGATCAAGGGCAAAGAGAGCGCGCCCACCACAAGGCTCGTGCGGTTCAGGAGGAGAAGGATGCAAAGCCCGATCAAGGCTTGCGCGATCATCCAGAGGATCGCCCCGGCGAGCCCGACCGCGCCTGCGGCCAAGGGGCGGTTGCGCGTGCGGTCGACGCTGCGGTCGAAATCGCGGTCGACGATGTCGTTGAAGGTGCAGCCGGCGCCCCGCATTACCAGGGCGCCGATGCTGAACAGGATGAAAAGCCCGATCTCGCGCCAGCGGCTTGCCGGCTCGGCCAAGGCAATGCCCCACCAGCAGGGAAGCAGTAGAAGCCAAGTCCCGATCGGCCGGTCGATCCGCGAAAGTCTTAAATATGGCTTGGCGAAGGCCGGCGCAAAGCGATCGATCCAATTGCCGGAGGTCGCGTCGGCGATGGCGGAGGAGGTGGGATCGAGGCTAGAATCTGGCATCGCTCAGCAATAGACCCACTGTCCTGGCTTCGGCAAGATGTCCGCTTCCTCTGGCGATCATTCACCCCGCTATCGCTTGTTCGTCCCGGCGCCGCTTGCCGAGGGCGCGAGTATCGCGCTGGATCCGCCGCGCGCCCACTATCTCGGCACGGTGCTGCGGGGGCGGATCGGCGAGGCCGTCGCGCTGTTCAACGGTACCGAAGGCGAATGGCAGGCCGAAATCGCGGCGCTCGGCCGCGGCCGGGGTGAGCTTCGCGTCACGGGACGGATCAGGCCGCAGGCGCCCGAGCCCGATCTCTGGCTCTGCTTCGCGCCCTTGAAGAAAGAGCGGAGCGATCTCCTCGCAGAAAAGGCGGGCGAGCTTGGCGCGAGCCGGTTGCAGCCGGTGTTTACCGCCCGCACCAACGTCGCCAGGGTCAATACCGAGCGGCTTGGGGCCCGCGCTATGGAGGCGGCCGAGCAATGCGGCCGTCTCAGCGTGCCGGAGGTGCGGCCGCCAGTCGATCTTGCCGCTTTGCTGTGCGACTGGCCGGCCGACCGGCGACTCTACCTCTGCGACGAGTCGGGGACGGCGCCGCCCGCCGCCGAGGTTTTGGCGCGGCCCGATTCACTGGTCCGGTGCGCGGTCATCGTCGGTCCGGAGGGTGGTTTCAGCGAGGCCGAATTTGCGGCGCTCCGGGGCCACGCTGAAACACGAGCGATGTCGCTCGGGCCGCGCACGCTTCGTGCCGAGACCGCGGCCATCGCGGCGCTTGCCCTGATCCAGGCCTTTGCCAAAGCGCCGACCGACCTATGTTAGTCAAGATCGCGAGGTAATCGTGAAAAGGTCTTGCGGCCGTGGGGCTTGCGCTCGTATCGCCTTTTGGCTAGAGCAAGGACCGGGTCGGTTGGGCGGCCATCGTAGCGTGTAATGGAAAGAGCATCATGTCCGGACCGGCGCAAGCTCCCGAGACCCCGATCGCCGAGAAATCGGCGCTTATAGCCTATATCGCGGCGGGGGCGAAACCGAACCCGGCCGATTGGCGGATCGGCGTCGAGCACGAGAAGTTTGGTTTCCGTCTCCACGACCTGAGCCCGCTGCCCTACGAGGGCCCGAGCGGCATCCGTGCCATGCTCACCGAACTCGAGCGCTTTGGCTGGCAGCCGATCACCGAAGGCGACAAGCTGATCGCTCTTTCTCTCGATGGGCAGTCGGTCACGCTCGAGCCGGGCGGCCAGCTTGAGCTTTCCGGCGCGCCGCGCCAGACCCTGCATCAGACCTGTCACGAGGTGAACACGCATCTTGCCCAGGTCAAGCTCGTCGGCCAGGAGCTTGGCGCTGGTTTCGTCGGCCTCGGCTTTCAGCCGAAATGGCGGCGCGAGCAGATTCCTATCATGCCCAAGGGCCGTTACGACATTATGCGCGCCTATATGCCGAAGCGCGGCGATCTCGGTCTCGACATGATGCTTCGTACCTGTACCGTGCAGGTCAACCTCGACTTCGGTTCCGAAGCGGACATGGTGCGGAAATTCCGCGTCGGGCTCGCGCTGCAGCCGGTGGTGACGGCGCTCTTCGCCAATTCGCCCTTTACCGAGGGCAAGCCGAACGGCTACTTGAGCTTTCGTAGTGCCGTCTGGGAAGACACCGATCCCGACCGCACCGGCATGCTGCCCTTCGTGTTCGAGGAGGACTTCTGCTACGAGCGCTATGTCGATTGGGCGCTCGACGTGCCGATGTATTTCGTCTATCGCAACGGCCGCTATATCGATGTTTCAGGGCAGTCGTTCCGTGCCTTTCTCGATGGCCGTCTGCCGGCTCTTCCGGGCGAGCGGCCGACCATGCGCGACTTCGCCGATCATCTCACCACGCTGTTTCCCGAGGTCCGGCTCAAACGTTTTCTTGAAATGCGCGGCGCCGACGGCGGTCCCTGGCGCCGGCTTTGCGCCCTGCCGGCGCTTTGGGTTGGGTTGGTTTACGACGCGGCGGCGCTCGATGCCGCCTATGAGCTGACCCGGGATTGGACCGCGGCGGAGCGCGAGGGCTTGCGGCGTGCCGTCCCGCGCGCTGGACTGAAGACGGCATTCCGCAACCGCACGGTGCTCGAGATCGCCGAAGAAGTGGTGGAGATCGCCTCAGGCGGGTTGAAGCGTCGCCGTCGGCTCAATGCCGAAGGCTCGGACGAGAGCCATTTCCTGAATCCGCTGCGCGAAATCCTGTCTTCTGGCCGGACGCCGGCAGAGGCCCTCCTCGATCTCTATAACGGCAAATGGAATCGGAACATCGATCCGATCTTCACCGAGCTTGCCTATTGAGCCGGGCGGGCGAAGCTTAAGCCTCGGTGCCGCCGACCGTCAGGCGATCGATGAGAAGAGTCGGCTGGCCGACGCCGACCGGCACTCCCTGGCCGTTCTTGCCGCAGGTGCCGACGCCGGAGTCGAGTTTCATATCGTTGCCAATGGCGGCGACGCGCTGCAAGACTTCGGCCCCGGCGCCGATCAGGGTTGCGCCTTTAAGCGGCCGGCCCACGCGCCCGTCCTCGATCTCGTAGGCCTCGGTGCAGGAGAAGACGAACTTGCCTGAGGTGATGTCGACCTGTCCGCCGCCGAACTGCACGGCGTAGATTCCCTTCTTCACGCCGGCGAGGATCTCTTTTGGATCTGCGTTTCCAGCCCGCATGTAGGTATTGGTCATGCGCGGCATGGGCATATGGGCAAAACTCTGCCGCCGGCCGTTGCCGGTCGGCGCCATGTTCATCAGCCGCGCGTTTTGCCGGTCCTGCAGATAGCCCACAAGAATGCCGTCCTCGATCAGGGGCGTGCAATGGGTCGGCATGCCTTCGTCGTCGATGGTGAGCGAGCCGCGCCGATTCTCGATTGTGCCGTCGTCGACCACGTTGACCCCGGGCGCCGCGATGCGTTGGCCCATGAGGCCGGCAAAAACCGAGGTCTTCTTGCGATTGAAGTCGCCTTCGAGCCCGTGGCCGATCGCCTCGTGCAAGAGAATGCCGGGCCAGCCCGGGCCGAGCACCACCGGCATCTCACCGGCCGGTGCCGGCGCCGCCTCCAAGTTGACCAGCGCCTGGCGCAGAGCCTCATCGGCCTGCGCCTGCCATTGGGCTGGGTCGAGATAGAGCTGATAGCCGGTGCGACCGCCGGCGCCGGCGCTGCCGCTCTCTTGCCGATCGCCCTCCCCGACCACCACCGCAACGTTGAGGCGAACAAGCGGTCTCACGTCGCTCACCCGCGCGCCGTCAGGGCGGAGGATCGTCACCACCTGCCAGGAGCCGAGTAATGACGCGGAAACTTGGCGCACCCTTGCGTCGCGGTCACGAAGATAACGGTCAATCGCAGTCAGCACCTTGACCTTGGCATCGAACGCGACCTCGTTCAGGGGATTATCGGTGCCGTAGAGGGTGCGATTCGGCCGCACTGGGCCAACGGATAGCGTGCCGGAATATCCCGTGAGCACAGCCCGCACGGTGCGCCCGGCGCGCTCGATCGCTTCGGGAGAAAGCTCCGCCGCATGGGCATAGCCGGTGCATTCGTCGGCCACGGCACGCAACCCGAAGCCTTGTGAAGCATCAAAGCTCGCGCTTTTCAAGCGGCCGTCGTCAAAGCCGAAACTCTCGGAAAGCGTGTGCTCGAGATAAAGTTCTCCATCGTCGGCGCCGTGCAGCGCCTCGCCAACGAGACCGCGAATCTGGCTAAGATCGAGGCCGGCTTGCGTGAAGAAGAGATGATCGGCCGTCGTTGTGCTCATGCTGCTCTCCGATGGCGGCGGTAAGAGGGATCGAGAGGAAAATAAGAACTTCCCGCCGATAGCGTTCGGCGGCGGCGCCGAATTCCGTTATAATACTCCAAATGTCGGTTTTCAGGCGCTAATCTCCCGTCTTCGAACGACGCGGTGACATTCCGAGACTCTTGCAAAACCCGTGCGACACAAGGTCGCATATTGGGTGGGAAAGGGGGCTCGACAAGATACCCGCCATATGTTTGAACCTGGGAATGACGCTAAGAACTGGGGGCGGGCGGACAAATATGCATTGGTGGAACAAAGTTTCCTTGGGCCTGGGGGCATCGCTGGTAAGTGTTCTTGGCAGCGCAGCGGCCCTGGCGGCGCCGGTCGTCGGGGCGCCGCATCCTTGGGAGATCGGCCTCCAGCAGACGTATTCGCCGATCGGCCATGAGATCAGCTGGTTCAATAATCTGGTCTTGATTGTTGCCTTTGTGATTTCGGCTTTCGTTTTCGTGCTCTTGATCTATGCTTGCTTTCGCTTTCGCGCGAGCCGCAACCCAGTGCCCTCGCACACCCACCATAATACTGTGCTCGAGGTGATGTGGACTGTGATCCCGGTGATGATCCTGGTGGTCATCGCGATTCCTTCCTACAAGCTTCTCTATGCCGAGGATTTTCCTCCGCCGATCGGGCTCACCGTCGAGGCCATCGGTCATCAGTGGTACTGGAGCTATGCCTACCCGAAGGATGGAAATTTCAGCTACTTCTCGATGATCGTGCCGACAGCAAAGCTGAAGCCGGGTCAGCCGCGGCTCCTTACCGTCAACCACCCGCTGGTGGTGCCGGTGAACACAAACATTCTGGTGAAGATCACCTCGACTGACGTGCTGCACGATTGGTTCGTGCCGTCGCTCGGCGTGCAGAAGGAAGCGGTTCCCGGCCGTATCAACGAGACGTGGTTCCGTGCGGAGCGGGTTGGCACCTATTACGGTGAATGCAACGAGCTCTGCGGCATCGGCCACAGCCGCATGCCGATCGAAGTCAAGGTGCTCTCGAAG
Organism: Ferrovibrionaceae bacterium; assembly: GCA_046705265.1. Taxonomy (GTDB): domain Bacteria; phylum Pseudomonadota; class Alphaproteobacteria; order Ferrovibrionales; family Ferrovibrionaceae; genus JAJYTL01. The sequence goes on from JBJKQL010000157.1 coordinate 62,015, forward strand.
CCGGACTTCGCGCGCTGGCTCGCCGCCGCGAAAAAGCAGTATTCGGCCGGTCTCGAGCGCCGCGCTCCGGCGACGCAGAGCGGCGGGCTCATCCAATTGGCTTCCGTATCGGAGTAACAGCGTAAAGCGTGTCGGCAGGTTGACGCCGGCTAGGGATTGAACAAGAGAGGTTGGATATGGCCCATTACGAAAGTGCATCCGCGGCCCATCACGGGGCTCACGGTCATCCCACGGGATGGCGCCGTTGGTTGCTTTCGACCAACCATAAGGACATCGGAACGCTCTACCTGATCTTCGCCTGCTGCGCCGGCCTGATCGGCGGCGGCATTTCCGAGATCATCCGTACCGAGCTTCTGACGCCCGGCGGGCACTTCCTTGGCGATCCCAACCTCTACAATGTGCTGATTACCGCACATGGCCTAATCATGGTGTTCTTCGTCGTCATGCCGGCGACCATGGGCGGTTTCGGCAACTGGATGGTGCCGCTTCTGATTGGCGCGCCCGACATGGCCTTCCCGCGCCTCAATAACATCAGTTTTTGGCTCTTGGTCGCGTCTTTCTCGCTGCTCGCGACGTCGATTTTCTTGCCAGGCGCGCCGGGCTATCATGGGGCCGGCACGGGCTGGGTACTCTATCCGCCGCTTTCCGCCAAACTGGGTAATCCCGGGCCCGCGGTCGACTGCGTCATCCTTTCGCTTCATCTTGCCGGGGCGTCGTCAATCCTCGGCGCGATCAACTTCATCACAACCATTTTCAACATGCGCGCTCCCGGCATGACGCTGCACAAGATGCCGCTTTTCGTGTGGTCGGTGCTTGTGACGGCATTCCTGCTGCTTCTGGCCTTGCCGGTCCTCGCTGGCGCGTTGACCATGCTCTTGACTGACCGCAACTTCGGAACTCATTTCTTCACCCCGCAAGGCGGCGGTGATCCGCTGCTTTGGGAGCACCTCTTCTGGTTCTTCGGGCATCCAGAAGTCTACATCATGATCTTGCCGGGCTTTGGCATGGTCAGCCATATCATCTCGACCTTCTCGAAAAAGCCGATCTTCGGCTATCTCGGTATGGTCTACGCCATGGTGGCGATCGGCCTGGTCGGCTTCGTCGTCTGGGCGCATCACATGTACACCCAGGGCCTCGGCTTCTATACCCAGGCCTATTTTACGGCGGCGACGATGGTCATTGCCGTGCCGACCGGCATCAAGATTTTCTCGTGGATCGCCACCATGTGGGGCGGCTCGATCGAATTCAAGACACCGATGCTGTGGGCGGTCGGCTTTATCGTCCTTTTCACCATCGGCGGCGTTACCGGCGTCATGCTGGCTAACGCCGGCCTCGACACCGAGTTGCATGCGACCTATTTCGTGGTCGCCCATTTCCATTACGTGCTTTCGCTTGGCGCTGTTTTCGCCATCTTCGGAGGCTTCTATTACTGGTTCGGGAAGATGTCCGGTTGCCAGTACAACGAGACATTCGGCAAGATCCACTTCTGGACCACCTTCATCGGCGTCAACTTGACGTTTTTCCCGATGCACTTCCTCGGGCTTGCCGGCATGCCGCGCCGCATCCCGGATTACCCGGAAGCCTTCGCCGGATGGAACATGGTCGCCTCTCTCGGGTCCTATATCACCTATGCGTCGACGCTTTTCTTTGTCTTCCTAGTGATCGAGGCCTTTGTGCGCAAGCGGAAGGTCGCGAACAATCCTTGGGGCGAGGGGGCGACGACATTGGAGTGGACAGTTACCTCGCCGCCAGCCTTCCACGAATTCGAGGAAGGTCTGCCGGTGATCCGCTAGGCGGCTCGTCCGGGCTGGAGACGCACCGTGTCGTCGATTTCTCCGGTTTCTCTCGGCTCGCCGTCAGGCAGCCCGGCTTCTGCGGGCCGAGCCCGGCCGGTGGCGGCACTTGGCGGGGAAGGCCAAGTTCGAGACTATGTCGCCCTGTTGAAGCCGCGCGTAATGTCGCTCGTGGTGTTCACGGGACTTGCCGGCATGGTCATGGCGCCGGGGCATCTCAATCCGGTACTGGCCGCTACGGCGTTAATGTGCATCGCGGCGGGCGCCGGGGCGGCGGGCGCCATCAACATGTGGTATGATGCCGATATCGACGCGATCATGGCGCGCACCCGGCACCGGCCTATCCCGAGCGGCCGGATCGCGCCGGGCGAGGCCTTGGGTTTCGGTGCGACGCTTGCCGTTGGCGCCGTGCTGCTCATGGGGCTCGCGATCAATTTGATGGCGGGCCTGCTTCTCGCCTTGACCATCGGCTTTTACGTATTCATTTATACCATGTGGCTGAAGCGCCGGACGCCGCAAAACATCGTCATCGGCGGCGCCGCCGGCGCCTTTCCGCCGATGATCGGCTGGGTAGCGGTGACCGGCCATGTCAGCCTTGCCGCCGTCAGCCTGTTTTTCCTCATTTTCTGCTGGACGCCGCCGCATTTTTGGGCACTAGCGCTTTACCGCTCCGGTGATTATCAGCGCGCCGGGGTGCCGATGCTGCCGGTAGTTTCTGGCGACAAGGAGACTCGCAAGCAGATACTGAACTATTCGCTGCTCCTTATTCCGGTTAGCTTGGCACCTTGGTGGTTTGGTCTCGGCGGGCCGCTCTATCTCGTGGGGGCGCTGCTCCTGAACGTGGTCCTGCTTGCGCTCGCGATTATGGTCCGACGCGAGAACGGCGAACGCGCGGCGCGCCAGCTCTTTGCCTTCTCTATTCTCTATCTCTTTCTCCTATTCTCGTTGCTTCTGGTCGGAACGGGGATCGCGGGAGGTGGTTGAGGTGCCGGTGTCCGACTTGCACCGGCGCAGAAGGGGACGGAATTTCGCCCTGGCCGGCTTTCTGATTGCGCTCGTAATCTTGTTTTTTGTCATTACCTTAGTGAAATTCAATGGCGGTTAGGTTCGGGGGCTGGACAGCGCAAGCGTCAAGGGCGGCTGTCACAGACATTTCCGCAGCGGAGGGATAGCGGCATGGCAAGTGTGGGAACGCGAGGACACGATTATCATCTGGTGGCGCCAAGCCCGTGGCCGATAATCGGCGCTTTTGGCGCCGTTCTGACGGCGAGCGGTCTCGTGCTCTACATGCATACCGAGATTCCGTGGCTGCTCATCGTTGGTGCGCTGATCGTCGGCTACACGATGTTCGTGTGGTGGCGTGACGTCGTGCGCGAAGCGACCTTCCAGGGGTTCCACACGCCGGTCGTGCAACTTGGCCTGCGCTACGGCATGCTCTTGTTCATCGCTTCCGAAGTGATGTTCTTCGTCGCCTGGTTCTGGGCCTTCTTCAACGCCTCACTCTATCCGACAGCGCAAATCGGCGGCGTCTGGCCGCCCAAGGGAATCGTTCCTTTCGATCCCTGGGACCTTGCCTTCCTCAACACACTGATCCTCTTGACCTCTGGCACCACCGTCACCTGGGCGCACCATGCGCTGCAGAACGGTGATCGCAAGGGTACGCTGCAGGGGCTGGTTCTCACCATTCTGCTTGGCATGTCTTTCACTTGCGTCCAAGCCTATGAATACACTCATGCCACTTTCGGCTTTACTGATGGCATCTATGCCTCGACGTTTTTCATGGCGACGGGTTTTCACGGCGCGCACGTGCTAATTGGCACGATCTTCCTGATCGTTACCCTGTTTCGCGCCTATCGTGGCGACTTCAAACCAGATCATCATTTTGGCTTCGAAGCCGCCGCCTGGTACTGGCATTTCGTCGACGTCGTGTGGCTGTTCCTCTTCACCTGCATTTATTTGTGGGGCTCGCACGGCATGTATGTCTCGGGCTGAATGAATGACGCCGCCGAACGGGGCCTGTCGCCGTTCTGGACCGGGCTCCGCTGCCGTTGCCCACGCTGCGGCAAGGGGCCGCTCTTCAGCGGATTCCTTACCGTGCGACCCAAGTGCCCGAATTGCGCCCTCGATTTCGCTGACGTCGATACCGGCGACGGGCCTGCGGTGTTCGTCATCTTTGCGGTCAGCATCGTGATTGTCGCCATGGCGTTGTGGATGCAAGCGGCCTTCGATCCGCCCTACTGGTTGCAGCTCGCGATCTGGCTTCCAGCCATTCTGGTTGCTTCCCTCGGCCTTCTGCGGCCGTTCAAAGGCGTTCTCATTGCCCTGCAATACCGCCATCATTTGGGTGCCGGATTTGAGTGAGCGGCGACGCTTTCGCCCTGCCTTTTGGCCGACCTTCGCGACCGTTCTCGGGGCCCTGTTTCTAACCGGCCTCGGCGTCTGGCAGGTCTATCGGCTGCATTGGAAGGAGCACCTTCTCGCCACCATCGCGGCACGGACAAAGGCACCGGTGGTGCCCTTGCCGCATGGCATGATCACCGCCCGGCCGTGGCTCTATCGTCATGTGCAGGTACGGGGCTGGCTCCAGAACCAGAAAGAGATGTACCTCTTCGCCTTCGACAAGTGGGGGCGTTCCGGCTTCGACCTCATCGTGCCGCTGAAACGCGAAGACGGCGGTTACGTGCTGATCAACCGTGGCTGGGTCCCGGAGGCAAAACGCAAGCCGGAAACGCGCCCGGGTACCGAGCCGGTCGGCCTCGTTACCATCGATGGCGTGGTGCAAAGCAGCCTCAAGCAGGGCTTGTTCGTGCCCAACAATGAGGTGAAGCAGAATCTGTGGTTTTATCCCGACGCACCGGAGATGGCTGCCGCAGCTGGGATCCTGGCGCCCAATCTCTTCGTCGCCGCCGACGCGTCGAAGGATTGGCGCGCGCTGCCTGTCGGGGGCCAGGTGATCGTGGATATTCCGAACCACCACCTGCAATACGCCTTGATCTGGTTTTCGCTCGCGTTCGCCCTCGTAGTGATCTTTGTCTTGCATGAACTCGAGCCCAAGCGCGAAGAATGCGGCACGAGCACGGCCTCGACAGGGGCGGCGAAGCCTCCGGAAACGCCGACCGGAGAGGGCAAATGAAAACAACTGCCGTTACCACTCCTCCGGCCTATGCCGAGCTCACGAGCTGCTTTCGCAGGCTTTCGGCTATTTCGGGCGCCCTTGCCGTGCTCGAATGGGATCGCGCTACCATGATGCCGGCGGGCGGCGCCGAGGCGCGAGCCGAACAGATTGCAAGTCTCGGCGTCCTGCACCATGAGCTTCTTACCGTGCCTGTCGTCGGCGAACTTCTTGATCGGGCCGAGGCCGACGCCGCTGGCCTCGATGGTTGGCAAGCCGGAAACTTGCGAGCCATGCGCCGCGCTTGGCGCCACGCGACCGCCCTCTCGCCGGAACTGGTCGAGGCTAAGCTTCGCGCCGTCTCGCGCTGCGAGATGGTGTGGCGCACGGCGCGCGCAGAAAGCGATTTTGCAACCCTATTGCCGCATCTCGCGGAAGTCGTGGCGCTGACCCGGGAAGCGGCGGCGGTTAAGGCGGCAGCCTTCGGCACCACCGCCTATGAAGCGTTGCTTGACGAGTACGAGCCCGAAGGCTCTCTTGCCTGCATTGACGCGCTGTTCAGCGACCTGCTCGGCTTTTTGCCGGAATTCGTCACTCGCGCGCTTGAGAACCAAGCGCGAAAGCCGCCGCCCGCATTGCCGCGGGGGCCGTTCCCGATAGACCTGCAGCGTCAAGTTGCGCTACGGCTGATGAGCGCCTTGGGTTTCGATTTCCGCCACGGCCGTCTCGACACCTCAGATCACCCCTTTACCGGGGGCGTACCGCAGGATGTCCGCATTACCACGCGCTACGACGAGGCCGATTTCACCCGCGCGCTGATGGGAGTTCTGCACGAGAGCGGGCACGCTTTCTATGAACGCGGGTTGCCTGCGGCCTGGGCTGATCAGCCGGTTGGTCAAGCACGCGGCATGGCGCTGCACGAAAGCCAGTCCTTGCTGATCGAAATGCAGGTTTGCCGCAGCCCGGCCTTTCTTGCCTTCGCCGCACCGATCCTGCGGGAGGCCTTCGGCGGCGAGGCGGAGGCCTTCACGCCGGACAACCTCGGTCGCATCTATCGCCGGGTGGCGCGGAGCCTGATCCGCGTCGACGCCGACGAGGTCACCTATCCGCTGCATGTCATACTGCGCTATCGTCTCGAAAAGGCGATGCTGGCCGGCGATCTCGCGGTTGCCGACCTGCCCGAAGCCTGGGGTGCGGGCATGGCCGAGCTGATCGGCATTATGCCGTCGGCCGATCGCGATGGATGCCTACAGGACATCCATTGGCCGGGTGGTGCCTTCGGTTATTTTCCGACTTACACTTTGGGGGCTCTCGCCGCCGCGCAGCTCTTCGCCGCCGCCAAAACACGAATCCCGGACCTTCTCGGCCACATCGCGAAGGGTGAATTCACGGCGCTTCGTGAATGGCTGACGGCAAACGTGCACAGCTTCGGCGCGCTTCTCGGTACCGATGAGGTGCTGCAAAGGGCGACCGGCACGCCGCTAGGAACGGCGGCCTTCCGTCGGCATCTCGAAGAGCGCTATCTGAGCTGAAAAGGCGAAGCCAATAGGCCACGGCGGCAAAGGCGACTAGAAATTAGTGGACCAGCGCGGCGGCAGGTAGGCCAAGGTGATTTCGCACTGATCGGCCGAGGCGCCTGCGTTCGGCGCACCCGCGGCTTGCGCGGGTGCGACTTTGCCTCCGGTGCTTTTTTGCGGTACCGGCGTCGGATAGATCGTCAGGGCGGAAGCGAGCAACGCGCTCTTGTTGGCAAAGCTGAAGGCTACCGTGTAGCGATCATGGGTATCGCTGCCAACTTCATCCCGGCGGAACGATGGCGGCGCGCTCGGCTTTCCATAACGCTGGTTGAGACGAGCCAGTACGTAGTTGAAACGGGCAATGCATGGATACGGTTGTTCGCCCGATTGGTAACGCACTTTGGCGATGCTCGCCCTGTCGCTGGCGGTGAAGTGCTGCGTCACCCGAAACTGCATTCCGGCAATCAGTATTCGATAGACGAGGATGCTGGTGCCGTCGGCATCCTTTTGCATTATGCCGTTGCCGTTGTTTAAGGCGAGTGCTTTATCGGCCGGAGTGCCGAAGGGGATGTTGCCGAAGCCCGGGAGCCTCATTGCCGGCGCAGCCACAACAGGTATGGTAGAGGAAACCAGTAATGCGGTCGCGAAATATACGATAATCTGATTTCTCATACTCGTATATCGTGTTTTTGTTAGAAATGATATCCGCATAGATAGTATTTTTTTGCCATTTTAGGCGTGGGCAATAATAGCCGTGTTTGCTTAACAAATCCTAACGGAGGCCACCCTTGCGCCGCGCAGGGCGGCCCACTAGTGTGCTCCTCTTCAGCTGACGAGGAACGATGCGGTGCGCTATCTCAGTACCAGGGGCGAGGCGCCAGTGCTTGGCTTTACCGACGTGCTGCTGACGGGCTTGGCACCGGATGGCGGGCTCTATGTGCCAGAGGCTTGGCCACGGCTTTCGTCTACGGTTATGCGCAGCTTCATCGGCCGTTCCTATGCCGAAGTGGCGACCGACGTCATCTTTCCATTCGTCGAAGATGACCTCGACAAAGCGGAACTTGCGACGCTCGCGCTCGAAACTTATGCGGTCTTCAGCCATGCCGCCGTGGGGCCTTTGCGCCAAGTTGGGTGTGCCGATTGGGTGCTGGAACTCTTTCACGGCCCGACGCTCGCCTTCAAGGACTTCGCGCTGCAGCTTTTGGGCCGTCTGTTCGACCACGCGCTGGCAAGGCGCGGCGACCGAATCACCCTCGTCGGCGCCACCTCGGGCGATACCGGCTCGGCGGCGATCGCTGGTTGCCGTGGCCGTGCGAATATCGACATCTTCATCCTCCATCCCTGGGGTCGCGTGTCGGAGGTGCAGCGCCGGCAGATGACCACGGTCGCCGATGCCAATGTCCACAATATCGGCATCGATGGCAGTTTTGATGATTGCCAAGCCCTGGTGAAAGCGCTGTTCCAAGACCGGCCGTTCCGCGAGAAATTGCGTCTCTCGGCGGTGAACTCGATCAACTGGGCCCGGGTCATGGCGCAGATCGTGTACTACGTGACCGCCGCGGTAGCGCTCGGGGCGCCTGATCGTGCCGCCAGTTTTGCTGTGCCGACGGGGAATTTCGGCGATGTCTTCGCGGGTTATGTGGCAAGCCGCATGGGTTTGCCGATCGAGCGCCTTATCGTTGCCACCAACCGCAACGACATTTTAGCCCGCTTCTTCGCGACCGGCGAATACCGCGTCTGCGGGGTTACGCCAACCATCAGTCCGAGTATGGACATCCAAGTGGCTTCGAATTTTGAGCGCCTTCTTCTCGACCTCCACGACGGCGACGGCGCTGAGGTCGCGCGTGACATGACAAAACTGCACGAAGACGGCGGATTTCGCGTCAGCGCCGCGAATCTCGAGAAGGCGCGCCGTCTTTTCGATGGCCACCGCGTTGACGAAAGCGAGACCCGGGCCGCGATTGCCACCACGTATCGTGAGACAGGCTGGCTGCCGGATCCGCATACCGCCGTCGGCCTCGCCGCGGCGCGGCTTCGCCATGATCCGCGTCAGCCGACGGTGACACTCGCCACGGCGCACGCGGCGAAATTTCCGGAGGCGGTCATGGAGGCGGTCGGCTTCCGTCCCGAGGTGCCGCCTCGTCTCGCCGAGCTCATCGGCCGGCCCGAACGGTGTGCCCGGCTCAAGGCGGATCTCGGCATGCTCAAGCAATTCATCACCAAACGTGCGCGGCTCGGTCAAGGAACCACAGTGACATGACGGTCAGGCTGACCACTCTCAACAACGGGCTTCGTGTCGTTACCGACACGATGCCGCATCTGAAGACGGCAACAGTCGGCGTTTGGGTCGATGCCGGCGCACGCGACGAAAACGCGACCGAGCACGGCATCGCCCATCTGCTAGAGCATATGGCTTTCAAAGGCACCGAGCGGCGCTCGGCCCGCGCGCTTGCAGAAGAGATCGAGGCCGTCGGCGGTCAGATCGACGCCTATACGTCACGCGAACAGACCGCCTTCTACGCGCGTGTGATGAGCGAGGATGTCCCGCTCGCGGTCGATATTCTCGGCGATATCCTGCAACACCCGGTGTTCTCCGAGGTCGAGCTTGAACGGGAACGGCAGGTTGTGATTCAGGAGATTGGTCAGGCGGAGGATACGCCGGACGATGTCGTGTTCGACCTTTTGCAGGAGACCGCCTATCCCGGTCAGGCGCTCGGCCGCTCCATCCTCGGCACCGTCGAAGGGATTGGCGCGACGACGCGCGGACAGCTCGCCGATTACATGGCCCGCCATTACAAGGCGCCGAAGATGGTGCTGGCCGCGGCCGGCGGTCTCGATCACGAGCAACTTGTCGCGCGGGCCGCCGAGGTTTTTGCCGGCTTGACGCGGGGCGCCGAAGAGACACCGAAGCCAGCGGTTTACCGTGGCGGCGATGCACGCCGGGACCGCGATCTGGAACAGGTCCATTTCACCCTTGCGGTGCCGGGCGTCAGCTTTGCCGATCCCGATTTTCATGCCGTTCAGGTCTATTCGACGGTGTTGGGCGGCGGCATGAGCTCGCGACTGTTCCAGGAGGTGCGCGAAGTGCGCGGCCTTGCTTACGCGGTCTTTTCCTTCGCGAGCTCGTTCCGTGACGGCGGTCTCTTCGGCGTCTATGCGGCAACCGGCGAGCGCGAAGCGGAAACCTTGGTGCCGGTGCTGCTTGAGGAAATGCACAAACTGACGGAAGGCGTCGGTGAGGACGAGGTCGGGCGTGCCAAGGCGCAAATCAAGGCCGGGCTCCTCATGTCGCTCGAAAGCTCCTCAGCGCGTGCCGAGCAGCTGGGCCGCCAAGTCCTGACCTATGGACGGCCACTGGTCGTCGAGGATCTTCTTGCCGCGATTGCCAAGATCGATGTCCAGGCGGTGACACATGCCGGACGCCGGCTGCTCGCGGGGGTGCGGCCGGCGGTTGCGGCCATTGGGCGCATCCAGCACCTTGCCAGCTACCCCAAAATCGCCGCACAATTCATGGGGTCATAGGTCCAAAAGTAGCGTCAGGAAAAATAACGCCGGGCTCATCGATCGGGCCACGGCCGAGGGGAGAGTGCCATGGCCTTGCTTGACCGGTTTGTGCAGCGTCCACCGCCGCCAATTCTCCGCGGCAAGAAGGTTTGGCTGCGCCAGCCGCAGTCGGCGGACTGGGAGCCCTGGGCCAAGCTCCGCGATGAAAGCCGCAGTTTTCTCACCCCATGGGAACCAGCCTGGCCGATCGACGCCCTAAGCCAAATGTCCTACCGCCAGCGCCTACGTCGTCAATTGCAGGATGCGCGAGATGACCTTAGCTACGCGTTCTTCATTTTCCGAGAGCAGGATGGTGAACTGCTCGGGGGCATCACGCTGGCCAACGTGCGCCGTGGTGTGGTCCAGTCAGCCTCGGTCGGCTATTGGCTTGGGGAGCGTTACGTCCGCCACGGCTATATGCGGGACGCGCTGACCGTGACGATCCGCCACAGCTTTGACGATCTCCGCTTGCACCGGATCGAGGCAGCCTGTCTGCCAACCAACCACGCAAGCCTCGGTGTCCTGCGCGCCTGCGGTTTTCGCGACGAAGGCTACGCGCGCAAGTACCTCTGCATCAACAGTGTGTGGCAGGATCACGTTCTCTTAGCCCTGCTCGCGAGCGACCCGAGGATCTGATCATGCATGGCTGCCTTTCCGCTTGCGCCATTGACAAATGGCGAAGATTTACGCAGCCTTTGCCCGATTGATAGCGGTCGGTTCGCGCGAGAATAGGTAGGGCATATGATCCGCGCGGAGAAGGGAACGGCCGGTAGTTAACGTTGCCCTCATTTCTGGTTACGTAAGGCGTAGGAGTTCGGTCCTTTCGAGAGGGCCCCGTTGCGGGTTTCCGGAGGGTACGATGAACAAGAAGTCGCCTGTCATGACATCGGGTGCGGAGGCGGTCCGCCTGCGGACGCTTGCCAAGCGCTGTCGCGATTTGTCGGAGATGACCGCGGTTCCGGACCTATGGAAGGAGCTGGTTAGTATTGCGCGCGAATTGGAAAGCGAGGCCGAGCAGGTGCAACGATAACGACCTAACAAGACCGCTCGACTGTATTTGGCTATAAGGGAAGGTTCTGCGGGCGTGCCTGCCGTTCCGCGCCAAGCCCGGCGGCAACTCCGAAAGCAGCCAATGCATGGCCATGGCAAGCATCGAGCGACGGGGTAGGGAAGGAGAGCCCGAGTGCACGCCACGGATATTCGTGCGCCGGATTATTTCCACAAGGTAGTCGACTGCCAGTGGGCCTGTCCCGCGCATACGCCGGTTCCCGAATATATCCGCCTTGTGGCCGCCGGACGGTACAGCGACGCTTATATGATCAACTGGGAATCGAACGTCTTTCCCGGCATTCTCGGGCGCACTTGTGATCGTCCTTGCGAGCCGGCCTGCCGGCGCGGCCGCGTGGAAGCCGAACCGGTCGCGATCTGTCGTCTGAAGCGGGTCGCCGCCGATTATAAGGACGATATTCGGGGCCGTCTTCCCGCCGTCCCGGCAGAGAAGAACGGCAGGCGTATCGCCCTGGTCGGCGCCGGACCGGCCTCGCTCACTGCGGCGCGTGATCTTTTGCCGCTCGGCTATCACCTTGTGGTCTATGACGGTGACACCCGCGCGGGCGGCATGATCCGAACGCAGATTCCGAGATTTCGTCTGCCGGAATCGGTGATCGACGAAGAAGTCGGCTATGTTCTCGGCATGGGTCTCGAAACGCGCTTCGGCCAGCCGGTCGAGAGCCTGAAGGCTCTTCTTGACGAGGGGTATGACGCCATCTTCATCGGCTGTGGCGCGCCGCGGGGTCGCAATCTCCGGATTCCCGGCCGTGACGCGGCCGCTGCCCATATTCACATCGGCATCGATTGGCTCGCGAACGTTTCCTTCGGCCACGTTACGCGAATCGGCAGGCGCGTGATCGTGCTCGGCGGCGGCAACACGGCGATGGATTGCTGCCGCTCCTCGCGGCGGTTGGGCGGCGAGGACGTGCGTGTCGTGGTCAGAAGCGGTTTTGACGAAATGAAGGCCTCGCCTTGGGAAAAGGAAGACGCGCTTCACGAAGGCATTCCGATTCTGAACTACCATGTGCCGAAGGCCTTCACTCACGACCGCGGCCGCTTGACTGGCGTCGTATTTGAGAAGGTCAGGGCCGAGCACGATACTGGTGGCCGTCGGCGTCTGCTGCCGACCGGCGAACCCGACATCCATATGGAATGTGATGACGTCTTGATTGCGATAGGTCAGGAAAATGCCTTCCCCTGGGTCGAGCGCGACATCGGCCTTGCCTTTGATCAGAACAACATGCCGGTCGTGGACCCCGTCACCCTGCAATCGACGCTTCCCAACGTTTTCTTCGGCGGTGACGCCGCCTTTGGGCCGAAGAATATCATCTGGGCCGTCGCCCATGGCCATGATGCGGCGATCTCGATCGACAAGCTCTGCCATGGTGAAAGCGTGGCTAATCGGCCGCCGCCGATGGTCAATCTGGCCAGCCAGAAGATGGGCATCCATGAGTGGCGTTACGATAACGACATCTCCGACGACCGACGCCATCGCGTGCCGCTCCGCGACAAGCAGCTGGCGCTGAAGAACATCAAGGTCGAGGTCGAGCTCGGTTATGACGAGAAGCTCGCCTATGTCGAGGCCGAGCGCTGTTTGAATTGCGATGTCGAAACGGTGTTCTCAAGTGCACTTTGCATAGAATGCGATGCCTGCATCGATATCTGCCCAATGGATTGTATCAACTTCACGGCAAACGGCGAGGAGGCGGAACTTCGCCATCGCCTGCGCGCGCCGGCGCTGAATACGGCACAAGATCTCTACATCGCCGAAGGATTGAAAACCAGACGGGTAATGGTAAAGGACGAGGACGTCTGTCTGCATTGCGGGTTTTGCGCCGAGCGGTGCCCGACCGGCGCCTGGGACATGCAGAAATTCCTTCTTGATATGACACGGGCGGGACCGGCATGCCGCAGCCATTAGAACGCGTCAACGATTTCGTCGTTCGCTTCGCTAATGTGAACGGCTCCGGCTCGGCCAGTGCCAACCGTTTGTTCGCGAAGTCCATCCTACGCATGGGCGTACCAGTAAGCCCGCGGAATGTGTTTCCTTCCAATATCCAAGGCCTTCCCACTTGGTACGAGGTGCGGGTCTCGGGCGCCGGCTATCTGGGTGCCCGCGGCGGCACGGACCTCATGGTGGCGATGAATCCGCAGACCTGGGACAAGGATGTCGCCGGCATCGAGCCCGGCGGATATCTCTTCCACGATTCCTCGAAACCGCTTTCGGCATCCAAGTTTCGCGATGACATCACGATTCTCGGCATGCCGCTGACCGAAATCTGCAACCAGGCCTACGGAGACCTGCGTCAACGTCAGCTGTTCAAGAACGTCATCTATGTCGGCGCTCTCTGCGCGCTTCTCGACATCGACGTAGCGGAAATCGAAACGCTGATCGGTGAACAATTCCGGGGCAAGGACAAACTTATCCAACCCAACATCCAGGCGCTTCACATGGGTCGTGACTATGCGCTCCGGCATTTATCCTGCCCGATCGGGCTTCGCGTCGTGCGCGCCGATGCCGTCAAGGATCGTATCTTTCTCGAAGGCAACAACGCTGCCGCGCTCGGTGCCGTCTACGGCGGCGCCACAGTCGCTGCGTGGTACCCGATCACGCCGTCATCTTCCCTTGCCGAGGCCTTTGCTCGCCACTGCCGACGCTACCGTCTGGACCGCGAGAGCGGGAAGGCGCGCTACGCGGTCGTGCAGGCGGAGGACGAACTCGCATCGATCGGCATCGTCATTGGCGCCGGTTGGAACGGCGCCCGCGCCTTTACCGCGACATCCGGGCCTGGGATTTCTCTGATGTCGGAATTCCTCGGTCTCGCTTATTTCGCCGAGGTTCCGGCGGTAATCTTCAATGTGCAGCGGGGTGGACCGTCGACCGGCATGCCGACCCGGACGCAGCAGGCCGATATCCTGGCCTGTGCCTATGCTTCGCACGGCGACACCAGGCATGTGCTCCTGTTTCCGGACGATCCGCGCGAGTGCTTTGAGTTCGGCGCGCTCGCCTTCGATCTTGCCGACCGCTTGCAGACGCCCATTTTTGTCCTCCTCGATCTCGATATCGGCATGAACGAACGGCTCTGCCAGCCGCTTGCCTGGGAGGATAGCCGTCGCTTCGACCGCGGCAAGGTTGTGTGCTTCGAGGACCTTGAAGCAGGGAAGGATTTCGGCCGCTATCTCGATGTTGACGGCGACGGGATTCCCTATCGCACCTATCCCGGCACCCACCCGACAAGGGGTGCCTACTTCACGCGTGGCACCACCAAGGATCGCTATGCGCGCTATAGCGAGGAGGGACCTGTCTATGTCGATAACATGCAGAGACTCTTGCGCAAGTTTGACACCGCAAAACGTTTGGTTCCGGGACCGATCACACGCCGGGCGGTGCGGCCGACACCGATCGGCGTTATCCATTACGGTTCGACTTCACCCGCCATGACGGAAGCGCTCGATACGCTCGCGGCGGAAGACATCCATCTTGATGCCCTTCGCGTTCGCGCCTTTCCCTTCTGCGAGGAAGTCATGCAATTTATCGCCGATCACGAACAGGTCTTTGTCGTCGAGCAGAATCGGGATGCCCAGCTGCGCTCGCTGTTGGTGAACGAAGGCGATATCGATCCGGGCAAGCTCACGCGTGTCTTGCACTACGCCGGAACCGCGGTTACCGCTCGCTTCATCGCCTCTGAGATTGCAGGCTTGCTTGCTGGGCGCAAGGTGACGCCGTTGAGGAGGGCTGCGTCATGACCTATCTCCCGAAGCCGAAGCTCCACCATCCAGCCCTGCCGGTGAACAAGCTTGGCCTGACGCGCCGTGACTACGAGGGCGCCGTATCCACGCTCTGCGCCGGGTGCGGCCATGATTCCATAAGCGCCGCCATCGTACAGGCGTGTTTCGACCTCGATCTGCCGCCGCACCGTATCGCCAAGCTCTCCGGCATCGGCTGTTCCTCGAAGACGCCAACCTATTTTCTCGGTGCCGCGCACGGCTTCAACAGCGTGCACGGCCGCATGCCCTCAGTGCTAACGGGCGCCAATCTCGCCAACCGCGATCTGATTTATATCGGCGTGTCGGGCGACGGCGATTCCGCTTCTATCGGCCTTGGCCAATTCGCGCACTGCATCCGCCGCGGCGTCAACATGGTCTATATTGTCGAGAACAATGGCGTCTATGGCCTGACCAAAGGGCAATTCTCGGCCACAGCCGACAAGGGCGCGAAAAACAAGAAAGGTGGCGTCAACAGAGACAAGTCAATCGATCTTGTCGGGATGGCGTTGCAGCTTGGCGCGAGCTTCGTTGCTCGCGGGTTCTCCGGCGACAAGGGGCAGCTCGTGCCGCTGATTAAAGCTGCCCTGTTGCACAAGGGTTCAGCCTTCATCGATTGCGTGTCGCCTTGTGTTGCCTTCAACAATCACCTCGGCTCGACCAAGAGCTTCGACTATGTGCGCGAGCATAATGACGCGGTGAATTTTCTCGATGTCATCCTAGGCCGTGACGAAATCACCGCGGACTATTCGCCAGGCACGGTTGAGGAAATCGTCCAGCATGACGGGTCCGTCCTGCGCTTGCGCAAGCTCGCTAGGGACTACGACGCGCATGACCGTCTCGCCGCCATGAGGTTCCTGCATAGTCACGAGGAGGCGGGAGAAATCGTCACGGGGCTCCTTTATGTCGATCCCGAGCCCGAGGACCTGCACGACGAATTGAATACCGTGGCGACCCCGCTGAACTTGCTTGATGAGGCGACGCTTTGTCCGGGTCACGCTGCGCTTGAGCGGCTGAATGCCGCTTCGCGTTAGGGCGGCGCGGCCATACCTCGCGCTAAGCCTGCGCGCGATGCCGGCTGTGAGACGGCCAGCACAGGCTGCGGGGCCAGTAATTGCGGCGGGATCAGGCAAGTTTGAGCCTTACCCGACGACGCTACAAATTCCCTGTCAACGCAAAAAAGGGGTTGAAAAACCGGCTTATGGGTCTACGTTCAGGGACTAGACTGCCAGCGATGGAGCGGGGGGCACGAGGCCCGGCAGTCTCTAACCCAATCTGATAGGCCGGACAGACCGGCCGAGCGAGCTGGGTAGACAGCCTGCCCTGAGGGGTGGTGAGGGGTCAGATTCCGCCACGCTTCATGGGGTGGCCTCGAGGCGGGTAACCACGTATCAACAGATCATTGAATTTACGCATGAGACCAATGAACTCGAAGCGTTCGCGCGGCGGACGTGCCGGCGGGCGCAAGCCTCAGACGATGGGGGGGCAGCGAAATTTCGATAGCAATGGGCCGAACGTCAAGATTCGCGGTTCGGCCGCGCACATCTTCGACCGCTACTGCCAGTTGGCGCGTGACGCCAACGCGTCGGGGGACCGCATCGCTGCGGAAAATTACATGCAGCACGCGGAGCACTATTACCGCATCATGATGCTGAACGGCGGTCCGCCGCAGCGAAACGGCAATGGCGCTGGCGGTGGGACGCAACCTGTCGCTCCCGCCGTCGAAGACGACGAGGAAGTCTCGATGGCGGAATCGGTGGCTGCCGAAATCGACGGCACCGAGGTCGCCTAACGCCTCACTTTCGAGCCGAGGCGCCGCCCTCGAAGCACGTTATGGCGGCGCTAGCTGGTGATGACCCCGTCGTTGTTTGCGCTCCGGTAGCTTTCCTTCTTGCGGGCCCTTGTGTAGGCGCGTGAGCGCGCTTATTTCTGCACTACCTCCTTATGTATCCGCGCTGGCCGGTACGTGGCAGCGCGGATTCTTTGGTGGCGTTGATCGAGGCTGTCCCTTGGGAGGCTGGCGATGGATTTTGAGCATTTCACCGAACGAAGCCGCGGTTTTATCCAATCGGCGCAAGGCTTGGCGTTGCGCTCTGGCCACCAGCGCTTTACACCCGAACATATTCTTAAAGTTCTCTTGGACGATTCCGAAGGCCTAGCCGCGAGCCTGATCCGGAATGCCGGCGGGCGGCCCGAACAGGCTTCCGTTGCAATTGAACGCTTGCTTGGCAAGCTGCCTCGGGTTGAGGGCACCGGCGCCGGCCAAGTCTATCTCGCGCCGGAGACGGCGCGGGTTTTTGAGGCGGCGGAGAAACTCGCCGAGAAAGCGGGCGATACCTTTGTTCCGGCCGAGCGGATTCTCTTGGCCCTCGCGATGGCGGCGGGGACGCCGAGCGCCGAGGCACTAAAAGAAGCCGGCATCACGGCGCAAAGCCTGAATACCGCGATCAACAACCTTCGCAAGGGGCGCAAGGCGGAAAGCGCATCCGCTGAAGACACCTATGACGCTTTGAAGCGCTATGCGCGCGATCTAACAGAGGCTGCCCGCGCGGGCAAACTCGATCCCGTCATCGGCCGCGACGACGAGATCCGCCGCACCATTCAGGTGCTCGCGCGCCGAACCAAGAATAATCCGGTCCTCATCGGCGAACCCGGCGTCGGCAAGACGGCGATCGTCGAGGGTTTGGCGATCCGTATCGTTAACCGCGACGTGCCTGAGGGGCTCACGGATAAGAGCCTGATGGCACTCGATCTTGGCGCGCTGATTGCTGGCGCCAAGTTTCGCGGTGAATTCGAGGAACGGCTAAAGGCCGTGCTGGCCGAGATTACCGCAGCAGAGGGCAAGGTCATCCTTTTCATCGACGAGTTGCATACCTTGGTCGGTGCCGGCAAGGCCGAAGGCGCGATGGACGCGTCGAACTTGCTGAAACCTGCGCTGGCGCGTGGCGAGCTCCATTGCGTCGGCGCGACGACCCTCGACGAATACCGCAAATACATCGAAAAGGACGCGGCGTTGGCACGCCGCTTTCAGCCAGTCTTTGTTGCCGAGCCAACGGTTGCCGACACCATCTCCATCCTGCGCGGATTGAAGGAAAAATACGAGCTTCACCACGGCATTCGCATCACCGACGGGGCCATCGTGACAGCGGCTACGCTTGCCAATCGCTATATCACGGATCGTTTCCTGCCCGATAAGGCAATCGACCTCATGGACGAAGCCGCGAGCCGCCGGCGCATGGAAGTGGACAGCAAGCCCGAGGATCTGGACGAGCTTGATCGTCGCTTGATCCAGATGAAGATTGAACGCGAGGCTCTGAAGCGCGAAGAGGACACGGCGTCGAAGGAACGCCTTGCGAAGCTCGAGCGCGAGATTGCCGAACTCGAGCAGCGTTCGGCGGACCTCACCGCGGCTTGGCAGGCGGAAAAAGGCAAACTCGCGGAAGCCCGACGCCTGAAAGAAAAACTTGATCAAGCGCGGAGCGAGCTTGAAATCGCGCAACGGAACGGTGAGCTCGGCAAGGCCGGCGAGCTAGCATACGGCATTATCCCAGATCTCGAGCGCCGCCTGCGTGCGGCCGAAGGCGAGGGCGCCGAGCGTGGTGCGAGGGAAGCGGTGACCGATCAGGACATCGCCACTGTGGTCTCGCGTTGGACCGGGATACCGGTGGACAAGATGCTGGCTGGAGAGCGCGAGAAGCTCGTTCGTATGGAAGAGCGGCTTGCCCAACGCGTGGTCGGTCAAAATGAGGCGATTGCTGCCGTTTCAAACGCGGTGCGCCGCGCGCGAGCGGGCGTTCAGGATCCGAACCGCCCGCAAGGCTCCTTCCTGTTCCTTGGGCCGACCGGCGTCGGCAAGACCGAGCTCTCGAAAGCGCTCGCCGAGTTCTTATTTGACGATGATCAGGCGATGATCCGCGTCGATATGTCGGAATATATGGAGAAGCACGCGGTGGCGCGACTGATCGGTGCGCCACCCGGATATGTCGGCTATGAAGAAGGCGGCGCTCTTACTGAAGCGGTGCGTCGGCGGCCCTATCAGGTCGTGCTGTTCGATGAGGTCGAAAAGGCGCATCCGGATGTGTTCAACGTGCTTCTCCAAGTGTTGGACGACGGCCGCCTCACCGATGGCCAAGGCCGCACCGTCGACTTTCGCAATACACTGATCATCCTGACCTCCAATCTCGGCAGCGATATTCTCGCCGCTCAGGGGGACGACGAGACGGTTGATAATGTCCGAGATGCCGTGATGGAAATCGTGCGCCGGGCCTTTCGCCCCGAGTTCCTCAACCGGATCGACGAAATCGTACTTTTCCGTCGGCTGAGCCGCAAGGACATGGACGGCATCGTTTCGATCCAGCTTGCTCGATTACAGGCACTCTTGGACGATCGCAAGATTACGCTCGATCTTGACGGACGCGCGTGCGCTTGGCTTGCCGACGCGGGCTACGATCCGGTCTACGGCGCACGGCCCTTGAAGCGGGTTATTCAACGCCGATTGCAGAATCCGCTCGCGTTGCAGATTCTGCAAGGCGAGATTGCTGAGGGCGCCCGGGTGAAGATTTCGGCCAAGGACGGTGCGCTTACCATCGGGGGCCATCTCGTCAAAGCCGCCTAAAATCGCACCAGAGCCCTGCACCATTGGCGGGGACCCAACGTCGATGTTTAGTTGGTTGTCTCTGCGAGCGTGGTCATCGCCGTATGCGCGGTCTTTCTCTTCGCCGTCACTGTGCCGGCGGCCATCTCGCGGTTGACCGTCGCCATCATCCGCTCGAAGCGAACGCGTTCGGTCCCCACCAGTACGGTGTGAGAAGGTAACCGGACAGTAAGCGGGTTTACCTGCTTGCCGTTGACATGGATCTCGTAGTCAAGATGCGGTCCAGTGGAACGGCCCGTGCTACCGACGTAGCCGATCACTTCGCCCTGACGCACCCGTTCGCCATCGTGCAAGCCCTTGGCGTAACGAGAGAGATGGGCGTAGGCGGTGGAATAGACGCTGTTGTGGCGGATCTCCACATACTTGCCATAGCCCCGAACCCAGCCCACCCTTACAACGACACCGTCGCCGGCCGCCATGATCGGTGTGCCCATGGGGGCAGCGAAATCGACGCCCTCGTGGAACTCCATACCGGGCCCGAGTGGGTCCTTCCGCCACCCGAAGCCGGACGAGATGCGCGCGCCGTCGATGGGCGTCCGAAGCAGCGCTGTCCGGATGCTTCGTCCGCTGCCCGTATAATAGCTGATCGACGCTTTCGGGCTTGGACGGAAACGATAGTAGCGATGAGTCTGACCGGATAGCGTGACCGAGGCATAAAGAAGCGGCCCGATCTTCGCCGTCTTGCCATTGGCCGCCACCTCACGCCGGAATAAGACCTGAAAGCTGTCGCCGGGATGGATATCGTGCGCTAAATCGACGCTGTAGCTGAACAGCTTGATCGTCTTCGCAATGATCGGCTGCGGAATGCCGTCTTTGAGCGCGCTGTCGAATAGACTGACGCCGATGGCACCGCCCCGCGTGACCAACTCTGGCTTCAGCGGCCGCGCCACCTCCTTGGCGTCGAAGGTGCCATTCTTGGCCGGGCGCACGACAATGGCATGACCCGGCGCCACCGCCATCGCCACCTTGACGAGCTTCGTGGTGGTTGCCGTTCTGTCAAGCACGACGCTGACCTTTTGTCCTGGCTGCAAAGCGCGGAGATCGATCCGGTCCTTTAGCGCCGCCACCACTTCTCGGGTGCGGGCCGGGCTTGCCCCTGCATTACGGAGCAGCGAGACCAGCGTGTCGCCGGGGTTGATTTCGAGGATGCGGGAAACGATGCTGTTCTCTTTCCTGGGGAGAACCGTGGTGGAAACGTCGGTGATTTCGCGCATCGCCTGGATGATTTGGCTGCGCATGAGGTGACTTTCGCGGCCGACTGACGTCTGGCCGGCGTAGGTCGCGAGGAACGCCCATCCCACCGCGAGACTTGCAATCACAAGAAGAAACGGCGACGACCTTTGACCAACGGCCTTGGCCCGCGCTTGGCGGGATGTTGCAGGATTGACGGGCAGAGACTCTATCTCTTTCGCATGGGTAGCAATGCGGTACGCCGCGTAGCCCTTTTTCACGATCCCCCCGAGACCCCCGTTGCGTTAACCAAGATGAGATGGGGGGCCGGACATTGTCAACCGCTTTCGCCGGCCGCCCTGGAAGTCTTATTTGGGGCAGAATTGAATGAAAATTCGGTTGTCGTCGAATCTGTTTTTGGGCGGCGAGGACGGCGTGGGTCGGCGGACTGCGGAGGCGGTCGTGGCAGCGAGGAGCGGTGATGAAGCGGGGATCTCGGAGCCGAGCTTCTTGGCGGAACAAAGGGCGACAATTTTTGCTTGATTAGGCTTGTGGGGATGGAGGGGAGGGTCTATAAGGACGCCCTTGCCTTGGGGTCTGGGGTTGAGCGGGCACGGTTGGATGGTGCCTATGGCTGGGCTTTCGGGGTGGTTTGGT
>JBJKQL010000158.1:0-27020 GCA_046705265.1 Ferrovibrionaceae bacterium
TCAACCGCCCGAATCCTGATCGCTTCCAGCGTCTTGTGATCCAGCTTGCGCGCGTCTTGCCTCGCCATCCAATCACTATACACTAATTCAAACACAATGTGAAGATACTTATGAACTGATTAGTAAGAATGGTTTCGTCCTCCGAGCTAACGAAACGAGGTTCGATGGATTGTCTTCGATCCACTGCCGCAACTTGCCAAATAGGGCCATGAATGTAACAGCTGCGAAGAAATCTTTGCCCGTCATCGCCCGCCTCCCGTGTCAGCGACTGCCCCGCCTCCGGGAAGGTTCGAAACCAACGTCAGCTAGTTCACTTAAGCACATCCTGCGCCTCGCGATAACTTACTCTGGTTCACGCCGCCTCGAATGCTGCTAGACTGAGCCTTAGTCCGTGGTCGCCCTGGGCGAAGTGTGCCTTGCGCGATCGATGCTGTTATGTCTCAATCCCAGCCCTTCCATGCCCGTGCGGCCCGATCATTTTCGCTTTTCCATCCGCATCAAGGTCGGCGAGGCCAAGACCTTGGGGCCGGGCAAGATCGCGCTCCTTGAAGGCATTGCGAGGCAAGGTTCGATCGCCGCTGCGGCGCGCGAGATGGCGATGTCCTATCGCCGCGCCTGGCTTCTGATCGACGATCTGAATCGCGCCTTCCGCAAGCCGCTGGTCGAAACCGCCCCCGGCGAGCGCCAGGGCTCGCGGCTCACCGCGCTCGGGTCTCAGGTGGTCGCTGATTACCGCGCCATCGAGGCCAAGGCCGAAGCCGCCTGCCGGCGCGAGATCACCGGCCTGAAAAAGGCGCTCGCCCGCCGCGAATAAAAATCACTCCCCAGCTATATACCAATGGATACTATATTCAAACAGATATAGTAAAGCGCCGGCGCGCGGGCTATAGTCGCCGCGGCTTTCGGCTCACGGCGGGGAAAATAAGATGGATCAAACGCGGCGTCATTTTCTGCGATCCGGCCTCGCGGTGGCGACGGCATCCGGCGCGGGGCCGGCGCTCGCCAGGAGCCTTGTTCCGTTCGATCTCGCCTTCGCCGGCTCCATGGGCGCCGTCATGAACGGCCCGATCAAGGAACAAGCGGCGAGGGATCTCGGCATCGCGCTTCGAGGCCGCGCGCAGGGCGCCTACAGCCTCGCCCATTTGATCGTCGGCGGCAGCATCCGGCCCGATGCCTTCGTCTCGGTCACCGCTGGGCCGATGACGCTTGTACTCAAAGCGAGGAAGGCGGCCAGAGCGCTTGCCGTCGCCCGCACCGAAATGGTCATCGCCTATAGCCCGGAGAGCCGTTTCGCGAAACGTTTCGCGGTGGCCGACCGGCCGGACGGCGAGCCGTGGTGGAAGATTCTGGAGGCACCTGGTCTTCGCTTCGGCCGCACCGATCCGCGTATCGATCCCTTGGGGGTGAACACGCTGTTTCTGTTTCAGCTCGCGGCGCGCCATTACCATGAGCCCGATCTCCTGCAATACGTTCTGCATGGCGCCGTCGATCCGGCGCAGATATTCCCTGAGCCGCAACTCATGGCGCGGCTGCAAGGCGGCCAGATCGACGCCGCGAGCGCCTATGCCACGCAGCCGCCGCCCCTGAATCTGCCCTCGCTTCGGCTTCCGGCCGCGATCGACCTCGGTGACCCGGCGGATGCGGCGAATTACGACAGGGCTTCGGTCACGATCGACGGCAAGACCTTGCGGCCCTCGCCGCTTGTCTTCTATGGTGCGGCGCTGAACGCGGCGAAGAATCCGGCGCTCGCCCGGCGTTTCATTCATTGGCTCCGCTCTCCCGCCGTCGCTCGCATCTTCCAGCGTTACCATTATGATCTGCCGGATGGCGCGGCTCCGCTCTTCGCCTGAGACAAAGCCCAGTCCCGCCGCCGCTCGCCCTTGGCTGCGACGGGCGGGGCTGGCGCTTTTCGTCGTCGCGCTGCTTTATCCCTTCAGTGGGCTTTTCGCTCCGGTCGGACCGTGGCAATGGAACGGCGACATCCCGGGCTCGACATTGGCCTCGGTCGCGACCTCGCTCGAACTCACGGCCATCGCCCTTGTCGTCATTGCCGCGATCGGCACGCCGGTCGCTTGGCATCTCGCGCGAAAAAGCGGGCGCCGCTCGATTCTTTGGGAAGCGGCGATCCTGGTCTCGGTGCTGGTGCCGCCCCTGGCGCTTGGCATTCTGCTCTCACTTGCCTTCGGGCCCGAGACCTGGATCGGGCGCCTTCTTCTCCATCTTGGCCTCGCGAGCGCCAACAGCCCTCTCGCCTTCGCGGTGACGCAAATCTATGTCGGCATGGGCTATTACATCTTGGCGGCGCGCGCCGCCTTCAGCGCCGTCCCGGCCGAACTCGAAACCATGGCGGCGCTTCTCGGGCGAAGCCCGGCGCAGGTCTTCTGGCGCGTCACCTTTCCGCTCTCGCGCCTCGGGCTTGCCGCTGCGCTCAGCATCGCCTGGGTGCGCACCCTTGGCGAATTTGGCGCCATCGTCGTCACCGCCTATTACCCCGCCGGCATGCCGGTGCAACTCTGGATCAACCTGCAGGATCGCGGCCTGCCGGCGGTGATGCCGCTTCTCGTAGTGTTTCTGTTGTGCGCATTGCCCTTGCCCTGGCTCGCCTACATTCTCGCGCGGCGGGCCGCTCATGCTTGACGCCCACATCGTCAAGAAGCGGCGAAGCATCACCGTTGACATCCGTTTCCGCGCCGCCGCTGGCGAACGGCTCGCGATCTTCGGCCCATCCGGCGCCGGCAAAAGCTCGATCCTGTCCTGCATCGCCGGGCTGGACCAGCCGGATCAAGGCGAGATCCGGGTTGGCGGGCAGGTCTATTTTCCGCCGCCGCTCGCGCTGAATCAGCGTTTTCTCGCCTATCTGACGCAAAAGGACCTCTTGTTTCCGCACCTTTCCGTGGCGGAGAACGTGTGCTTTGGACTGCCCAGGGAGAGCGCGCGGAAAAACCGCGACTGGCTCGCCGAGCTACGCCAAAGGCTCGGTCTCGACGTACTATGGCATGTGCCGGCGCGAAGCCTTTCCGGCGGTCAGGCACGCCGCGCCGCCCTCGCCCGCATGCTCGCACGCCGCCCGCCGCTGGTATTGTTGGACGAGCCCTTCACCGGCCTCGACCGCCAAGTGGTACGCGAGTTGATCGGCCTGCTCGATCGCTGGCAGAAACGGCTTCGCTTCACCCTGGTTCTGGTCGGTCACGAGGCCGAGGTGGTGGAGCGCCTATGCCCACGCGTCTTGGCTCTGGAAAAAGGCCGCGTGGTTCAGGAAGGTTCGTTCGAGGCGCTGCGGGAGAAGCCCGCGACGGCGACCTTGGCTCAGCTTCTCGCGCCGCTTTAAGACCGCGTTTCGGCGGCCTGGGCGGAGCCGCCATTCATGATCGGAAGTGATCGTCCGGCGATCGTCCGGCGGCTTTTTCCGCCTTCAATGCCTTGATTTCGCGCCGCCTCTCGCGCGCTTCCCGACGCCAGCGCCGGCCGGCCCACCAGGCGCCGACCATGCCGACAACCAAGCCGATCAGGATGCCAACGAAAAAGACCTGATAAAGCGGCAGTTCCGCGGTCCAAGGCAGCGGATAGAAGTTGACCGGAACGCGCGCCCGGTTCGCGATCGCGAGAAGCGCAACGATCAGCGCGACCGGCGCGCCAATCCACAACGCCGGTTTCATCGCCGTGCCCGCTTCCGGCCCGACGGCGCTTAGCTGCCGCCGCCTGAGCGGTTGAGCCGCTCACGCAGATCCTTGCCGGTCTTGAAAAAGGGAACGTGTTTTTCGCCGACTTCGACGGCTGCGCCGGTGCGTGGGTTGCGGCCGACGCGCGCCGGCCGTTCTTTGACCGAAAAGGCGCCAAAGCCGCGTAATTCCACCCGATCGCCACGTGCGAGCGCGGCGGAAATTTCATCGAATACCGTCGCGACAACCCGTTCGATATCACGATGATAAAGGTGCGGATTGCGCTCGGCGAGCCGCAAGATCAATTCGGACTTGATCATTTCCTGCCCCGTTTTTGCCGCCACCCTTGTGCACGGACGCGCTATCACACGGCACCGCTCCTCGCTGCCGAGAGGGGACCAGAGCCGCTCCAGGCTCAAAGCTGCCAAACCGGGCTAAGGCCGTCAAGGATAAGTCGTTCAACGGTCGCAATATTTTCGACGCCAAGGCAATCGTCGTGCGGCCGGATGAGGGCCGCTTACTTGTTCGTCGTACTCTTATCGCCCTTGTCCGCTTCCTCCGGAGTTTCGTTTTCCGCCTCGGCTCGCGCACGGGCACGGCTCATCGCCGCGCCCAGGATGTCGCCAAGCGAGGCGCCGCTGTCAGACGAGCCGTAGGCGGCGACTGCCTCCTTTTCCTCGGCCACCTCGCGGGCCTTGATCGAGAGCGTGATCTTGCGGCTCTTCGAATCGACGGCGGTGATCTTGGCGTCTACCTTCTGGCCGACGGCGAAACGCTCGGGCCGTTGCTCGCTGCGGTCGCGGGCGAGTTCCGCCTTGCGGATGAACCCGGTGAGCCCACCGACGAGCGCAACATCGATGCCGTTGTCCTGCACGGCCGTAACCTCGCCGGTCACCACGTCGCCCTTGTTCAGGCTGGAGGAAGCGAAGGGATCGCTCTTCATCTGCTTGATGCCGAGGGCGATGCGCTCTTTCTCGACGTCGACGTCAAGCACCTGGGCCTTCACCACGGCACCCTTCTTGTAATCCTGAATCGCCTGCTCGCCAGGCTGGTCCCAAGAGAGATCGGAGAGATGCACCATGCCATCGACGCCGCTGTCGAGACCGATGAAGAGCCCGAACTCAGTGATGTTCTTGATCTCACCCTCGACCACCGTGCCCGACGGATGGCTGGCGGCAAAAGTCTCCCACGGATTGGCAAGGCACTGCTTGAGCCCGAGCGAAATACGGCGCTTGTGCGGGTCCACCTCGAGCACCATGACCTCGACTTCCTGGCTCGTTGAGACGATCTTGCCGGGATGGACGTTCTTCTTGGTCCAGCTCATCTCGGAGACATGCACCAAACCCTCGACGCCCGGTTCGAGCTCGACGAATGCGCCATAGTCGGTGATGTTGGTCACCCGTCCGGTGAACTTGGCTCCGACCGGATATTTCGCCTCGACACCTTCCCAAGGATCGGCCTCGAGCTGCTTCATGCCGAGCGAAATGCGCTGGGTTTCGGCGTTGAGGCGGATGACCTGCACCTTCACGGTCTGGCCGATGGACAGAATCTCGGAGGGATGGTTGACCCGCCGCCAAGCGATGTCGGTGACGTGCAAGAGGCCGTCAACGCCGCCGAGATCGACGAAGGCGCCATAATCGGTGATGTTCTTGACCACGCCCTCGAGAACCTGGCCCTCGCGCAGATTGGCGACCAACTCGCTGCGCGCCTCGGCCCGGCTTTCCTCGAGCACGGCCCGGCGCGACACGACGATATTGCCGCGGCGGCGGTCCATTTTCAGGATCTGAAACGGCTGCGGCGGCCCCATCAGCGGGTTGATGTCACGCACTGGGCGAACGTCGACCTGGCTGCCCGGCAAGAACGCCACGGCACCCGAAAGATCGACCGTGAAACCGCCCTTGACGCGGCCGAAGATCACGCCTTCAACCCGCTGGCCGCCGGCAAACGCCTGCTCCAGTTTCTCCCACGCCTCTTCGCGGCGAGCCTTATCGCGCGAGAGGACGGCCTCGCCGTGTGCGTTCTCGATGCGCTCGAGATAGACGTCGACGACATCGCCGACCTTGACCTCGGCGCCATGGCCATGCTGGCTGAACTCCTTCAGCGGAATCCGGCCTTCCGACTTCAGCCCGACATCGATGGTGGCGTGATCGTTCTCGATCGCGATCACGGTCCCCTTGACGACCGACCCTTCGATAGCGCCGGCGGCGCCATAGCTTTCGTCCAAAAGGGCGGCGAAGTTTTCCTCGCCGGGCGGCATCTCCCCGCTTGCTGTTGCGGTCTTGGCCATATGACTTCCTTCTTTACGACCCTCGCGGGCCGGCTATCAGTCGCTTGCGGTTCTTCCCTTCCGCTTCTCCCGGAATGGATTGGAGACAGCGAAAGGAGCAGGAAGAAAACCGCTCACAACCTACGTTGGATGTAATCTTTCGCTTTATTGAAGGCCCCTTCTATATCCAAATCTGAAGTATCGAGCAAGTAGGCATCCGGTGCGGCCCGCAAAGGGGCCACGGCGCGGCCCTGATCGCGGGCATCGCGGGCCTTGATTTCGACGAGAATTTCGTGCTCGTTAACCTCCTTGCCTTGGGTCGAGAGTTCGAGAAAGCGGCGCCTGGCGCGGATTTCCGACCGCGCCGTGACGAAAATCTTGATCTCGGCGTTGGGGCAGACCACGGTGCCGATATCGCGACCATCGAGGACCGCCCCAGTGGCACCGCCCGGCGGTTTCGCCGCAAAATCCCGCTGATAGCCGAGAAGCGCTGCGCGGACCGCCGGGATCGCCGCGAGGGCCGATGCCGTCGCTCCGACCGCCTGTTCGCGCAGCTCCGGCTCGGCAAGGTCATAAGACGCGATGCCGCGCGCCGCCCGCTCGGCCGCCAGGGCATCCGCCACGTCCGTGCCCTGTCGCAACATATAAAGCGCGACGGCGCGATAAAGCGCGCCGGAATCGAGATAGGCGAAGCCGAAATACCGCGCGAGACGTTTCGCGAGCGTGCCTTTCCCAGCCGCGACTGGACCGTCGATGGCAACGATCACGGCGCTTCTTCGAAGCGCCCGCCGAGCGCCGTCATGGCAGCGGCAAAGCCGGGAAAGCTAGTGTCGATCATGCGGCTGTCATCGACGGTGACCGGCTTTTCGCTGGCCAAGCCCATCACCAGAAACGACATCGCGATGCGATGATCCATCTCGGTCGCGACCCTTGCTCCGCCCAGGACCCGGCCCGAGCCCTCGACGCTGAGACCGTCGTCATAGGCCTCGACAACGACCCCTTGCGCCGCCAGCCCGGCCGCAATCGCCGCGATGCGGTCGCTTTCCTTGACCCTGAGCTCGCGCACACCCCGCATCGTGGTCTGCCCTTCGGCGAAGGCGGCGGCGATGGCGAGAATCGGGTATTCGTCGATCATCGAGGGCGCCCGCTCGGGCGGCACTGCAATCCCTTTAAGCCGGCTCGCCTTGACCGTGAGATCGGCGATCGGCTCGCCGCCGATCTCCCGCCGGTTTTCGATCACGATGTCGCCCCCCATCTCGCGGAGCGTCTGGAACAGGCCGGCACGTCGCAGATTCATCCCGACGTTCTCGATCACGATCTCGGACCCGGGCACGATCAGCGCCGCGACCGCGGCGAAAGCGGCCGAGGACGGATCACCCGGGACGGTAATCGGCCGCGCCTTAAGCTCGGGCTGGCCCGTCAGGTGGATTATCTGACCACCGCATTCGCCTTCCTCGATCACCACGTCGGCGCCGAAATGTCGCAAGAGATTTTCCGTATGATCGCGGGTCGGCAACGGTTCTTCGACGCGGGTGATGCCGGGCGCGTTCAAGCCGGCGAGGAGAATCGCCGACTTGACCTGGGCGGAGGCGACGTTCGGGCGATAGGAAACCGGCAGCGGTCTGGCCGCGCCCTTTATCACGAGCGGCAGCCGATCGCCCGCGCGGGCAATCACCTCCGCGCCGATCTGTTGCAACGGAGCGGTGACACGGGCCATCGGCCGGCGGCAGAGCGACGCATCGCCGGTGAAGAAGCTCGCGAAGGGATGGCTTGCGACCGCGCCCATCAGGAGCCGCACGCCGGTCCCCGAATTGCCAAGATCGAGGACGCTCGCAGGCTCGTGCAAGCCGCCGACGCCGAGTCCGTGAACGTGATAGGCGCCGTTTGCCTGACGTTCGATGCCGGCGCCGAGCGCGCGGAGCGCCGCCGCGGTGTGCAAAACGTCATCGCCTTCGAGCAGGCCCCCGATCTGCGTCTCGCCCATCGCGAGCACGCCCAGGATCAACGCGCGGTGCGAGATCGACTTGTCGCCGGGCGGCCGCAGATGGCCCGACAGGGCACGCCCGCCGAACGCGCGAAGGGGCCGAAGCGAAGACACATGCGGCGCGGACATCGAGCCTCTTGCTCCACAGAATGCTTGGCGTTTCCGATCTAACGCTGCCGGGGTTGACAGCGCGCGCTGGTTTACCACAATCGCGCCGCACTCGCCAACCGATGCGGCGTTGACAGGGACCGGATGACGTGGCATTGGGGCGGCGGCGATGTCGGGACTTCCGGCCGCGCCGGTCCGGCCGGGCGCGGCCGTTGATGGGAAGGGACGGTGATGGCAAATCCGGAATGGGGCACAAAGCGGCATTGCGCAAGCTGCGGCGCGATTTTCTATGATTTCAAAAAGGATCCGATCTTGTGCCCAAAGTGCGGCACCGAGCATCATCCGGAAGTTCTTCTGAAGCCGCGGCGGCAGCGACCCGACACCAAGGTTGAAGAAGTCGCGCCCCGCAAGGTGGTGGCCCCGGCCGAGGAAATTGACGAAGTGGAGGTCGATGAAGCCGAGAGCGAAGCCTTCATCGAGGACGCCTCGGAGCTTGGCGAGGACGAGGACGACGTCGCCGAGGTGATCGAGAGTTCGGACGAGGAGGGCCCGGAAGAGCCCTGACCAGACCGCGGATTTTCCGCTTGAATCGACAACCGGCGGGACCTACTGTCCGGCGGTTTTCGGGCTTCCGCCACGCGGCCCTGTACCGCTTCTAAGCATGGCGAGGACATCGTTGCTGGGGCCATAGCTCAGTTGGGAGAGCGCTTGAATGGCATTCAAGAGGTCAGGGGTTCGACTCCCCTTGGCTCCACCAGCCCGTCACGGCCCGCTCGGTTAATCGGGGCTTTCTCTTCGCTCCTGCGCCGACGCCGCGGCACGGCGAAGAGATGAAAATCTGCTTGCAAAACCCCGTCTTTTGCCGCAATAACCGCCGCTCAATCGACTCACTCGTATGGGGGATCCGGCGATGGCGCGACAAGCGGCAGCTCGCAGACAGGAAGCCTTCACCGAGCAGCGGATCGGCAACGAACCGGCTCTCTCCATTCCTCGCGCGGCGGGCCAGACTGCCGATCATTTTGTCGTGCGCGATGGCTTGCAGTTTGCCGGCACCCACCTTCTGATCGACTTTTGGGGCGCGGCGCGGCTTGACGATCTTGCCCACGTGGAAGCGGCGCTGACCAAAGCCGTGCAAGCGGCTGGTGCGACGCTTCTCAACATCGACCTGCACCATTTTCAGCCCGAGGGCGGTATTTCCGGCGTCGCCATCCTGGCGGAAAGTCACATGAGCATTCACACCTGGCCGGAACGCGGTTTCGCGGCGATCGATATCTTCGTCTGCGGCGACTGCGATGCCCAAGCGGCGGTCCCGGTTCTGCGCGAGGCCTTTCATCCGGCCCAGGTGACGCTTGCTGAGCACAAACGCGGCATCGTTCTGTGACCTGGTTCGCGGAAAGCCTTTACGAAAACGTACGCCAGAGTTTCGCTGTCGAGGATGTGCTTTATGAAGGCAGGAGCGACTTTCAGGACGTGAGGGTCCTGAAGACCAAGGACTTCGGCCGCATGCTCGTGCTTGACGGCGTGGTCCAGACCACGGAACGCGACGAATTCGTCTATCACGAAATGCTGACCCATTTGCCGCTTTTTGGCCACGGTGGCGTGCGGCGCGTCCTAATCATCGGCGGCGGCGACGGCGGCATCCTCGAAGAAGCGCTGAAGCATCCTGTTGAGCGCGTCGTCATGGTCGAAATCGATCCCAAGGTCATCGAGGTGAGCCGAACCTGGCTGAGCGGAATCTGCGGTGACGCCTTCGACGATCCCCGGGTCGCGGTCACGATCGGCGACGGCGCGGCCTTCGTCGCCGCGACCGCCGAGCGCTTCGACCTCGTCATCGTCGATTCGTCCGATCCCATCGGGCCGGCCAAGATCCTGTTCGCGATTCCCTTTTACGAGAACTGCCGGCGTTGCCTGAATCCCGGGGGGCTGATGGTGGTGCAGAGCGGCGTCCCCTTCCTACAAAGCGAAGAGGCGACCAACACCTACCGGCGCCTCGCCAAGGTTTGTCCCCATGCCGGCTTCTATGTCGCCCCGGTGCCGACCTATTACGGCGGCTTCATGGCCTTCGGCTGGGGTGGCCTCCGCGATCTGAAGGCGACGGCGGCCGAAGCTAGACCCCGCCTCGTCGACGTCGGCCTCAAGCTCCGCTATTACAACGCGGCGATCCACGCCGGTGCCTTCGCCCTCCCCGAATACCTCAACGCACTCATGGTCTAATGCTCGCTGCGCCAGCGCGAGGTGGTCACCGGCCCCCCATATTGCCCGCCGTCCGAAGCCCACCCACTTGACCTCACGCCGGGTCGTTCCTACCTATGGTTCGATGCGGTGCCTAATGGGCCGCAAGGAGACGGCGCTCCGCGAGGGGCCGATCCACGTTCGGTCGCTGAGACGGCAAAAGTGGGGTTAACCCCACTGAAGGTTTTAGAAGGGACCGGAACGGCGTCATGCTCGCTCGTTTGGAGGAGGTGACCCTTGACCAGGATGTCTGTGTTCAACAGCCCGTTGTTGCTGGGCTTCGATCACGTCGAGCGTGTGTTGGAACGAGCCGCCAAATCCGCGGCTGACGGCTACCCCCCGTACAACATTGAACAGATCGGCGATGACCGCCTGCGCATCACGCTTGCGGTGGCGGGTTTTAGGAAAGCCGATCTTTCGGTCACCGTGGAGCAAAACCAGCTGGTGATTCGCGGTCGCCACCGTGACGAAGTTCCGCGTGTCTTTATCCACCGCGGGATAGCGGCGCGGCAGTTCCAGCGTAGCTTCATCCTTGCCGAAGGAATCGAGATCGCGGGAGCCACGCTTGACAGCGGCCTCTTGCACATCGACCTCGAACGGCCGAAACCGAGCACGATCGCGCGCACCATTGAGATCGCCAAGGCAGGCAGCGCGCAAGCCGGCGACGGCCAGGGCATCGCTGTCAGGAATCGGGAGGAAGAGTGAGGACCCGGAAAGGGCGCTGTTCCAAAGAGGAGATCGTGTAATGAATGCGGACCAACTGCCAAACCACCTGCGCCAGATCCCGCCTCAGGCCTTCGCTCTTTTAGGCGCTCCGACGCTTGCCTATATCCGCCCCGTCAGTGTGCCGAGCCCTGAGGGAAACGAATCCGATAGCGGATGGGGCATTTTCGCCGCCAACGGCCAACAGATCGGTCTTACCGAGACGCGTGATCTCGCATTCGCCATCGCCCGCCAGAACGATCTCGAGCCGGTTGACGCCCATTGACCGCTGCGCGGTCTATTGCCGATTGGGCAAAGCCCGCTCAGGCGGCATGCGGCGCGGCCGATTCCGTCAACAGAGCGTAGAGCGCCTCAGTCTGGTCAGTGCCGCGCAGCTTTTCGCAGGTTGTCTGGTTGCGCAATAATCGGGATACGCGCGCCAATGCCTTCAAGTGATCGGCCCCCGCCGCGACTGGCGCGAGCAACATAAACACCAGATCGACGGGAAGTCCGTCGATGGCCTCGAAGTCCACCGGTGTTTCAAGCCGCGCGAAAAAGCCATAGATGTGATCGAGGCTCGGCAGCTTGCCGTGCGGCACGGCAATGCCATGACCGATGCCCGTGGAACCGAGACGCTCGCGATCAAGCAGCGTGTCGAAAATCTCCTTTTCATCGCGTCCAATGCAGCGCCCCGCATGGGCTGCGATTTCCTGCAGCACCTGCTTCTTGCTCGAAGCTCTGACCCGGGGAAGAATGCGGGAAGGGTTGATCAGGTCTGCGATGTCCATGATCGTTGACCTTAGCGCGCAACGGCCGTATCGGCCACCCCTTGGCAAACCGGTGCGTCAAATTGTGATTGTCGTGACCGCGGACCAGCCAGCGCGTCGCGGCCCGGCCTGATGCGCTCGGCGCTTCCCATCGCACGTGACATTCGCTCTCTGCGGACGCGGTTTGCTGCCGCATCCCCGGTCTGATCGCGCCGCCCAGCCAGCCAGCAGCACGAGATCACGCCGCGCTTGAGGGATTTACCGAACACGTCCGCCAGTATGCAAAAATTCTGTGCAAATTCGCTGGCTGTCTCGTTCACAGTTTCAGCGAAGGGGGCGACCATAGGGGACGGGTCTGCGGCTGTCAACTACGCACGTCCGGCCCGCGACAGCGGGCTCGCTCGGCTGCCGGCCCGCCGCCGGCATGTCAAGGGGACAAAAAAAAGCGCCGACCGACCACGCGGCTCCCGATATCGCGTGAGCAATGGTTTACGTCATCATAATGTAATCGTGCTACGGCGAACCGGTGGCGGCGAGGCCCGGTGCTTCGCCCAGTTGCCGTGGAAAGAATACCACCTCAATCTTGTTGCCGTCTGGATCGAAGACGAACGCGCCGATATAGGTGGTGAAAGCCGCTTGGCGCGGACCTGGATCGCCAGCCGTCCGGCCACCGAGCCGAAGGGCATGCGCGTGAAAAGCGCGCACCGCATCCTCGCTCGGCGCGCGAAGACAGACGTGGCTGCCGCTGTTCTCGGGCTGCGGCGGAATTCCGGCCCGCGCGTTCAACCAGAACTCCGGATACTTCCTGCCGAAGCCAATGCTTGCCGGTGATCGGTCGACGAGCTTGACCAACTGAAGCGGTGCCAGAACGCGCTCGTAGAAGACGGCGCTTCGCGCAAGATCGGAAACGGCAAGCGAGATATGGTCGATCATGACCATCGACTTCTGCAAATCGTGGCGGCCGAAAGAAACGCTAATACCGTCTCCTGTCGTTCGCAACGACGGACGATGGGTGCGGCTGCCGCGATCGGAGGGCTAGCGCAACATTCTCTTGTCGCGCCGGCGCTGGACCGACGAGGCAATGCCCATCGCCTCGCGGTATTTTGCTACGGTGCGGCGCGCGATATCGACGCCGTCGCCTTTCAGAATTTCCACCAGCCGGTCATCGGACAGGACCGCCTCGGCCGTTTCGGCTTCGATCAGGTGGCGGATGCGATGGCGCACCGCTTCCGCCGAATGCGCCTCACCACCCTCGGCATGGGCGATTGCTGAAGTGAAGAAATATTTCATCTCAAAAAGACCGCGCGGCGTCGCTATGTATTTGTTGGCGGTGACACGGCTCACCGTGCTCTCATGCATTTCGATCGCCTCGGCGATGGTCCGGAGGTTAAGGGGGCGCAGATGCCGCACCCCATGCTCGAAAAAGCCGGACTGCTGTCGCACCAGCTCCGTCGCCACGGTGAGGATGGTTCGGGCACGCTGATCGAGTGCCTTGGCGAGCCAGTTGGCGGCGTTCAGACATTCCGAAAGGTAGCTGCGGTCGGTGCGAGTCTTGGCGCTCCCCGAGACCTCTGAGTAATAGCGGGTGTTGACCAACACGCGCGGCAAGGTCTCGCTGTTGAGTTCGACAGCCCAATCGCCATCGCCGCGGCGGCGCACGAAGACGTCGGGCACCACGGTCTGTACGACTTCCGAATCGAAAGCGAGGCCGGGCTTTGGATTGAGAGCGCGGATCTCCTGCATCATCTCGGTGAGATCCTCGGCATCGACGCCACAGACCTTCATCAGCGCAGGGAAATCGCGCCTGGCAAGAAGGTCGAGGTGATCGAGAAGCGCCTGCATCGCCGGATCGAGACGGTCACGTTCCTTAAGCTGCAACCCGAGGCATTCCGCGAGGTTGCGGGCGAAGACGCCGGCTGGGTCGAGCGTCTGAAGCCGCTCCAGCACGCCCTCGACCCGCGGCAGGTCGGTGCCGAGCCGGTCTGCGGTCTCGGCCAGATCCTCGGTCAAATAACCAGCCTCGTCCAAGAGACCGATGAGCTGCACGCCGATCAGTCGGTCGGCGGCGTCGCTGATCTCCACGTTAATCTGACCGAGAAGGTGATCTTTCAGGCTGACGGTTTCAGCGGCTATCTGCTCGAGGCGATTTCCCCGTGTCTCGAAACGGTTGTCGCCGCTGCGGCTGGCATGGCCGCTGTCCCAGACTTCCGCCACAGCGACCTCGGATGCCTCCGCGGTCTCGGCGCCGTCGTTGCCCGTCTCGCGATCGCCATCCATGTCGGGCGCCGCACCACCCGGCGGCACCGCGCCCTCGCCCCAATTCTCGGTCGGCTCAGGCGACGAGTTCTCAGGTTCGACGCGTTCGAGGAGCGGGTTTTTTTCGAGTTCCTGTTCGACGTAGGCCGCGAGATCGAGGTTCGAGAGCTGCAAGAGCTTGATCGCCTGCTGCAACTGCGGCGTCATGACCAGGGTCTGGCCCTGCTTCAGCTCAAGTCTTGCGGAGAGAGCCACGACGCGCCCCTCGCCTAGAGCTTGAACCGCTCGCCAAGATAGAAGCGGCGAACGTCCTGGTGAGAGATGATTTCCTCGGGCGTGCCCTGCATCAGCACCCGGCCCTCGTGCAAGATATAGGCACGGTCGATAAGCTGCAGGGTCTCACGCACGTTATGCTCGGTGATGAGCACGCCGATGCCGCGATCCTTGAGGTGGAAGACGAGGTCGCGGATATCGGCGAGCGCGATCGGATCGATGCCGGCCAGGGGCTCGTCGAGAAGAATGAACGAGGGTCGAGAGGCCAGGGCGCGTGCGATCTCCACCCGTCGGCGCTCGCCGCCCGAAAGCGCCACCGCTGGCGCGCGCCGAAGGTGGATGAGGCCAAATTCGGCGAGCAGGTCCTCAAGCATCTGCTCCCGACGCTCGGGCAGCGGCTCGTTCGCCTCGATCACGGCGCGAATGTTGTTCTCCACCGTCAGACCACGGAACACCGACGCCTCTTGCGGCAGATAGCCGATGCCAAGACGCGCCCGGCGATACATGGGCAAGGCCGTTATGTCATGCCCATCCAGCGCAACAGTGCCGAAATCGGCCGTGATCAGACCGGAGATCATGTAGAAACAAGTCGTCTTGCCCGCGCCGTTCGGACCGAGAAGGCCAACCGCCTCGCCGCGCTGCAGCGACAGGCTGACGCCGCGCACCACCGGACGCTTGCGGAAGCGTTTCCCGATCTCCTTCGCAACCAGGCCACTGTTGTCGGTGACAAGCCGCGGCAAAGGCGAAGCGCCGTTGGCTCCCTCTTCGCCGCTCATGCTCTGCACCACGCCGTCGTCACCGGTCCCGCCGCGGCCGGCGTCATCGCGGGATCCGACACCGGCCCAGCCAAGCCACCGCCAGCCGATCATTGCCCTTTCTCCGAAGGCTGGGCGCTCCGTGTGCCGCCTTGCCGTTGCGGCACGAATAACCCATGCACGCGCCCCCCTGCCGCGGGCGTCAGCACGCTCTTGCCCGTATCGAGATTCATCCACACCCGCGCACCCGTGAGCACATTCTTGTCGCGCGTGAGGATGACCGGATTGCCGGTCAACACCATTGTATGATTTCCGACGTTATAGACGCCTACCGCCCCTTGCGCCGTTTCACCCGGCGCCACGAGAAAGACATGGCCATAGGCATCGATCTCGGAAATCGCGCCCATCGCGTTGTCGCCCCCACTCGCTGCGGGCTTCGGCACCGGATCGTTCTTGGTTGCCGTCGCTGCCGCCGCGTTGCCGCGATAATGGACCTTGAGCACATCGGAGCGCAGCGTCATCTCGCCCTGCACGGCGATCACTTTGCCAGAAAAGATCGCGATCTTTTGGTTCTGCTGAACATCAAGCTTATCCGCCGTGATATTGATCGGCTGATGGGTATTGTGATGGAAACCCGGCACCGTCGTTCCCGTACCCGGCGCGGCGGCGAGAGCGACGCCCTTCGCGATGAAAGCGCCGCCAAGCAACACGAACAGAAGGCAACAGAAAAAGCCGCGGCCCTTGGCTTCGAATCCGCGCGCCATCATTTTGCCTGCCCCGGATAGAGCGTCACCTTGACGTCGCGGATGAAGTAGAGCCGGTTGCCTTTCTTCGTGGAACGGAAGCTATCGGCGACCACCGTCCCGGCGGGGCCGTGTCCATGGACTTTCTGGTTGGAAACCACGGTGCCGCTCGCGAAGTCGACCACCGCAGTCTTGCCGTGGAACTCATAGCCGCGATCGGTATAAACGCTGACGTGGCCGGAAAGATCGAGGATCTTCGGGGTGCGGTGATAAAGCCCGCGATCGGCGCGGATCACGATCCATGTGCCGTTACTCGAGGTCAGTTGCGCGCCGAGCGCCGTGAGCGCAATGCGATCATGATCGCGGGGATCCTGCACCGCCCGCGCCGCGGTGATGCGATAGGGCTTGCCGGCATCGCTCAGCCCCTCGTAACGCGCCCCGATCATCTGCACGCGGAGGTCGGAAATCCGGATCGGCGAGAACTGGATCTTGAACTGGCCAACCTGTCGATAGATTTCCGGCCAGGCGACCACCAGCACGATCAAAGCCGCCGCCGCCGCCGGCAGGAGAAGCTTCATCAAGCCAACAAAGCGGCTTTGGCGGATTGCGGCCGCCGTCACCGGGCGGCGGTCGCTCGCCATCCACCAAGGGGCGCCAAGCGCCGCGGCGCTTTCGCTCCGCCGACGTTTTTCCATTCCCTCAGGCAACGCCGGCCCGCAGACAATCGTGGATATGGACGATCCCAACTGGCACATCGTCCTCGGTGACGAAGAGGCTCGTGATCTTGCTTTCGTTCATACGGCCAACGGCTTCCGCGGCGAGTGCGGCGGCACGGATGGTCTTGGGACTGGCGGTCATCACCTCGTCCACCGTGCGATCGAGGAGTCCGCCTGCCATGTGACGGCGAAGGTCGCCGTCGGTGACGATGCCGACAAGCCGGCCCGCCCCGTCAACGACACCGATGCAGCCGAAGCTTTTCGCCGTCATGACCAGAAGCGCTTCCGCCATCTTGCTACCGCTCGGCGCGAGCGGCAGCGCCGCGCCATCGTGCATCAGGTCAGCGACCTTGGCGAGCTTGCGGCCGATACTTCCGCCCGGGTGAAACAGCCGGAAACGTTCGGCGGAAAAACCATTCCGTTGCAACAGCGCGACCGCGAGCGCATCGCCGAGGGCTAGCATCACGGTGGTCGATGTGGTGGGCGCGAGCCCCATCGGGCACGCTTCCGCGGCGGCCGGCAAGAGAAGGGTGATATCGGCGGCCTGCGCCAGTTCCGATTGCTCGCGGCCGACGATGGCGATCAGCGGAATGCGAAAGCGCCGGGTATAGGCGACCAGATCACCAAGCTCGCGGGTATCGCCGGAATTCGAAAGGCAGATCACGGCATCGCCTTCTGCGATCATGCCGAGATCGCCATGGCTCGCCTCGGCTGGATGAACGAAGATCGCAGGCGTCCCGGTAGAAGCCAGGGTCGCCGCAATCTTACGCCCGACATGGCCGCTCTTCCCCATCCCACTCACCACGACCCGGTCGGTAATGGCGGCAAGAAGATCAATTGCTTTGGTAAAGTTGCCGTCCAATTGTGCCGCCAGGGCGTTCAAGCCCTCGGCCTCGAGCTGAAGCACCCGGCGGGCCGCGGCGACATCGGCTGCCTCGGCTTGACTGGCCCCGGCGGCAAACGCCTGGGCGGCGGGCTTCGGCGTGGCATTCAAACGGTTTTCTCTCCGGCTGGCCCCCCTAGCGTCAGGACGGCAGGCTCATAAACAAGAATCGTGCCAATTATGGGGATAGACGTTAACAAAAGCAACCCAACGAACAAAAAACCGCCTCATGAAGCCCGCCGAATCCACGCATGAGGCCTCGCGCGCCTGCGGTAGAAATCGACGCCGGCCCTTGCCAACCGTCCCGGGGAACGCCACAACCGGCTGCCCGGATGCCGCTTGTCAAGACATCCCAAACATGCATGAATTAAAGTATAAAAAATAATTTGTTAACAAGGCATGGCGCCCGCTTCACCACTCGGCAACGCTGCGTTCTTCGTCGCCGCGAGCCCGGTCCGAAACATTTTCCTGACGGTTGACGAATGCCGCGCCGCGACCTTATCGCGGCGGCGATGGCTGACGCCGGTTTTTCCTCTCGCCACGCGAGGCGCGGCCCGCTTTTCGAATACAGCCCGGAAGGCACCAAAAATGACATTTAAAAACTCCCTCGCCCGCAGCACGGAATCTTCTCGACCTCTCCATGAAACGGCTGTCGGCTGGCACTTTCATCGGGTACCAGCTCTGATGGCTGCCGAATTCGCCGAACGACAACGCGGACCCAGCGGGCGCGGGACCCGCGCGCCGCGCCGATCCCACAGACCCACGCGATACGCGGAGCGCCGCGCGTGACCCGGAAGGTGGCCGTGGTGCAGCCACTGCCAGGCATTGGCGATATGGTCTGGCATCTGCCGCACATTCGCGCCATCGCCGCTTGGGTCGAAGGTCCAGTGACGCTCCTAGCCAAGCCGCGGTCTCTGGCCGACCAGTTGCTGGCCGGGGACCCGGCGATTCGTGACATTCTGTGGGTCGATCGAAATCCCGGGAACCGCCGCGGCCGACATGACGGGTCGGCGGGCTTTCTGCGCATGGTTCGGCTGCTGCGGGCGCCACGGTTCCAGACGATCATCTTGCTACATCACAGCCATACCATCGCCGCTGCCGCGATGTTGGCGGGCATTCCTGACCGACGGGGCTATGGCTGGGGCTTCCAGAAACGTTTCCTCAGCCATGGACCTTTTTTGCCCGGGACATTCGCCACCCTGCATCCCCATACGCGGGCGACGCGGTACTTGGCGGCGGCGGAAATTCCGCTCACTTCGGCGGAGCCCGTCCTGCACGTCTCGGCCGAGGCGCGGGCGGCAGTCCAGTCTCGCTTGCCGGACCTGCCGCGGCCTTTCATCGCCATGGGCATCGGCTCGAGCGAGACCTCCCGCCAGTTTGGCACGGAGAAATTGGCCGCGCTGGCGGCCGCCTTGCTAACCGCGGGCTGGCCGGCCGTCGTTCTGGTTGGCGGTCCTGGCGACGAACCCCTCGCCGCGACGATCCGAAGCAAGCTCGGCCCTTGCGCCATACCGGCACTTGGCTGGCACCTCTCGGAAACGGCCGCGCTGTTGCGCGAAGCGGCGTTTTACATCGGCAACAACACGGGCGTTATGAACATGGCCGCCGCGACCGGAATTCGAACCTATGGCCTGTTTGGCGCTTCGCGGCCGTTCCATCACGCCAGCCAGCTTGTGACCATCGTATCACCGCCGAGCGACGTGGATGACGGTGTGGCCCGGATCACGGTCGCGCAGGCCTTGGCGGCCATTCGCGCCGACCGCGGCGGGCTCGGCGTCTCGGAAAAAGAGGCGGCGGTGCCAATGCCGCCGAACCAAGCCAGGACCGAAGACTTCCAGCCGGTCAAAGCGACGCCACCACCCGCCGCCTGAACCGACGGTCATGAACCGTGCGGCTTTTCCGGGCGTCGATGCGGGTACGTTCTGAGTCGCTCACTTCTCATCCTCTCGATATATAGCCCCCGCCAGCGCGATCGCCCTCGCATATCGGGAAGCCGCGCCGCCATCCCGGTGCGATTTCCGGAGTCATTCGATGCCGATTGACAGACGTCGCGGGCCGATGCTTCCCTGGCGCCGCCTCGCGTTCCTGCCCGCGCCGGCCGCGTCGCGGGATGATGGACGGGCGGCAAGGCGGGAGGGTGCATGGCGAGGCAATTCGTTCAGCGGATGGGGGCGCCGGCCGAAGCCTTACTGCGAAGCGCAGTGCGCAAGCTGACGGCCGGGAGCGGCGCCGAGGGCGAGGGCCTGCTTGCGGGCATGATCGCGCTCACCCTTCTGGTGCCGCCGTTCGCCTATCTCCATAGCTTCTGCGACACGGCGATCAGCCTTACCGCCGTGCTCTTTCTCTACCGTTCCTACCGTCGTGGCGATTTTACTTGGGTGCGGACCCCTTGGTTCGTCGCAGCCCTCGCCTTTTTTGCCTTCGAGACGCTGCGCGGCCTTTTCACCACCGAGCCGCATGTCGCGGTGATCAGCGGCCTGGTTTGGATCCGCTTTCCGGTTTTCGTCGCCGCCGAATGCGCGCTCCTTCGCACCGTGCCGAGGCTGAAGCGACAAGTCTTCTGGGCCTATGGCCTGACCGCCGCCTTCGGCGTCGCCGATGCGCTCTATCAGCGCGCGACCGGCCACGATATTTTCGGCTGGCCGACCGGCATGGGCGGCACCCGCCTCACCGATCCCGCGGGAAAATTGGATATCGGCTACATCCTCACCTTCATCGGCATGCCGATGGCGGTGCTAGGCGTCGCCGTGGCAAGCGATCGCGGGCGAGCGATCTGGCTCCGCCTCACCGCCGGCTTCGGGCTAGTGGCGTTGACCGCCGCAATACTCTTTTCCGGCGAGCGCATGATGCTTCTCCTCTTCCTTGCCGCTGGCGCGGTTGCGCTCAAGGTGATCGGCCGGCTGCGCTGGCAGACGATCGGCATCATCGCGGGCAGCGGCGTCATCGCGGTGAGCCTCGTCATTGTTGCAAGCCCACCACTCAGGACGCGCGCCAAGCTGGCGGCGTGGCAGTTCACCCATTTGCACCACTCGGCCTATATCGACGTCATGGCCGGCGGGCTTCGCGTCTTCGCCGCACACCCCTATATCGGCGTCGGTTTTAGGCAATACCGTTACGACTGCGCCCGCTATCAGCCGCGCGAGGTGCCGCAGGCCGTCTGCGCTGATCTGCATCCGCACCAAATCTGGATCGAGAACCTGGCCGAAGGCGGCATCGTCGGCACCGGTCTGATCATCGCCGTGCTCGGCCTGATGCTGGTTCCGGCGGTGCGTGGATGGCGCCGCTGGCGCGACGAGCCCTTGTTCGGCGGCGCGAGCATGGCGGTGCTGCTCAGATTATGGCCGATCGCGACCACGTCGAGCTTTTACGTCAGCCAGCGCGAGATCATCTTCTGGCCGCTCATGGCCTTCGCCGTGGCGTTGGCGAGCTGGCGGCCGGAAGAGGTGTGAGAGCCCGTGCCGCGCACGGCCGGTCAGGACGGGTCGCGGGTGCTCGTCATCAAGCTCGGCGCGCTTGGCGATTTGGTGCAGGCCTTCGATGCCTTCCACGACATCCGCCGCTTTCACCGGCGCGACCGGGTGGTGCTTCTCACCACCGCGCCCTTCACGGCGTTCGCCCAGCGCATGCCGTGGTTCGACGAGGTCTGGCCGGATGGCCGGTCTCGGGCCGGTTTTGGCGCCGGCGCCACCTTGCGCCTGATCCGCCGGCTTCGCCGGAGCCGTTTCGCCCGCGTCTATGATCTTCAGTGCAACGACCGCACCGCGCTTTATTTCCATCTTTTGTTCGGGCGACACCGGCCGGATTGGGTCGGCACGGTCACGGGCGCGACGTTCCGCCCGGCAC
The DNA here is from genome assembly GCA_046705265.1 of Ferrovibrionaceae bacterium. GTDB lineage: Bacteria > Pseudomonadota > Alphaproteobacteria > Ferrovibrionales > Ferrovibrionaceae > JAJYTL01. The sequence continues at coordinate 21,188 of JBJKQL010000158.1, forward strand.
CGCCCCGGCCCGGCGAGCGCCACAACGCCGATCGCATGCGAGCCGAGCTTGCCTCGGCCGGCGTGCCCGAGGCACGGCCGACCGGCCTCGCATGGCTCGATGCCGATGTCGCGCCCTTGGCGCTGCCGGACCGCTTTGTTCTCTTGGTTCCGGGCTCGTCGCCGAGTCATCCCGAGAAGCGCTGGCCGGCCGAGCATTACGCCGCGCTCGGCGACCGGCTTCGCGGCGAGCGCTATGAGGTGGTCTTGGCCGGAACCACCGCCGACAGCGAGCCGATTGCCGAGATCAAGCGGCGGCTTCCCGCGGCCATCAACCTTATGGGCCGGACTTCGCTCATCGAGCTCGCGGCGGTGGCGCGCCGTGCCGCCGGCGCCGTCGGCAACGACACCGGGCCGGTGTTTCTCGCCGCGGCGCTCGGCACCCCGACCTTGATGTTGATGTCGCGCGTGACCGACCCCGAGCAATCGGCGCCGCGCGGCGCGATGGCATCCTGGCTCAGGCGCGACGATCTCGCCGCGCTTCCCGTCGAGGCGGTGGCGGCGGCGCTGCGGTGGCGCGCCGAAAACCCCGATTCCGCCGCGCGGTTCGAGGCATGAGCGCCAGGATCGCCATCGTGCTGCCGCGGCGCGAGCGCTTTTCGCTAAGCCGGTTCGGCGCCGTCGCGCTCACCGTCGACGACTACGTGCGCCATTCCGCCTTCCGTGGCGAGACCGCCATCTTGGGCCTCGCGGTCGAGGATCCGCGCAGCACCGCCTTTCACGCCGTGACGCCGAAAGACACTTTTTGGCGCCGCCGCACCTTGGGCTTCGCCGAGGGCTGCGCCGCCTACCTCGCGCCCGAGCCGCCGCGCCATATCGACGTTCATAACCGGGTCGAGATATTCGATCGCCTCGCCCGCCGCTTCCCGAAAGCTGCCGTCTCGCTGTGGCTGCACAACGATCCGCAGCAAATGCGCGGCGCGACGCGGGTGCGCGAGCGCCGGCAGATCCTCGCCCGCGCGCGTTTCGTCTTCTGCGTCAGTGACTGGGTGCGCGGCCGGTTTCTCGAGGGCATCGCACAAGAGAGCGAGCGGGTCGTGCTCTTGCCCTGCGCCATCGACGCCATGGCCGAGGCGGCCCGCGCCGCGGCGAAGGAGCCGCTGATTGTTTTCGTCGGCCGCGTCATCGGCGAAAAGGGCGCCCTGATTTTCGCCGAGGCGCTGGCCCAAGCCCTCCCCGCGCTTCCCGGATGGCAGGCGATGCTGATCGGCCCGGCCCGCGCCGATTCATCTTACGCGAGGCGCGTCGCGGCGGCGCTCGCGCCGCTCGGCTCCCGCGTCATCCGGTGCGATTTCGCACCCCATGACGAAGTCATGGCCACCTTCCGCCGTGCCGCCATCGCGGCCCTGCCCTCGACCTGGGACGAGCCCTTCGGCCGCACCGCGCTCGAGGCGATGGCGGCGGGCGCCGCGGTGATCGCGAGCCGCCGCGGCGGCCTGCCGGAAATCGTCGGCGACGCCGGCCTGATCCTCGATCAGCCGACGCCGGCAAGCTTAAGCTCGGCACTGATCGATCTCGCGCGCGACGATGACGGTCGCGGCCGGTTCCAGCACCGCGCGCGGGCGCGGGCGGCCAAGCGATTCGACATCCGCCTTTGGGCGGCGTATCTCGATCAGCTTCGGTGCGACAGCGACCCCGAGCTTGCCGGCTGGCGCCGGCACGGCTAATGCTGGAAAATATCGAAGTCCGGCCAGCCGAGAAGATCGAGTTCGGCGCGGGCAGGCAGGAACTTGAAGCAGGCCTCGGCGAGAGCGCGCCGACCCTCGCGCGCCAGCATCTCGTCGAGCCGAGTCACGAGGCGATGCAGATGGAGCACGTCGGAGGCGGCATAGTCGAGCTGCGCCGGCTCCAGCGTCTCTGCGCCCCAGTCCGAGCTTTGCTGCTGCTTCGAGATCTCGACGCCGAGGAGATCGCGGCACAGATCGCGCAGGCCGTGGCGGTCGGTGTAGGTGCGCGTCAATCGCGAAGCGATCTTGGTGCAATAGATCGGCGCCGTGACGACGCCGAGGTAATGGCGCAACATGGCGATGTCGAAGCGGGCGAAATGGAAGATCTTCACCACCGTGGGATCGGCAAGGAGCCGCTTCAGGTTCGGCGCGTCATAGGCGCCTTTAGCGAACTGCACCAGATGGCAATCCTCGTCGCCGCCGCAAAGCTGCACCAGGCAGAGCCGGTCGCGGTGCGGCGCAAGGCCCATGGTCTCGGTATCGATGGCAACGCTGCCGGTAAAGCGCACGGTATCCGGCAGATCGCCCTTATGGAGATGGATCATGTTCGGGCTATCCCCCTGCCCCCCGGCGCCGCATGCCTGACCAAGGAATGGTGTGGTGCCCAGGAGAAGACTCGAACTTCCACGACCGTAAGGCCACTAGCACCTGAAGCTAGCGCGTCTACCAGTTCCGCCACCTGGGCACAGAGGCCGGATTGGTAAATGCCGCGTCCCCTCCTGTCAAGGCGGCGCGTGGGCCGGCCCGGCAAGGGCCGGAAGAAGCCCCGCGTCAGGTGGCGAGCGGATTGTTGCGGATATTGAGCGCCTGCATGAGCGCCTCGCGGTTCGCCGCCGTCGGCCGGCCCTGCGCCGGCACCTTGATCGGCCCGATCTCGGCCTCGATCACCTCGAGCGCCATGTCAAGGTGCTCCTTGAGAAGCTTCAAGGTGGGCAGCGCCATCATCACCGAAATTTCTTCCTGCATCACGTTCTGGCCGGTCGGCAGGCCGGTGGAGCAGCCGAAGATGACGTTGAAATCCATCGGGCTCAGGCGGAATTGAAAACCCGTGGCATAGGTGATGCGATAGAGCGGCGAGCGCATGATTGCCTGGCCGGCCGGGGCCGGCTGGGGCGCGGTCGCCGCGCTGGATTTTGCCGCGGGGGTCTCCGCCATGAATGAACTCCTCCCTAGATCGCCTGAAACGAGATCGCTCTGAATCGGGTCGGTTGACGTCATCCACCCGCTCCGATGCGAGCGAGTAGAGCGCGATTCGCGTTTGAAGTCGATCAGGCTTGAGCGGATCCCGTTGCGCTACGATCAGGATCGCCGAACTATGCGCGGGTGGTTAAGCGGGCGGGGCGCTGAGCGCCGCCCGGCCTGGCCGGCCGATGGTGCCTCAAAGATGCCCCGAAAGCGTAATCAGGCCGCGCTGGTCCAGGCTTTAGAACGCGGTATAATGCTTCTTTGCAAAGTCGCGGGGTTGCCGCGGCGGGTTGCAGGATTGACCGCCATATCTGGGCGACAGCCCCGTGCTCGGGCCAACGGTTCGGGAGGGACGAATATGGCTACGATCAGAAATCCGGTCGAGTGGACGAGCGCGCAACTCGTGAATATCGGTCACGCCATGGCGTCAACCGGCCGCTCGCTGTCGCATATTGGCGAAACCGCCCATTCGCCGATGCCGGCGGTGGGCCGCATCGCCGTCGCCGATCTGCGCGACGTGTTCGCCAAGGCGTGGGCCGATTTCGGCGCCTTTCGCAGCGACGTCATTTTCATCTGCGCCGTCTATCCCGCGGTCGGCCTAGTGCTGGCGCGGCTGATCGTCGGCGACGACATGCTCCCCCTCGTCTTTCCGCTCGCCTCGGGCTTCGCGCTGATTGGCCCCTTCGCCGCGGTCGGCCTTTACGAAATGAGCCGGCGGCGCGAGCGGGGCCTGCCCGTCACCTGGGCCAATGTCTTCGACGTGGTGCGGGCGCCGGCGGCCGGCGCGATCCTGGTGCTCGGCCTCTTGCTCGCCGCTGCCTTGATCCTGTGGCTTGCCGCCGCTTGGGGCATCTATGACGTGACTCTGGGGCCGGCGGCGCCGGCTTCCGTCGCCGGATTCATCCACGGCGTGTTCTTCACCGGCGCGGGATGGACGATGATCATTGTCGGTATCGGCGTCGGCGCGTTTTTCGCGATTGGCGCAGCCACGGTCGGCATTGTCGCGTTCCCGCTGTTGCTAGATCGCGATTGCGGGCTCGACACCGCGATCCGAACCTCGATCCGCGCGGTTGCCGCCAATCCGGGGCCGATGGTGGTCTGGGGCCTGATCGTCGCCGCCGGGCTGGTGATCGGATCAATCCCACTTTTCGTCGGCTTGATCGTGGTCCTGCCGGTGCTTGGACACGCGACGTGGCACCTCTATCGCAAGTTGGTGCAATAGAAGGCGCCGGGGCGAAGAACGTGGCCCGCCTATTCCTCGGGCTCGGTGGTGAAGAGCAGCGGATAGCCGTTTTCCCGACCCGCCTCGGTTGCCCGCACGGCCTTGGTTTCGGCAACGTCCTTGGTGTAGACGGCGACAACGCAGGCGCCTTGTCGATGCGCGGTGATCATCACCCGATAGGCCTGTTCCTTGGTCATGCGGAACTCGGTCTTCAACACCGTGACGACGAATTCGCGCGGCGTGTAGTCGTCGTTGAGGAGAATGACCTTATGCAGGCGCGGCCGCGCCGTCTTCACCCGGGCCTTGGTGCGTGGCTTGGTAGTGATCTCGGTCATCGGAAGACTGCCTCCCGGTCATGCCCCCGCGCAATGCACGACCAGGAAATTTTCGCACGTCGGGCGCCATCCGTCCATGCCGGGCGATGGCGCCGAAATCGGTCGCCGCGAAGCCTTGCTCCGCGTAACTCGGGAGTTGTGTAAAGCCATGTTCCGTACCGGACTTCTGATCGCCGCCCTGACTGCCTTTTTCATGGCCCTCGGATACTGGATCGGCGGCGGCCAAGGCATGCTAGCCGCGCTCGTTGCCGCCGGCGCGGTCAACTTCATCGCCTATTGGAGCGCCGATAAGGCCGTGCTCGCGCTCTATGGCGCCCGCGAGGCGAGCGAGGTGGACGAGCCCGAGCTTTTCCGTATCGTGCGCGATCTGGCCCGGCGGGCCGAGCTGCCGGCGCCGAGAATCTATGTCATCGAAAGCAAGCAGCCCAACGCCTTCGCCACCGGGCGCGATCCCGAGCACGCGACGGTCGCGGTCACGCAAGGCCTCTTGCGCACGCTGACGCGCCAGGAGATCACCGGCGTTCTCGCTCACGAGCTCGCGCATGTGAAACACCGCGACACCTTGACCATGACGATCACGGCGACGCTCGCCGGCGCCATCGGCATGGTGGCGAATTTCCTAATCCTGTTCGCCGCCGGCCGCAACGGCGCGCGCGCACATCCCGTGGGCGTCGTCGTCGGGCTTCTGATCATGTTTCTCGCGCCGCTCGCCGCGACCTTGGTGCAACTCGCCGTGTCGCGCACGCGGGAATACGCCGCCGACGCGGCGGCGGCCGAGATCACCGGCCAGCCGTTCTGGCTCGCCGACGCCCTGGCGCGCATCGCCGAACGCGCACGCTATATCGCGAACGAGGACGCCGAACGCAATCCGGCGACGGCGCATCTATTCATTGTCAATCCGCTCCGCGGCGACTATCTCGGCAGTTTGTTCGCCACCCATCCGCGGGTCGAGGCGCGGATCGCCCGGCTCACCGCCTTTTCGAAGGCGGCATCGCCCTGGGCGGCGTCGCACCGACGGCCCTATTGACCGCCCCATCGCGGTCGGCGGCGCGGCCAGAATGGTGGATGCGGAGTTGGAACATGCGCCCTAGGCACCGGTTTCTCACCGCGCCGGCGCTGGTCGCCGGCATCATGGCTATCACCGCGCCCGTCCTTGCAGCCGGTGCCCCCCTCCGTCTCGGCGACCTCGCGATCGGCGCCGCCGGCCCGGGGCGGCTGGACATCGGCCTTGGCGCCTTCAACTTCTATCGCCGTGGCCCGGCCCCCGGCCACCACCAGTATACCCCACCCCCGCGGGCCTGGGGCGGCGGGCCGCGCCCCTTAGGC
>JBJKQL010000159.1:0-23837 GCA_046705265.1 Ferrovibrionaceae bacterium
CCGCCATCTCTTCCTTGAAGATCCATCTTCGGTTCCCCCTGAAAATGAATCTTCCAATCCTATCCAATGCTTGACCTGCCGCCCCTGCGACATTTCGACTCAGTTTCATGACTCAGTAGTACTAGGCGCCAGAGACGCGTTTTCCGACGATATCCTCGGTTGCCTGCTTGGTGAAGCGCGTCATTATTTGGCCCACTTCCGCCTCGTTGACGCGAATGCCCCTGGCCACCAAGTCCATGTGAACCTTCCGGAGGATGGCCTCTTCCGTTGGCGTTTCCATCGCCGCCCCGAGCACGCCCGCGACATAGGTTGCAGTATCCGCCTCAGAAAGCGCGAGCTTGTCGGCGGCCCAGGCCGCTAAAAGCTTATTCCGGTGGGCCCGGATGCGGAACTGCGTCTCCTGGTCGTGGGCGAATTTGGCCTCCTCGCCTTTTTCGCGATTTTCAAAAACGCTCATGTTTTCGACCCTTTCACCTGTTTCGGCCGGATACCTGATTCTCGACTTCGCCTCACCCACCTTGAGCCGGGCTCGGATAGCGGATATTTAGCTTTCCGCGCCCCCAATCCCTATATATGTCGCGGACTTGGCGCGCTACAATCCCGCGAGAATTCCGCCCTCCGCTCCGGCGTTGTCAGGGCGACCAGGATCGGCTACCGTACGCCCCCTCGGGATGGACGGTGAGGCTCCCGGCCGTCATAAGCATCGGTTTTTTCCTCGTTCCTCGCGCGATTCGGTCGCGCTCTTAACCTATCAAGTGAGGCCGCCCATGACCCGCCGTCGACAGCTTTACGAAGGTAAGGCTAAAGTTCTTTTCGAGGGGCCGGAGCCCGGCACCTTGGTGCAATATTTCAAGGACGACGCCACCGCTTTCAACAACCAGAAGCGCGGCACCATCACGGGCAAGGGAGTTCTTAATAACCGTATCTCGGAATACCTAATGACCAAGTTGAACGAGATCGGGGTACCGACACACTTCATCCGCCGGCTCAACATGCGCGAGCAGCTGGTGAAAGAAGTCGAGATCATTCCGATCGAGGTGGTGGTGCGGAACATCGCCGCAGGCTCGATCTCGGCCCGCCTCGGCATAGCCGAGGGCACGACCCTGCCGCGTTCCATTGTCGAATTTTATTACAAGAATGATCAACTTGGCGATCCGATGGTGAGCGAGGAGCATATTACCTGCTTCGGTTGGGCAACAGCGCAGGAGATCGACGAGATGATGTCCCTAGCGCTCCGCGTCAACGACTTCCTGACCGGGTTGTTCCTCGGTGTCGGCATCCGTCTCGTCGACTTCAAGATCGAGTTCGGCCGCCACTGGCAGGGCGAGGAGATGCGCGTCATCTTAGCGGACGAGATCAGCCCGGACAGCTGCCGCCTGTGGGACGCGCACACCAACGACAAAATGGACAAAGACCGCTTCCGGCGTGATCTCGGCAACGTCGCCGAGGCTTACCAGGAGGTGGCGAGACGCCTCGGCATTCTGCCTGAGGGCGGTCCCCGCGACATGAAGGGGCCGGCGGTGATGCAGTGAACCGGTCGCCCGGCCGAACGTCGTGAAGGCCAAGGTTCATATCACGCTGAAGCCAGGCGTCTTGGATCCGCAAGGCAAGGCGATTGCTCATGCGCTGGCTGCCTTGGGCTTTTCAGGCGTCACCGAAGCGCGTCAGGGAAAATATATCGAGCTTGATTTGATGGAAGCGGATCGCGCCAAGGCAAAGGCCGCAGTCGAGGCCATGTGCAACCAACTTCTCGCCAATACGGTGATCGAGAACTATACCCTCGAACTCGAGGAATAGCCGCCACCCGCCGATCAAGGGGCAGATCGTCTCGGACCGGGATGAGCCGATCGCGCTCCGACGCTTGCACACATCGGAGCAGGCGGCTAGCATCCGGACACGCTTTTCCATTACCCTATTCGGGGCTCCCGAGCTCTCCATGAAGGCCGCCGTCATCGTCTTTCCCGGCTCGAATTGCGACCGCGACGTCAAGGTCGCGCTGGAAGCCGCAACGGGCGAGGCACCGCGCATGATTTGGCACAAGGAGACCGAGTTGCCGGCACTCGACCTCATCGTGCTGCCGGGTGGCTTCTCCTATGGCGACTATCTCCGCGCCGGCGCCATCGCCGCCCGTTCACCGGTGATGCGCGAAGTGGTGGCACGGGCGAAACGCGGCACCGCTGTGCTCGCCATCTGCAATGGCTTCCAGGTCGCGACAGAGGCTGGGCTTCTGCCGGGCACCTTGATGCGAAACGAAAATCAGAAATTCGTCTGCAAAGATGTGCACCTTAAAGTCGAGACCTCGCAAACCCCTTTCACGAGCCACTACACGGCGGGTCAAGTGATCCGGCTGCCGGTCGCCCATGCAGACGGAAATTATTTCGCCGATCCCGAAACCCTGGCTGAAATCGAAGCGGAAGGCCGCGTCGCCTTTCGCTATGTGGCACCCGATGGCACGCCTGAAGCTACCGCCAATCCGAATGGCTCGGCCAGAAACATCGCCGGCGTCTTCAACCGCGAGAAAACCGTGCTTGGACTGATGCCGCATCCCGAACGGCTCGCCGATCCCGCACTTGGCGGCATCGACGGCCGCGCCATGTTCGACTCACTCCTCGCCGCGCTCTCGTGACCACCGCAGCTCCGATCGATTTTGCAAGCCACGGCTTGAGCCGCGAGGAATACGACCGCCTTAAGGCGAAGCTCGGACGCGAGCCGACATTGGTCGAAATCGGTGTCATCGGCGCGCTGTGGAGCGAGCATTGTTCGTACAAATCATCGAAGAAATGGCTGCGGCGTCTTCCGAGCGAGGCCCCCTGGGTGATCTGCGGCCCCGGCGAGAACGCCGGCGTCGTCGATATCGGCGACGGCCAAGCCGTCGTCTTCAAGATGGAGAGCCATAACCATCCCTCCTTCATAGAACCCTATCAGGGCGCCGCAACGGGAGTCGGCGGCATTTTGCGCGACGTCTTCACCATGGGTGCCCGGCCGATCGCCAGCATGAACGCGCTCCGCTTCGGTGATCCCGCCCATCCTCGCACCCGCCATCTCGTCGCGGGCGTGGTCGCCGGTATCGGGGGTTATGGTAATTGCGTCGGCGTGCCGACGGTCGGCGGCGAGTGCGGTTTCGATCCCGGCTACAATGAAAACATCCTGGTCAACGCCATGACGGTGGGCCTGGCCGCCGCTGATCGAATCTTCTATTCAGCGGCGGCCGGCATCGGCAATGCGGTTGTCTACGTCGGCTCCAAGACCGGCCGTGACGGCATTCATGGCGCCACCATGGCCTCAGCCGAGTTCGATGCGGCAACGGAGGAAAAACGCCCGACCGTCCAAGTCGGCGACCCTTTTACCGAAAAGCTTCTGATCGAAGCCTGCCTCGAGCTGATGGCGAGCGACGCGATCGTCGCCATCCAGGACATGGGCGCGGCGGGCCTCACCTCCTCGGCTTTCGAAATGGCGGCCAAGGGCAAGGTCGGAATCGAACTTGATCTCGATCGCGTACCGACACGGGAACCCAGCATGACCGCTTACGAGATCATGCTGTCGGAAAGCCAGGAGCGCATGTTGATGGTCCTCCGCCCGGAGCAATCGGAAGCAGCAGCAAAAATCTTCGCCAAATGGGATCTGGACTTCGCGGTCATTGGCGAGGTTACCGGCTCGGGCCGCCTTGTCCTTCGACAGCAGGACAAGGTAGTGGCCGATCTTCCGGTCGGCGAATTGAGCGCGGCGACGCCGGAATATGATCGCCCGATCCGGCACGCCGAGGTTAGGCCGCCGCTTGAACCCGCGAGCCTCACCGCCGATGAACCTTTGGAGAGAAATCTCTTGCGCCTGATCGGCTCGCCCGAACTCGCCTCCAAGCGCTGGATCTGGGAGCAATACGACCACATGGTCATGGCCGACACTATCCAGCGGCCGGGCGGCGACGCGGCGGTTGTCAGAGTACACGGCACGCGGAAAGCACTCGCGATGAGTCTCGACTGCACGCCCCGCTATTGCGCTGCCGATCCTGAGATGGGAGCAGCCCAGGCCCTTGCAGAAGTGTGGCGGAATCTAACCGCGACCGGCGCCACGCCCCTCGCCTTTACCGACTGTCTCAATTTCGGTAATCCCGAGCGGCCAGAGATCATGGGGGCCTTCGCCAGCGCAGTCGAAGGTCTGCGACGAGCCGCGCTCGCGCTCGACTTTCCAGTCGTTTCCGGCAATGTTTCGCTCTACAACGAAACCCAGGGCCGCGGCATCCCGCCGACACCTCAGATCGGCGGTGTTGGCCTGATCACCGATTTGACGTCGATGGCGAACATCGCGCCCAAGCCCGGCGACAGCCTCGTGCTGCTCGGCGAGACGCGGGGCCATCTCGGTCAGTCGCTCTATCTCGCCAAATGCCTCGGTCGGGCAGAGGGACCGCCGCCGCCGGTCGACCTCGCGGCCGAACGCCGTCATGGTGACTTCGTACGCGCTGAAATCACCTCGGGGACGCTTCGCAGCTGCCATGATCTATCCGACGGCGGCCTTCTGATCGGGGTTGCGGAGATGTGCCTCGCCAGCCATACCGGCGCCCAATTTCGCTTGCCAAACAACGAAATCCCGGCCATGGCGGCCTTCGGCGAGGATCAGGGACGCTATCTCGCCGCCCTCGATCCAGCCGCGGTTGCGGGTTTTCTCGACCGCGCCAAAGCGGCAGAGGTTCCGGCCGTCGAGCTTGGAAAATTTGGTGGCGGCGATTTGACCTTGGAGGGTTTTTTCTCCATATCTCTAAACACCATCCGGTCGGCCCACGAAGGCTGGCTTCCAGGGTACATGGACGACCCCTGACTAAGAGGAGATCGCGGCATATGGCGATGGATGCGGCCGAGATTGGCCGGTTGATTAGAGAAAGCTTCCCCGACGCGGTGGTCACCATCCAGGATCTACGCGGAGACGGCGACCACTACGCGGCACGTGTGGTGTCGGCCGCCTTCAAGGGAAAGAGCCGCGTTCAGCAGCATCAGATGGTGTATCAGGCGCTGCAGGGCAGGATGGGCGGAGCCCTCCATGCGCTGGCGCTCCAGACGTCGCTCCCGGCGGAGTGACCTTTATCGCAACCCGAAGAGATTTAGAGCCATGACCAATGATCCAGTTTTCGAGCGTATCGAGCAGGAAATCGCGGCAAATCCGGTGCTCGTATTCATGAAGGGAACGCCGTCCTTTCCACAATGCGGGTTCTCGGCCGCAGTGGTCCAGATTCTCTCGCGCTCGGGCGTGAAGTTCAAAGGCATCGATGTCCTGACCGATCCAGGCCTGCGCGAAGGCATCAAGCGCTTCAGCAACTGGCCGACGATTCCGCAGCTCTATATCAAGGGCGAGTTCGTTGGCGGCTGCGACATCGTGCGCGAGATGTACGAGAGCGGCGAGCTCGAAACCCTGCTCAGCGAAAAGGGTGTTCTCACCGCGGCCTCTTAAGGCAGTGCCCTAAATCGCCTTCTTCAGCGATCCGCGATTGCGCCCGAAAATAACGAGCGGCGGAATTCCTTCCGCCGCTCTTCGTGCCTTAGGTTGTATGTGGAATCGCGCTGGTTCCAAGCGACCTTGTGCTAGGCCGCGTGGGACAGCGTCGGCGCTTCGGTCGCGATTCTGATCGTGCGCGGTTTCAAGGCCTCGGGTACCTCGCGCACCATTTCGATATGCAGAAGCCCGTCTTCAAGCTTGGCATCGGCGACCCGGATATGCTCGGCAAGATCGAACCGGCGCTCGAAGGCGCGAGTCGCGATGCCGCGATGGAGAAACTGGCTCTTCGGTTCCTCCTTTTTGCGGCCCGAAATCACAACACTGTTTTGCTTCGCCTCGACATTGAGCTCATCGGCGCGGAAACCAGCCACCGCCATGGTAATGCGGTATTTGTCGTCGCCGAGTTTTTCGATGTTATAGGGCGGGTAATGAGTCTCTGCCGCATCGAAAGATCGTGCGCCATCAAGTACATCAAGCATGCGGTCGAACCCGACCGAAAAACGGAACAGCGGGGAAAGATCAAGTGCAGTCATGGTCCACATTCTCCATCTGAGCAACATGGTTGACCGGTTCCCTTGCCGGTGGAACCGGCGGGAATGAGCGGTCCCGGAATGGCGACCGCCCCCGTTGGTTCAGGAGATAGGAAGCGCAAAATCGGGCTTCAAGGCTCCAAATCGAAGAAAAATTTCTCGCGGTGGGTCTTGAAATACAGCCAAAAGCCCGCTCAAGGCGGGCTTTTACGTCGCAAGGCGCGGCCCGATTGTCGGGCCGGGCGTCGTCAGCGCGAGTAGTATTCGACGACGAGGTTCGGCTCCATCTTCACCGGATACGGCACGTCGGCAAGCGTCGGAACGCGCACGAACTTGCCCCGCATGCCGTTCTCCTCGGCTTCGATGTAATCGGGCACGTCGCGCTCAGGCGAGCCGAGTGCCTCGAGGATCGACGCGAGGTTGCGTGACTTCTCGCGGACGGCGATTTCATCTCCGGCCGAGACCCGGTACGACGCGATATTCACGCGCTTTCTGTTGACCGTGATGTGGCCATGGTTGACAAGCTGACGCGCGGCAAAGGGCGTAATTGCAAGTTTCATGCGATAGACCACGGCATCGAGACGCCGCTCGAGGAGACCGACCATCGTCTCCGAGGTGTCGCCTCTCGACCGCACCGCAAGCGCGTAGATGTTACGAAACTGCTTTTCCGTGATATTGCCGTAATAGGCGCGAAGCTTCTGCTTGGCCGAAAGCTGAACGCCGTAATCGGAAGGCTTGCGACGGCGCTGGCCATGCTGGCCCGGCGGATAGTCGCGCTTCACGACAGGGCTCTTGGAGCGGCCCCAAAGGTTCTCGCCCAGACGGCGATTGATCTTGTACTTCGACGAGACGCGTTTCGACATCCTTCGGCCACCCAGAGAATCAAGGAAAAACGGCAGAGCCCTGCCCTGCCGTGGTGTGGCCGTACTATAGGGGGCGCAAGGCTTGCGTCAAGACGTTTCGGGCTCAGATGGCAGCCTCCCCTCCGCCCACCGCCGACGCCCCGGCAGCTTCCGCCCAGCAAGGCTCTTGATGATCCCATGCAGGGTGCGCACATCCTGATCCAGAAGCGCACCACGCTGCAGGCTGTTGCGGATGTTGTGGACCAGCTTGCGGCGCTTATCGGCGATATTGGTGAAATAACCGCTGGCGTCGAGTTCGTTCTCGAGATGTTCGAACAAACCAAGAACTTCTTCTCGTGTCGCGAGCCGTGCCCGTTTTGCCTCAAGGCGCACGGGGGCCGTGGCATCGCCCGAAGCGAACCATTCGTATCCGAGGATGACCACCGCTTGGCCGAGGTTAAGTGATGAAAAGGCAGGGTTCAGCGGCACCGTGACCAGAGCTTCCGCCAACACCACGTCATCGTTGTGAAGCCCGACCCGCTCCGGGCCGAAGAGAATTCCGATGCGCTCACCGCGCGCCGCCTGTGTCCGCATGGTTTCGGCAGCGGACCGGGCTGTTGCCACCGGCTTCAACAGGTCGCGGTGCCTCGCCGTCGTCGCGTAAATATGCTGACAATCGGCAATCGCCGTCATGGTGGTGGGAAAGAGCGCCGCGCCGTCGAGCACCCTGTCGGCGCCTGAAGCCATGGCGCGCGTGCGCTCATTCAGCCAGTTGGCCCGCGGGCGCACGAGACGCAGCTCGGTGAGGCCGAAATTCAGCATTGCGCGGGCGACCGCCCCGATGTTCTCGCCGAGTTGCGGCTCGACCAGAATCACTGCCGGCCCGCCCAGTACCGGCGCCCGGCGGCGGTCGGTGCCCGCCACCGCGGCTAACCTCTCCCGGCCTTGGCCGCGGGTGGGATCTCCGCGCCGGGCGCGCCGTCACGGTGAAGCTTGTAGATGATGCTGTCGTAGAGCGCCTGGAAGGAGGCGTCGACGATATTGGGCGAGACGCCGACGGTGTACCACCGTTCGCCCTTCGCATCCGCCGATTCGATCAAGACGCGGGTCACCGCCTGGGTGCCCCCCGAAAGAATGCGAACCTTGAAATCAACCAGCCGGAGGTCCTCGATCCAGCTTGAATATTTGCCAAGGTCCTTGCGCAACGCTTCATCCAGCGCATGCACCGGGCCGTTGCCTTCGCCGACCGAGATCAGGACCTTCCCGTCGACAGAAACCTTGACCGTCGCTTCCGAAACGGTGACGAGTTGGCCCTTCGCGTTATAGCGCCGCTCAACCAGCACACGGAAGCTCAAGACATCGAAGTAACTCGCGATCTGGCCCAAGGCGCGCCTTGCCATCAACTCGAAGCTCGCCTCGGCGCCGTCATAAGCATAGCCTTGGAACTCGCGCGCTTTCACTTCCTCGAGGAGACGCGCCACTTTTGGATTCTTGGCGTCGATTTCGATCCCGGCGTCGCGGAGCCGAGCCAGAATGTTCGAACGCCCCGCCTGATCGGAAACCAGGATATGACGTTCGTTGCCGACTAGTTCCGGGTGAATGTGCTCGTAGTTCCGCGAATCTTTCTCCACGGCAGCCACATGCAACCCCGCCTTATGGGCAAAGGCTGAAGCGCCGACATAGGGCGCATGGCGGTTCGGCGCCCGATTAAGCATCTCGTCCAGAAGCCGCGACGTCTGGGTCAGGTGACGCAATGCTTCAGCGCTGACGCCGGTTTCAAAACGCTCGGCGTAATCCTTCTTCAGCATCAAGGTCGGGATCAGCGAGATCAGATTGGCGTTGCCGCAGCGCTCGCCAAGGCCGTTCAAGGTGCCCTGTATCTGGCGTGCGCCGGCGCGGATGGCGGCGAGGCTGTTGGCAACCGCGTGTTCGGTATCGTTATGCGCATGAATGGCAATTTTCGCGCCGGAGATTTCACACACTACCTCGCCGACGATACGTTCGATCTCTTCCGGCAGTGTGCCGCCGTTGGTATCGCAGAGAACGAGCCAGCGCGCGCCGGCTTCCTCCGCCGCCTTGAGGCAGGAGAGCGCATAATCCGGATTGGCCTTATAGCCGTCGAAGAAGTGCTCGGCGTCGAAAAGCGCTTCGGCCTTCGCCGCCGCCGCGACCGAATCCCGGATCATCGCGACGTTCTCGGCAAGCGGAATGCCGAGTGCGCTCTCGACCTGAAAGTCCCAGGTCTTGCCGACGAGGCAGACGCAAGCCGCTTCGGTCCCGAGCACGGCGGCAAGGCCGGGATCATTGCCGGCGCTCCGGCCCGCGCGGCGGGTCATGCCGAAGGCCACGAGCTTCGCCGAGCTCAGCTTTGGCACGGCCTCGAAGAAGGCCGAATCGGTCGGGTTGGCGCCCGGCCAACCGCCCTCGATGTAATCGATACCAAGTCGATCGAGCGCCGCGGCGAGCGCGCGCTTGTCCTCGACCGAGAAATCGACTCCCTGGGTTTGCGCGCCGTCGCGAAGGGTCGTATCGAAGAGATAGATGCGTTCCCGCGTCACGAAGCGTGCCTCCATTCCGTCCTGCCATCCGGCCGGTCTTCAAGAACAATACCCTTATTGAGAAGCTCGGCCCGGATGCGATCCGCTTCGGCGAAGTTTCGCGACCGACGCGCAGCGGCACGGCTCGCGATTAAGCCTTCGATCAGCGAAACGTCGTCACCTTTAGCGTCGCCCCGAAGCCAGACCGCCGGGTCCGCCTGCAAGAGGCCGAGAAGGTCTCCGGCCGCCACCAGCATAGTCTTGATTTCGGCCTGTCGCGCCGGCGTTTCGGCCTTGTTCAACTCGCCAACCAACTCATGCAGGCGGGTGATTGCAAGCGGCGTGTTGAGGTCGTCCTCGAGCGCGGCCACGATTTCCGTTGCTGGCGCCGCCCCCGCCTCGGCGCGGTTGCCGCCGACGCGACGCAAAGCCTGATAGAAACGGTCCAGCTCCGCCTTGGCCTCGGCCATGCCTTCATCGGTCCAGTCCAAGGGCTGCCGATAATGAGTCTTCAGCATGTTGAGACGAATCGCCTCGCCTGGAAACCGCCGCAAGAGCTCGCGGACGATCAAGACGTTGCCAAGCGATTTCGACATCTTCTCGCCGTTCGCGGTAACGAAGCCATTGTGCACCCAATAGCGGGCGAAAGGCGCGTGGTTGGCGCAGATGCTTTGCGCGCGCTCGTTCTCATGATGGGGAAAAACAAGGTCCCGGCCACCGCCATGAATGTCGAAGCTCGGCCCGAGATGCGCCTTCGACATCGCCGAGCATTCGATATGCCAGCCCGGCCGGCCGCGGCTCCAAGGGCTGTCCCAGCCGGGCAAAGGCGCCTCGCTTGGCTTCCACAAGACGAAATCCGCCGGATCGCGCTTGAAGGGCGCCACCTCGACCCGCGCGCCCGCGATCTGCTCGCGGCGGTCACGGCCGGAAAGCCCGCCGTAGCCGGTGTAACTCGGCACGTTGAAGAGCACATGGCCATCGGCGACATAGGCATGAGCATCCGCGACCAGCATCTCGATCATGGCGATCATTTCGGCGATGTACCGGGTCGCGCGGGGTTCGACCGTTGGGGAGAGCGCGCCGAGCGCGCTCATGTCAGCGTGAAAGGCTTCCGTCGTGCGCGCAGTCAAGGCGGCAATCGGCTCGCCCTTGGCCTCGGCCGAAGCGATGATCTTGTCATCGACATCGGTAATGTTGCGGACGTAGGTGACCGACCCGTAGCGGAGCTTCAACAGGCGGAACAGCACATCAAAGACGATCACCGGGCGGGCGTTGCCGATATGGGCGTAATCATAGACCGTCGGCCCGCAGACGTAGAAGCCGACGTGATTCGGCTGCAGGGACTCGAACGGCCGTTTTTCGCGGCTCGCGGTATCGTAGAGAACCAGCGCCACCGGTAGAGGGCTCCTTATTAACAAAAATCAGGCGATTTCGCCTCGCAAGCGCGCCTGGACGCGCTCAGGCTCGACGAGAGGTAACAGATTCCGCATTTCCGGTCCATCTTCGCGGCCGGTGAGAGCAAGCCGGAGCGGGTGGAACAAGGCCCGGCCCTTGCGGCCGGTTTTCGCCTTAAGCGCGGCGGTCCAAAGGCCCCAGGTCTCGCCGTCGAAGGGGCCTTGGGGCAAAAGCGCCGCCGCCTCGCGCAGATAGTCCGGATCCTCGAGCCGGGGTTCGAGCGGCCGTTTCAACACGCCCCACCAGGCAACTGCGTCAGCCAGGCTCGTGACATTGCCGCGAACCGCGAGCCAAAACGGCTCGTCCGTGCCGCTGCCGACGGCGGCGTCGAGCCGCGCCGCGATCGCGTCATAGGGCATGTCACGCAGAACGCGGGCGTTCAGGTGTTCAAGCTCGGCGATGTCGAACGTAGCGGCGCCGCGGCCGAATTTGGCGAAGTCGAAACCGGTGACAAGATCCTCAAGCCGCCACGCGGGCTGCACCGGATCGGCGCTGCCAAGCCGGGCAAGAAGGCCGTTCAAGGCCATGGCCTCGAATCCGCGGTCGCGCAAGGCTTCAATCGAAAGTGCGCCGAGGCGCTTCGAAAGCGGCTCGCCGTTCACGCCGACGAGAAGCCCGAGGTGGGCGAATTCGGGGACTGGCGCGCCGAGCGCCTGAATGAGCTGCAATTGTACCGCCGTGTTGCTCACGTGGTCCTCGCCGCGCGCCACATGGCTGATGGCAAAATCGATATCGTCAACCACCGAGGAGAAGATATAGAGCGGCGAGCCGTCTTCGCGGATCAGCACCGGATCACTCAATGAATCAGCCGGGATTTCCATCCGGCCTTTGACCAGATCCGTCCACGCCACGGTGTTAAGATCGAGCCGGAAACGCCAGTGGGCCTTGCGGCCTTCACGCTCAAGCGCGGCGCGGGCGGGAGGATCGAGCTTCAACGCCGCACGGTCATAGATCGGCGGCCGCCCCTGCGCTCGCAAGCTCGCGCGCCTCGCCGCCAGTTCCTCCGGCGTCTCGTAGCAGGGATAGAGCCGACCCGCAGCCTTGAGCCGCTCGGCGGCCTCGGCATAACTCTCGAGACGGCGCGACTGACGTTCCACGCGATCCCAGGCAAGGCCCAGCCATTCAAGGTCGCGCAGAATCGCTTGTGAATAGATCTCTTCCGAACGCTCGAGATCCGTATCGTCGAGACGCAATAGAAACGTACCGCCATGGGCCCTCGCGAACAGCCAGTTGAGAAGCGCGATGCGAGCGTTGCCGACATGGATCAGGCCTGTCGGGCTTGGCGCGAATCGAACGGCGGGTGTCATACTTTGTCGCGGAAGGCGTTGGTGATCGGATAGCGCCGATCGCGCCCGAAATTCCGCCGTGTGATCTTGACCCCAGGCGGCGCTTGGCGGCGCTTGTATTCGGCGATATAGAGGAGATGCTGCACGCGGGTCACCAGCTCGCGCGGGAAGCCCTTGGCGATGATCTCCTCGGCGCCCATCTCTCCTTCCACCAGGCACTCCAGAATCTGGTCGAGCTGATCATAGGGCGGCAGCGAATCCTGATCGGTCTGGTCGGGTCGAAGCTCGGCAGTCGGCGACCGGGTAATGATGCGCTCCGGAATGACGCGGCCCTTTGGTCCAAACAATCGTTCCAGACGGTTTTGATTGCGGAAATGCGCCAGCTCGTAGACCGTCGTCTTGTAGACGTCCTTCAAAACGCTGTAGCCGCCGCAGGTATCGCCATAGAGCGTCGCATAGCCGACGGACATTTCCGACTTGTTGCCGGTGGTGAGAACCATATGGCCAAACTTGTTCGAGAGCGCCATCAGGGTGATGCCGCGGACGCGGCTTTGCAGGTTTTCCTCCGTGATGTCCGGCGGGCGGCCGTCGAAGGCCG
Source organism: Ferrovibrionaceae bacterium (assembly GCA_046705265.1). Taxonomy (GTDB): domain Bacteria; phylum Pseudomonadota; class Alphaproteobacteria; order Ferrovibrionales; family Ferrovibrionaceae; genus JAJYTL01. The sequence goes on from JBJKQL010000159.1 coordinate 12,733, forward strand.
GCCGCAGCATGCTCTGGAACGCCTCGACTGCGGATGCGATCGGAATCACCTCGTAGCGGATGCCGAGAAGCTTCGCGCATTCTGCCGCGTCCTCCAGGCTTTCACTCGACGTATAGGCGTAAGGCATCATCACCGCCCAAACCTTGTCCGGCCCAAGGGCATCGACAGCGCAAGCCGCGGTCAGCGCGGAATCAATGCCACCCGAAAGTCCGATCACGACGCCGGGAAACCGATTTTTGGTCACGTAGTCGCGAAGCCCGACCGTCATGGCGAGCCAGATCGCCTCGAGCCGGCCCAAGGGCGGGGCTTGCAGATCGGCAGCGTCCTTCGCGGAAGGCCGGCAAAACCAGCCCTCGCCCCGCCGTTGCCAATGGCTCAACGACAGTTCTTCGACGAAATCCGGCATGCGAAGCGCGAAGGTGCGGTCGGCATTGAGCACGAAGGACGCGCCGTCAAAGACCAGTTCGTCCTGGCCGCCTACCTGGTTGGCATAGATCAGCGGCAGGCCGGTCTCGACCACGCGCGCGACCGCGAGGTTAAGGCGAACATCCTTCTTGCCCGCATCGAAGGGCGACCCGTTCGGAATCACCAGAATCTCGGCGCCGGTCTCGGCCAGACATTCGGCGACATCCGGAAACCACATGTCCTCGCATATCATCAGGCCGAGCCTGACGCCACGAAAGACCACCGGCCCCGGCAACGGCCCGGCGGCGAACACCCGCTTTTCGTCGAAGACGCCGTAATTCGGCAACTCGTGCTTCAAGCGGGTGGCGAGAATCTTGCCTTCGTCGATCAGAAAGGCGGCGTTATACAGCTTTTCCTTCTCGATCCAGGGCGCGCCGACGATCAGGCCCGGCCGGCCGTGCCCGCTTTCCGCCGCCAAGGCCTCGACCGCGGCGCGACATTCCGCCTGAACGCGCGGCCTCAGTACCAGGTCTTCCGGCGGATAGCCGCAAACCGAAAGCTCGCTGAAGAGCACGAGATCGGCCCCCGCGGCGGCGGCCTCGTCCCATTGGGCCCGGATCAGGCCGAGGTTCCCCGAAATGTCGCCGACGGTGAAATTCATCTGCGCCAAGGCGATGGAAAGCTGATCGGTCATGCCCGTTACTTACCCCGGACTTCGCGCGCCGACAATGGGGGCACGTGGCGCCTTGCGGCACGGATGCTACATCCCTAATGATCTAAGCCGTTCCCTCACCTCGAAAAGAGCCGCCAAGCTCCTGCCGCTTGCTTCACCGCTGTTTCCCGCTAGGCTCAAGGTCAACAAGCGAAACACGGGAAGGGACGCGAAGCGATGGCGCTCACGAATACGCAAGTTCTGTTGAAAAGCCGGCCGAAGGGCTGGGTCACGGAGGCGAATTTCGACATCGTCAAGGCGCCGGTGACAGCTCCGGGCTCCGGCCAGGTCTTGGTCAAGAACCTCTATCTCTCGCTCGATCCCTACATGCGCGGGCGCATGAACGACGTCAAATCCTATGCCGCCAAGGTTGAGATTGGCCAAGTGATGACCGGCGAGACCGTCGGAGAGGTTATCGAATCGCAAAACCCGCAATTCAAGGTCGGCGAGCATGTGGCGGGCCGTGTCGGCTGGCAGCTTTATGCGTTAAGCGACGGCTCCGATCTGCGGAAGATCGACGTCAAGGCCGCGCCCTTGACCACCCATCTCGGCGCGGTCGGCATGCCGGGGGTCACCGCCTGGGTCGGGCTTCTCGACATCGGCCAGCCCAAGCCGGGTGAGACCGTGGTAGTGGCCGCAGCCTCAGGCGCGGTGGGGAGCGTCGTCGGCCAGCTCGCGAAATCGCGCGGCTGCCGTGCGGTCGGCATCGCCGGGGGCAAGGCGAAATGCGATTACGTAGTGAGCGAGCTCGGTTTCGACGCCTGCCTCGACCACAAGGCACCGAATCTTTTCGAGCGCCTGAGCGAAGCGGCGCCGAAGGGAATCGACGTCTATTTCGAAAACGTTGGCGGCGAGATTCTCGACATGGTGCTTCGCCTGATCAATCCGTTCGCCCGCATCCCGCTGTGCGGCCTGATCTCGGGCTACAACGCGACCGAGCCCTATGGCGTGAAATTCATCCATTCGCTTTTGGTCAACCGCGCGAAGCTGCAAGGCTTCATCGTCACGGATCATCTGGATCGCTGGCCGGCGGCGCTGAACGACCTCGCCGGGATGGTGCGGAACGGCACGCTCAAATACCGCGAGACCATCGCCGAGGGTATCGAAAATGCGCCGAAGGCCTTCATCGGCCTGCTGAAGGGCGAAAACTTCGGCAAGCAGCTGGTGAAGCTCGCCTGAGGCCGCAGGCGACGAGCGAGTCCGGCGCCTTCTCTTCAGCGCTTCAGCAGGAACTCGCGCCCAAGCTTGACCCTCGGCTCGCCATCATAGGCGACGATATCGGCGGTGGCGTAGGTTTCCGACCAACGCTCGGGCAGGTAGGAGCCGGTGCCGATGACGTCGATCGGGGCGCTGACGCTCGCCATCACCTTGCACTTGGTCGGGCTGAAGCCGGACGAGGCGACGATCTCCACCTTGTCGAATCCGGCCGCATCCAGCACATCGCGAATCTGATAGATCGCCGCGGCCGAAACGCCGGTGCCGACCAGATAGCGCAGCTCGGCATCGGTGCGGTACTGGCGGATCGCGTTCGGCACATGGCGTTCCAGCACGGCGTAGGATTGCGCCGGATCCAGCGTCTCGATGAAGCGGCCGCCATGAGTGTCGAGGCGAACCGCAAGCTTGCCTTCGGCCGCGAGGTCGGGAAAGCGGCGGCAGACCGCGAGGGTGTCCGAGACCTCGAGACCAAAATAATCGACCAGCACGGTGACTGGCTCGCCGGGAAACGTCTCGACGAACATCTCGGCCGCGCGAACGGTCGAGCCGGCATAACCGATCAGGGCATGCGGCATGGTGCCCATGCCGCCGACGTTGCTGAAAAAATGCGCCTGCGCGTCGGTCGCGTTGCCGATGAAGCCAAGGGCGCCGACATCGCGCTTCGCCGCCTCGCTGCCGACCGCCGCGGCATAGGCCATGAGATCGGCCATCTCACTGCCAGCGCAGTGGCGCGCGTCCATGGCGAGGAAGCGCACCTTCGGCAGGTCACAGCACATCGAATAGGCATTGTAGGCGGCAACGCAAGCGGCACCGAGTTTCTGCAGGTAAAGGGTCTCGAGGTCCACAAGATGGACGAACGACCCGGTGACGTAGACCAAGGGCTCACCAGCACCAACCCATGCGCCTTCCGGAAAGCGCGGCTCGATCTTGAAGCTGACGCCGCGCGACGCCGCGACCCGCTCCAGCCACTCCACCATCACGCGCGGACAGAAGATCACCGGCCGGCGCATGAAGATGGCATAAGTGACGGTGCGGTCGCCGAAGCGGCGCGCCACCGCCTTGGTGCGGCGGAAATAGCTGTCGGTCTCGCGCGCGATCTTGGTTTCGAGCGCGGCTGATTCCTGGTTCGCCTCAGGATGCCTGGACGGCGCGGTCGCGGACAAGGTTGCGTTCCTTTTTCAGCATCTCGGCGGTGAGGAAGGCGAGCTCGAGGCTCTGGCTCGCGTTCAGTCGCGGATCGCAATGGGTGTGATAGCGGTCGGCAAGATTGGCTTCGGCGATCGCCTGCGGCCCGCCAAGACATTCCGTGACGTCCTGGCCGGTCATCTCGATGTGGAGACCGCCGGCATAGCTGCCCTCGGCCTGATGCACGGCAAAGACCTCGCGCACCTCGCGCAAGATGCGGTCGAACGGCCGCGTCTTGTACCCGGTCGAAGAGGTCAAGGTATTGCCGTGCATCGGATCGCATGACCAGATCACGGCGCGGCCCTCGCGCTTGACAGTGCGGATCAGGAGGGGGAGCTTGTCTTCGACCTTACCCGCTCCCATACGCGAAATCAGCGTGAGCCGGCCGGGCTGGTTATCTGGGTTGAGCCGATCGATCAGACGAAGGAGTTGATCCGGTTCCAGTGTCGGACCGCATTTGAGGCCGATCGGGTTGATCACGCCACGCAAAAACTCGACATGGGCGCCATCGGGATCGCGGGTGCGGTCGCCGATCCAGAGAAAATGCGCCGAGGTATCGATCCAGTCGCCGCTCAGTGAATCAACCCGCGTCATTGCTTGCTCATAGGGCAGAAGCAACGCCTCGTGACTGGTGTAGAAATCCGTCTGCCGCAGCTCGGCGGTGCTTTCCGGGGTCACGCCACACGCTTCCATGAAGTCTAGACACTCGGAGATGCGCTCCGCCATCTCGAGCCAGCGCGCGCCCTGCGTGCTGTCGGAGACAAAGGCGAGCGTCCAGCGGTGGACCTGATGCAGATCGGCGAAGCCGCCCTGTGCGAAAGCGCGGAGCAGATTCAGGGTCGCGGCCGATTGGGCATAGGCCTGCAGCATCCGCTTCGGGTCCGGCTGGCGGCTTTCCGGCGTGAATTCCATGCCGTTGATGATGTCGCCCCGATAGCTCATGAGCTCGACGCCGTCCCGCGTCTCGATCGGTGCCGAGCGCGGCTTCGCGAACTGGCCCGCAAGCCGCCCCACCTTCACCACCGGACAGGCGGCCCCGAACGTCAGCACCGCCGCCATTTGCAGGATGACCTTAAACGTGTCACGAAGATTGTTGGCGCGGAACTCGGCGAAACTCTCGGCGCAATCGCCCCCCTGCAGCAGGAACGCCTTGCCGGCCGCGACGCGCGCTAGCTGCTCCTTGAGGCGCCGCGCCTCGCCGGCGAACACGAGCGGCGGAAAGCGGCCGAGCTCACCCTCGACACGATGCAATTCATCCGCATTGGGATATTCCGGGATCTGCCGCACCGGCCGGCTGCGCCAGTTTTCCGGCGCCCATGTCTTCGCCATCGCACGAACCTCTCGCCCCCCTAAGGAGATCGAAACATATACGCGCAAACCGTGCAGTTGGAAACCCCGCGCCGGTTGGGGTTAATCCCGCGTTTGGGATTGCCTCCCCACTAGGAGCCGCAACAACAGGCCGGCGACCCGTCCATATGGCGGATGCGAAAGCCGGCTGAAGTTGACTCGGCTTTGATAGAACACGCTTTTCTTATGGCAGAAGGTCTCGAAGCCGGCACGCCCATGGTAGGCCCCCATGCCGGAGGCGCCGATACCCCCAAAGGGCAGTCCGTCCACCGCGACGTGAAGGAGTGTATCATTGACCGCGACGCCGCCCGAAGTCGTGCGGGCAAGCACCTCGTCGCGAGCTGTTTCGTCGGCGCCGAAATAATAGAGCGCGAGCGGACGGGGGCGGGCGTTGACATAGCCAATCGCATCTTGACTGTCGCTGAAGCCGATGATCGGCAGAACAGGTCCGAAAATCTCCTCCCCCATAAGTAGAAGGTCCGGGTTGGGTTGAATTACGAGCGTTGGCGGGAATTTTCGCGCCACCTCGTCCAGGATCTCACTGGCCGGATTGATGGCGATGATTCGCGCCCCCGCTGCCTTGGCCTGCGCCACATAGCCCCTAATGCGATCGTAATGGCTCTGATCGATAAGTGCCGTGTAATCGGGATTGACCTCGATCGTCGGATAGAGCTTCCTCACTGCCGCTTCGAGGTGCGCCGTGAAGGCCTCTCGCTTGGTTTCGCTCACCAGCACGTAGTCCGGTGCGACACAGGTCTGGCCAGCATTGAGAAACTTGCCGAAAGCAATGCTTTCCGCCGCGCGCGCCAGATCGGCGTCTTCGGCGACGATGGCCGGCGACTTGCCGCCAAGCTCAAGCGTTACCGGCGTCAGGTTACCCGCGGCCGCGCGCATGACCTGCCGGCCGATTGCGGTCGAGCCGGTGTAGAGGAGATGATCGAAAGGCAGGTGCGAAAACGCCTCGCCGACATCTGGCCCGCCGAGCACCACAGCGACCTCACTCTCGTCAAATACCTCGGCCAAGAGCATGCGCAACAGGACCGAGGTTTTCGGCGTTTTTTCTGACGGCTTCAGCATCACGCGGTTGCCGGCCGCGACCGCCTGCGCGAGCGGCAGAAGCGCGAGTTGCAGCGGATAGTTCCAGGGGCTTATGATGCCCACCACCCCCTTTGGCTGGAACATGATCTCCGCCCGGGCCGGCAACAGCGGCGGATTGATCGAGACGCGCTCAGGCGTCATCCAGCGCCGCAAGTGCTTCGTCGTGTGACGGATGCTGCTCAAAGTTGTGACGACCTCGCCGATCATGGTCTCATGGCGTGAACGATGGCCAAAATCGCCGGAGATCGCCTGCGCGAGCGACTCCCGCTCCGCGCGCAACACGGCCCGAAGGCGGTCGAGCCTTGCCTTGCGCGCCTCATGAGAGCTCGGACCGGCGGCGAGATAGGCTTGGCGCTGGCGGCGGAAGATCGCTTCGAACTCTGCTCCGGCGAGAGCACTTGGCTCGCTGGCCAAGCGGCGTTCCGGGTCCGGCCGTTCCGCCGGCGACTGCGTAACAGGCATGACCATGGGCGCCTCCCACTTTCAAGTGACGTGAATTTTAGCACAACCCCGCCAATTCCGCCGGGCCGGCACGGCCCCTCCCCCGGAACGCGGCTAGGCGTGCGGTTCGGGCCAAGTAGCGGCGCCCGCTGCGGCTTGAATCAGGATCGTCAATTTCAGATCCGGCAGGCCCGCGAGATCGAACGTTACCTGCTCAAAACGCAGGAATCCTTCCGTCGGGTGATTGAACGTCCGCTCACCGCCATCGCGACCAAGGACGCGGTGCTGGTCCCAAAAGCCAGCAAACTCGGGACTTTCCCGTCGCAAGCGTGCGATCAGTTCGCGCAGCGCGGGTGCGTCGAGATGCGTGCTGCAAGCGGCACGAAATTCGGCGGCAACGCGGCGCGCCCGCGTCTCCCAATCGGCGATAAGCGATCGCGCCGCAGGCTGTAGAAAAATGAAGCGAAGAAGATTGCGTTCACCCGGCTGGTCGAGCCAGCCGGCAAACAGCTTTTCGGCCGGCATGTTCCAACGTCGCGCGGTCCAGCTCCGGTCGAGCACATACGCCGGCGTGACGATCGCCTCTACGCAAGCCGAGAGGACGGCGGGCAGCCGTTCGGGTTCGCCGCGATCCTGATCGGGATCGCGCTTTCTCGCGAGCTCGAACAGGTAGGCGCGTTCGGCGCGGCCGAGCCGCAACGCAACCGCCAATCGGGCCAGCGCGGCCGGTGACACCGATATTTCCCGGCCTTGTTCGAGCCACGTGTACCAAGTAATGCTCAAGCCGCAAAGCTGCGCCACTTCCTCACGTCTGAGACCCGGTGTCCGGCGCCTGACACCAGGGGCGAGACCGATCGCGATCGGGGCAAGATTCTCTCGGCAAGCGCGGACAAAACCGCCGAGTTCCTGTCGTTGATTCAATGCTCGCACGCGCACCATGGTAAAATTTATACCGGTATAAAAATCAAACTAAAACCAGTATTAAAAGGGTGTTAAGCAACTCGCATCGTCTTCCTCTGAAACTTTTGCAAAGCGGAGCGCGCCTTGACGGGGGATAAGGACAAAGGCCACGAGGCACTGGTCGGCAGCCAGTTCGGGTCACGCGCCGAGGCCTATTTGCAAAGCGCCGTGCACGCGGAAGGTGCCGATCTCAAGGCGTTGGCCGCGCTGGCGCGGCATTCTGCCGAAGCCCGCGTGCTTGACCTCGGCTGCGGCGGCGGCCATGTGACGTTCAACGTCGCGCCATATGTGCGCGAAGTCGTGGCTTATGACCTCTCGCCCGAAATGCTGAAGGTGGTGGCTGCGGCGGCAGCGCAACGCGGGCTCGACAATGTCGCGACCGAGCAGGGCGTGGCCGAGCACCTGCCGTTTCCGGATGGATGCTTCGACTTTGTGTTGAGCCGGTTCAGCGCGCATCACTGGCGTGATTTCGAGGCCGGCTTGCGCGAGGCGGCGCGTGTCCTGAAGCCGGGCGGGATCGCCGGCTTCGTCGATTCCATCTCACCGGGGACGCCGCTTCTCGATACCTACTACCAGACGATTGAGCTGTTACGCGATTGCTCCCATGTGCGGAATTATTCGCGCTCGGAATGGGAGGCGGCGATGGCCCACGCCGGCTTGGTGCCGGGTCCGACCAGTCAATCCCGGCTCCGTCTTGAGTTCAGTTCCTGGATCGAGCGAATGGCGACCCCGAAAGTGCAGATCGATGCCATCCGCGCGCTCCAGACCACCGTTTCCGCGAGCGTCACACGCCGCTTTGGCACCGAACCGGACGGCAGCTTTTCGATAGACGTCGCGCTTTTCCAGGCAGCGAAGCCTCTTTCCTGAGGAAAGGCGGCGTGGCGGCACATCACCCGCCCTTGGTGAACAGCGCCTCGTGGAGCCAATTGGTGAGAAGATCGAGCGCCGGAGCGTTGAGCGGGTGCCCGGGCTCGGTCCAATCCAAGTGCGCAGCGCCCGGCAGTTCCACGAGGCGCTTCGGCTGACGCGCGTGGGCGTAGACTCTGCGCACCTCGTCGATCGAATGCAGCGCGTCGTCTTGTCCATGTATAGTGAGAAGTGGCCGTGGATTGATGCGGTCCGCGACCCGATCGGGCTTGAAAGCGTAATAGGCCGCAGCCGAACGCAAAGTCACCTCGACGCCGAAGCGCTCGTGTTTGCCGTACATCTCCTTCTCGACATAGCGTTGCGTTTTTGCATTGAGCGGAACGGCCTCCCATGGGCTCACGGCCTCGGATCTGCCGGTGAACACTTGCCGCACATCGTCCTCGACGATGGGCGCTTGCAGCGCCAGCCAGTCATTGGGAAAACGTAACTGCCGCACGGCCCGGCCGCCGTCGCCAATGCCGTTCAAGCAAACGATCGCCCTGACACGCGAATCTTCGGCCGCCGCGCTTAATGCGATACCGCCACCGAAGCCCCAGCCGATAAGGGCAAGCTGCTGGGCATCGATGTCGTCTTCGCGGATGATGCGTGTCACGGCATTCCGGATGTCTTCGACCTGCTCGATCGGGATGACGCGCCCACGCTCACCCTCACTCATGCCAAAGCCGCGGCAATCGAAGAAAAAGCAGGCGACGCGCGCCGCAACAAGCGGGGTGCAGAACTTGCCTGGGATAAGCTCCTTCAATCCTTGAAAGCCGGAGCTGAACACAACCGCCGGCCAGCCTGCTGCGGGCGGCGCATCGTCCGGCGGCTGCAGCAGGCCGTCCACCCGCATGCCGTCGCTATAGAACCGTATCTGATGGAACTACATAGGAATGCTTTGTCACACTCCAGACCTACCGGCGCAGCCTTTGCACAAGATCGAACACGGCCGCTTCGACTCTGATGCCTGTTGCGCCGGGGTTGACCTTCTGTTGCCGGAAGACGCTCCCAGTCGCCCGATCGTTTTTCCTCCAGCGTTAGTCCGCCGCTTCAGCCGGCGGGTTCCACTTCTCGCGCAAGGTGACGAATTCCTCGGCGGCGGTCGGATGAATGCCGACCGTGGCATCAAAGGCCGCCTTGGTCGCGCCCATCTTGATCGGAATGGCGAGCCCCTGGATGATCTCGGCCGCATCCGGCCCGACCATATGGGCGCCAAGCACTCTGTCGCTTGCGGCATCGACCACGAGTTTCATGAAGGTCTGCTCGTCACGACCGGAAAGTGTGTACTTCAACGGCCGGAAGCTGGTCTTGTAGATGTCGAGCGCAGCGAATCGTCGCCGTGCTTCCTGCTCGCTTAGCCCCACCGTCGCGACCGGCGGCTGGCTGAAGACAGCGGTTGGAATATGCTCGCGGTCGAATGCCATTGGCCGGCCGCCGAAAAGCGTGGTTGCGACCGCCTGACCTTCGCGGATGGCAACCGGCGTCAAGGCCGGCCCCGAAATAGCGTCACCGATCGCATAGATATGGGGAAGGTTGGTCTGGCCGTAACGATCGACCGTGATATGACCCTTGGCATCGGTCATAACCCCAATGCGATCGAGGCCGAGGGCCCCCGTATTCGGCGCACGGCCGGTCGCGTAAAGGATTTGGTCGCAGGTCATGGAGCCGCCGTCCACGAGCCCGATCTGAAGCGCGCCCGAAGGCTCGCGCAAGACCGTCGCGACCTCGGCGTTCAAGCGAAGATCAATACCTTTTTTCGCCAATGCGTTGCCGAGATGAGAGCGAACATCGTCATCAAAGCCACGCAGAATCTGGGGACCGCGGTAGATCACGGCGGTTTTGGCACCAAGGCCATGAAAGATGCCGGCGAACTCGGCAGCGATATAGCCGCCGCCGACGATCGCGATGCGCTCTGGTAAGGCCGGGAGATCGAGCGCTTCGTTCGAGGTAATGGCGTGCTCGATGCCCGGGATCGCGGGCAGGCTCGGCCAGCCGCCGGTGGCGATGAGAATATATTTCGCGCGGACGAGTCGGTCCCCGAGGCGAACCGTGTGCGCGTCCTCGAACGTGGCGCGGGCTTCAATGATTTCCACGCCCGAGCCTTGTAGAAGCCGAATATAGATGCCGTTCAGACGGTCAACCTCGCGGTTCTTGGCCCCAATCAGCTTCGGCCAAGAAAAGACCTTCGCGCCCATTTCCCAGCCAAAGCCTCTCGAATCCTCGAATTCTTCGGCAAAGGCCGCGCCATAGACCAGGAGCTTCTTGGGAATGCAGCCACGGATCACGCAGGTGCCACCGATTCGCGAATTCTCAGCGATGCCAACCCGAGCCCCAAATGCCGCCGCGATGCGGCTTGCCCGCACTCCGCCCGAACCCGCGCCAATGACGAAAAGATCGTAATCGTAGGACGACATGCGCGCCTCATGGTTGTTATGGCGTTGTTATGTAAGGGGAAACCACCGACGGCTGCCGACCTCGCCATATTCCGGTCACTATAGGTCACAAGATAGGTCGCAAGCCTCGACGGCCAAACCTCAACGCGGCCGCTCTGTCCACGTTTCCGATCCATAGTGCTCCCGGAACTTAGATATCTTCTAGGCAGAGGACGGAAAAGTCCTTTATTATGCCCATCGGCATCGACCAATCAAAATACGCATCTATATTCTCCAGTGGGCGGCCGGTTCTAGGAAAACGACATTTCCGGAGCGTAAAGACGCGATGTTGGACATAGAGGCATGGGATGCGGGTCGTGCGGCCGGGATAGTTGCGGCGCACCGGGACGAGGAAGGGGGTTTGCTTCCGATCCTGCACGACCTTCAGCGAGCGTTTGGGCACA
>JBJKQL010000160.1:0-7127 GCA_046705265.1 Ferrovibrionaceae bacterium
GATCGCTCAGCCGTTTCAAGCGATCGTCGACATCGAAAAATCCCGCCTGCCCCCGCATCGTTTCTTCTCCAAAACCACCCAAACGATGGAATCAGAAAACCCCACGCCCCGCCAGGTTTTTAGAACCGTCCAGCTTCCCGTCCGCCTTCCATGAAACCAGCCGGATCGATCGCTTTTCCCCGAATATCGACCGCTAGAACCCCACCTGGTTGTCGACCTTGAGATCGCACGGGTCGGCCACATGTGCCCCAGGCGCTCTTTCCCGATGCGAAGATCCGAGGCCGATCCTCCCTTAGCGGTGCCCATCGCATTGGTTGCCGTTGGCGCGAGACTTGGTCTTGCGGATGGGGGCGAGATGCGCCGCCAAGAGCGAGTTTTCTCCTTGCCAGCGTTCCAAACATTGAGACAGATCAAGGCACGAAATTGCAAATTCTAAAAAATACGCAGAATTAATGCGAATTGCGCAAGTTGCGTCAATGGAAAGGAGAAAAGTGATGCCTGACAAAGCCATAGACATCAAGAGGATGCCTGCCGTCCGCGAACCGCTTCCCGATGTATGGCGGTCGTTCCGTACGGAGCTTGATCGGTTGTTCGACCGCTTCGACGGAGGATTTTGGCCCTCCTCGATGCGCCGGATGTTCGATCTCGAGCCGTTCTGGCGGCAAGAAACTTCGTTCGATTTCAACGTTCCCGCAGTCGATGTTAGCGAGGACGAAAAAGCCTACACAATCACCGCGGAACTACCCGGCATCGACGAAAAGAATGTCGAGGTCGCGGTGAGTGGCGACAGCCTCGTGCTGAAGGGAGAGAAACACAAGGATAAGGAAGAGAAAGATAAGAACTATTACCTGTCGGAGCGCTCCTACGGTTCGTTCCAGAGACGCTTCCATCTTCCTGACGGCATCGATACGGCCAAGATTGCCGCCACGTTTACCAAAGGCATCTTGACCGTGACGTTGCCAAAGACAACCGAAGCGCAGAAGCAGCAAAAGAAGATCGAGGTCAAGGCCGGCTAGCGATCGGTTGGGTGCCCGGCGGCGGCCGCAGCCGCCGGTCGTCCTTGTCCGTGATCTGTGTGTAGCGCACAGTAATTTCCGTCGAAATTAAATTAGGACGGTCATACGTCATTAGAAGATCTGTCGTTTGGGAAAGCTCAGATGTTGGCGTTCGTTATCGTCTTCGAGGCATGAATGACCCCGAGTGACCGCAACCAAGTCTACGGACCTCAGCGCGGGGAATCGCCGGGCCGGTCAAAACGACGTCGTAGCCAGTTCGAGTACGGGTCTGGGTAACCCAGACGTGCGCGCGGATGGCCGAGGGTGACGCCCGGGAACCGGTTTTACAAGCTTGGAACATAGCTAAATTTTGCATTCTACCGGCCAGGGATTCTCCGTCGTCTGCCACTGAGACTGCGGTCAGTAGGGCCTCGTCTTCGGACAGCCCCCACCGTCCCCCGCCTAAGATCCGGCACTCGCTTCGCAATCGCAAGGCAAGGTCGAAGCGTTGACCTGGGTCAAGGCGGCAGGTCGTGAATGCTGCCGAGATACCATGACTTTGATAGCCGGTCGAACGGTTGGATCCGAGGCGCTACGAGAGGAAGGAACGGTCAGATGATCGACGACGACGAGGCACCGTCGGCTGAGTTGAATATCAGTCCGGAGAAGATCTGCTACATCATCATCAAGGCGCGTGAATTCGACGCGAAAGTGGACCCCGTCGAGCCTGATCCGGGATCGAATCCTGCCGATAGCGGAGAGCGTGAGGTATTGGAGGACTATTCCGACGATCCAACATTTGCCGAACTTTACGCAGCGATTGACGGTTTGAACGAGGACGAAGTCGTTGACGTGATTGCGCTGATGTGGGTCGGTCGAGGCGACTTCACGGCAGATGAATGGGCGGCCGCAAGATCGCTCGCCAACGAGCGGCATCGCCGTCACTCGGTGAGATACCTGGTCGGCACTCCAACGTTGGGTGACTACCTCGAAGAAGGGCTATCGGCGCTCGGCTACTCCTGCGAGGATTACGAGGTCGAACGGCTGTAGTGCTAGCTTGCTTTCCCAGAAGACAGGTCATTTTGGTAAAGGACTTCCGGCATGGCCGTGCGCTCCGTAGAGTGGGGTTATTAGTGTAGGGGGTATTCGCGGTAGAGCGGCGGAGAGCGGCACGAACGTGGCTTCGATGAAAGATGGTAGGTGGCTCAGCTGCAAAGCTAGGAAGGCGGGCCGAGCTGCAAATCGGCATCCTCGGAGCATCGGTCAGTTACGGGTAGGAGCGGCCTCAGGGTTTGCTTCGCATCGACATGATGCGCCGGTCGCATTCCTTGGCGAGTTGGCGAAGGCTGTCGGCGATGACGACGGGATAGGTATCACTGCGGAGCGCGGCTAAAGTCGGTGGCAACGTCCGGAGTGCGGCTGCTGCGCGCTGGCGAATTTCCGAGATAGCAGGTGGAGTGGCAAGGCGCTTGCCGCCGCGCATCACGGGCACAAGCAGGGGAGCCGCCTCGTGTTTCTCGCCGAGAGGCGCCACCAAATCGCCGCTCATTTTACCGTTTGCGTCAAAACTGCGCCACACTTGCTTGGCTGCGGGCCAATTAGCCTTGCCCTCCGAAAGTTTGCGGCGCGGGATGCCGTCATAGGCCTGAATCTTGTAGGCGCAGTCGAGTGCGGGCGCATCCGAAGACGTTGTCAGGCTGGTGCCGATTCCGAAGCCATTGATCGGCACTTGGTCTCGCGTGAAGGTGATGAGCTGATCTTCGTCGAGACCACCGCTTGCGAAGATTATGGTATCGGCAAGACCGCCGGCATCAAGGATTGCCCGTACCCGCCGCGCATAACCAGCGAGATCGCCGCTATCGAGCCGGACGCCGCGAACCGCAATCCCGTCGTTCTCCAAACGCCGCGCCAGTGAGACCACCTGTTCCGCGGCGTGCTCGGTATCGTAGGTGTCGATCAAAAGGACGACGCCGTCGGGCCGTGCTCGGGCAAAGTGTTCAAAGGCTTGGGTTTCGTCATCGTGAGCCTCTATAAACGCGTGCGCCATGGTGCCGTAGAGCGGGATGCCGAAGCACTTCCCCGCGAGGATTGTCGCCGTTCCGGCAAACCCCGCGATATAGGCAGCGCGCGCCGCCAGCAGGCCGGCTTCGGCACCATGCGCACGCCGAAGCCCGAAGTCGATTAGAAGCTTTCCTGGCGCTGCCAGCACCATCCGCGCGGCCTTCGAGGCGACTATCGTCTCGAAATGCGTGAGATTAAGCAGTCGCGTTTCGATCAATTGGGCTTCGGGCAAAGGGGCAGTAACGCGGATAATCGGCTCGTCTGCAAAAAAAGCGGTACCCTCTGGCATGGCATCGACGTCACCGGTAAAGCGCAAGGTCGCGAACCAGTCGACAATGGCGGAAGGAAAGTGGCCTGACTGCCGGAGATATTCGAGCGTTGGGCGATCAAAGGTTAGCATTTCGAGATATTCGAGAACCTGTTCCAGCCCGGCCGCCAAGAGAAAGTCCCGCCGGGAAGGGAGCTTCCGCACCGACAGCTCAAAAACCGCTGTCCCGGTGAGTCCGCATTCCTTGTAGGCCTGCAGCATGGCAAGTTGATAAAAGTCGGTAAGAAGTGGGCCTTGCAGAGCGAACATCGGCTGTTCCGAAAGTTTCGACATTAGGGCGCGTTCCGTCTTAGCTGCTCAATCCACACCTCAGACCTGATGTCGCTCGGTGCACACCAATCGCCGCGCGGCGAGAGCGAGCGACTACAGCCGACTTTCGGGTCATTTGGCAACGTTGAGCGTTTGAATTGGTTGGACGTTCTGAAGCTCTGAAGGATACCTGGAGCCAGTGCTTATTGCTGGCAAGATCGTAGGTAGGGGCTTCTACAGAAAGCGCCTCCGTCGCGGCCGGTCGGAACCGGGCATGTTCAGCGAGGAAGGCGATCTTGCTCGGACAATAGCCGTATTGGCTTAGGTAATAAAGGTTGAAGTCTTGCAGCTCATAAGGGCCTATTTCGTCCTCGGCTCGCTGCATTCCATGACAGGATTCCAGCAGGAGCTCGGGCGAGGCGGGGCTGCTCAAAGTTCTATCAAGCGCATCAGTCACTGGTATAGGGACCATACGCCTTTCGATGATCCATTCGATGAGAGGGCGCATTAGAGTTTTAGGGATAGACGCCTTGACACCGTAATGTGCGACCTGATCGTCGATGCCGTATGTAGTATAGCGGAGGTCACGCCCGAAGAGATTACGGGAGATGACCGGAAGCGCGCCATACTGGCCGGAGAGCCGAAAGAGATGCAAGTTGCGTTCGTCGGCCCGCATGTTTTGGAAATCTGTATTATGGACCGGCTCTCCGCAGCTGAATGGGTGGCCGATGTCCTGCAAAATTTTCGTCGCCGAGGACCGGATGTCGATCTCTCCCATTGTGCTACTAATATTCTGCATCAACGGCTTGGCGTTCTCCAGGGCCTGCTCGCCGGTGACAAATCCCAGTAGACTGTATGCGAGGATGTTGGCGCGAGGCAGTGGCAGGAAATCGAAAGCGCCCGCGGTCACAAGCAATACGTAGGCGGAACCGAAACCTCCCGAGACGCCGATGACGGCCTTGGCAATACCTGTGGCATCGAGGCATTTGGCCAAGCCCTGCACCTGGATGCGATGGATCTCTTGGCAGCGCTCATTCAGTGTCCTGGCTTCGCCTGATGGATAGGAAAAGCGGCTGATCGGTCGACGAAGGGGGACTTCTCCGGCGGCGGGAGGCTCCAAGGGGATGGAGAATCGGTGCACTGGTTGACATTCGGCTGCGGCACCGCGAAAAGAGCTGGTAAGGCGCCAGCTCTCCTGGGCCAAGTGGTCAAGATCATTATCTGCGAAGACAAGGCGGGAGCCGGCGTCAAAGCGTTGACCCTCGGTGAGCAACTCGCCATTTTTAAAGTTCATTGGGTGACCATCCCAGGCAAGATCGGTGGTCAAGCCGCCAAACCCTGCGTCGGCATAAAGACGTAAAGATAGAGGGTAACTACACGCCCCGATTGGGAGGCGTGGAGAAGTTGGCAGTAATCGGCCTTGCCAATGGTGACGGTGCTTGCCAACAAACTGGCAAGCGCTGTGGCGCGCACGAGCGCGGGGTGCGTTCTTGGCGGAATAGGCACCTGCAAGTCTTCGCAGATCTCGACGTATAGAATAGAACCAGGGCATTCTAGCGTTTCAAAAATGACTTCATTGCCGAAAAGAAACCCGTTGCCAAACGGCAGATGGTAGTTTCGCTTCCTTGAGCGGCAGGCGAAAACTGCAGTCGCTCGTAGATCTCGCGATAAGTCGAAATTTAGCTCTTCGGAACGATGCCGAGAATGCGGCCCCGAAGGATCATATCGGCACGGTTGAACAGTTTTCCTTGGCTCGGAGAAGTGCGCTGACGACCTGGATGGGTTTTAATGTGGTGCTACCAGCGGCAATCTCCGAAATACTTGCCTCAGCGGCCTCAAATAAGGGGCCTTGAACCGAGAGATCATCGGGCGCGTAACCGCTGGGTCCAAGCCCGGGATACAGAACGAAAATGGCGTCCTCTCTTACAGCAGCGGACTCGAGCGCCGACCTTTCGTGCGCAGGGGCGCTCGGTTCAGCCGGAAATGCCCGTGGTGTAGTGACGACGGCGCGACAGAAGCGCTGGAAATAGAACGAGCGGAAGGTCGCGCGCTTATCACTCGTGTTCATTTGTCCTCCACGCGGAAAATGGCCGTGGGACGGGTCGGAGTGACGATGCAAATCACCTCTGTTGAAAAGCCGCCTTTCCTCTCACACTTTGGCGCCAATCGGCCAGCCACAAAAACAAAGTCTTGGCAACGCGGCTACCATTAAGGCCGCGAATTCTGTTGTGTTTCCTCAGCGGTCTCCACCTCCTCGTCTACATCGGCCCCATCTTCCCCCTCCATCTCGTCTTCCTCGGTGTCTTTGTCCTCGACATCCGTGAGGTAGCCCAGGCGGTCAAGTCCAATCTCGACGGCATCGGTCAGAACCAGGAGGCGCACTAACTCAGAGGCCGCATCCTCGACCGCAAGTGCTTCTGCTCGCTGGACCGCGGTGTCCCAGTTTTCTTTTACGCCGTCGCTTTCACCGATCGCGGCGACTGCTAATAGCTCGTACATCTCTCCTGGATCGAGCTCATTCACCAGCGCGGCGAACTCGCGATACGCCGGCATATCGTTAAGACCCTGGTCCAGTTCGTGGCTCGCGCCGCCCACCTCCAACGTTGCTTGGCCTTCGCTCGCATTGTGCGCAGGCGTGCCCCAGACCTTGCAGGCACGTTCCAGAAGGAGCGTGATCGTATCAATGGGCGTGCTCAGCATATCGCACCTCTGAACGCAAGAATTTCTCGATCAAATGTCAATCGTAGCGACGAAGATGCGGATCGCGTTGATCTGGGTCAACCTGGGTGATGGCGAGGCGGCTTGGTCGTCAGCAGGTTCTGGGTCGACCAGCGTGTGCCTGCGTTTTCCGTGGCGACGACTGAGGGGAGGGGCCTCGGGTCGCGCGGACCGATCAGCAAGAGGCGCCGTGTCGCCGCGTTCAGCATTCCGAATGCGGCGGGGCGATGGCTCGAGTTCCAGCTCTGACGCAGATCAACGCGTTATCCTTCGGGATGTGAGTTCATACAATTACTCCCGCCGCCATCTCGTAGTCTTGACTTTATGTGGATGCCGAAGCCGCCGGGTGTGAAGATTTTCGGTCAGCTGGTCCACGACCACTATCGTGCGCGGCGCATCGGTGCCTTCAGCATCAACAATGCCGGGATTTTACAGCGTATTTCGGCAGAGGCGCTTGCGCCACTCCTTGAAGGAGAGTGGCTCGTCTCGTCGCGGCGTTATGGGAAGCATCTTTTTATTCTATTGCATGGGGCGGGCGTGCTCGCCATGCACTTTGGCACTAATGATTCACTTGGGCTCGGTGCGGGTGGCGAAGACGTGCCGGCCTATGCCGCCGCTTGTTCTCCGTTTCGAGCATGACGAGCGTCCTGCCTAGTACTACTGAGTCATGAAACTGAGTCGAAATGTCGCAGGGGCGGCAGGTCAAGCATTGGATAGGATTGGAAGATTCATTTTCAGGGGGAACCGAAGATGGATCTTCAAGGAAGAGATGGCGG
>JBJKQL010000161.1:0-32760 GCA_046705265.1 Ferrovibrionaceae bacterium
GCAAGCAGCCGGTTCACTTCGCTGCGATCTTTTCGATCAAGGACAATGCGAGTTTGTTTGCGTGTCATCATCCCGGCAGTGAATCAGACCTCACCCTAGGATGCAAATGTTAGTTACAGAACATTAGCATAGCTGCGATGCGCGCGTACGACACGGAAACATCGGTTCGCCTCAACACTTACGTCTAGACATTGCCAACCGGGAGCCTTAGAGAATTAACCCGTCGCAGAAACACCGCGCTGAAGCTTCTACCGTGCAACTAATCTAGGCCTGCGACTTGTAAACCTGACCCCATGCTTCAAAATCTTATTGGGACGCTCGCCGGCTTCATTGCGGCAACAATTTCTTCCGGCGGCTACTTCGGACTAGCGGTACTCATGGCGATTGAGTCGGCCTGCATCCCGCTACCCTCTGAGATCATCATGCCGTTTTCCGGATATCTTGCATCAACAGGACGATTTAATCTCCTGATGGTGGCCACCGTTGGGGCAATTGGTTGCAACCTGGGGTCCACAGTCGCCTATGGCGCTGGGCGTTACGGAGGTCGGCCGCTCGTTGAACGATGGGGAAGCTACGTTTTGATGGGTCCGCGTGACCTCGAGCTGGCGGATCGGTTTTTTTTGCGATATGGCGGCGTGACCGTTCTCCTGGCTCGCCTTGTGCCGGTGATCCGAACGTTCATCGCTCTTCCTGCTGGGATTGCCAGGATGCCCCAGCTGCGGTTTCAGATCTATACCTTTGTCGGCTCATGGCCGTGGTGCTACGGACTGGCTTATATTGGCTTCGAGTTAGGGCAGCGCTGGAATACTGATCCACAACTCGGTCACGTTCTCCATCGCTTTGATGTTGCAGTATTGGCTGCTCTCGCCCTTGCGCTCGCTTGGCATGTTTGGCGTCATCTCCGACCTGGCCGTCATTAATACGAAACGGCAGCCGTACGATCATCCATCTTAAATCGGGACTTTACACCGCTTGCCGGCTCTGCCCTTCGCCTCCCACAGCCAACGACTTCCGTGAATCATTCGGCATCCTCCTAAGACCCGAGCGCCTGTATGCATCGCGATTCTTGTCTGTGGTCCATGTCCGGTAGCACTTTGAAAATTGGAAAAAGCATTACAATGAAAAATGGCCCTGTATATGGGACGCTTGCGTGGTGCGTTATAGAATCTCGCCGACTCGAAACACCTACCGCAGGGAAAGGAGGTAGTGGTGAATCACGCCCCAAAAGAAACCTACGATTTTGAAAAGAGGCTCGCTATGGGCAAGCGTAGCCGGCTTTCCATCACAGCATCCGCATGGACAAACGACACCGCAGCCAGGTTGAGTGATCTGCCCGCCACAAATTGGATCGATCTGAGGAAGAGTTTTTCGGCGGCTTCCACCAGAGGGCTTGCGAGGAGCGGAAGACGATGGAGGCGTCGAACTTCACGGACGCGCAGAAGGGGTTAATTTTAAAGCAGGGGGGGCAGCGCTGTTGTTATCGGCGGAGGATTCGCCATACCGATTCATTAAATTTCAAACTAAGACTCTGCCTGACGTTTTCAAACCTGGACATCATGGTAGCTGGATATACTAAAATGGTGGTCTTATAGTCGGTGGCCAGCTATTCGGTGGTCAGCTCACTGAGCCGTTTTGGGTCGCTGCCGATCGATATTTCCGACCAACTTTCGACGGCCGAGAAGTGCAATTGGAGGCGCGCGCACGCATGTCCACCAACTTTAGCAACCCGTACATTGCCCCTTTTGACTACGTCGTTTTTGGCGGCACCGGAGATCTCGCCAGACGAAAGCTTCTTCCCGCGCTGTTCCGACGCGATCGTGACGGGCAAATTCCTGATTCTTCGCGAATTATTGGCACCGCTCGCAGTGCCATTTCCCGTGCCGACTACCAAGCGTTCGTAGAACAAGACTTGCGCTCCGTTCTTGACCACAACGAACCTGACGATGCGACTTGGGCGCGTTTCCGCGAGCGCCTTCATTTCGTGTCGATGGATGCGGCAGCCGCGAGCGATTGGCCGCACCTTGTGGAGCTGTTGAATCAGTCGCCGCGTGAGGTGCGCGTCTTCTATCTTGCGATGAGTTCTCATCTGTTCGGGTCTGTTGCGCGCCATATCGCCACCTCCGGCGCTCTCTGCGCCGACGCCCGCCTCGTTCTTGAAAAACCTATCGGCCATGACCTCGTCTCTGCCCGGGAGATCAATGACCAGATCGGCAGCATCTTTCCCGAGCACCGAATTTTTCGAATTGATCACTACCTCGGCAAGGAGACCGTGCAGAATCTTTTAGTCCTTCGCTTTGCCAATGCTCTCTTTGAACCTTTGTGGCAAAATCAGCATATCGATCACGTCCAGATCTCGGTTGCTGAAAGCATCGGCATCGAGGGGCGTGGCGCTTATTACGATCAAATCGGCGCACTCCGTGACATGGTGCAAAACCACCTTCTGCAATTGCTATGTCTAGTCGCGATGGAGCCACCGGCTTCACTCGATCGTGAGGCGGTGCGCGACGAGAAGATCAAGGTATTGCGGGCTCTGGCGCCGATCACTCCCACGGATGTCGGACAAAAGACCGTACGTGGCCAGTATCGATCCGGTGCAGTCGATGGTTCACCCGTGCAGGGCTACACCGAGGAGGCCGACGTGCAGGCCGGCAGCACCACTGAAACCTTCGCGGCAGTAAAAGCCGAAATCCATAATTGGCGATGGGCAGGTGTCCCTTTCTATCTGCGCACGGGAAAACGCATGCAGCAGAAAGTCTCGGAAATCGTCATTCAATTCCGCCGAGTACCCCACTGGGTCTTTCCTGGCGTCGGAAGCGATGCCACGCCGAACCGGCTCATCATCCGCGTGCAGCCGGATGAGCACATTCGTCTCAATCTCTGGACCAAAGAACCAGGCCCCGGCGGGTTGCGGCTTCGCATGGCCCCGCTCAATCTGAGTTTCGCCGAAACTTTCAAGCATAAGGTTTCCGACGCCTACGAGCGGCTATTGATGGACGTAGTGCGGGGAAACGCCACGCTTTTCATGCGACGTGATGAAGTCGAGGCGGCCTGGACTTGGATCGATAAGATCGTCGGCGCGTGGAAGGAAATCGATGATCGCCCACGACCCTATACCGCCGGCACTTGGGGGCCCTCTGCGGCTATCGCGCTTATCGAGCGCGATAGCCGCACATGGTTTGAGGAACAACCAGACAGCGAATGATCGACGTTAACCCACCAAGTGCTGGCGCACGCTTTGGCCTCTCAGCCAAGGGATCAGTCGACAACAGCGCTCCTCAACCCTGAAGTGTTCGGCCAACAAAGAGACAATCGTAAACAATGGTTTTCCATCTTTCTCTTTCGGTAGTGACGAGAAGCACCTGCCCGATGCCCTACCGCTATCAAGCACCGGAGGCTCTCCGTCTCGCCGGCGGTATATCAACCGCCGCTGGCCGCTAGTTTGTATCGAACGAATTCGGACTCCTCGCCTCGCCGCGATACAAGGTTGCCTCCCCAGATGGACTGTATGTAATCACGTACCGTCCGGTCGCTTGAGAACCGTCCCATTCTCGAAACGTTGAGAATGGCCCGTCGCGTCCACGCGTCGCGATCACAGTAGAGCGTTTCGACCGCCTTATGGCAGGCTATGTAATCGGCAAAATCCGCGAGCAGAAAATAGCGATCCCCAGCCGAGGTGAGGGAGTCAAAGATTGAGCGAAATCGTGTCGGTTCCTCCGGCGAAAAATATCCATTGGCAATCATATCCAGCGCCTGCCGGAGTTCTGCATTCTCATGGTAATGAATCCAAGGGTCATAGCCATCGTTGCGTTGGCGTGCCACCTCCTTCGCGGAAAGTCCAAACGAAAAAAATGCATCCATGCCGACGGCATTCCGAATTTCAATATTGGCGCCATCGAGCGTGCCGA
Organism: Ferrovibrionaceae bacterium; assembly: GCA_046705265.1. Classification (GTDB taxonomy): domain Bacteria; phylum Pseudomonadota; class Alphaproteobacteria; order Ferrovibrionales; family Ferrovibrionaceae; genus JAJYTL01. The sequence goes on from JBJKQL010000161.1 coordinate 3,906, forward strand.
TGGTCAGGGCGCCATTCAAGGCGAGCTTCATATTTCCCGTACCAGAGGCCTCGAATCCCGCGGTTGAGATTTGTTCGGAAAGGTCGGCCGCCGGGATGATCCTCTCTGCTGCCCCCACGCCATAGTTAGGCACAAACACCACTCTAAGCCATGGGCTCACGATCGGGTCGGCATTGACAGCGGCAGCAACGTCGTGGATCAGCTTTACAATCAATTTCGCCACGGCATAGCTCGGCGCCGCCTTGCCGGCAAAGATCACAGTGCGTGGCACGTATGGCTTAGCGTCGCCGGTACGGATGCGATTATAGAGCGTGATTATATGAAGAAGATTGAGGAGCTGACGTTTGTACTCATGGATGCGCTTTACCTGCACATCGAAAAGAGAGTCTGGATTAATGACAATTCCAGATTCACGGGCAAGATGGTCGGAAAATCGTTCTTTGTTTGTTATCTTCGCACCTCGAAACGCGGCAGTGAATTCGGCATCACCCGCATATTCGGCAAGACGTTCCAACGCCTCAGGGTGCGACATCCATCTCGTGCCCATGCGCGACCGGACAAGCTCGGCCAGAGGCTGATTGGCTTGACCAAGCCATCGTCGAAGCGAGATGCCGTTTGTCACATTCACGATCTTTCCGGGATACAGCGAGTCAAAATCCGGAAAACAACTCGTCTTCATCAATTGCGTGTGGATATGCGAAACACCATTGACTTTGTGCGCGCCGACAAACGCCAGATGGGCCATCCGGACCCGTCGCTCCCCGTCCTCCTCGATCAGCGAAAGGCGGCGTATGGCATTCGAATCACCCGGCTGCCGGCGCGCGACATCCCGTAGAAACTGGTCATTGATCAGATAAATGATTTCCAAGTGCCGCGGCAGAAATAATTCAAAGAGCCGAACCGGCCATGTTTCGAGCGCCTCTGGCATGAGGGTGTGGTTGGTGTAGGCGAATACCCTCCGGGTAATGTCCCAGGCCCGCTCCCATTCCAGATGGTGGCGATCAACGAGCAATCGCATCATCTCCGCGACAGCAAGCGCAGGATGAGTGTCGTTGATCTGAATGACGAGCTTTTCGGGAAGACGATCGAATGAGGCATGGTTTCGTCGAAAGCGACGAAGAATATCCTGGATTGAGGCGCTAACGAAAAAATATTCCTGGTTGAACCGCAACGCTTGCCCGGAAGGAGAACTATCACTTGGATAAAGCACGCGGGAAAGGTTCTCGATCTGATTCTTCCGCTCCACCGCGGCGTGATGGTCGCCGCTGTTGAACGAATGCAGGTCGAACTCAGCAGGAGCGCGGGCGGACCAAAGCCTTAAAGTATTGACATGAGCATTTCCATAGCCCGCGATCGGCAGGTCATAGGCCGTCGCCAACACGCTCTCCGTATCGACCCACTTATGGGCTAGAGGCGTCGGTGCCGTCGGATTTTGGCAGATCCGCCCCCCGAAGGGTACAGCATAGCGAAGCTCTGAACGGGCAAACTCCCAAAGGTTGCCATGGCGGAGCCAATAATCTGGTTGCTCCACCTGCCAGCCATCTTCGATCCGTTGCGCGAAGGTTCCGTAATCGTAACGGATCCCGTAGCCATAGATGGGGATCCCAAGCGTCGCGGCACTATCAAGCAGGCAGGCGGCAAGCCGGCCGAGACCGCCATTACCAAGCCCAGGTTCCGCCTCGATTTCAGCAAGTTCCGTGATATCGAGGCCGACCTCGTCGAGTGCGGCTTGGCAAGAATCATAAAGTTCAAGATTGCGAAGTGCGTCAATGAGCAAGCGCCCGAGCAGAAACTCCATAGAGAGATAACAGACGCGCCTGACCCCTCGTGGCCGCGGTGTGCCGGCGTTCTTCACCCAGCGCTCAGCGAGCCGATCGCGTACGAGCATTGCGATGGCGCGCAACCAATCCTGTTCGCTTGCGTCCCCCGCCGCACGTCCTGTTGCGCACCGGACATACTGCGCAAGAACCCCTCGTGTGCCCCCCATGGCCCGCATGGTCGCGCCAGAATCTGCCATTGTCAATATCTCGTCAACAATTCGTCATGTGCCACTATATATTGGGCAGGAAGCCTATCCAATGTGGCGAGCGGACAGCCAGTGTCTAGCGGCCTAAGGGCGATTCCCGTGCGGATTGTCTACTCCTCGGCCGTAGCGACGAGCGCGGCCCCACTCAATTAAGAAATTGTACGGCAATGCCCTTACCAAAAAACGAACGGCGGCGGCGCTTTCCAAATTGATTGTCATCGTTGCAACTTCGAAAATGCGAGGCCACCACTGACCCAACCGAGCAGAAACGATGGCTACCATCCTTCCCGACTAATCAAACGAATACGCCCGCGCGCCTCCCTGCGCCCCCAGCCCTGCCTTGGCCGAGGTCAAAGCACGGTATCTCCTCGGCGGGAAAGCCAATTCAGAGGCCATGGCAGGAATTTGGCGAGATCGGCCCTTCGCGCGAACAAAGACGACAAACAATGGCAACAGTGGAGGCCACTCTCTTCAGTCTTAAGCCCGCAATGAGCCCTCCCGAGCGTTCTTGTACGTTAAATGGCTAGCCCCTCGGTTCGGGCGATAGCCCGCGAGACGAATGTTACATTGTCACCTTTATGTTCAAGCCACCTCCGACGGTGACGCCCATTTCGCTTCCAATCGTGACCCTTCCGGAGTCAAAGATTTGCACTTATCCGGATGGCGTTTGGGAGGCGCCGGTACCCAAAGCTCTGCGCTCCAAACGTTTTCGAAGAAATACGCAAGCCAAGGCGCCAGGAATTATTGGCACTGGACGCGGTGGCTGTTCGTCTGGTATGGGCAAAAGAAATGGAGCATCGCTGGAAAACTATGATCCCTTGGCGAAGGTTAGATCCTAGCATTTACTATGGATCGCTTGGGGCAAGCATGTTTGCAAAGGCTCGCGCGTTCCGCCTCCCGGCGGTTGAATCACAATTACCCGACGGATGGCTGCTGGAGCAAGGGGCATGACCGATCTCGTCGGCCCAGCGGTCGAAGCGCCGCTTGGGTTTCGCCTCCGCCCTCATCCAATGCGGGACATTTTGGCCAACGAGGTGCATGCGCGCCCCGTGACGCCGGCCTTCGCGCCTGAGCGGATATCGCATCTCGCACTTTTAACAAGCGAGACTGGCGCGACGCATGATCACGAGCATCTTGTGCGTCTTTGCCAGAGATACGGCGTGACGCCCCCCCTCTCCGACCTCAACCACTTCAGCGGTGATTTTGGCTCGTTCCGCGTCAAATGGGAAAGACATACCGAATTCACCACCTTTACATTCCTTCTCGCAGCCCCTTTCGACGATCCATTTTCCGAGCCGGCGATCAGCAGGGTCGCTCAAGATTGGCTTGAAGAGATGCCCGGTGCACTGCTTGTCGCCGTGCATGTCGCGTTGATGCCCCGCGAAACGGCGCCGCCGGCCGAGGCTATCCTCGGGCGGCATCTGGTCGCCAACAGCTTGGTCTCAAGCCGAATCGCCGGTGGGGCCGCCACGGTCTACACGGATTATCGTATTCATTTCGATGGCTTCGAGCGTATCCTGATCCACGATCATATGCTCGGAAACCAGCAAGCTGGTCGCCTCGTGCAACGATTGCTGGAGATCGAGACCTATCGCATGATGGCGCTCCTTGCCCTTCCTTTGGCGCGGAAGGCAGCACCGGAGATTGCCCGGATTGAGCGGGAACTCGCTGCTGCCATGGCTTCGATGGCCGCGCCGGATTCCGCTAAAGACGACCGTGCCCTGCTCGACGACCTCGTACGGCTTGCGGCCGATATCGAAAGGTTGGCAACGGCAAGTAGCTATCGATTCGGTGCTGCACGCGCCTATTCGGCCCTGGTTGACCGGCGCATCGGTGAGCTGCGCGAAGAACGGGTCGCTGGGCTGCAGACAATTGCCGAATTCATGGAACGGCGGCTCCGCCCCGCCATGCAGACGTGCCAGTCGGTTGCCGAACGACAAGAAGATCTGGCGCAACGAGTGGCCCGGGGGAGTCAGCTTCTGCGCACCCGCGTCGACGTCGCTCTCGAGGAGCAAAACCGTGATCTGCTGCGATCCATGGACCGCCGAGCCCAGGTTCAACTTCTGCTGGAAGAAACCGTCGAAGGATTGTCTGTCGTCGCGATCACGTATTACCTTTTAGGACTGTTGTCTTACGCACTCAGCGCGGCAAAAGCCTTGCATTTGCCGATTAACCCGGAACTCGTGTCCGGCTTCGCGCTTCCCTTCGCTCTGGCCGCCGTGTGGTGGGCAGTGCGTCACATCCGCCGCCGGCTCGTTCGGCAAGAATAACCGCTTGGCATCTTGGCACGGCCAAGAACAGCATTTAAAATTCGCCGATGCCAGTACCGATGGGCTGCTTGGTTTCGCGCGCAGTAGCCGACCGCGCGCCTCACGAGAAGATGGGCTTCGACGGTGGGGCGGCCTCTCTTCGTCTTCGGCATCTGTTTTGGCCATCGCAATGACCTGCGTTCAGCGTCGGCTTCAGCCGAAGTTGATCACGGCCGTCCCCTTAAAGGGCATAGTCCGTTAACGAGTTGGTTACACTTTCCCGTGTCGAATAGGGGCGATAACGGGCGGCGCTTGTCAGCGGGGAGATAATCATGCCAAAAACGGTCAGCGCGCTGCTTACAAATGAATCCGGGGTAACCATGATAGAATACGGTCTGCTCGCCCTTTTGGTGGCAACCGCGTCCTTAGTGGTCATCTCCTCAATCGGCACGGACGTCAAGGCAATGTTCACGGCGGTTACAGGCAGCTTCTAGCCAGTACCTGCCGGCGATTATTTTGTACCTCACTTTTCACTGACGCTTTCCATCGTGGCCTCCTCTTTCCCGGGCCCCCAGCCTTCGGCCCTGCAATAATTCGTCTCGCGAGCCCGGCTAGCCCCCGCTCACGGGTGCCGTTTCCGGTTTCGCGACGTTCTATCATCGTCGGACTGACGGGAAAGTTTCGCCCGGTTAGCGCGAATGCCCTGTTTGTATCAGGAAATACGCGGTGACGTCAGCCGGCTTGCATTTTGAGCAGCGAGCATCTGAGGCCATCGTCACCGTCTTCCATCAAAATCTTTCCTCAGTTAAAGCGAATTAGCGTCACAAATATCCACTAGGATTGGCTTTGTGACGCGCTCGGAGGCTATTCAATTGTTTGGTCGATCATGTGCCGTACACCGAGGCGCGCGTGTTCAACCGCCACGCCTTGTGCCTGCTGATCGCGCAGCGGCCAGGCGAAAAACTTCTACAGCATGGGGTCTAACGAGATGCGGAAGAAGCTCACTCAATCAGCTTTGGAAGAAGAGCCATCGCTCGCCGAAGTTCTTTCCGATCCGATTACTCAAGCGTTGATGAATGCGGATGGCGTTACCTCTAAAGACATAGAGGGGATCCTAAGCAATTTGCGCCAATCACCCGGTATTGTAGCATCTTGCCGGCGCCCTTCTTGGGATGGCCCGATTGCATCGCAATGTCCGAGCGGGTCTGCGCCTTCTGAGGCAGCAAGTGCGCGCTAACTCGAGATATCTTGCACGATGGCGTTTACCAGCGGCTTCATGAAATAGGAGCCTTGCGGCACTATCTTGACGGTGACACCACGCGCAACGAGATCGGCCGCGACGACCGGCCCCTACTGCGGCCACCTTGGCGCGCGCGAGTCCCTCGCGAAGCAACATCCCTCTCCCGGCCACGCGTGCTACCTCAAACAGACGGTGGACGTGCGAGGAGTTCGGGAAAGCAATAACATCGACCTGTCCTTTCGCCATCATATCGATGACATCGATTATACGGGCGATGTCGGTCTTCGCCGCATAGGCATAGGGTATCACTGCATCCGGTCGAGCTCCAGCCTCCGCCAGAAAGTCGAGAAGTCTGTTGTCAGGAATACCGGGATAGAGCTGAACACCAATGCGCCTACCCCGCAGATCAAGCCCCCGAAGAAGCGTAAGAATACCGTCCGTCGTCGCCTCTGCCGCCCGCAAGTCGGGCGCAAGCCCCAATTCGCGAAGGACCTGGACCGGCTTCGGCCCGCGAGTGATTTTACGCCCCGAGACAAGCGCCTGACGGAACGGCAGCGTGATACCGTCGCCATAAGCCGCCGCAATCCCTCGCCGGTCAGTAGTATGAGATCGTCGCAAGGATCGGTAACGAAACGGCGGAACCAAGCGACGATTGGTGTGGAATTCGGCGGATCGATGATGGCAACAAGCGGGCACCGGATGACGATGGCGCCCTGCTTCTCGATCAATTGACTTAGCCGATCAAGTTCCCGCGTCTCCGGCACCACTATCCGGGATTCCGCTAGTGGATTGACTCTAACGCTTGTTTCCCGCGCCTGACTTTTTCGATGATTTGGTCGGGGTCGGCGGTCCAGACGAAAGGTTTGGGGTTGTTGTTGGTTTCGGCGAGGTATCTGTTGATGGCGGCCTGGAGATCGACGATGCCCTTGAACACGCCCCGCTTGAGCCGCTGCTTGGTCAACTTGGCGAAGAAGCCTTCGACGGCGTTGAGCCACGAGGCCGAGGTCGGGGTGAAGTGGAAATTGAACCTCGGATGGCGCTCGAGCCAGGCGCGGGCCTTGGGATGCTTATGCGTGGCGTAGTTGTCGACGATCAGGTGCAACTCCCGCTCGGCCGGGGTTTCGCGATTGATCTTGTTGAGGAAGCGGATGAACTCCTGATGGCGATGGCGGCTCATGCACTGGCCGACGACCTTGCCCTCCAGGACGTTGAACGCGGCGAACAGCGTCGTTGTGCCGTGGCGCTTGTAGTCATGCGTCATCGTCCCACACCGCCCGCGCTTCATCGGCAGTCCCGGCTGCGTCCGGTCGAGCGCCTGGATCTGCGACTTCTCGTCGACCGAGAGCACCAGCGCATGGTCGGGTGGATCGACATAGAGCCCGACCACATCCTGAACCTTGGCAGCGAGCTTCGGATCGTTCGACAACTTGAAGACGCTCACCCGATGGGGCTTCAGACCGTGCGCCGCCCAAATATGTTGCACGCTGCGATGGCTGACCCCGGCGGCTTTCGCCATCGCCCGGCAGGTCCAGTGCGTCGTCTCGCCCGGCGGCTCGGCGAGCGTCATCTCGACAACCCGCTCGATCACCTCAGAGGTCAGCGGCGGCTTGCCTTTGCCGGTTCGCCGCTGAATCTCCATCGTCCCGATCCCCTCGGCACTCAGCAGAACGATCCGAGCCCGCCACACATGCTTCTGCGGGCTGTTCCCCGATCCGACAACGGCTTCAAGCCGCTCGCGATCTCCCGGACCAAGCCGGACTTCAACCCCTGTTCTCATTCCAGAAGACTCGCATATGTGCGACCCTGCTGGAATCATTCGTCAGCGCCACTCCACTAGAGTAGGCACTACCACTCCCTTTGGCATAGATCGATAACAAGATAGCCAATATCCGCGCCGACGGTAACCGTCGAGAGCGAGCCGAACCGCGACAAATTTCACTTCAGCGCATGAACCATTAAGGCGCGATCCAGGTCTCGAGGCGCCTAAATTTCGAAATTTCATCCAATCAGCCCATTCTCGCCTTTGACCGCCGGCCAGACGCGGGCAGAAAGAGAGATATTTGTGTCACTTCCTGCGTGTCTCGTACAAACACGACACAACAGATTACGAAGGAATACGGTGCATCGCCCGGTCACTGTCGGCCGAGAGCAGAACTCCCGGTCAGCACCGCGGCGGGCACAGCATTTCATTGCCGCCCTGCGTTATGGTCACCGCTGGAAGGCCCTCCCGCGCGCCTGAACCGATAGGGGCTCTCACTGGTGGTGGCGATGTCAAGCGCAAGCCGGTGTGCAAGCGGCGGAAAGGCACGGGAATGGCAGTCCTGGCGTTCGCACAATCGGCATGAAAGCCCGATGCCAACTGCCGCATGAGCGATATCAATTCCATCTCCATAGACGACTGCAGTAGCCTGAGAGATGTCGCATCCCATCGCGACGACACGTGTGGCTGACGGCTCGCCCCATCGACCAGGCGGTGCCGTCACTGTGCGGGCGAAACAAAGAAAGGTTGCGCCCTCCGGCAGTTGTGCGACCTGAACACGGACGACGCCCGGTGTCGCGAAGGCTGAGTGCACAATCCATCGCGGGCAATTCCCCCCAAATCGAGCGAACGGAAAGCCAGCCGCGGAAAAGCGCTTTGATACGTTGCCTGCCGGGTCAACCCGCAGAAAAAAGAAGGGTACACCGCGGGCGCCGGACCGCTGCAGCGTCGAAAGCCGGTGGGATGCTTGTTCGTAAGAAACGCCGAACCGCATTGCTAGATGCTCGACGTCGTAGCGGAGCCCGTGCGCCGATTCGAGAAACGGCTCGTACGGCATCAGGAGAGCACCTGCGAAGTAGTTGAGCAGTCCTATATGTAACAAGTCAGCCGCATCGCGGGTAGTCATAGCCGCGTCTTTGATTAACGGGGCCACCACATCCTGCGCCTCCAACAACGCAACCTGAAACGCAAGCTGGAAGCCGCGGCTCTCACGCGGTAGCCGTTCAGACAGCGTCAAAAGCCGCCGCGCCGGGTCATAGACGCGCCGGGTGCCCGGCAGGGGCGAGACCGAAACCACGAGGCCATGCTTATGCCGAAGCCTCTCGGCCAGCACATGCGTCATGTCCTCGATCTTTCTCAAAAGCTCCGAGCCTAAAGCCTCTGCGGCGGCTTCGATTGCGGGAAAATGGTTTTCATGCTGGTGAAAATAATCCCGCACCTCATCGTTGGGCAGCAGAACCTTGCGTCCCGAGGGCAAGGCAATCGCCCCCGTTTCTTCACGGGTTGCCTGAAGTGCCCGATAAAGCGCCAACACGGCGCGCGCCGCGGCAGGCGTAGACGCCGCCATCAATTCCGCCTCGGAATCCGGGACTGGGTCAGCGCCGAGCAAAGGATCCGTGAAGGCTTCCCGCAGCGCCTGTTCGAGCTGTCTCTCCTCCCTGCCGGACAGGGCCGCGAGGTCTACCTTAAGCGCTTCCGTCAGCTTGATCAGCAGCGCCGCGGTAACTCCGCGTTGATCGTGCTCAATCAAATTGAGATAGCTCGTCGAGATACCGAGCTTTCCGGCCAGGGCCTGTTGCGTTATCCCCTGTTCCTGTCGCAACCGACGAACGATACGGCCAATTTGCGGTTTTGACATGCCACCTCTAAATTTATTTTCAATTTTTACAAAATACGCGATCCAGCAGTCAATGCATATACCATTTTCGTCATTTCATAGCGCATTAAAGCGTGACAAGCGTGAGTGAGAAGTAAATATTTTACTTCTTGGCGGGCAAATTTTGCCAGGGGCCGGAGGCCATCGAGAATCCGCCAGAACACGATTTTCGAGAGGTCGCAGACGGCGTCATGAGCAGGAAGGGGCCAAGATGAAGATTTGCATTTTTGGAGCTGGTGCAATCGGCGGGTATCTCGGCGCCGGCCTCGCCCGTGCCGGCCAAGACGTCTCCTTAATTGCGCGCGGCGAGCACCTTCGCGCCATGCGTGACCACGGCATCACGGTGCTTAAAGACGGCTCGAGCTACAACGCGCGTCCTTACTGTACTGATAATCCCGCCGAGCTCGGCCCGCAGGATTATCTTATCGTTACTTTGAAGGCCCACTCGGTTATCGGCGCGGTTGAAGCCATGCGGCCCTTGCTTGGCCCGAACACCACCGTCGTGACTGCCTACAATGGCATCCCTTATTGGTACTTTTATGGGGCCGAGGGCCGGCTTCGCAATCATGTTCTGGAGAGCGTCGATCCCGCCGGACGACAATGGAAAATTCTAAAACCAGAGCGCGCAGTCGGTTGCATTCTGTATCCTGCGACCGAGGTGGTCGAGCCTGGCGTTATCAAGCACATCTACGGCAATAAATTCCCCGTCGGCGAACCTAATGGCGAGGCAACCGACCGGCTCAAGACCCTGAGCGGCCTTCTTGAGGAAGGCGGATTCAAGGCCGGCACCGTCGACCGAATCCGTGACGAAATCTGGCTCAAGCTTTGGGGCAACCTTTGTTTCAATCCCATCAGCGCGCTTACCCTCGGCACGCTCGATGTCATTGCCTTTGATCCGGATACCCGCGGCGTTGCCCGTGCAATGATGGAAGAGGCACGAATCATCGCGGAAAAGCTTGGTGTGCACTTCCGCGTCGACGTCGAGCGTCGGATCGATGGCGCAGGAAAGGTCGGCGCCCACAAGACCTCGATGCTTCAGGATCTGGAGCGCGGTCGGCCATTGGAAATCGACGCCCTGATCACCGTGGTACAGGAGATGGGCCGTCTGACCGAAACGCCGACGCCGACCACGGACATCGTCTTGGCCCTGCTTCGCCAGCGGGCGCGCGTCGCCGGCCTGCACCCAAGCACGCCGCACGTGCAACCTGCCGAAAGGCCGGCCCTTTGCGCGGTTGGCTGATCAGTCGGGCCGGGCCTCGATGTGTGAACGCGGCAAGGCCCGACCGCTGCTAAACAGAGGTATCTATAGAACCGCGGCCGGTCCACTGCAGCACGGTAGGCGTCATAGAGACCTCTCGGCTGTTCACACCACTACCCTCCGGTCCGGTTCACGCGGTGCGCAGGGACAGGATTCTTGTGGCCCCGTCGGGCAGCACCGCTGGCGAACAGAAGCGCAAGTTTATGTCGGTTTATGTCGGCTGATTCGTCTTTGCCATCACAAGGCGACCCGCACCAATCGAGCCCCTCTAGAACCACGGGCGAGAAGAGTAGCGATTTAGCAGGTGCCTCGGCTAACGTGACCCAAAAGTCAAGGGGCTCCGCCTAGCGCTCACCAATGGTTCCTGTGCGATCTTTCAAAGCACAAGTAAACGTCCAAGCGCGCAGCAGCGGAGCCCTTTCCATTCCTGGTCAAGCACGTCACTTCTTATCAAGATCCATTATCAACTGAGCAAGCACCTTCGCTTGCGCTTCGGTCGCCAAGTTCGGCGGCATCGGTATATTTCCCCAGGTCCCGACGCCCCCCTTTGCAATCCTCTCGGTCAGCAGCGATACGGCGTTGGGGTTACTTTGATATTTCTCGGCCACTGCAAGCCATGCAGGCCCTACGACTTTGTGGCCCACCGCATGGCACGATAAGCACGGTAGATTATTCGTTTGCACATAGGCTACGACCTTTTTCGCAGCGGCGGGATTGGCGCCTGGCGCTGCCATGGCGGACAGCGGAAACGCACATGCGATCATCACCCCCGTTAGACTCAATAGCAGCTCTTTTTTCATCATCATTTACTCCCCGAGGATTCGGAACAATCTCGCACTTCGTGACCTACGGTCACGCCAGTTCAGATACTTGCCGTGCCGCGCATCATGCTAAAGTCTTTGGAATTCTGCAATCCCCCGATCGAGAGTGTCCGTCGTCGACGATCAGGCCCCCTGGCTTTCCTATGGAGGGGCAATGCCTGTACACCTCTGCGGGTGGGGTCACGGTAGGGCTCCCCTGCGACCGGCATGAAACATGAAGCTCGCGATGACGAAAAATGCTCTACCTGTCCCCAGCGGTTACACGTAAATTAATTGACAAACGAGATATGAATCGCACTGAGACATGCTTGAGTTTGCGGTCGGCGCTTTTGTCACCTCCCTTGTGGTCATCGATCCCTTGGGAATGCTCCCGATATTCATGACTTTGACCAGCAGGCAAACAGCCTCCCTGCGACGTAAAACCGCCATTCGCTCCATCTTCGTCGCCGCGCTGACGCTTGTTATCTTTGCGATTGCCGGAGGCGCCGTCTTTCACTTTCTCGGTATTTCCGTGCCGGCCTTCCAGATCGCCGGTGGATTGCTCCTGTTGTTGCTCTCAACCGACATGGTGCTTGTGCGCCAGAGCGGCATTCGAACCGCGACAAAGACGGAAGCCGACGAGGCGGTGACTAGCACGGACGTTGCGGTGTTCCCGCTTGCGATTCCCCTCATCGCGGGTCCCGGTGCGATGACGACGGTCATCTTGCTTATGAGTCAGGCCGAAGACAGCGTTCTGCGGCAGGCGCTGATAATTACCCTTCTGATTATTGTGCTCTTTCTATGTCTCCTGACGTTTCTTCTTGCGTCGAAACTGACGGAGCATCTCGGCAAAACCGGCATTAACGTCGTCGGTCGTGTTTTTGGAATCATTCTTGCGGGCCTTGCCGTGCAGTATATCCTTGATGGATTGGCCGCGGCGTTCCCGGCTCTTGTCGGGCACTGAACAGCGACACCCAAAGCCACCTCAGTGATTTATCGCAATTACCCGAAAGATATACGTCAAGAGGTTGGCGCGACCTGAGCGAACTTATCGGGAGAGCCGAAGTCATTTCCGATCGACCGCGCCGGCAATGATCCCGTGAGCCGGGGCCATAGCCGAACATCGCGGATTCAATTACAAGATGGCGCGAATGATTAAGCCGGTATTTTGCCGCCGATGCGGTCGGTGATCTCGGCAGCCGCTCGCTTTACCATCGGACCGAGTTCTCCAAGCCGCTCCTCTGGCATACGCACCGTCGGTCCGGAAATCGAGACAGCACCGACGACGTCGCCCTGTTCATCATAGATCGCGGCCCCAACACACCGTAGGCCCTCGGCGCGCTCTTCATTGTCAACCGCCCACCCGCGCTTGCGCACCTGCACTAGATCGGCAAGCAGTGCTTCCGGATCGACGATCGTGCCTTGGGTAAATTTCGGCATGCCGCTGCGGAGAAGCCGCTCGGTCGCGGCTTCGTCGGTAAGCGCCGCCATGATCGCCTTGCCGAGGCTCGATGCGTGCAGCGGACTCCGCGATCCTGGCCGGTGAAAAGCGCGCACGGGTTGATGCGTTTCCGCCTGCAAGATAAAAACAATGTAACCTTCGTCCTCGATGCCGATATTGACGGTCTCGCCGCTCTCTTCCATCAACCGCAAAACCACGCCGCGGCCTGCATCCGCCAGCTTGCGGCTGCGCAGAAAGGCACTACCGATGCGAAATGCCTGGACCCCGATCAGATAATGACTATGCGAGTCGCAATGAACAAAGCCACTCGCTTTCAACGTAGCGAGAATCCGGTGCGCCGTCGACGGAGCAATGCCCGCCCGCTGGCTAAGCCCTGTCAACGACAGCCCATCGCTTTCGGCGATGATCGCGAGCAGCTTCAATCCACGTTCCAACGCCTGGACCGAGCCACCGAGATGCGGCGCCAGTGATTCCAACTCGAGCGGCGGCTTGTTGCCCTGCGACTGACCGACCATAATGCGATCCTTGCGGCTGGCCCCTCTGACCCCTAAAGCTTTCCCTTCGAGGCCTATCGGCCAAGCTTCCTAAAAACGGAAGCTGATTCCATTTTCTTCCAACGAGCCCCATTTCACAAGGAAAAATCATCCATAAAAAATAGCTATAGAAATGGAAACGATTTCCACTATAATTGACCGCAACAGTGTGGTATGCAGTATCCGATATACGGAGAGGTGACAGAATGCCGCTAACGGCAGGAAATCAGGCAGGCCACCGGTGGGGCGCCTTCTTCTCGTCTGGGGTTGCTGAAACCGACCCCGAGCTCGCAGCGGCGATCGAACGCGAGATCGGACGGCAGCGGCTTGAGATCGAGCTGATCGCATCGGAGAATATCGTGAGCCGCGCCGTCCTCGAAGCGGCAGGATCACCACTCACCAACAAGTATGCCGAAGGCTATCCCGGCCGCCGCTATTACGGTGGCTGCCAATACGTCGATGAGGCCGAGACACTCGCCATTGAGCGTGCGAAAAAGCTCTTCGATTGCCGTTTTGCCAATGTCCAGCCGCATTCCGGAAGCCAAGCCAACCAAGCGGTCTTGCTAGCGTTGACTAAGCCCGGCGACACCATACTCGGGCTGTCGCTCGCCGCGGGCGGCCACCTGACGCACGGCGCGGCACCCAATCTCTCTGGCAAATGGTTCAACGCGGTGCACTATGGCGTCCGCCGCGATGATCAACGCATCGATTTCGACGAAGTGACGCGGCTCGCGCATGAACGCCAACCGCGAATCATCATCGCCGGCGGCTCGGCCTATCCGCGCAATATTGATTTCGCGCGATTCCGGGCGATAGCCGACGAGGTCGGTGCTTTCCTGATGGTCGACATGGCGCATTTTGCCGGGCTAGTTGCAGGCGGCGTTCATCCGAGTCCGTTACAGCATGCGCATGTGGTCACCACAACGACGCACAAGACGCTGCGCGGCCCACGCGGTGGCATGGTGCTAACCAACGATGAGACGATTGCCAAGAAAATCGACTCAGCGCTCTTTCCCGGCCTTCAGGGCGGGCCGTTGATGCACATCATCGCCGCCAAAGCCGTGGCCTTCGGCGAGGCGCTACAGCCAGAATTCAAGACATATGCGCGGGCCGTTCTCGATAATTGCCGCGCCATGGGCGAGGTACTGCGTGCCGCCGGTTACGATCTCGTCACTGGCGGCACCGACACGCATTTGATCCTGGTCGACCTGCGCCCGAAGAAGCTCACGGGCAATGTCGCCGAGAAGAGCCTCGGCCGCGCGCACATCACGTGCAACAAGAACGGCGTCCCGTTTGATCCAGAGAAACCTACCGTGACTTCGGGCATACGCCTCGGCACCGCAGCGGCGACGACGCGTGGCTTCGGAGTATCCGAATTTCGTGAAGTCGGCCGCATGATTTCCGAAGTTCTTGATGGCCTCGCCGCCGGCGGTGACGGCGGTAACGACGCAATCGAGGCACGAGTAAAGCAACAAGCAATCGGGCTGTGCGAGCGGTTTCCGATCTATTAACCAGTCAAGGTAAGCATTGTGCCGCTGCTAGCGGCGAGACGAACCTCAAGGAGAATAACGATGCCGGGTTTCCATGGTCTTTTCATTCCAGGTCCGACGAACCTGCCGTTCAAAGTTCGCCAGGCGATGGACGTACCGCTCGAGGATCACAGAGCCCCTGACTTCCCGGCATTCACCCTGCCGCTTTTCCGCGACCTGAAGCAGGTCTTCAAGACCGAAAAAGGCCAAGTCTTCCTATTCCCGGCATCGGGAACAGGCGGCTGGGAAGCCGCAATCACCAATACCCTGTCACCCGGCGATCGGGTCTTGATTGCGGTGTTCGGACAGTTCTCGCATCTCTGGGCCGATTTATGCCGCCGCCACGGTTTGATCGTCGATACAATTGACGTCGAGTGGGGCGAGGGTTTTCCTCTCGAACGTTGCGCCCAGGTCCTCGACGCCGACAAGGAGCACAAGATCAAGGCCATCATGGTCTGCCACAATGAAACAGCGACCGGCGTCACCAGCGACGTGGCGGGCGTGCGCAAGGTGCTCGAAGCAGCGAACCATCCAGCACTGCTCATGGTGGACGGCGTGAGCTCAATCGCCAGCATTGATTTCCGCCTGGACGAGTGGGACGTTGACGTGGCAGTCGCAGGGTCGCAGAAGGGATTCATGTTGCCGGCCGGCTTGGCAATCGTTGCCGCCAGCCCCAAGGCCCTGGCCGCGCACAAGAGCGCCAAATGCCCGCGTTGCTTCTTCGATTTTGCAGACATGGTCCGCACCAACAAGGACGGCTATTTCCCCTATACGCCGGCAACGACGCTGCTGCACGGTTTGCGCGCGTCCCTAGACATGCTCCTTGCTGAAGGACTCGACAATGTTTTTGCTCGGCACCATCGGCTGGCGGAGAGCGTTCGTCGCGGCGTAGTGGCGTGGGGCCTCTCGCTCTGCGCCAAGGAGCCGAAGTGGTACTCGGACACGGTCTCAGCCGTGTCTGTACCAAAATCCTTTAACGGAAACGACGTTATCAAGGTCGCCTTTCACCGCTATCACCTATCTCTCGGCGCAGGACTATCGAAGGTTGCCGGCCGTGTCTTCCGGATTGGCCATCTCGGCCACGTCAACGAGATCATGGTGCTGCAGGCGCTTGCCGGTTGCGAGATGGCGATGCGCGATGTCGGCCTTCCAATCGAGGCTGGCTCTGGCGTTGCAGCGGCCGAGGAATACATCCGCGCAACAGCACCGAAGCTCGAGTTGGACGAAGTCGCCTGATCGGTGACGAGGCCGCCTGATCAGTAAAGTAGGAGGGGGCGATGCGGATCTGCATATACGGCGCTGGTGCGATTGGAGGCTATCTGGCCGCTGGCCTGAGCACCATCGACAACGTCGAATTATCGTTGATCGCGCGCGGTCCGCATCTGGAGGCGATTCAACGGCACGGGCTGAAGCTGCTGATCAACGGGGACGAAAAGAGCTGCCGCCCTGTCGCCACCAACGATCCAGCGACGCTCGCTGTCCAAGATTACGTCATCGTTTGCCTCAAGGCACACCAGGCATGGGAAACGACCGAGCAGATGCGGCCGCTCCTCGGCCCTCATACTGCGGTTGTGACTTGCCAGAACGGCGTCCCTTGGTGGTACACATATAAACTTCGTGGATTCGACGACGTCCGTCTCCGCAGTGTCGACCCTGACGACCGGCAATGGAAGACGATCGGGCCGGAGCGAGTGATCGGCTGTGTGGTTTATCCGGCAACCGATATTGCAAGCCCCGGCGTCGTACGTCACACCTACGGCAACAAATTTACGTTAGGTGCGCCGGACGGGACGATTTCCGAGCACTGCCGCAATCTATCACTTGTCCTTGAACAGGCGGGTTTCGATGCGCCTGTTCTAGATGACATCCGCAGCGAGATATGGCTCAAGCTGTGGGGAAACCTGTGCTTCAATCCGATCAGCGCACTCACCCGGGCGACGCTCGACATTGTGACGACGCAGCCTGACCTCCGCGCCTTAGCGGTTCAGATGATGTCCGAGGCGAAAGAGATTGCAGTCCGCTTTGGCGCATCCTTCCGCGTCGATATCGACCGGCGGATCAACGGCGCCGCGCGCGTCGGTGCCCATCGCACTTCGATGTTGCAGGATCTCGAGAAGGGCCGGCCGCTCGAAATCGACGCCTTGCTGACGGCCGTTCAGGAAATGGGCCGACTGGTCAAGGTCGAAACACCCTATATAGACGTCGTGCTCAGCCTGGTGCAGGCGCTTGGCCGGTCGTTGGGAATCTACCCGGTGTTCCGCTCGGCAGTCGCGGACGTGTCACAACCTCCCCTCTTAGTCGGAACATAATACTATGCCACCGGACGCACCTGCCCAGATTCCGAGCATCGTATTCCTCGACCGCAATACGATGGGTCCGATGGTCCGTCTGACGCGGCCGCGCTTCGCGCACGAATGGGCCGAGTACGGCACCACCGCGCCAGACCAGGTCAGCCAACGATTGACGCAAGCAACGATCGCCATCACAAACAAGGCACCGATTCGCGAGCACGATCTCGTCAAGCTGCCTAAACTGAAGATGATCGCGGTGGCGGCGACCGGCTATGACGTGATCGACGTCAACGCTTGCCGCGAACGCAGCATTGTCGTCTCCAACGTGCGCGGTTATGCCGTCAATACCGTAGCGGAACATGCCTTCGCGCTCATTCTTGCGCTGCGGCGGGGTATTGTTGGTTTCCGCAACGACGTCATCGACGGAGCATGGCAGAAGGCCGGACAATTCTGTTTCTTCTCGCATACGATTCATGAACTTGCCGGCAGCACGCTCGGCATTATGGGCGAGGGCATCATCGGCCAGTCGGTTGCGCGCCTTGGCCAAGCGTTTGGCATGAAGACGCTATTCGCGGCGCACAAGGGCGTTCAGGGCCTCGGCCCACTCTACACCCCGTTCGACGAGGTGCTGGAAACCAGCGACGTCATCACGCTACATTGTCCGCTGACGCCAAGTACACGCAACATGCTCAGCATGCCTGAATTTCGCAAGATGAAAAAGCGGCCGCTACTAATCAACACGGCGCGCGGCGGGCTCGTCGTCGAAACCGACGTCGTGCAGGCGCTTGACGAAGGACTCATCTCCGGCATCGGCTTCGATTGCCTGACAGCAGAGCCCCCGCAGAACAATCATCCCTTTCACGCAATCCTCAAACGGCCGAATGTTATCGTAACTCCGCATGTCAGTTGGGCCAGCGACGAGGCGATGCAGATTCTGTGGGACCAGGTCATCGATCATATCGAAAACTTCCATGCCGGACGGCCCAGCAATGTCGTGACCGGCTGAGTACTCGGAAAAGGAGCGCGACCCGTTGCTAGCCAGCTGAAATCGCGGATTTCGGGCGGCGGGTGAAGGAAGAGCTTTGGGAAGTGATCCGGCTTTTCCGATAGGCAAGCCATGCCCAAAATTGTTATCCGTTAGATACCGAGAAGCGTCCGACGGAAGGCAGCGGTTCGGCGTGGCACTGACGGCCGACCAATTTGCGCTTGATTAAAGAGAGGCCATCGTTATGCGCATTGCATTGATTGGGCAGCAGAAGTTTGGCGGCGCCGTGCTCGAGGCCTTCGCCGCCCGCGGAGATACGGTAGCGGCGATATTCTGCCCCCCGCAGATCAGTCCGCTTGATCCGATTCGGCAAGCCGCGGAAGCGCGGGATATCCCCGTGTACCAGTTCAAAAAGTTGAGCGATCCAGCGGCGTTGGAAACGCTGAGAAATGCGGACGTAGAAATCGGCATCATGGCCTACGTCACCCAATTCGTGCCACAAGCGTTTTGCGAGATTCCCCGCTTTGGAATGATCCAATTCCACCCGAGTCTGTTGCCAGCGCACCGTGGCGCCAGTGCCATGAGCTGGGCTCTCATCACCGGTCGTCATCAGACCGGACTTTCCATTTTCCGACCGACCGACGGGCTGGATGAGGGGCCGATAATTTTGCAGCGCCAAGTAGCGATTGAACCCGATGATACGCTCGGCTCTCTTTATTTCGGCAAGATCTTTCCCTTAGGTGTGGCTGCGCTTATCGAGACTGCCGAACAAGTGATCGCAGGCAAGGTCGAGGCACGGCCACAGCATGAGACTGATGCGAGCTACGAGGGGACCATCGGCGAAGCCGAATCCGAGATCCGCTGGGCAAGCCATGTCGATCTGACATACAATCTGATCCGAGGCTGCAACCCAGCGCCGGGTGCCTGGACCACGCTGGACGGACGCAAGCTGTTCGTATTCGATTGTGCAAAGCGCACCGCGCGGACCTTCTCTGAAGTGAAGGGCAAGCGCATCGGAGGAGTGGTGGCCGCCTCTCCCACAAGCTTGACGGTGCTTGGCCAAGGCGGGTTCATTGAGATTTTCCGGCTTCGTTGGGACAACGGGAAGAAGATTGCCGCCAACGAATCCGGGATCGCGCCGGGGGTCGTGCTCGGCAAGTGACATTTGACGGAGCACCAGATTCGACACTTCCGCCTTTCCTGTGGGTAAGTTAGCATCCTCGCGAGACGCCGCATCGGCGGAGGTCGAGGTTCCAGTACGCCCTTAGGAAGGCCTACACCAGCTCACAGTCATTGACGCTTTGGCAATGATCTGTGCCCCATAGACCGCTAAACGTGACCGACAAGCGCGCGGCTTCCACTTCGCCGAGCCGATCCTTGCCGAAATAGAGCTCATCACCGACGAAGAAGCAGGGGCTGCCGAAGGCGCCGCGTTCCACGGCGCGCTCCGTATTGGCAAAGAGCTTATCCTTGACGGGCTGGCTCTGGGCGAGCGCCATAAGCTTCTCGGCATTAAGGCCAGATTCGGCAAGGGCCATGGCAATGACTGAGGGATCGTCCATCTTCTTTGACGCCTCCCACATATGGTGGAATACGGCCTCGACGTAAGGCGTGAACACGCCCTCCTTTTTCGACCGCGATGGCGCCCCGCATGATCTGCACCGTATTCACCGGAAAATGTGGATTAAAGAAAAACTGGTGGATATTCTGCCGAGCGATCAAGCGATCCATCTCAAGCCACTCATATTCCATTTTGTTCTTGATGCCACTAAAGGCGATTATTGGCGGTTTACTGCCCGTGAGCTTGAAGATACCGCCGAGCAGGATACGAAAATACGTGAATTTGACGCGCGTGCGCGCCTCTACCCTCGGAATCACTTTGTGTGAGCGAGATCCGCATTCGGGTTGCCGAAATAGAACACAAACTCGGGTGTCATCACCAAGTCTCCCCGTAAGGGTGCAAATCAAGTTCAAAAGTCCAGGCGTCGCGCGTCTGGTTGTGCAGCAATCAATAGCACTCCGCGATCAAGGCCGGCCTCATGAGCTGATCGGGCTTGAGGTTTTCAAGCGCCACCTTACCGCCGCGGGCCTTGATACGTTCGCGAACATATTCAATGTCGAGGCCAGCATCGATGACAAGATGGGCGACATGGATGTTCTTCGGTCCAAGCTCGCGCGCCATCAATTGGGCCACAATACGTAGGCCGGCCTTGGCGCTGGCGAAGGCAGCATAACCCGAGCCGACGCGTAGGCTGGCCGTGGCCCCCGTGAACAGTATCGAGCCCCTGCCGTGTGCGAGCATATGGCGAGCGGCTTCCCGGCCCGTGAGGAAACCGCCACAACAGGCCATCTCCCATACCTTGCGAAAGACGCGCTCGGTGGTGTCCAAAATCGGAAAATTAACATTGGCCCCGACGTTGAAGACGTAAACCTCGAGAGGAGCGGACCGATTCACCTCTGAGAAGAAGGAGACGACGTCGTCTTCCTTGCGGGCGTCGAGCCCGAGAGTCTTGCAGGCCCCACCAGCCTCTTCGATCTCGTATTTGACGGCGCTAAGCCTATCGGCGTTGCGCCGGCCCGCAAAAACCTGATACCGCCCCGTGGGCGAATCGATTCGCAAGAGCTGCGCCGATATAATCTCCTGCTCCGATGACAACCGCAGTCCCTTGACGCATCTTCATAGTCTCGGGCATAACAGATTTCATAGAATGTTTTATTTTAAGACTTATAAGTCTTGAAATAAGATGAAGTCAATGCGAGTTTGTCGACCATGAAATGGAACGCTCTATCCAAGGAACATTGCTCGCTCGCCCGCGCACTCTCGGCTGTTGGAGATCGTTGGACGCTTCTGGTCCTGCGTGACGCCTTCATGGGCGTCTGCCGATTTGAGGATTTCGAAAAAGCCTCAAGATCGCGCGCCGCGTTCTGTCCGAGCGGCTCGTCAGTCTGATCGAGGAGGGAATCCTGACGAAGTGGCCCTATCAGGAACGGCCCTTGCGCCACGAATACCGTCTCACAGAGAAAGGCTTCACGCTCTACCCTGTGATACTCTCCCTCGTGCATTGGAGCGATGTCTATTACGCCGGCAAGAAGGGCCCGCCGACCGTGCATAAGCACCTCACCTGCGGACATGATTTTCCCTCGATCCTCTCCTGCTCGGAATGCGGCGAAGCGCTCGACCCACGCGCTGTCGCCATCCGTCCCGGCACATCTATTTCGGCAAGCCGTAGGCGCCCGAATAGAGCAGCCCCCTCACGATCCCTTATGCGTAAACGACAACGACTATAAACCCGACGTTCAAGGCCGTTCCGCTTCTACAGAGCGGGCATCGAATTCAATGTGGAGCGCGTTATGAGATCGCGCGTTCCAGGAAAACAGGCCGCCTTCTACGATCTGATTTAGGCGTCGAAAGAGATCAAAATTCGCATCCGTTTTACGGTTTCCCTTCCCTTAGCGGAGCATGAGGGAAGCATGAACGCAACGCATGCCATCTCGGTCCACTTGATAAAGATCGGATTGATTAGAGGCGTTTTCCTATCACTGCCGAAATGTCAGGCGATCGGCCATTCATCTCAGCTCTTTAGCTGAAAGCGACAAGGCCCCTCGAACGCCCTGCTCAGGCAAGATCAAACAGCAGCACTTCCGCATCGACCTCGGCCTCGACAACCAGTTCCGTCTCTTCTTCAACCGCAGCGCCGTCGCTCTCGCGCATTTCGGTGCCATTGAGAGCAACGACTCCGCTCGCTACTTGGAGCCAAATGCCGCGCCCGGTCGCGACGGGATACGATGCTGTTTCTCCCGCCCCCAGTGTTAAGACATACATGCGCGCATCGGCGTGAACAGTAACGGCTCCCTCCGCTCCGGCCGGATCACCAACAAGCCGGAACCACCCGCGCTTTTCGGATTCTCCGAATTGCCGCTGCTCGTAGCCCGGCGTTAGCCCCCTGCGGCTCGGCACAATCCATATCTGAAGAAAATGAACCAGCTCCGTTTCCGACGGATTATACTCGCTATGCGTGATTCCCGTGCCGGCGGACATGCGCTGCACCTCGCGCGGCTGAATGATCGAACCGTTGCCAATACTGTCCTTGTGTTGAAGTGCTCCCTGGAGCACATAGGAAATAATCTCCATGTCTCGATGGCCGTGAGGCGGAAAGCCAGCGCCGGGCACGACCCGATCCTCGTTAATGACACGCAAGGAACGGAAGCCCATATGGGCTGGATCATGGTAATGCCCGAAAGAAAAGCTGTGGCGGCTATCCAGCCATCCCGTCCGAGTGACACCGCGGCTGGATCGGTCTCGGAAGCTAATCATGAGGCCTCCAATAATACGCAAGAATACTTTACTCTAGATTCTCGGCTGAGACTAACTTTAGGTGTGGCAAGAATCGTCAGTGGCCCGGCAAACTGCAGCGACAGGACAGCCCTATTGCAGCGGCTCACAGCATCCGGCAGCGCGGAAATCCTGTAATGATTGAGGGTCTGAACCCCCTCGGCCTAGAACGTCAACGGCGCGCGGTGGACCAGACAAAAAATCCACAAAACCCTTTTTTCTCGCATTCCGTGGCTCGGTAAAAGCCATTCTGACATCCCAGATTATGCTTCCGGGTTGTGTTCCGCAGATTATTCGGCGATATACGCATTGAACAGACACCCACACCGCGCTTTCTACATTAAGGCAGACGCAGGACAAAAGGCTCGCTATCGCGTTCCATAGGGCATCAGAAGGGTCGCGTTTGTGCTCAGCCTTCGCTCGGCTTAACGTCAAGAAATCGCTTCAGCAACCAATCACCGTCGATCTTTTGTTCCGTCAGCGCCATAACGAGAGCTTCCGAGCCAAAGACTGGCGCAGCGAGGATCATGTCAGGGTGGACTCGGCGGATGCGATCGAGATTCTTCCGCGCACTTACGGCAGCTACTTTTTTTGCGTCAGAATCAAGCTCACTCATGGCAAGAACCACGAATGCGTTCTCCGAATCGTCGTCCGACAAGGCAAGGACGGCGCGAGCGTGTTCCGCTCCAGCAGCTTTCAGAGTTTCGAGGTCAGTGGGGTCCCCTACAACCACCTCGCAGTCACCGAATCCAACCTCCTCTACTTCCGTTACGACAAGAACCGGCTGATTGCGCTGGCGCAATTCATGCGCCGCATTGCGCGCCAATGCGCCGCTGCCTGTGATGATGAAATGATCGACGCGTCGCATTTTTTTTCCTCGAGTTCCGATTGTCTTGTTGATTCTACTTTGCACCACTGGCCCGATCACCGCCGTCAACGCGGTCGCGAAGACAGTGAGGCCTAGAGCGACCAACGAGACAACGAATAGCCGAGCTTCGTTATTCTTCGGTACGATGTCACCGTAGCCGACCGTCGACATCGTCACAATCGTGAAGTAAAAGGCGCTGACCGGGTTGGTAATCGGCGGCGAAAAGCCTACCCCTAACAGAAGTGAGCCGAGAACACCGTAAACCAGCAAAATCAAAACCGATGCCACAGCGAAGAGCGTGCTCGCGGCAAGGGAGGAACGGTTGAAACGGTTCTTCGCCAGGGCAAGGGCGATAAATAAGGCGGCCATGTAAGCCGTCTGGCTTGTCACCAGCCGCCCGGAGGTATGGGCCGCGAGAATGAGCTGCACTAAGGTCATCGCGAGCGCCGACAGCCAGGCGATGCGTGAGCGGGCGAATAACCCCACAGCGATCAGGATTTGCACAATTCCGACGACGGCTGTAGGAACGCCGGCAAGAATCAGCTTTGGAATGTGACCCGAAATCGGCTGAAGAGCGTGGAAGAGAATACTAAGCTGAAGATGCAAATATTGAGCTGTGTACTGGTGGATTGTCGGCAAAAGAGCAAAAGCACCCGCCCCGCCCACGGCGAACGCGAGTGGAACCTGCGGAAACCAAAGATCCACGCGCAGCCGGCGGTACCAACGCAAATATAAGAATCGAACCCTTCCGCTTATAGCCTTGACTTTTGTGGCCATCCGTCCTCGTCGTGATTTCCTCGGGCGACCATCACCTAGCTATCATATCCCTTCGCTTCAGGCGCCTTCCCCGAGTTTCCAATTCTAGTTTACCGATTGCCTCTCCATATATATGAGCCGTATCACCGCGTTGGTCCAGGTAGATATCAGAGTGAAAAGTTCCAAGAAAGAGATGAGCAGCGAGGCGAATCGTCGCGAAGCTGCGACATATGGTGGAGATCGGGGGACACGGCTAGTGCATTGTGGTTGCCGGCAGGGAAACCGAGGTAATCGAACAGAGCTACTATCGCGACCGGAAGAAATGTGGTGGCCTGAACGTCGATCGGGCCAATCGCCTTAAGAAGCCAGAGAAGGATACCAATCGGCTGAAGAAGCCGATGTCTGAACTCTTGCTCGAGACGCAAGAGATCAAGGACATCGCGGCGGCCATGCCCCAGCCCCAGATCATGCCGCCGATGAATTGAGTGCGGGCGGTTTGGGGATTCAGGATCCGACCGACCAAATAATTGCCTGGCGTCCGCCTCAGCAGAAGCAAGTCAAGTTCACGGTAAACACCTACCTCGACGAACACCGCACCCCAGGTACGTATCGCGACAGGCGCAGCGGGGGAGAATCGAATGCAGCCAATGATGGTGCTCGCCATGCTCCAGCCGACGATCCACTCGCCATCGCGCTCACCCCGGCCTGGACGGCGGTGCCAGACAAAGCGTTCCACACGTTTTTCCTAACTCACAACATCTCCGATCGCTTGTACGACAGCGTCGGGCGCTTCGCGTGATAGAAAATGGCCGGCCCGTTCTACCATGCGGCGCTCGTATCGTTTGAGGAAATGGCGACCCGCCCTCTCCGATATCGAGGTGGGTGTTACCCCATCGCAGGCGCCATGCAGCACGATAGCCGGTACAGCAATATGCGGTTGCTCCGCTAATTTTCGCTCGATCTCGTCGAAAGCCGGGTCTCCCGGTGCCTGGCCGTAGCGATGGCGATAGGATTGGATCGTCACTTCAACGAAATCAGGATTGCCAAAGCTATCGACGGTGGCGAGGAATTCCTTATCGCCAAAATCCCAGTTCGGCGACCATAGCCGCCATAACAGCCGAATAAGATCTTGGCGATTTCGTCCAAGCCCGACGCGGCCGCGTTCCGTCTGAAAGTACCACTGATACCAGTAGCGATGCTCCTGATCCGGCGATTCGGGCTCCCCTGCTAGCGGAATATTCTGAATATTGTAGCCGGTAATGGACACCAATCCGCGGACCCGTTCGGGCCAGAGCGCTGCCACCACGCACGCGGCCCGTCCACCCCAGTCATAACCAGCCAAGGCCGCTTGTTCCAGTCCGAGCGCATCCATGAACTCGCGGAGGTCAGCGCCGAGCGCTCCTTGCTGGCCCGAACGTGGTGTCCGGGCATGGAGAAACCGCGTCGGCCCAAAGCCTCGCAACCAGGGGACAAGAACGCGCCAGCCGTCCGCGGCTAGCCTGTCACTTACATCGTCCCAGTCATGCACGTCGGAGGGCCATCCATGCAGCAGAATTACCGGCGAACCGTTAGCCGGTCCCACCTGCCGATAGCCGATTTCGAGCGTCGACGTCCTGACTGTCTTGTGCATCAAGTGATCCTTTGGACTGCTAGGAAAATCTCTCCGACATCCGTTATATAGAAAAGTTTATTGGCCTCCAAAATACCGGGACATAAAGGGGGAAACCAGGCGGAAAGGTCATGTTCTCGGGCCGCATATCGAAGACCCACGGTAGCAGCTATCGTGATGCCATGGCCCCGGAACAGAACCCGTCCTGAGGTCGGGCGTAGGTGGCCACTCACAATCTTGAAGAAGGTGCTTTCACCGGCGCCGTTTCGTCCGATGAGGCAACGTAATTCGCGCTCGCCGACGGCAAAGTCAATTTGATCGACCGCCGTGACCCTGCCAAAAAGCATGGTAATGCCAGTCGTTTGCAACAAAGGAACCACGGTCATATATGGACTCCCATAGTCCCGCGTCTTCCACCGCCAGAGCGCTTCGCGGAAATTTAGCATGCGAGCAGTTCCAGACTCGGAAGCACCCCTTATGGGACTAAGAGGACGAAGACTAACAAGACAGCACCCAGCATGAGATTCTCGTTGATCGTCAGCTGCGTACCGATGATCGTGATCGGCTACTCGACTGAAGCCGCGTCCAAGATGGGCCTGATCAGAATCCCAAGGCTGCCAAGCGATACGAAGATGATTGCCTGGGCCGTTTCTTGAAGGCCGGACAATTTCGGACTTGCGAAACCTCACCCAATTGGTGAACAAACATCCCATCAAGCCTGCAAGGGCTCCGCCGAACGCAAAGGTTATGGTCTTGTACAGACGGGGGTCGTAACCAAGCAACGTGGCGCGCGTCTCGTTTTCGCGGATTGCCACCACCGCACGCCCGAATCACGTCGCAAGGAGACCTCTGAGCGCCGCGTAAATCAGTATCAGCTGGACGGCAGCGAAGCCGTAGAGTTGGATGGAATCAAGTGGTATATCTGCACGTCCGGGCATGTTCAGTCCCCGGAGCGAGGGAATGCCGTTGAATCCGCCGAGCGCAGCCTGACCCGACGCGCCAGACATCGCCCGCAGTGGAATTGGCGAAATTGAAGAGGATGACGGTTACCGTGAGGGTGATCACCCCGATATATGCATCGCTGATGCGGTCATAGAACATAAACTAGCCCAGCAGCGCAGCGAAACCCACCGGAAGGAAAGCGGCGAGAAGAAATGGCGCGGTGCCATCTCCCATATTGATTGCGGCTACGGCATAAACATAACCGCCTAGTCCGAAAAAAGCCGACTGACCGAAACTCATAATTCCACCATAACCCCAGATAACGCCTTGGCTCAGGGCTTGAACAACCATGACCATAAACAACGTCGCCTGCAGCAAGCCGAAGAGGTTGACAGCGAAAGGTAACCCTGCCAAGACAGCAACCGTCGTCGCGAGAGGAAAGAAAAAGCTGCGAGACAAGTTCAAATGCTTCTGCGGAAAAAGCGTCCGGTGATGCCTTGCGGCAGCACGCGGATCATGACGACGGCGAAGAGTAATAGGGCCACTTGGCCGAATACTGGAGTCGTCCGAAAAGTGACGATTTGATCGATAGCGCCGAACAAACCGGAAGCCAACGTGCTTCCCATAATGATTGCTGGTCCGCCACCGAGGGCGGTGATAAAAGCCTTCGCCACGTAAACGGCACCCATCCCCGGCACCATGCCGGCCACCGGTGCGATGACGCCGCCGGCCAAGCCCTTCAGTGCCGCGCCAATACCGAAGGTAGCCATATAAACGAGGCCGGGGGTAAGGCCAAGCGCCGCGGCCATGTCAGGATTTTGCATCGTCGCGCGAACAATAAGGCCGAAACACGTGAGTTTTAGTAACGTCCACAACCCCACAACGGTTAAGATCGCCACGCTGATCGTAAAGACACTGTAGATACTGGCTTCATAAGGTCCGATCGGAAAGCTGTGGAGCGGTGCGAAGACGCCCTGGACGGTCGTGCCGAAGATCGAGCTAATAGGCCCGATTAGCCCCAGACTGAGGCCCCAGGTAGCGAGCATGCTGTCGATCATCCGTCCGTAAAGGAATCGGATCAGCATTCGCTCGACAAGAATGCCGAACAAGCTGACGGATGATACCGGTGCAACGATCAGCATCGCCAGCCAGATGTTCACCTCGGCATGGGTGCTGAGCACGGTCTCGTAGGCACCGAGCATCAGGAATTCCCCGTGCGCGGGATTGATGATCCGCATCAGACCGCAGATAACCCCCGATCCGATCACGAGAAGAAGCAGGCTGGCCATCCTGGTCAAAACGTTGAAGCCGATAAGAGCCGCAAGCGTCATGGCACCAGATCTTAACGTCGATAACGAATTGCTTGTCCGTATCCGGGTGTTCGATGAGATTACAGACCGCCTGCGCATCGGCCGGTTCTTGGTGCGGATAGGTGGCGATCACCTTCCATTCACGCCCGACCGCCTTGCCGAGATAGGCATTGCGGATGGTTCAGTGGGACGCCGGGTCTAGTGAGACCGGCCCGGAGGGACCAACAATCGAGATTCCGTTATCCAAAGCCTTGATGAGCTTTGTGTGGTTGAGCGAGCCGGCTTTCTGCATTCTCTTGGCTCGGAGATGAAAGTCTTCGTACGTTGTCGCCGCGGGCCCTCCAATATAGGGAACCTTTGAGCCGAATTCTTTGTGGATCGTGCCGACGAAAGCCTTGTTTCGAGGGCTCTGTGCAACCCTTGAAAGTAGCCGTATCCAGTCACAATGCCCGCCGTGACTGCAGGATCAAGGGTGGCGAGTTCACTCACGAGTCCGAAAGTGGTCGAGGCGATCGGAATCCTTTTTTTCACGCCGGCCGCGGCCCACTGACGATAAAACGCCGTATGGTTCGCGCCGATAAGCGCTGACAGAACAACATCCGGTTTCGCCGCTTGAATCTTACTGATTCTTTCGGTGAAGGATGTAACGTCAAGCGGGAAGGATTCGACGGCCTGGACCATGCCACCGCCATCCCACGCGTGCTTTGCCATCCACTTGGCGTTAATCTGGCCATAATTATAGTCGGCAGCGATCATGTAAACTTTTCTGCCCCAGGTCTTCAGAGAATATTCGACAAGCTTGCTTGCAAGTTTGCGCTGGCGTTGTGCCGGTGCAATAACAACCAAGTCACAAACGCCCTCTTTGTAGATGACGTCAGGGCTGTCCCAACGTCGATCAGCCGCAAGAGGTTAAGTGCTTGATAGGGCTGTGGATCTCTGGGTTATCGAGGTGTTAATGATTTCGCCCTCAGGGGGTGTAATCGTGGCTCCGGAAAGCGGTTTCGGGGGTCCTCACGATGCATACGGGCA
>JBJKQL010000162.1:0-39950 GCA_046705265.1 Ferrovibrionaceae bacterium
TCATCGTAGTCATCTGAGTCTCCTGTCTCGAGAGGAAAGGTCTGGCAACCACATCCTCTCAGACAGGAGACTTCACGTCAGCGCCTTCGCCGCCAATCCCGCGTAGCGGGTTCGTTCAATCTGCAGGCGCCGCGCCGGAAGCATTGTTTTTCGGCGGCCGTGCGGGCGTGATGCTGGCTTTTTTCGCGCCTTCCCGCGCGCGATGGCCCCAGAAAATTCCGGCCTCGCGCGCGCACGCGCGCGCGTATTGGTCTCTAAATTCGGGCTGCCAGCGGCCCCGAGGCGGTGTCCCGAGCCCAGAAAAGCGGCAGGAATGGCGTAGCTGCGCCTGCTGGCTTCCGAGCCATAAAGCAACCTGATTCGGCCCTCATGAGAGGGGGCGAAGCTAGCCAAATGGCGGCGGACATATCTTCGACGCGTCATCGTTTAGAGAAACAATGCCGATTTTTTTGCCACGCGGACTGTAGAGTAAAATAGGATTGTAGCTCCCGCCCTGGACGAAGTAATGGTGCTGAACCACCACTAGCAGGATGCTGAAAAATTTGCGCCGTGGGTCGATTTGCTTGGATCTGGTGCAGCGGAGCGGCCGTGAGGGGCTGGTGAAGCACCGTATGACCAATGATTTGGATGTCTACGGTGGCGATTTCGCTCCTGCAGGCAGACTCATCCTGTCGGGATCAGCTTCGGGATTCGGACGAGGTTGTAGGCGGCGGCGGTGAGAACGAAGAACCACTCGACCAGGGGCTGCCCGCGATGACGCGTCTTGCGCAATCCGCCGACGGTCTTGATCCAGCCGAAGGGCTCTTCGATGCGCTTGCGCTTTTGCTGGCTGATCCGATAGCCGGAATGCCGGGTCGTGCGGGTGTCGATGGCGGAGCGGCGATTGGTATCGTTCTGGGCGACATGAGGGGTGCAGCCGCGCTTGCGGCAACTGGCGACGAAATCGGCCGTGTCGTAGTTCTTATCGGCGCCGACAGTGCTCCGTTGCCCGGTATTGTCATCGATCATATCGAGCGCGGTCTCGCGCTCGGCGGTGCCGCTGGCTTCGGTCAGGCGGGCATCGACGATGAGTCCATGGCGGTTTTCCGTCATCAGATGCCCCATATAGCAGAGCCTGGCCTCTTTGCCCGCGCCTTTGCGGAACAGTCGGGAGTCCGGGTCCGTGGTCGAGGCGTGCGTCTCGTTCTTGCGCTTCTCGCCGTGAAAGTCGCGCTCGGTGTTGCGCCAACCGTTCGAATCCCCGGGCGGCGGGCCATCCTTGCGAACGAAGCTCTTCAGCGACGCCCACGCTTCGATCAGGGTGCCGTCGACCGAGAAATGCTCGCTCGACAACAGGGCGCGGACCTCGGGCTGGTTGAGAACGCCGGCGAAAAATTTCTGCGCAATGTCGCCCTCAAGCAGCCGGTCCCGGTTCTTGCAGAACACCGTTGCATCCCACACCGGATCGTCCGCCGAGAGCCCGACGAACCAGCGAAACAAGAAGTTATAGTTGAGCTGTTCCATCAACTGCCGTTCGGAACGCACCGTGTAGAACGCTTGCAGAAGCAGCGCCCGCAACAACCGCTCCGGTGGAACCGACGGCCGCCCAACCCGCGCATACAACCGCGCGAACGACCGCGACAAGTCTTTCAGGGCCGTGTCAACCAGTGCCCGTATCGCCCGCAGCGGATGATCTTTAGGAATCCGATCCTCAAGCCGAACGTAGCTGAAAAACCCTTCCGAGCGCTGATCCTTCCCCCGCATCCCGTCCCCTCAACGAAAGCAAACACACGCATGCACCGAATCACACCCAAACGCGCTCGCAAAGCAAATTTTTCAGCATCCTGCTAGGTCGCCCTGGTACTCGCCTTCCCCAAGCACGCACAGTAACCCACCATCCACTACATGGGACACGGCGTGCGTTTTTAGGTTGAGGGCGTAGATTGCACCTTCGGTGGCCGCCAACGCCGCGCCGAAATATAATGTCCGGCTATCGGGGGACAGGAAAAGATCGTGAAAGGCAAATAGGTGTTGTGTTGGCCTGACAAGGACTTGCTTTGGCGCGTTCTCATTAGGCCAGACTACGATTTCGGTGTTGGGGTAGCCGTCAGGATCGGTGCCCGCCATGGATTTAATATAATAAATTGGGAAGCCACCCGGTGCTATAGCCCTTGATGCCGCGCAAGCCTGCGGCGGCCCTCCTATCGCCCACGCGAGGAATAGCGCCGCCAAGAGAAGCGGCCATGATCGAAGGCGAGTGGCGCGATCACCGTCTTTCATTGGGCTGGCTCCCATCCTGGGGTTTGAACGGACTCGGCGATCGCTACGCTATCCGGCCCATAATAGCCCGCGCGGCGCGTATTGCTCCGGGAAAATTCTCGCGGCCAGCCGCTCCCAAGGGCGTGCCAAGCCCGGTTTAGGGGGTGTGGCGCACCGGCCCGGAGAGTTCACGCTGTACGGGCCTAAAAACGGCGTTGGCGTCGATCCGCGTTTCGGCTAGCGCTGGCGGGAAAAGGGTAATTTCTCACTTTGAATTTTGGGGTGTCCCTGTACTTGTCGACGGCGCTTTGGCCGACTTAAGCTGCTCTTCCAGTAGCCGCTTCTCAAAGCGCTCCGTGTCGTCGTCGCATTCGAGTTCGCGCGCGGCTCGCTTAACTACTTCGACTTGGCTATCCTTCTTGGTGAGCGTTTGTGATCGGCCCGCTGCTTCGTATTCAATCGCATACCGTGTGCTTTTCCCCATGTCCTGCCGCCTCTTCATCGATGAGGTAGGTAACGCAGACCTACGCGGGTCCGCGACGGAGGATAACGTTCGCTATTTGAGCCTGACAGGCATTATCACCAAGCAGGCGGTGCATGATCGCTATTTCCAGCCGCACCTTGATGCCCTGAAGGCAGCACACTTCGGCCATAGCGAAGCCACGCCCCTTATCCTCCATCGCCGAGAAATCATGAGGGCCGAAGGCCCTTTCGCCGTTCTCAGGGACGCTGGCAAGCGTACCGCTTTCGACGCTGATCTGCTTTGCCTGCTCAAAACCCTACCGTACATCGCGATAACAGTCACCATCGATAAGCGCGAGCACTTGAACCGCTACGCGGTGTGGCATTTCGACCCTTACCACTACTGCATGCGTTGCATGATTGAACGTTATGTCCTTTGGCTAAATCGCCACAAACTGACGGGCGACGTTGCAGCCGAACCTCGGTTCAAAAAAGGGGACAAGCGGGTCAAGGCATCGTTCCAGAAGATTTACAGCGAGGGTACGGAGCACGTTCCTGAGACCATCATACAACGGCGGCTTACGTCGCATGAAATCAAGTTCTTTCCGAAAATGCAAAATGTCGCCGGAATGCAAGTCTGCGACTTGCTTGCCCATCCCAGCTTCCGCTCCATGAAGCATGAGCGCGACGGTGTGCCGTCGCCAGACGATTTCGGGACTAAGATTGTGGACGTGCTCTTGCGAAGCCGCTACAGCCGGGATCCTCGGAATAAGATCATCGATGGATGGGGCCGGAAATGGCTCCCCTAGGAGCCTAACGGGGGCCTATAGCCCCCGCCGAAGGCGACGCACCTTCTCCCTCCGCCCTTGCGGACGGATTGATAGTACTATAACGAATCCGCCTGATTCGTCAAAATTTTTGCCGGCTCGCAATGGATCAGCAAGGTGCCCGGCGGCGAAGGGCGAGAAGATCAGCTCTGCCTATCGTTCGGCCGCCGCCGGGAACTGGCCCAAAGCCGGGGATACTTTCTCAGGGGGGTAGCATGTACTAGCCGGGTCCGAGTTGGCCTCTTTTTCCCCGTCCGTTCGGGTAATCTCCGGGCAATATTTCACCAGCCGAAGGCCGTCCCGCCTGTCGTTGCGGTAGGTGTACCGCGCCGATGCAAAGATCGACGCCACTGTGAACCGCAGCTTGCCGTTGACGCCACGAACCTCCATCGGCTGATCTGGCGCGCCAGCGGCTACTAGTACTACTGAGTCATGAAACTGAGTCGAAATGTCGCAGGGGCGGCAGGTCAAGCATTGGATAGGATTGGAAGATTCATTTTCAGGGGGAACCGAAGATGGATCTTCAAGGAAGAGATGGCGGCGAAGGCCGGCTTACAAAGTATTTATCGGGTCTGATGAGCGTGATTGGCCACGCGGATCGGGGCAATCCTCTGCGAGATTATTGCGTCGGTCTGATGCTGCCGGTGGAACGGAAGAGCGTGGAGCCGATGGCGGCGGTGACGGCCCCGGACCGCACGGCAGCGCAACACCAGTCGCTGCTGCACTTTGTCGGCCAGGCGCCGTGGTCGGACAAGAAGGTGCTAGCCAAGGTACGTGAGATGGTGCTGCCGACGATGGAGCGGCACGGTGCGATTGAAGCGTGGATCATTGATGATACCGGGTTTCCGAAGAAGGGCCGGCACTCGGTTGGGGTGACGCGGCAATACTGCGGCCAGCTCGGCAAGCAGGATAATTGCCAAGCGGCGGTCTCTCTGTCGATTGCCAATCACGAGGCCAGCCTGCCCGTGGCCTATCGCTTGTATCTGCCGAAAGACTGGGCCTCGGACCGGGAGCGGCGGCGAAAGGCGAAGGTTCCCCGCGAGGTCGGATTTGCGACCAAGCCGGAGATTGCGCTGGCGCAGATTCGCGCGGCTTTTGAGGCCGGCATTCCTCGTGGGGTGGTGCTGATGGATGCCGGCTACGGCAGCGACACGGGACTGCGCACGGAGATCAGTGCGCTGGGATTGAGCTATGTCGCCGGCATCATGCCGAACACCTCGGTCTGGGCCCCGGGGACGGCACCGCTGCCGCCGAAGAAATGGTCGGGCCGCGGGCACCCCCCGAAGCTGATCCGTCGTGATGCCAAACATCAGCCGCTTTCCGTCAAAGCGCTTGCGCTCGGCCTGCCGGGCAAGGCTTGGCGCTCGATCAAATGGCGGGAGGGCACCAACGACTGGCTGTCCTCGCGCTTTGCCCGAGTTCGGGTTCGGGTGGCTCACCGCGATTATCAGCTCACAGAGAGCCGGCCGGAGGAATGGCTGCTGATCGAATGGCCTCGCGGCGAAAACGAGCCGACCAAGTATTGGTTTTCGACCTTGCCGGCAACCATAAGCTTTGCGCGTCTGGTGGATTTCGCCAAGCTGCGCTGGCGCATCGAACGCGATTACCAGGAACTGAAACAGGAGCTCGGTCTCGGCCACTATGAGGGGCGAGGATGGCGCGGTTTTCATCACCACGCCACGCTCTGCATCGCCGCTTATGGATTCCTAATCTCCGAGCGGGAGACGCTTCCCCCCTCAGCTCCGCGTCGCGCCTCGTTGTTCAAGAAACCTACCCTTCCCGCCGGTTACCGACCCCGAGGCGCCGCCGGTCCGGCCCGAACGCCACATTCCGAACTCGATTGCAACCCTGCGCCGCCGCATCATCGTCGCGCTGGCGCAGACGTTGTTGAGATGCCCTTGCTGCAGTCGAAAGATTGGGCGCAGAGGAATTCTTATTTTATGACACAGTAGTACTAGGACACGCGATAGGGCATTGCTCGCGCCTTCTCGACTCACAGCGTCATAGCGCTTGCCGTTCCATTCGCACCAGGCGAGCCACTTCGCGGTGCGCTCAGCGGTGGTGCTCTTGGGAACTATGTCGACGGTCGCGGAGATCATGCCCGGCTTCTTTGTTTGCCCTCCGGTGACGGCGGCAGGCCACCCGCAAGCCAGAGCAGACAGGCCGTTTCCGAATTGGCGAAGAGATCAAGCCAGACCAGCGGGCTCGCCATTCCAGGGGCGGGTGCCCCGGCGTGAGGCGAAATATACCGGCGGAGCGGAGCGTCGAGACCTGGCCCGTCAGGAAACGGCTGATCATTCGCGCCGCGCGAGGGCCAAATTGCAGAAACGATGCTTCGAGGCCGTGTTTTCGGGGCGGTCGATGTTTTCTGTTCCCCCCACCCCCCATGGTTTACTAGTTGTGTATCAAACGGTGCGACGTTTTTTGCACCGTTTTCGTCCTTAACGTCGCACGGTTTGATACCGTCAGAGCCCTTTTTGGGCCTCAACGTCGCACCGTTTGATACGTTACGTCGCACGGTTTGATACCGTGTTTTGTTTTTTGCCTTCGGTTTCGGGAGCGGCGACCACCGCATAAAATCCTTGGTGGCGGGTTGGCCGGCGAACGGGTGCTCTGTCAGTATCCACGTCGTGGCAGTGTGCGTCTTCCAGCTAAAGGCGCCGGTTTGTCGCGCTCTGACAAACCCGTGTTCAACGAGCTCTTTGAATGCCTTTGTCGCGGTGTTGGGCGCCATCGCCATGGCCTTGGCGGCCGATCGCACGCTCAGGAAGAGGTCGCCGTTGTTGTCGCCACGATAGAGGCGGTAAATTTCCACAAGCAGGCTGCGGCCGTGTGACGACAAGGTGCGATAGGCGGGACTCGCTAGCAGCCATTCATGTAACCGAACGTGCTTCGCCGCCGCCTTGGAACGGCCGGTTTGGTTAACTTTGCCGCGCGTCATCGGCCAAGCGTCCGTCGTCGCTGGTAGAGGCGTGGCGCCGGCTTTCTACCCAGCGCTCCAGCTCTTGGGGTTGATAGAGCACGCGCCCACGGCCGGGGGTTGGGCCAAGCCGAACGAAAACCGGGCCGCCGCCTACTTGTCGCATCCTTTGCAGCGTGCGGACAGACAAGCCGAGAGTTTCGGCCGCCTTCTTTTCATTGAACAATGGAGAGTTCATTTTCGCCTCATAGTCAGGACAAGGCGAAAATAGGCGACGCCAAGCGGAGGTAAAAAACCCCTATTTTCGGGGCTTCTTTACGGCCCGGTTTTCGTGGTTATGGAGTGCCTGGCGGAAGGATTCTTTGTCGCCTGCGGCGCCGAGGTCGACGCCGGCAAGGAAGTCGGCGAAACAGGCCGCGGCCTTTGACTGCGAAACTTCGTTGGGTTTGAACCGGCTCTCCCAAAGCAGAATCAGCACTTCGGCTTTGGCGTTTTTCTGGCGCCCTTGGTTGACGGGGGAAAGCCATTCGTTCATCGCCGTGTGGTGCCGGTGCGTTTGCTCCACCGCTAGAGATACCCGGTTCAAAGTGGCGTCGAGCACCACCGCGAGAGAAGGCCCCTTCCATTGGAAATAGCGGCAAGTCGCCTTAAGCGCCTCGGCGGCTTCTGGATACTCGGCGAGCGTGGCAGCGATCTGGCTAAGGCCTTTGCGGGCTCGTTTTGCGGCTTTAGCGGCTTCTGGCCGGCCCGGCACAAGATAGAGAAGGCTGAATTGCAGGGCGTGCGCTACGTCTTCTTGGATGGCGGGGGGAAGGCCCTTAACGGCTTTCGCCGCGGCAGACTTAATGATCTCCGCGGGTTGTCCCCCGACGATATCGATCACCGTTCTGATCGTCTCGCCATTGTCGGCGTACCGGACGAAAGCCTCATCCCAATTTATCGCCTTGGGACTCGAATTGTCGGCTGGCATAGCGCCTCCGCTTGCGCTCCGCAGAGTGTCGCGAGAGAAAGCCGGTGCGGAAGCCGGCCTTGTCGAGTCGGGTTGCAATCCCTATCCCTCGCGATTCGATGCTACCGCTTGCCGTGTATACGCGCCACGTCAGCCTTTGGTTTGCCGCTCATGGCGGCGGCGATGCGGTTGCCGATCATGCCGAAGCCCGACGCATGAGACCTTACGCGGCGCGTGCGACCAAATGCAGCCCCAGCGCTTTCACGACTTTCAGGACTGTCGCAAATTCGGGGTTGCCGTTCTCGCTAAGGGCTTTGTACAGGCTTTCGCGCCCAAGCCCGGCCGTCTCCGCAATCGCGGCCATGCCCTTGGCGCGCGCGACGACGCCCAAGGCATCGGCGACGAATGCGGCGTCGTCGGTTTCGAGCGCCGCCGTCAGATACTCGGCGATGGCTTCGTCGGTTTCGAGAAATTCCGCAGGATCGAAGGGGCGGGTTTTGATCTTGGTCATCATAGTTTCTCCGCGAGTGATTTGGCTCGCTCTATGTCGCGATCTTGCGATGACTTGTCGCCGCCGCAGAGCAACACGATCAGCCGCTCGCTGCGGCGAACGAAGTACACGCGGTAGCCGGGGCCGTAATCAACGCGCAGTTCCGATACGCCGTCGCCCACGGCCCGCACGTCTCCGAGGTTGCCTTGCTCCGCGCGCCTCAAGCGCATTGCTATGCGGGCGACGGCCCGCTGATCCCGGAGCTTATGGAGCCAATCGGCAAATTCCTCGGTCTGGACAACCTCGGTCACGGGTGAATGTATCCTATAAGATACTAGATGGCAAGCGGCATTCAAGGCATTGAGACGCCACTGCCGGATCGGAGAAGGACAGCGGCCGGAAGCTCCTCGGCGTCACGGGCGCCGGGGGTGACGGCTGGCGCTGATCGGCACCACTTCGGCCTTGGCGCCGCTGTTCATGGCGGCGGCGATGCGCTGGCCGATCATGTCATTGGCTTGGCGCAGCGGGTCGGCTGCCAGGTGCGCGTAGCGTTGCGTGGTTGCCGCCTGGCTATGGCCGAGCAACGCGCCGATCACCGGCAGGCTCAAGCCGCCGCCCGCGCCCATGGATGCGAATGAGTGCCGAAGATCGTGCAGCCGCACGTCGGAAAGGCCGGCTCGCGTCCGGATGCGCCGCCACGGCTTTTGCAGGTTCACCAGGCGCTGCCCTTCGCGCTCGCCAATGATGACATAGGGGTTGCCTTCGATGCGCCTCAGCCCGCTTAGAAGCTCAAGGGCGGGCGGGTTTAGGTAGATCGTCTTCCTGCCGGTCTTGCTATCCGGCAGGCTCAAGCATTGGCGCTCGAAATCGACGTGCGCCCATTCGAGGGTAAGTATCTCGCTCAGGCGGCAGCCGGTGAGGATCAAGAGCCGTATCGCCGCCACCGCATAGGGCGACGCCTTGCCCTCGCGCTCGATAGCCGCCAGGGCGTCGCCGAGGCGCGCAAGCTCGGCCTCGGAAAGATACCGCTCGCGAGCCTGTTCCTTGAATTTCTCGACGCCACGCGCCGGATTGAAGCCGTCCGGCACTTCGCCCCACCGCTCGGCCGTGGTGTACATGTGCGAGATCAGCGCCACGCAGCGGTTGGCGTTGGCGGGCGCATCCTTCCGGCCGAGATGAAACTTCGTCACATCGCCGCGTGAGATCGCCGCGAGGCGCTTATTGGCGAACGCGGGCAGGATATGAAGCTTGAGATTGCGGCGGTCGGCCTCGACGCTGCCGGCCTTCTTGTGGACCTCCGCGAAGTCCGTGAGATACCGCTTGGCAAAATCGGCGAAACTCGCCGCCGCCTTTTCCTTGTCGCGCGCCGTCGCCGGATCGGGCCGCTTAGGATCGCGCTTGCAAGCCTCGACCTCGCCGAGCAACCGCTTCGCCTCGCTTCTGGCTTGGTCGACCGTCCAAGGGCTGCCGTGCTGCCCGATGTCAATCCACCGCTGGGAGCCGCGCAGGCGGTACTTCAGCACATAGTGGCGCGCCTCGCCGCTTCGGCGCCGCACGCCAAAGCCCTTCAACTCGCCGTCCCAGACCGCTTGACCGGGCTTGAGCGAGTCCACAACCCGCTTGGTGATCTTGTCAGACATGTCCGCCTCCGCTGGCGTCCGTTCCGCATGCGGCTACCAAATGGCAACCACCGTGAAACGTAATGCTGGCGGAAGGCGTCGTCAACGGACATTGAAAAGTCTATGTTTTCTGCGCTCCTGTCGGGCGCTGGCGAAGCCTGTCAGGGCCAAACGCGAGATTCCTAATCTCGGGGTCACAGGTTCAAATCCTGTCGGGGACGCCAAAATTTTCAATGAGTTAGATTAAAATCTCCGCGGGTGCCCGAGAGGATTCGCACACTGCGCACACTTTGGCGCTCGCTATATGTCGCCACACCGCCAATCTGCCCCGTCGGCATTGGCATCCCATCGTGCGATGGGTTGGAAAAGCTTATAAAAAAAGTAGCGCCGCCTTGTTGGGGGCATTGGCGGCGCTCTTACGTCCTGGTGCGAATGGTGAGGCTCGGTGGACCCAAGGCGTGCCCCACTTCTTGTTATGGTCGTAACTTATGCACGTTTAGGCTCGTATGACTAGAAAAGAAAAAGCCCGGCACGAGGCCAGGCGAGTTTAGGGTCCAGGGGAAGTTGGCCCAGCGCTCCTCAGCCCCCTGTCGGAGCGCTGGAGCCGAGGAGGTACATAGCGGTGCGGTCGCCTTCCCCGTCTATACGGGATTTGCCATACGCCGCATGAATCGTCACCTAGCGAGACAAAGAAAAAGCCCCACTCCCTGTAGCGGGGCTATTGAGTAATGGACCTCCGGCAAGGTTCGGTGCTCCGTCGTCCCGTCCTCGCTCTCTTATGGGTTGAAACATATCCTTCCTGGCGGTACGGGACAAAAACAAAAAGCCCCGCCGGTCACGGTGGGGCTGTCCGATCGGCTGAGGCGTCCGGTGCGCTCACGCCGCGCTGCGCGCGGCCTTGCGGTCCTCGGCGATAAGGTCAGCGGCGCGTTCGGCGATCATGATGGTCGGCGAGTTGGTATTGCCCGAGGTGATGGTCGGCATGATCGAGGCATCGGCGATGCGAAGCCCGCCGATGCCGCGAACGCGCAGCCGGTCATCCACCACGGCCATCGCGTCGTTTCCCATCTTGCAGGTGCCGACCGGGTGGAAGATGGTGGTCCCGACATCGCCGGCGGCGCGGGCAAGCTCTTCATCCGTTTGCGCTTCAGGCCCCGGCATGAATTCTTCCGGATGGAAGCGGGCGAGCGCCGGGGCGGCACAGATGCGGCGCGTTAGGCGCATGGCATCCGCCGCCACCTGGCGATCCGCCGCGGCGGAAAGATAATTCGGCCTGATAAGGGGATGCGCCGCCGGGTCCTTGCTTTTGATGCGAATGAAGCCTCGGCTTTCCGGCCGCAAATTGCACACCGAGGCGGTGAAGGCCGGGAAGGGATGCGGCGGTTCGCCGAATTTGTTCAAGCTCAACGGCTGCACGTGATATTCGAGGTTCGGCGTCTCGCGCGAGGAATCGCTTTTCGCGAAGGCGCCAAGCTGGCTTGGCGCCATGGTGAGCGGCCCGCGCTTGAACAGAAAATATTCGAGCCCCATGCCAACCCGGCCAATGAGACTGTTCGCGCGCTCGTTCAAGGTGCGCGTCTTTTGCACGCGGAAGGCCATGCGCACCTGCAGGTGGTCCTGCAGGTTCTCGCCGACACCAGGAAGTTCATGCACGACGGCGATGCCGTGCTCCTGCAAGAGTTGGCCGGGGCCGATGCCGGAGAGCTGCAAAAGCTGCGGCGAGCCGATGCTCCCCGTCGCCAGGATCACTTCCCGCGTCGCGCCGACGAAGCGCGGCTCGTCGCCCTCGAGAAATTTGACGCCGGTGGCGTGCCGCCCATCGATCCGGATACGGGTCGCCTGAGCATTCGTGATGACCTTCAGGTTCGGCCGGTCCATCGCCGGGCGAAGGAAGGCCTTCGCCGTGCTCCAGCGCACGCCACGCTTCTGGTTTACCTGAAAATAGCCGCAGCCCTCGTTGTTGCCGCGGTTAAAGTCATCCGTCTTTGGGATCCCGATCTCGGCCGCTGCCTCGCGGAAGGCGTCGAGGATCTCCCACGAAAGGCGCATCTCCTCCACGTGCCATTCGCCGCCCGCGCCATGAAAGGCATCGGCGCCGCGCGCCTGATCCTCGGAGCGCTTGAAATACGGCAGCACGTCTTCCCACGACCAGCCGACATTGCCGAGTTGGCGCCAGTGGTCGTAATCACGCGCCTGGCCGCGCAGATAGAGCATGCCGTTGATGGAGGAGCAGCCGCCGAGCACGCGCCCGCGCGGATAGTTGAGCGCGCGGCCGTTCAATCCTTTCTCGGCTTCGGTCTTGAAACACCAATCAGTGCGCGGATTGTTCTGGGTATAGAGATAGCCGATCGGGATGTGGATCCAGAAATAATTGTCCTTGCCGCCGGCCTCGAGCAGCGCGACCGAGACGGATGGATCAGCGCTGAGCCGGTTGGCGAGAACGCAACCGGCTGAGCCTGCGCCGACCACCACGTAATCGAAGGCGCCGATGGTCGCGGCCTGGACTTGTTCCTGTTCCATAGTTCGCGCGCGTCGATTACTTCCTCTGTTCTGCAATAGCCTATATGGCGGAAGCCGACAACCGTCGACTCGCGATGAGACGCGACGTGACGTCGGTCGATTGCTATGCTTGCGGCAAAGACGGACAAAGGAGCGGGAGGGAGGATGAGCGACATTCTGTTGCAGAGCCGCGAAGACGGCCTCTTGACCTTGACCTTAAACCGGCCCGAGGTGAAGAACGCGCTGAGCCACGATCTCACCGCAGCGCTGCTCGACGCCGTCACGGCCGCTGCCGCGGATCGGACGGTGCGCGCCGTGCTACTCCAGGGGGCTGGCGATATGTTCTGCGCCGGCGGCGACGTCAAGGCGATGGCGGCGGGACGCGATGCCGATATCGG
Source organism: Ferrovibrionaceae bacterium (assembly GCA_046705265.1). Taxonomy (GTDB): domain Bacteria; phylum Pseudomonadota; class Alphaproteobacteria; order Ferrovibrionales; family Ferrovibrionaceae; genus JAJYTL01. Next base: position 12,403 of record JBJKQL010000162.1, read on the forward strand.
GTTCGAAGCCCGTGTGGCTGGGCTGCGCGGCCGCATGGAGGCGGCGCGGTTGCTCCATGAAATGGCGAAGCCGACCGTCGCCGCGATCCAGGGCGCGGCCGCGGGTGCCGGGCTCTCGCTTGCGCTTGCCTGCGATTTCCGTATTCTCGCTGCCTCGGCGCGGCTCACCACCGCCTTCGCCAAAGTTGGGCTTTCGGGTGATTTCGGCGGCACCTATTTTATGACCCGCCTGATCGGCGCCGCCAAGGCGCGTGAGCTATATCTCACTTCGCCGCTGCTTTCGGCCGAGGAGGCCTATCGCCTCGGACTCGCCACCCGGGTCGTGCCTGAGGCGGAGTTCAGCACTGCCGCGCGCGACTTCGCGCTTTCGCTCGCGAACGGCCCGAGCCTGACCCTTGGCTACATGAAGAAGAACCTGAACCTCGCCGAGCAGGCGCCGCTCGTCACCGTGCTCGATGCGGAAGCACTGCATCACACTCAGTGCAGAGACACCGAGGATCACAAAGAGGCGGCGAAGGCTTTCGTTGAAAAGCGCAACCCCGCATTCAAGGGCTGCTGAACGGGCGCAACGGAAACACGCATGGCCGGCGACCTAAGGCTCAGGCAAATTTGTCTCGCCGCGACAGGGCTGGAACCGGCGGCCGGCGATCTCGCCGCCATTCTGCGAACGCCGGTTTGCCGCCGAGATCCGGGCGTCGGCGCCTATGGCCTGGAAAACGTGCTGTTCGCCATCGGGCCGCGCTTTCTCGAACTGGTGGCGCCAATTCGGGAAGGCACCGCAGCCGAACGTTTCTTGCACCGGAGTGGCGGCAAGGGAGGCTACATGGCGATTTTCGAGTGCGCCGATCCCGCCGCGCGCCGCGCTCACGCGGAGGCGATCGGCATTAAGCTCGCGCATGAATCCCGCCATGATGGCTATCACGGCGTGCAGCTTCATCCCCGCGATTGCCGCGCCGCGATGATCGAATTCAATCATACGGAAGGCGGCGGTGAGCCCTTTGGCCCCTATTGGCCGGCAGGACCGGAGTGGCAGACGTTCTTGCGGCCGGAAGCGACGCGGGCGCTTGTCCAAGTGGAAATCGAGAGTCCGGTGTCTCCGGACCTCGCTCTCCACTGGTCGCGCGTTTTGCAGGCGCCTGTAACCGGGCCACGGCATGGGGCGAGAATCGAGATCGAGGATTGTGCGCTCGTGTTTCGTTCTGCGCCACCAGGAACGCGGGAGGTTTTGAGCGCACTCACGCTTGCCGTCGCCGACGTCGAAGCGAGCTTGGCTGCTGCGTCGGCGCGCGGCTACGCGGTCACCGGCAATGCGTTCTTCGCGGCTGGGGTGGTTTTTCGCTTGCGGGAATAGATCTGGCCGGTTGCGCGCAAAACAGGATGGGAGAGATCACGGCTATCAGGAAATCCTCTTTGCGATCGAGGATCGCATCGCGACCGTTACCTTGAATCGGCCGGAGCGGCTCAACGCCTGGACCCCGGTGATGGGTCGCGAAGTGCGGGATGCCATGCGCCGCGCGGCGGATAACGAGACAGTGCGCGTGATCGTGCTCACCGGCGCGGGGCGCGGGTTTTGCGCAGGCGCCGACATGAAAACCTTGTCGAACTTGAGCGCGGGCTCCGGCCAGGATCAACCCACCGGCGCGCCGCCGAGCTCCCCGCCATTCGATCCCGCGGCGCGGCCCGATTTCGCCGCCCGTTATTCCTATTTTCCGGCTGTGCCGAAGCCGATCATCGCCGCGATTAATGGCCCCTGTGCCGGTCTCGGGCTCGTGCTCGCGCTCTATTGCGATCTCCGCTTCGCTGCGCCGCAAGCGGAATTCGCCACTGCCTTTGCCCGCCGCGGCCTGATCGCCGAGCATGGTGTCAGCTGGACTTTGCCGACCTTGATCGGCCTTTCCAGCGCCCTCGATCTTCTGCTCTCGGCCAGGAAAGTGGATGCGGCGGAAGCCTATCGCCTTCCTTCGTCTGGTGGATCGCCTCGCCGAGCCGGACGCGTTGATGCCAACGGTCTATTCGTACGCCGACGATCTCGCAGCCACGGTTTCCCCTCGCTCCATGCGGGTGATGAAGCGCCAGCTATGGGAAGCACGCTTCCAGACCCTGCAGGAAGCCATCAGGCTTGCCGACGGCGAGATGCGGGAAAGCTTCAAGAGCGAGGACTTCCGTGAAGGTGTCGCCCATTTCATGGAGAAGCGAAAGCCGGCCTTCACCGGGCGGTAGGCACGTTCCCTCTGGACTTCTTTTGATCTTTGATCCCGCGCCGAACAAACAAGATACCAGAAGCAGACCGGTGCGAGCTGAGGAATGATCTCAATCGCCGGCCGCGCGCAGGGAGCGTCCGCGCACGCGGGCGCGGGAGCCATAGCGAGTATCGAGCGTCTTACGAGACATCCAAAAGCGCCGTCTCCTCCGCCGGATCGAAGTCAGACCCGAAATGCCGCGAGCGTTGAAGCTCCAGGCAAGGAGCCACAAGAAGAGATCGGAAAGGAGATAGGCCGAAACCAGACGAGGGCGAATTTCCACCGGCTCTGCCGCAAAGCCGAAGCGACTCATAACGTCGCAGATCATCTCGGAATCGGCGTGGATCGGATAGGCGAATTTGGCTCGGATCGCGGCAACGTCGGCGAATTCGTCGTGATCCTTGAGATAGGCGGAAAGCTGGATCAACGACAGCTCGAACCGCGAGCGGATCGCGGCGGCGAAACGAAGGCTATGCTCGGCGGTGGCAATGCGCGGTCGGCCGGGCTTGCGGAAAGCCATCCTTTCGTTCCAGAAATGGATGTCGACGATGCGGCTTCCGGCCGGCACGACAGGGGCATCAAGAAGCAGCGCGTTGCGCGTGATCTCGTCAACCGAGATGCGCAGCATGCAGCGAGGGTCGCGCGAATATTCAAATATCCCCTGACGCTCGCGCAAGGCCCAGTCAACCGCGTGCACCGCTCCCCGGAGCCCGGCGCCGACGCTCCAGTCGCCTGCAGTTTCGCTTGGCGCCTCGCCAGCGTTGAGCGGCAAGCCTGGCCGCGCCGGATAGGCGGTACCAAAACCCCACATATCGCGAATCGAGGACCAGCTAGCCGGCCAAGCCGCGGCCCATCGTGAAGCGGGTCGCGGCGGTTCTTGCGGCCCCGAAACGAGCGGGGTGTGTTGAAAATCGGTGCTTGGCGTGCCACGGCCGGCCGCGCTCGAATTTTCAGGATGCGTGTCCTTGGACATGGCTACCCCCTTGCACAGCCCGGTAAAGGGGCGGATATCCCTCTTCGCGGTAAGCCGCGAACTACGAGAGACAAATGACCGCAACGGGCTTGTCTCCCGCTCGATCGCATCGGCTATATCGTCCCAGTCTAGCCGGGAGGGAGCCCAACTCCAAGATCGCAGTTTGCGCGCGGGTTGGGCCTCTGTCCGGGCCGCGCGGCAAACGATATCATTGCGGCGGCTCCGGTTTTTTGGACAGAGAGATAAGCTAAGGCTGACTGGTCCAAAGGAGCATGAGACGTGGGAGTAAAGAGAAAGCAGCACAGCGCGGAGTTCAAGGCACGGGTGGCGATGGCGGCGCTATCTGGGGAGAAGACCCTGGCGGAGCTGTCGTCTGAATTTGGCGTCCATCCGACGATGATCAGCAGCTGGAAGCAGGAACTGATGAAGCGTGCCGGTGAGCTGTTTGAACGGGGGAACAAGGCGGCGGCCGGGGATGCGCAGAAGGTGATCGACGATCTGCATCGGAAGATCGGTCAGCTTCAGGTGGAGCGGGATTTTCTTGCCGGGCAGCCCGCCATCTCCCGACTGCTGAGAGGCGGGCGATGATTGCGCCGAAGGCGGGGCTGTCCGTAATCCGGCAATGCGCACTGCTCGGGCTCGCGCGGAGCAGCTTCTATTACCGGCCTCGGCCGGAGAGCGCGGAGGACCTCGATCTCCTGAAGCGGCTGGACCGGATTTTCACGGACCATCCGGTCTACGGCAGTCGGCGTCTGCAGGTGGCGCTTCTGCGGGAGGGGGTTTCGGTCGGCCGTCGGCGCATCCGGCGGCTGATGAGGAAGCTCGGGTTATGGGCGGTTCGGCCAAAGCGGAACACGAGCCAGCGGCATCCCGGGCACAAGATCTACCCGTACCTCCTGCGCGGCAAGACGATCGACCGGGCGAACCAGGTGTGGGCCGCGGACATAACGTATATCCCCATGCGGCAGGGCTTTTTGTACCTGGTCGCGATCATCGACTGGGCGACCCGACGAGTGCTGTCCTGGCGGCTATCGAACACGCTCACGGCGGCGTTCTGCGTCGAGGCGCTCAGCGAGGCCCTCGCCCGGTTCGGAAAGCCCGGCATCTTCAATAGCGATCAAGGCTCGCAATTCACCGGCGACGAGTTCACCAGGATCCTGCGGGATCAGGGGGTGGAGATCAGCATGGACGGCCGCGGGCGCTGCCACGATAATATCTTCGTCGAACGCCTGTGGTGGACCGTGAAGCACGAATGGGTCTACCTGCGCCCGGCGGCTAACGGCATCGAACAGAAGCGGAGCCTTGCCGAATTCTTCGACTGGTATAACCGCCGGCGTCCTCATCAGGCGTTGGGCTGGCAGACGCCGGACGAGGCCTATTTCGAGCAGATCGCGGCGGTGGCCGCGGAGGCTGCGTAACCCGATGGCGTGGAGACGCTGTGAATTTGTGGACAGTCGGCTACGCCGATCCCCGCCTGACCGCGCCAACGCGGTCCCCTATGGACAAGCCGGGGAAAACGCACGGCGTTTCCCCCACCTTGCCCACAGGTCGGCGGCTGCCCACAAGCTTCACAGCGCCACAGCAGCAAGAAGGATAGAGTTTGATTCCGGGAAAGATGACACCATCAGCCGGCGGCCAGCCTTAGCTTATTCTCCCCGGAAGCTGTCCAAACGACCGGTACCACCGCACATCACGACCGAGGCGTGCGGAGCGCCCGCTCGATCATGGCTTCGGTGGCGCCGAGATAGCCTTCCGGATCAAAAAGCCGCGCCAATCCATCCTGTCCAAGCTCGGCGATCACCACAGGATCTTCCGCCAGAACCTCACGAAGATGACGGCTTTCGGCGACAGCTTTATGACAGGCATGTTCGATCCGGTCATGTGCAGCGAGCCGTCCAAATTTCGCTCCAAGGGCCATCATCACCGCTTCCGCCATGATCAGCCCACGGGTCAGGTCCAAATTTTGCCGCATGCGGTTGGTATCAATTTCGAGGCCTTCGAGGGCATCGGCGAGCTTCGCAGTTGCCCCCTCGCTCAGCATAGCGAGTTCCGGGAGCACCGCCCATTCCGCCTGCCAGCCGCCAAGGCCGCGCTCGTGTTCCTGTACCATGGCGGAGAGCAGTGTCGCGACGAGACCAGGCGCCCGTGTTGCCGCTGCTAGCACGGCCGCCGCCGCCACCGGATTGCGCTTATGCGGCATGGTGGAGGAACTGCCGCGACCCGGTGCCGACGGTTCAAAGGCCTCGCCGACCTCTGTTTGCGTCATCAACGATAGATCGCGCGCAATCTTGCCAAGGCTGCCGACGATAAGGCCGAACGCCGCGCCGACCTCCGTCAGTCGGTCGCGATGGCTGTGCCAGGGCAACGCCGGAAGGCCGAGGCCGAGATCAGCGGCGAGCGCCTCCGCCACCGCCATACCGCGATCACCGAGCGAGGCAAGCGTGCCCGCCGCGCCGCCGAATTGCAGTACAAGAAGCCGCGGCCGAAGTTCGGCGAGACGGGTCTCATGGCGTGCGGTGACGTCGAGCCATCCCGCGGCTTTAAGGCCGAAAGTCACAGGCAAAGCCTGTTGCAGCCATGTGCGTCCGGCAAGCGGCGTCTTGTCATAGCGGGCGGCAAGAACGGATGCCGCATTGCGCAGGCGGCGAAGCCCCGTCTCGATTCGGACGAGTGCCTCGCGAAGCTGCAACACGAAACCGGTATCGATCGCGTCCTGGCTCGTCGCGCCCCAGTGAACGAAACGAGCTGCTTCCGGATCATCGGCGGCGACCAGGGCAGTCAGCCGTTTGATCAGAGGGATTGCCGGATTGCCGGAAAGCATCGTCGCCTCCGCCAGCGCAGCCGGGTCGAACAGCGGGGCATGGCAATTGGCGACGATCGCTCGCACCGCAGCCGCCGGAATGACGCCGACCTTTGCCTCGGCGCGGGCGAGTGCGGCCTCGAAGTTCAGCATGCCTTGCAGCCGGCCTTCGTCGCCAAACACCGGGGCGAGGGCGGGAGAGCCGAGAAGGGGAAGCAAAAGAGCGTCGCTCTCTGCCGGCATGGATAGGATCCTCGCTGACTTGCGTCGTGTCCGCCCGCCTGTTGCCCCCATCTTGGGCCTTTTTCCGCGCTTCTCAAGATTTCCTTCAAACTGCAGCCTTGCATCGCGATCGTGCGGCGGCGTTGCGATTGCAGGAGGACCGATCGCAGCCTAAAGTATTCCGAGTGCCTTCAAGCGGGGGAGAGAGACGGATGGCGCCGCTCGATCTGTTGCGTTCGTTGACGCGGGGCGAGCGGCCGCGCCGCATTATCATCGGTTTCGTGGCCGGCTTTATCGCCACCTTGATCTTCCACCAAGGCATGCTTGGGACGCTGCATGCCTTGAAGATCGCGCCGTTCGCGCCCTTTTCGCTACAGCCGACGAGCCCCTTCGGCGTTCCTGAAGTCTGGTCGCTCGCCTTTTGGGGCGGTGTTTGGGGTATCGTCTATGGGTTCGGCGAAGGCCTGCTCACGCGGTGGCTCGGCTATTGGCTGGGAGCGACACTATTCGGTGCCATTCTGCCGACGCTCGCCTACCGCTTCATCGTCATGCCGCTGAAGGGTCTTCCTACCGGCAAGCTGAGCGCGGGACTTCTGATCACCGGGCTTCTGGTCAACGCGGCCTGGGGCCTCGGCACCGCTTTCTTCTACATGCTTGGGATGCGCCGCAGGGCTTGAGGAAGCCGATCGACCAATCCGCCTCGTTTCACGAATCTCGTTACGGATCGAATCAGAAACCCTTCACGACCTGGGTCGCGTGCTCCACTGCGGGCGGGATCGCGAAACAATGGCCGACCAATCCGCGCCAAGTCTGGAAGTCCGGGGAGTTGCGAAAATCGACCGTGTGATGCTCAAGCGTTTGCCATTGCACGAAGAGGTGGTAGCGGCTCGGCTTTTCGATCGTGCGGTGAAGCTCCATGCCGCTGCAGCCCCTGGCGCGGGAGAAAATCGGCGCCGCTTTCGCCACGTTAGTCTCGAACTCGGCCTCAAGCCCAGGCTTGATCTCGATCTCGGCAATTTCCAGGATCATGGAATCCCCTCCATTGACGCAATTATAGGCAAGACGTGATCGAAGACATGGTCGACAGTGCGGCAATGATATCACGTGCCTCTGCAAAGCAACGGCAATTCCTTCGCCGCATCTCTGGCCTGCGCTCGCGAATCTTTGTTTCCCCTGTCCCGGCTGATATAAGGGCAAAACGCGCGAACACCAGCAGGATAAACGTCAGCTTATTCGTTTCGGGAGAAATCCGTTCATGACCAAGTTCGGTGCCGCCCAATCCATGCGCCGTGTCGAGGACCAGCGTTTTCTGACCGGTACGGGCCGTTATACGGCCGATATCTCGCTGCCGCGACAAGCCTATGCCTATGTTCTCCGTTCGCCGCATGCAAGCGCCCGCATTGGCGGTATTGATGCGACGGCGGCACGCAAATATCCTGGCGTGATCGCCATCTATACCGGCGGCGATATCGAGGCCGAGGAGATCGGTCTTCTGCCCTGCGTCATTCCGCTAGAAAATCGTGACGGCACGCAACGAGCTGATCCCCCCCGCCCAGCCTTGGCAAAGGATCGCGTGCGCCATGTCGGCGATCCGGTGGCCGTGGTGGTGGCGGAAAGTCTGGCCGAAGCGCGCGATGCCGCGGAAGCGATCGTGGTCGATTATGCGCTGCTTCCCGCTGTCGCCGACATGCGCGAGGCGCTTGCCGGCCGGGCTCCCGCGGTGTGGGATGAGACGCCGAGCAATCTCTGTTTTGATCTGGAATGGGGCGATAAGGCGAAGACCGACGCCGCCTTCGCTGCGGCCGAGCATGTTGTCAAGCTCGAGGTCGAGAACAATCGCATCATTGTCTCTGCCATGGAACCGCGCGCGGCGATCGCCGATTACGATACCGCAAGCCAACGGTTTACCCTTTACACCAATACGCAAGGTGCGCATTTCGTGCGCCAGCTCTTGGCCGATGTGATATTCCGCGTACCGCAGGATAAATTTCACGTGATCACGCCGGATGTCGGTGGCGGCTTCGGCATGAAGCTGTTTCTCTATCCCGAGCATGTCCTGATCAGTTTCGCCGCGCGCCGGCTCGGCCGGCCGGTGAAGTGGGTGTCGGAGCGGAGCGAGGCCTTTCTCGCCGATACGCAAGGTCGAGACAATCTGTCAATCGGCGAGATCGCGCTTGACAAGGACGGGGCGTTTCTTGCGCTCCGTGTCGCGACATTGGCCAATCTTGGAGCCTATCTCTCGAGCTTTGCGCCTTACATTCCTGCCCTCGGCCATTATGTACTCGCCGGCACCTACACGTTCGGCACTGCTTATGCCTCGGTGAAAGGCGTCTTCACCAATACGGTTCCCGTCGATGCCTATCGCGGCGCCGGCCGGCCGGAAGCAAACTATCTAACCGAGCGACTGATCGATGCGGCGGCGCGGGAGCTGAAACTCGCGCCGGACGAGCTTCGGCGGCGAAACTTCATTCCCGCTTCCGATTTGCCTTATACCACGGTCTTTGATCTTACCTATGATTCAGGCGAATTCCGCCAGACGATGGAAATGGCGATGCGTGCTGCCGGTTGGGCGGGCTTCGCGAAACGTGCCGAGGACTCGAAGATGCGAGGCCTTCGCCGCGGAATTGGACTCGCCTATTATCTCGAAGCGACAGCCGGGCCGACCGAGGACGCGGCCGAGATTCGGTTTGAGGACGACGGCACGGTGAGCGTGTTGGTCGGCACGCAGTCGACCGGCCAGGGGCACGAGACCGCCTATACCCAGATCGTCTCTGAGCGTCTCGGCGTTCCGCCTGACAAGATAAGCATCATCCAGGGCGACAGCGACCGTATCAAATCCGGCGGCGGTACGGGGGGCGCAAAATCGCTTTATACCGAAGGGGGCGCGATCCTTGCCACCGCCGAGATCGTCATCGCCAAGGGCAAGGACATCGCGGGCCATGTGCTGGAGGCGGCACCGGCGGATATCGAATTCCATGGCGGCGCATTCCGTATCGCTGGCACCGACCGTGGGATTGCGATCATGGAACTCGCCGCCATCGTGCGCGATCCGACACGTCGGCCGGCGGGGGTTGAAGGCGGCCTCGACGCCCATGCGAATTTCGCCACGGCCACCGGCACCTATCCCAACGGTTGTCATATCGCGGAGGTCGAGGTGGACGAAGTGACCGGCCGCGTCGCAGTGGTGGGCTACACCGTCGCCGACGACATGGGCCGGGTGATCAATCCGATGATCGTAGAGGGCCAAGTGCACGGCGGCGTCGCGCAAGGCATCGGTCAGGCTCTTCTCGAGCGTACGGTCTACGACCGGGAGGGCCAACTCCTGACCGGATCCTTCGCCGATTATTGCCTACCAAGAGCCGACGATCTCCCTGCCTTCAATTTCGAGCTGAATGAGGTGCCCTGCACCACCAATCCACTCGGCGTCAAGGGCGCGGGCGAGGCGGGTGCCGTCGGTGCGGCACCTGCCGTAATCAATGCGCTTGTCGATGCGTTGAAGGATCTCGGCATTCGGCACATCGACATGCCAGCGACGCCGGAACGGGTGTGGCGGGCGATCCGAACCGCCAAGGCGGGGGCTTTGTAGGGCGCGAGGTCGCAGACACAAGGGCTCCCGCCGCGTCGCCTATGCGTACGCGGATGTCCGAAGGTGGACGAGCACGAATGCCGCAAGCTTTTGCGTTTATTGCGGCAGAGGAGATGCTAAGCCGGTTCGAAAACGAACAATGGTTGCCCGAACTCTACGAGCTCACTGTCTTTGACGCAGATCTGGGCGATCCGGCCGGATTCCTCGGCGAAAATCGACGTGAAGAGTTTCATCACCTCGATCAGACACACCTGATCCCCCTTTTCGACGACGCTGCCCACCTCGACAAAGGGGGGCTTCCCAGGACCGGAGGCTCGGAAAAACGTCCCGACCATGGGTGCCCGTATCGCCTTCAGCCCGGCCGCGGCATCGACCACGGATTTCGTTGATGCCCGGGACGGCACCGCGGACATGAGCGACGCCGAGGAATTATCCAGACGAGCGACAGGAGCCGGTTGCGGTCCTTTGTCCTCGGTGCGTCCAATCGCAGTCGCTTCGGCGGTCCGTCGACGCACCACGATCTTGAAGTCTGCGGTATCCAGTACGAGTTCCTCGCAGGAACTGCTCTCGATCACCCGCAGCACCTCGGCGACATCCTCATAGCGCAGCATTCTTGGTCGTTTCCTCTATCATCGTTGCAGCGTGAAACGCTTAGACCATCTCGTCACGCTATCACAAAAAACTCATCAAACAAGATGAACCCTCTTGTTCAGCGATTTTTTTTGATCTAAAGCATGGGCATTGAAGCGCCGGCCGAGCGGCGCCGGTCGACCGGGAGAACGCGCATTGAGGCGGGTCCTTATTGCCAATCGCGGCGAAATTGCGCTTCGTGCGGCACGGGCCTGCAGGGCACTTGGACTGCAGACGGTCGCCGGATTTTCCAGCGCTGATGCAGGTTCTGCCCATGTCTTCGCGGCGGACGAGGCGGTTTGCATTGGACCGCCCGTACCCAAAGCTAGCTATCTCAATGCCGATGCGCTGATCGCTGCCGCTTGTGGGAGCGGCTGCGATGCGGTTTATCCGGGTTACGGATTTCTGTCGGAAAACAGCGGATTCGCCGAAAAATGCCGGGCGGCAAACCTGACGTTCATCGGTCCGGCTCCCGAAGTCATCGCCCTGATGGGTAATAAGGCGGAAGCGCGTCGTGCGGTCGCGCGGCTTGGGGTTCCGGTCGTGCCGGGTTCGCAAGGCGGCTTTACCGACGCAGCGGCGGCCCAATCCGCGGCGGACGATATTGGCTTTCCGTTGTTGCTCAAGGCAGTGGCCGGTGGTGGAGGCCGGGGTATGCGGGTAGTTCAGGAGCCAACGGAATTCCAGGCTCTGTTTCAGCAAGCTGCCGCCGAGGCGCAGGGAGCCTTTGGTCATCCGGAGATCTACCTGGAGCGCTTTTTCCCGCGCGTGCGGCATATCGAGATCCAGGTCATGGGTGATCAGTTCGGTCATTACACCCATCTTTGGGAGCGTGACTGCAGTGTGCAGCGGCGCCACCAGAAACTGATCGAGGAGGCGCCCTCGCCGACGCTGAGCGAGGCGCGGCGGCGCGAGATGACCGAAGCGGCGGTTACGATCGCGTCCGCTCTCGAATATACCAACGCCGGTACGGTCGAATTCATCTATGATCTGGAGAGCGACCACTTCTTCTTCATCGAGATGAATACGCGCATCCAGGTTGAACATCCCGTAACCGAGCTGATGACGGGCGTGGACTTGGTGCAGGAGCAATTCAGAGTCGCTGATGGCAAACCGCTGTCGTTTGCCTCGCCGCCGCCGCGAGCGCAGGTTAGCACCATCGAATTCCGCATCAATGCCGAGGACGCGGAGGCCAGCTTTCGGCCGACGCCGGGACGGATCACGGTTTGGGCGCCATTCCGAGGGCCGGGTATCCGCCTCGACAGCCACGTTTACGCCGACTTTTATGTTTCGCCCTATTATGATTCGATGCTGGGAAAGCTGATCGTAAGCGGCGAAACCCGGAATGAAGCCATAGAGCGCGCCGCACTCGCCCTGGCGATGTTCCGGGTTGAAGGCGTGGCGACGACGCTTCCGTTCCATTCCCGCTTGATCCGGCGCACGGAGTTCCGCGACGCCCAAATTCACACCCGTTGGATCGACGAGGGACGGCATCTATGAACAGTAGCAATACCCGTCGCATCGGATTGGTGGACGTGACCATTCGCGACGCGCATCAGTGCTTGTGGGCGACACGAATGACGACCGCGATGATATCGACCCTTGCGCCGCTGCTGGATTGCGCGGGCTTTGAGGCCGTCGACCTCGCGGGAGGAGCGGTGTTCGACGTCTGCGTCCGCTATCTCAAGGAGGATCCGTGGGAACGCATGCGTCTCGTCAGCGGTTGGATGAAAGAGACACCCCTGATCGTAATGACTCGGGGTCAGAGCCTGTTCACCTTCGAGTTCTTTCCGGATGACATCGTCGAACGGACGGCGGAGCGCATTTTTGCGAACGGCATTCGCTACCATACTCCCTATGACGCGCTCAACGACATCCGCAACCTCGAGGTTCCGGTGCGGGCAGCGAAACAGGTCGGACTCTATGTTGCCGGCGGTGTGGTCTACAGTTTCAGCCCGGTGCATACCGACGAATATTTCACCCGCAAGGCCCGCGAGCTTGTCGCGCTTGGCGTTGACGCGGTGTTCCTGAAGGATCCGAGCGGACTTTTGACCCCGGACCGGGTCGAGACGTTGGTCCCGGCTCTTAAGGGGGCTTGCGGTCAGGTGCCGCTTCAGTTGCATATTCATTGCTTGACCGGGCTAGCCCCGTATACGGCGTTCCGGGCGGTTCAGGCCGGTGTGGACGTGGTGCATACGGCGACTTCGCCGATTGCGAACGGGGCCTCGCATCCGGCAACTGAAACTTTCGTCAAGAATCTAAATCGCTCCGGCTTCCCGACTTCCGTCGATCTTGCGCTGATTGACCAGGTGGCGGAGCGCATCCGTTTCATAGGAAAGCGGGAAGACAAACCGTTCGGCGAGATCGCCGAATTCGATGTGTTCCACTACGAACACCAGATGCCCGGCGGCATGATCTCCAATCTCCGCTCCCAGCTCGCGGCGATGAAGATGGAGCACAGGCTCCCCGAAATTCTCGAGGAGGCGGCTCGCGTGCGCCGCGACCTCGGCTACCCGATCATCGTCAGTCCATTCGCGCAGTTCGTCATCACGCAGGCGGTGCTGAATGTTACCTCGGGCGAGCGCTATGCGACGGTACCCGACGAGGTGAGAAAGTACGTTCTCGGCTATTATGGCGAAGTGGCGGGACCAATCGAACCAAACGTTTTCGATCGCGTCGCGAACGGCGCCAAGCCCGTCACGGAACGCCCCGGCGAATTGCTCGAACCGGGAATTCCCCGCGTGCGGGGCGCGCGCGGGCCCTTCGCTTCGGACGATGATCTTCTTCTTGCGGCCTTTTACGGCGAGAATGAATACCGCGCGCTCAAAGAGGCCGGCCCGATCGCCACCGAATATCCCTTGGTGGAAACACCGTTGTTGACGCTCGTTAAGGGCGTGGCGCGGTGCCGGGACGTTGCCAGTTTCCACTTCATTCAAAAATGATGGGGGCATGCATGCGAGGTAAAGGCTTATGAGCGAACCCGTCATCATCACTGTTGCGATCACCGGGGCGGTGCCGAGGAAGGCGGATAATCCGGCCGTGCCGATTAGCCCGAGCGAGCAGATCGAATCGATCCACGAGGCCTATGAGGCCGGCGCCGCCATCGCTCATATCCATGTGCGTAACCCGGACGAGACGCCGGCCTCCGATCCGGCGTTGTTCGCTGCGGTGCAAGAGGGGATGCGCAAGCATTGCCCCGGTATGATCGTGCAATTTTCTACGGGCGGGCGTGGGCGAACGATGGCCGATCGGGCACGGTCGCTAGCCTTGCGCCCCGATATGGCCTCTCTCGCCACCGGCTCGACCAACTTTCCGACACAGATCTACGAGAACCCGCCGGATTTCGTCGAAAGCCTTGCGAGGACGATGCTGGAAAGCGATATCAAACCCGAGATCGAAGTGTTCGATCTTGCCATGCTTTACAACGCCAAAGCGCTCCTTGATCGTGGGCTGCTCAAGCCGCCGCTGCATATCCAGTTCGTCCTTGGTATTCGCAATGCCATGCCGGCGCGGCGAGAGGTATTCGATTTTTTGATCTCTGAAACGCGAAAGCTGATGCCGGATGCGACTTGGAAAGCGGCCGGTATCGGCCGCCAGCAGCTCGAAGTCGCACGCTGGTGTGTGGAAAATGGCGGACACGTGCGGACCGGACTTGAGGATAATCTCCGCTACGACAACACGAGACTCGCGCGCAGCAACGCCGAGCTCGTAGCCCAAGCGGTTGAGGTTGCGGCGAAGCTCGGACGTCGACCGGCTGGGGTTGAGGAAGCCCGCGACCGTCTCGGTTTGCGGACGGTTTGAGAAGATGGATTTCCGCCTCGGCGGCAAGGTCGCGTTCATCACCGGAGGAGGGTCCGGCATTGGCCAAGCGATTGCCGGCATGTTGGCGGCAGAAGGCTGCAACATTTTTATCACTGACCTCGATCGCAACAGAGCCGAGAGCGCGGCGGAGATTTGTCGCGCCGAGGGCACGCGCGCCGATGCCGTCGCCTGCGACGTCGGGGATCCGGCTTCCATCGCTTCCGCGGTCGACGGCGCGGCAAGAACCCACGGCAAGATCGACGTTTTGGTCAACAGCGCCGGAATCTTGCGCACGGCGTCGATCCTTGACTCGACGCCGGAGGATTGGATCGCCTTTGAGCGGGTTAATATTTCCGGCGTGCTGAATTGTTGCCGGGCGGTGATGCCGGGCATGGTTGCCCGGCGCTACGGGAAGATCGTCAACATTGCCTCGGTGTCTGCTTTCAAGGGCGGCGGATCCCTCGGCAATACTCTGTATGGCACCAGCAAGGCCGGCGTCGCCGCGCTGACCAAAGGCTCGGCACGGGAACTTGGGCCGATGGGAATCAATGTCAATGCCATCGCGCCGGCGGTTACGGGAAATACCGGAATGGTGTCGCCGGTGATGCCAGACGACATGCAGGCCGCTATTGTGCGACGTATTCCGATCGGTCGTCTTGCCAAACCTTCGGACACCGCGGCGCTGGCCGTGTTCCTTTCATCGGACGTGGCGGCGTTCATCTCAGGCGCGATCATTCCTGTGGATGGCGGGCTGATGACGACCTGACGGATCGTTTGTCGGTGCGGGCGTCCGGCTGTCCGAGAGGAGCGGCCAAGGTCTGTACCGCCATTCCGGCAGCAGAGCGCACGTCGGTGAGTTGTTGTTATAACGGTTTCAAGGGAGGATGCTCGTGGAAATTAAAGGTAAAGCGGCGGTCGTGACCGGTTCCGGATCGGCCGCAGGTATCGGCCGCTCGACGGCCCTCGTGCTCGCCGAAATGGGCGCGGCCGGCGTCGTCATTAACCACTCCAACAGCAAGTCGCGCGAGAAGGCAGAGGCTGTAGCCAAGGAAGTGGAGCGTGCCGGTGCGAAGGCGCTGGTCTGTCAGGCGGACGTCAGTTCCGACGCGGAATGCCGGGCGATGATGCAGCGCGCAGCGGACACCTTTGGCCGCCTCGACATTCTGGTGAACAACGCGGCGACGACGATACGTGTGCGCTTCGAGGACCTCGATGGCTTGACCGAGGAAGTCTGGAACCGCAACATTGGTGTCAATCTCAAAGGTACCTTCTATTGTATACGGGCTGCCGTTCCCTATATGCAGCAGGCGGGCGACGGCGCGGTGGTGAATATCTCGTCGATCGCCGGGATCCGGGCGGTCGGGTCATCCTCAATCGCCTATGGCGCCGCAAAGGCAGGCGTCATCAACATGACCATGTTTCTTGCCCGTGCTCTTGCCCCAACCATCCGGGTCAACTGCGTCACCGCCGGTTTCGTTGCTGGCCAGTGGATGCACGAAAGCCTTGGCGAGGAACGCTATGCCAAGGCACTGGAGAGAACCGCAAGCCGTATTCCGCGTGGCCGAGTCGCGCAGCCGGAAGATGTTGCCCAGGCGATTACCTCGCTGGTCGCCTCGGATTTCATCACCGGGCATAATTTAATCTGCGACGGCGGCTTCCTTATTCGGGACTAGGGGCGCTTTGCTGCGGCGCTCTGCGCCGCACCCATGAGGGCCCGGGAGCCGCCATCATGATCGCGGTGCGCGCGTCTTCAAGGATCATCGCCGATGCCTTTTCGCCGATCATGATCGTCGACGCGTTGGTGTTTCCGGAGACAAGCGTCGGCATGATCGACGCATCGACAACGCGAAGATTTTCCATGCCGACGACACGCAGCCGCGGATCGACCACAGCCTTTGCATCCGTACCCATCTTGCAGGTGCCGACCGGATGATAGATCGTGGTCGCCGTGTTGCGGGCATGGTCGAGAAACTCTTCGTCAGTCTGCACCCCGGGGCCAGGCACCAGCTCGGCCTTGACGAAGGCATCGAGGGGTGCCGTTTCGGCCAGCCGGCGCGCGAGTCTCATCCCGGCAACAAGCGTTGTTTGGTCCGTCGCCGTCGCGAGATAGTTGGGATGAATCGCCGGTGCTATCCGTGGATCGGGGGACGCAAGGCGGATCCAGCCGCGGCTTTCGGGCCGGAGCTGGCAGACGGATGCGGTGAAGGCGGCATAACGGTGCAGGCCCTTTCCCGGTTCGTCGCTTGAAAGGGGTTGGATGTGGAACTGGATATCCGGCGTCGCGACCCGCGGATTGCTGCGGGCGAAGATCGCAACCTGGCTCGCACCCATAGACATCGCCCCTCGGCGGAACAAAATGTACTCAAGGCCGATCGCCATCTTCCGCAGCGGGTTGTTAACGTCGTTGTTGAGCGTCGGGGTGGTCGAGGCGTAAACGGCCCGGGCCTGGAGGTGATCCTGCAGGTTGGCACCGACGCCGATGAGGTCGTGTACGATCTCAATGCCAAGCGGTCGAAGCTGATCCGCAGGTCCGATCCCGGATCGCATGAGAATATGCGGCGAGTGGATAGCCCCGGCCGAGACGATCGCCTCGCGCTCAATCGCTGCCGCCTGCATCGCCCCATTCACTTCATAAATGACTTCCACCACCTTGCGGTCCTTGACGACGAGTCGATGAACAAGAGCATCGGTAAGGATACGCAGGTTGGGCCGGCTCTCCACCGGCTTCAGGTATGCGACGGCGGCGCTGCAGCGTCGTCCGTTCCGGGCCGTCAGCTGAAAATACCCGGCGCCTTCCTGCGTGGCGCCGTTGAAGTCCGCGTTGCGAGGAATGCCGAGAGCCGTTGCCGCCGCGATATAGGCATCGCAGACGTCGCGGCGAACACGCAGGTCGGATACCGCAAGCGGTCCGCCGGCGCCGTGAAAGGTATCGGCTCCATGCTCCTGATCCTCCGCTTGTCGGAACCAGGGCAATACGTCTTCGTAAGACCACCCCGTACATCCAAGCTGGCGCCAGTGGTCATAGTCTTCGGCCTGTCCCCGAATATAGAGCAGGCCGTTGATCGAGCTCGATCCGCCAAGGACACGGCCGCGCGGCCAGGCGAGACGCCGTCCGTTGAGCCCAGGGTCAGGCTCGGTCTTCAGGCACCAGTCGGTCCTCGGATTATGCATGGTCTTGAAATAGCCGACTGGAATATGGATCCACGGATAGGAATCCCGCGGTCCCGCTTCGAGCAAGAGAACACGACAAGAGCGATCAGCCGAGAGGCGGTTAGCAACCACGCACCCTGCCGACCCCGCTCCTACTACTACGTAGTCGAAGGTCTCCCGGCGGACGACCGCCCGATCCTCCATAACCTACCCGCGTCCCGTTAAATCCATTCTTCCTTCGGTCTCGCAACGTGACTCGCCGCCGTGCGCCTCACTGTGCTTTGTCTCCCTGTGATAAGAAATAATTCTACTCAGTGGTTGTGCTGAGCGCATCGGGGGATAGGATGAACGCGCATCAACAGAACTCGATCTCACGGCCGCGCTCCGCCATGCCGTGGTGCTTTCCTCGGTTGCGGCAATGATCTGCCGCCAGCATGGCGTCGAAACGCCATTGCGCCCGCTCGGAAATAGCTACAAATAGAGGTCAGAACCTTATCTAATGCGACGAATTAGATCATCCAATGGATCGTGGTTGACCCTAGCTGGTCGTTGTATCATTATGCAACAAGGAAACGCTCAATGAATGGAATAACGCGCAAATCACAGCCTCGGACACGGGTGGCGCGGGCGAGGTCGGGTGCGCGAGCCGTGGAATCGAGTCCGGCGGCGAAGCGCGGCGCGGGCGTGTTCCAGCGCGCATTTGGCGTGCTCGAATACGTTGTCCGGGCGGGAAGCCCGGTGGCGGCGTCCGATATTGCCGAGGCTCTTTCATTGCCGAAGCCCACGGTGTATCGCATGATCGAGGGCTTCGAGGAACAAGGATTGCTGCATCGCCATTTCGCTTCGCGCCGGGTTGGTATCGGGCCTCGGCTGGCGGACTTTTCCTTCGACGTCATCCGCGCCTCGGTGCGTTACGCGCCGCGCCGGATCATCCTGAATACCCTGGTCGAGCAGGTCAACGAAACCTGTAACATCGGCGCCCTGGAAGGCGGAGAGATCGTCTATCTCGATCGCGTGGAGGCGACGCACTGGCCGCTCCGTCTATATTTCCACATCGGCTCGCGGGTGCCGCTTCACTGCACGGCGATCGGCAAACTGTTTCTTGCCTATCTGCCGCCACGCGGTCGGCGGAATCTTCTCGACGCGCTCGATTTGCGGCAGTTTACGCCGAACACCATTACGGATGCCGGCGTCCTACGCACCGAACTCGAACAGATCGCATCGGAGGGGTTGTCAATCGATCGCGAGGAGTACATCGTCGGCGTCATCTGCGTGGCAGCCCCGATCTTCAACGCCAAGCAGGAAATATGCGCCGGCGTCGCCATTCAGGCTCCAGCGGCGCGAATGGCCGTAGAAGAGGCGATCCGCCATCGCGACACGCTGTTACTCACGGCGCAGGCGCTCAGCCAGAGCTTTGCCTTTGAGTGACGCGCCTTGATTCAATGACTGAGAGCGCTCGAGAGGCGCCAAAAGAGGATACGTGCATGACACAGATGACACCGAGCGAAGCATTTGTTGAAACTCTCGCCGCACACGGGGTCAAGGATGTATTCGGCATTGTCGGATCTGCCTATATGGACGCCCTGGATTTATTCCCCGCGGCTGGCATCCGTTTTCTTCCCACGGTGCACGAGCAGGGAGCGGCCCATATGGCCGACGGCTACTCGCGGGTCAGCGGCCGCCATGGGGTCTGCATCGGACAGAATGGGCCGGGTATTACCAATTTCGTCACCGCCATCGCGGCCGCCTATTGGGCGCATAGCCCGGTTGTGGCGATCACGCCGGAGTCGGGGTCCATGTCGACGGGTCTCGGCGGCTTCCAGGAGACCGAGCAGCTCGCCATCTTCTCCAAGATCACCAAGTACCAGGGGCATGTGAACAATCCTCGGCGCATGGCTGAGATTACGGCGCGCTGCTTTGATTATGCCATGCTGGAAATGGGGCCTACTCAGCTAAACATTCCGCGCGACTATTTCTATGGCGCCCACGATTATGAGATATCGCAGCCGATTCAAGTCGAGCGCGGCGCAGGCGGTCCGGATAACCTGAACAAGGCGGCGGAGCTGCTCGCGTCCGCAAAATTCCCGGTGATCGTCTCGGGTGGCGGGGTGATTGGGTCGAATGGAGTCGAGTCTTGTGTCG
Source organism: Ferrovibrionaceae bacterium (assembly GCA_046705265.1). Classification (GTDB taxonomy): domain Bacteria; phylum Pseudomonadota; class Alphaproteobacteria; order Ferrovibrionales; family Ferrovibrionaceae; genus JAJYTL01. Next base: position 31,947 of record JBJKQL010000162.1, read on the forward strand.
CGCTGGCGGAGCTTTTAAGCGCGCCGGTGGTCACCAGCTATCTGCATAACGACAGCTTCCCGGCGAGCCATCCGCTGTGGTGCGGGCCGCTTGGCTACCAGGGTTCGAAGGCGGGCATGAAGTTGATCGCGCAGGCCGACGTCGTGGTGGCGCTCGGCACCCGCCTCGGACCGTTCGGAACATTGCCGCAGCACGGCATGGATTATTGGCCGCGCAACGCGAAAATCATCCAGATCGACGCCGATCCGAAAATGCTCGGACTGGTCAAAAAGATTTCGGTGGGCATCTGCGGCGATGCCAGAGCTGCCGCGGACGCGCTGATCGAGCGTTTGGGCAATCGGGACTTGGCCGGCCGCTCGACGCGCGATCAGCGTCTGCAGGTAATCCGGAGCGAAAAGGAGGCCTGGGAGGCCGAGCTTACTCGATGGACGCATGAAACCGACGAATTCAGCCGTTCTGTCGCGCCGGACGGCAGCGACGGCCGCATGCATCCACGCGAGATGCTGCGGGCAATGGAGCGCACCATGCCGAAGGACGCGATGGTTTCGACCGATATTGGCAACATTTGTTCAGTGTCGAACTCCTATTTGCGCTTCGAGCGTCCGCGCAGCATGTTTGCGGCGATGAGTTTCGGCAACTGTGGTTACGCCTTTCCGGCCATCATCGGCGCGAAGGCTGCGGCGCCGGAACGCCCGGCAGTGGCTTACGTGGGCGACGGCGCGTGGACCATGAGCTTTGGAGAGATACTGACGTGCGTGCGGGAGAACCTGCCGGTCACTGCCGTCGTCTTCAACAATGGGCAGTGGGGAGCCGAGAAGAAGAACCAGGTGGACTTTTATGCTCACCGTTTCCTCGGCACCGACTTGAAGAACCCGAGCTTCGCGGGTATCGCCCGCGCCATGGGGGCAGAAGGCGTCGTAGTTGGCCGGGCACAGGATGCAGGTCCAGCGCTTGAGGCTGCATGCAAGGCGCAACGTGATGGCAAGACGACCATCCTTGAGATGATGGTGACCCAGGAACTCGGCGACCCCTTCCGCCGTGACGCGTTGTCCAAACCGAAGCGTCTCTTGCCGAAGTATGCGGCGTATACGGTGGCCTGACGGAGGTATCGGGTCGTGGGTCAGGAGGCGGTCGGGCTCGGATCTTTGACGCGCGAGAAGGCCTTGGCGGCGGGACCTCTCTTCGAGCCGGAGGCGCCCTCCTATCCCTGTCCGCCGTCTCTATTGTTGTCGGCGAAACGATCGGGACCGGTTTCCGTGGCGGTCGCCGCGGCCCATGGGGCGCACGTCCTCCAAAGCGTCGCCTGGGCCGAGGCGCTGGGACTCGTTCGGCCGATCCTGGTCGGTGATCCCGGCCAGATAGGTCTCGCGGCCGAGGCCGTGGGGCTCACGCTCGGCAGCTGTTCCATCGTTCCCGCATCGGACGAGGCGGGCGCGGCCAGAGCCGCGGTCGGCGTGGTCCAGAGCGGCCGCGCGCAAGCCCTCATGAAGGGCCATCTCCATACCGACGTGCTGATGCGCGCGGTGCTGGATCCCCGTGGCGGTCTCCGTGACCGGCGCCGGCTGAGTCACGTCTTCGCGATGCTTCGGACCGGCGAGACGGCCCCCTTGTTGATCACGGATGCGGCGCTGAATGTTGCTCCCGACGACGAAACCCGCCGTTGTATCGTGCGCCATGCCATCATCGTGGCGCGGGCGCTTGGTCTCACCACGCCGCGCATTGCCTTGCTTTCGGCCACCGAAGAAATCAATCCGGCAATGCCGTCCTCGGTCGCGGCCGCCGACTTCGCGGTGAGTTTTCAAGCGGAGGCATCGGATTGCGGGGCTCATATCGCTGGCCCGCTTGCACTCGATCTGGCGCTGTCGCCTACCGCAGCGCGGATCAAGGGGCTTTCCGATCATCCCGTGGCTGGACGTGCCAGCATCCTGGTCGTGCCAAATATCGAAACGGGAAACGTGCTGTTCAAGGCGATGGTTCATATGCTGAACGCGACTGCGGCTGGAGTTGTTCTTGGGGCGAAGGTTCCGATCGTGCTTACCTCGCGATCCGATCCCCCGGAAGCAAGACTTGCCTCGATCGCACTTGCGTGCCTTGTTGCTGACAAGCCGATGGAGGATCGCCGTCGCTGAACGGGCGCACAGTCAAATACTCCGACAAAGCCGCAAAGAAAGGCCAGGAGCCAGCGGGGGAAAATGCGATTTTGCACTCGACAGTATCGTGATGCGTCGTGCAGTTCAAAGGACACGGCGGTTGTCGTTTGCCAGCAAACGTCGACTGCCGGCAAACGGCGACCGCTTTTTCGCATCTGCCTGGATTGACGAAGCGGAAAGTTGTGCGTGACCCAATGTTTCGATGGGGCGGTTTATGATCTTGAATGAGTATGCGGCAAAGACGAAAGTTCTGAAGCCGGCAGGAATTCGTTTGTTGGACGGAGTCTTATGTCGGACCTCTGAAGAAGTCGCTACGGTAGTAGGTCGGCTCGGGCGCACAGTCGTTAAGGCACAGGTGCCGACAGGAAAACGTGGGAAGGCCGGCGGCATACGCGTGGTCGCGACCGCTGAAGAGGCGCGGCGCGCGGCGGATGAAATTCTCCACATGGCCATCGGTGGCCATGCGGTGTCCTCGATCCTTGTAGAGCAAGCCGCGTCCATTACGCGCGAATTCTATGCCGCAGTGCTGCATGAGCCGCGCGAGCGCGCCTCGCTCGTGCTTTTTGCCGCCGAGGGTGGCATGGACATCGAGGAAATTGCAGCCTTGAGGCCGGACGCGCTCCGCCGGCACGTCGTCCGACAGCCGGGCGCGTTCGACCAAAACATTGCACGAGAGATGCTCCACGAGCTTGACCTCGGCGAGGCCGAGGCGAGGGTCGCCGATGTTCTGGTGAAGCTTTATCGGCGCTATCGCGAAACCGACGCCGAACTCATCGAGATCAATCCGCTTGCGCTTCTCGCCGATGGCGCGGTGGTTGCCCTGGATTGCAAGTTCATTCTCGATGACGCAGCTGCCTACCGACAATCAGACCTTGCGGCGGTGGCCGCGCCCGAGCAGCGGACGGATCTTGAGGCACGCGGCGCCGCCGCCGACCTCAAGTTCATCGAACTCGAAGGTTCCATTGGCATTCTGGCGAATGGCGCCGGCCTGACCATGACCACAATGGATGTGGTGAAGCATTACAACGGCGGGCCGGCCAATTTCCTCGAGATCGGCGGCGAAGCCTATACCCGGGCGGAGATCGCGCTTAGTCTCGTGCTCGCTAACCCTAAGGTCAAAAGCCTAGTGGTGAACTTCTGCGGGGCCTTCGCCCGTACCGATGTGATGGCGAAGGGGGTCGTCGAGGCCTGGAAGAAGTTGAAACCAGCTGTCCCGGTGTTCTTTTCGGTTCACGGCACGGGTGAGGACGAAGCGGTAGCATTGATCCGCCAGGAGCTCGGTGCCGAACCGTTCGATTTCATGGAAGACGCCGTGCAGGCGGCGATCGGAGCGTCGCGATGACCGACTTTCCCATCATGCGCGCGAAGGATCGCGTCCTCGTTCAGGGCATGACCGGAACGCAGGGAACGTTTTGGACCGAAAAGATGGTCGACGTCGGCACCCAGGTCGTCGGCGGGGTCAATCCAAAGCGTGCAGGTGCCACCCATCTTGGCCTGCCTGTCTTTGGCTCGGTTCATGAGGCGAAGACCAAAGTGGCCTTTGATATCGCAGTCATGTTCATTCCGCCCGCGCTTGCGCGCTCTGCGGCGCTCGATGCGATCGAGGCAGGGATCAGCGGTCTCGTCATTCTCACCGAGCACATTCCCTCGCATGACGTGCTTGACATTCTTGGCGAGGCTGCCGCGCGCGGGACGCGCGTCGTCGGGCCGAACACGGCGGGGTTGGTGACGCCGGGCGAAGCCTTCGTCGGCATCATGCCTGGACATAACGCCAATATTTTCCGGCCCGGGCGAGTCGGGGTTATCTCCCGAAGCGGCAGCCTCGGGACACTGATCTGTCTCAATCTTACGCGGGCAGGCTTTGGACAGTCTGCCTTCATCGGCATCGGCGGCGATCCGATGATCGGCACCAATACAGAGGAGGCGCTCCGCGCCCTGGATGCGGATGAGCGGACGGAAGCTGTCGTTCTGGTGGGCGAGATCGGCGGGGCAATGGAGGAGGCGGCGGCCGCCTATGCCGCCGGGATGCGGAAGCCGGTGGTCTCGTTTATCGCCGGCCGTTCCGCCCCGGAGGGTAAGCGTATGGGCCATGCCGGCGCGATCGTGTCCGGCAACGCCGGAAATTACACCAGCAAGCGGGCCGCGCTTGAGCGGGCCGGCGTCACCGTTGCCGACACGCCACGGGGAATTGTCGATGCCCTAAAGGCTCGGGCAAAGCACCTTGAAATGAAGAGAGCGTGAGTGGGGACCGCCATCGCCATGAATGACGGGAGCAAATCGCGACAATCCCATTTAAAGCAAACAAATGACAAGGAGCGATCAATGACGCAGATTTAGAGGATAAGCGCAACTCTAGAGAAAAAGAATCCAACCGAAAAGATGCGGAGGAAACCCCATGCAAATACCACAGATGTCGCGGAGCAAGTGGCGCTCCTTGTTGGTTGCTGGTACTGTCGTTGCCATTGGCGTTGCCGCCTTTGCCGGGCGGGCGCTGGCAGGGGATGCCTATCCCACCAAGCCGATTCAAATCTCCGTTGAATATCCTCCAGGTGGGGCGACTGATTTGCAGGCGCGCATCGTGCTCTCGCTCGCGAAGAAGTATGTCGGGGAGCCGATCTATGTGGTGAATCACCCCGGCGCTGGCGGGCAGGTTGGATGGACTCAATTCGTTACGACTGCGCCGCACGACGGCTATACGCTTGCCGCCTACAACATTCCATCATTTCTTGCGCAGCATTATGTGTATAATACTAAATACAACATCCACAACGTCATTCCCGTCGCGAATTGGGGTGCTGATCCGGCAACCTTGATTGTGCCGAAAAACAGCCCGTTCAAAACTGCCAAACAGCTGGTTGCTTACGCGAGGGCGCATCCCGGGAAATTGACATTCTCCGGTGCCGGTAAATACACGCAGCACCAACTCGCTCTGATCCAGTTCGAACAATCTGCCCACTTCAAGGCCACATACGTTCCCTATGCCGGGGGTGTGCCGGCGTTGCGTGCCGTGATTGCCGGCGAAGTCAGCGCGGGCTTCAACAATCTCTCCGACGCGACACGTAACCGCGCCAATCTCAGAATCCTGGCAATTGCTTTCCATAAACGAGACAGCTTCCTGCCCAACGTGCCGACGCTCACGGAACTCGGCTACCCGGTCAGCGACGCGGCGAGCGTCAATTTCCGCGGCGTCATGGCTCCCGCGGGAACGCCACCTGCGGTCATCAAGAAACTGTCTGAGGCATTGGTCAAGATGTGGAACGATCCCAAGGTCCGGGCGAAAATGAAGACCGCAGACAGCCCGATGTACGTGCTGGACCACCAGCAGACGGTGAAGCTCTGGAAGCGGGCCGATAAGAAAGTGCATGGGCTGCTAATGGCTCTAAAGGTCGTTAAGTGAGGAAGCGGACGTTAGACGGACGTATTCCGAAACACGCCTCGGCAAACTCGCTTCGTTAGGAGGAAGAAGAAGAATGCCGGCCCCCTGGCGCGGAGAGACGCGCGACCTCAGGGGGCCGGCAACGTCGGCGGCGAGTGGGACCGACTAGAGATAACATGGTTTGGCGTCAGGCCGACGGTGCCGGAGACGAGTTCATGCGCCAAACATCGGGGCAGCGACGGGCCTGGGGCTGAGAAAATAAATACGGGGTAGGCATGCATCAGTTTCTGGTAGCGCTTCCCGAAGCTCTTTCGGGCGCCAATCTTCTATACGTTCTGGGCGGCAGCCTATACGGCCTCATCATGGGCGCCCTCGCCGGCATATCGCCCGGACTGGCCGTCGTTCTGTTGCTTGTCTTCACCATGTATATGAGTTCAACGGCCGCGCTCATCCTGCTTGGCTCGGTCTATTTTTCCGCCGTCGCAGGGGGATCCATATCGGCGATCCTGATCAATATTCCTGGTGCGCCGGCTTCGATTGCGACGATGCTCGACGGCTACCCGATGAAGCAGAAGGGACTTGCACACAAGGCGATCTATCTCGCGTTTTCGTCGTCGATGATCGGAGGCCTCGTCGGCATGGCGATTCTGCTGTTTTTTGGACCGCCATTCGCGGCGTTTTCCCTCCGGTTCGGGCCGGCGGAAGTCTTTCTCGTCATCATGTGGGCGCTGGTCGTGGTCGCGCTGGCAGGCGGTGGGTCGTTTCTCAAGGGATTGATTGGGATTGGCTTTGGCCTCTTTGTGTCGAGCATTGGCATCGCGCCCGTTACCGCAACTGAGCGTTTTGTCATTTCACCCGTGCTGCTCGGAGGCGTCAACGTCATCGTGGCATTGGTCGGGGTGTTTTCAATTCCCGAAGTGCTGAAACTTCTGTCCAGGCCGTCCACCGCGAAAGAAATGTGGGAAATGCAGCCGGTTGAGGGTAGTGCCCTGCGCGAGGCACTACATTCAATCGTCGAGGCGGCGAGTTATTTCCGTACACAGGTGATCAGCAATATCGTCGGCGTTATTATTGGCCTAATCCCTGGTACCGGTGCCCAGGTTGCTGCGCCGCTCGCCTACGAACTCTCGCGCCGGTTTTCTCCGAACCAGAAAAACTTCGGCACCGGAATCTCCGAAGGCGTGGTGGCGCCCGAAACAGCCAATAATGCGACGGTGGGTCCGGCGCTCGTGCCACTCCTGACAATGGGCATTCCTGGCAGCCCCACGGCCGCGGCGATGATGGGGGTCCTGCTGATCCATGGCATCGTTCCCGGACCGCGCGTCTACACACAGTACGCGGATGTCGTGTACACCTTTATCGCTGGATTATTGCTCGCCGTGTTCGCTACTTGGGCCTTGGGGATCGTGCTCGCGCGTCCGGTGGCGAAGCTAATCACGTCCTTGCCGGATCATTACCTCGGCATCGGTGTTCTGCTTTTATCCGTATTTGGGTCGTACACGCTCCGCAACAGCCTTGACGATGTGGTCATCATGTTCGTACTGGGCGTTGCGGTGTTCTTTTTGCGCGAGGTAGAGATACGGCCGATCACTGTCATCCTCGGACTCATTCTCGGAAAAATTTGCGAGCGCAATTTTCTCGAGGCGTTGACGATTTCGAGCGCCGGCTCGGGGTTGACCCACTACTTTTTGGTCGAACGGCCCATAGCAGCCGGGCTTGTCGCTTTGCTGGCGGTCACGATTATCGTAGGCGCGTACCACGAGTTTCGCCGTTTCAAACGCGCGGCAAGCGCGCGTGAACAAGCGCCGACGGATCTGGCCACGGACGCCCTCGTCGGTGCTGGCGCCATGCTGTTCGCCGTTGCGATCCTGTTGTTTTCCGATCTCAGGTCATTGCATGACGCGGCGGTCTTCCCGACAATCTACCTCAGCGTTATGGCGGTAGGAGGGCTGTTCCTGACCGTCGGCAGCATTCTGGATATGCGCTCGATGGCGGTTGACGGCCATCGTTTCTTCGATCTTGGTCTCAAAGCGAATATGTTCCGCAGCGCTGTGCCGTTCCTCATTGTCGCGTGCGCCATATTCCTCTATGTCGTCTACGTTGGGCGCGGATTCCTGCTCATCTCATTCGTGGTTGCGGTGCTGTTGCCCTTTGTAGCGCAGCCGAAAGGAAATTTCTGGCGCACCCTGCGGAGGAACGCCCTTACCGCATTCTGTATTGTTGCGGCAATTGCCGCCGCGTCAGTGGTATTGCAGATCACGCTGCCGTTAAGCGCTCCCATGGCAGCGATCATGAACTACTTCTAGCGGCTTGCATTCAGCCTGGCCCGACTTCTTGATCAATATGCACAACCACGGCTGTCCCAACGTTATTCGAACAAAATCAGCTGGTTGGCGGACTGAGTGCTTTCCGGCGCCTCGACGGTTCGCGAAAGCAGCGTATCGAGCGGGGTTTTCTCGAATTGGTTCAGGCTCAGAA